>PWFQ01000041.1 GCA_003554105.1 Clostridiaceae bacterium | reverse complement strand
CCCTTTCGAATATCGATTCATCGCTTTCGGATGACCATAGATATTGACCCCGAGGCGACGGGATTCTTTAAATCTCGGATTTCTATTTCTTGCCATTTTTTCTCTCCTCTCTTATTGAAACTATTATATGATAATGGTTTTCGTTTTCAATAAGAGTATTATACTAAAGATCTGCTGTTTTGTAAACAGCCCACGAAGGTAATGTCTATAGTTTTACAACGTAACGCCCTGTCTTCTTCCCCTCAATCATTTTATCCAAGACATTTTCCAGTTTCTCTAATTCAACTTCCTGCACCATCTCGTCCAGTGTCTCCGGCTTCCATTCTCCCTGCAGTTTATCCCAGATCACCAGACGTAAATCCATGGGACACTGAACTGAGTCAATTCCAAAAAGAGTAATTCCACGAAGAATAAATGGATACACAGAGCTCTCAAAGGATGCTCCTCCTACATTACCGCAAGTTGTTACTGCCCCTCCATATTGAATTGCCTTTATCACCGAAGTAAGAACAGATCCACCAACAGTGTCAATCACCCCGGACCATCTGGATTTCACCATGGGTCTTGAGGTTTCCTCTTCAATTTCCTTGCGATGAATCACATCTTCTACCCCTAATTTCATTAATGCTTCTTTTTCCTTTTCAACTTTTCCCGTGGCAACAATCACATCATATCCCAGCTTTACGAGAATTTTCATAGCAATATTGGCAACACTGCCAGTACCTCCGGTTACAAGCACTTTGCCTTCATCAGGAGATACTTCCTGCGCTAATCGATACACAGAAAGAGCAGCGGTAAAACCGGCAGTTCCATAGATCATTGACTCTTTTAGTGTAAGTCCCTGGGGTTTTTTAATAATCCACTCTCCAGGCACACGAATTAACTGTCCGAAGCCGCCATCCGTGTTCATACCAAGATCGTATCCTGTTATAAATACTTCTTCCCCCTTTGAAAACTTCTCATCATTGCTGTCCAAAACCAAGCCTGCAGCATCAATTCCGGGTGTATGAGGATATTTTCTTGTGACTCCTCGATTTCCGATGCTTGATAATGCATCTTTGTAATTAATCGAAGAATATACAACCTGAATTGTTACGTCACCTTCGGGTAAATCATTAATGCTTCTTTCAACGATTTTCCGATTAAACTCAGAGTTCTCTTCAAATACCCGCAAAGCTTTAAAATTTTCCATGATTTAACACTCCTTTATTCCCTTGATACCTTTTTTATACCCGATTTCTATTTTCTTAACAATTTGAATTTTTTCCCCCTTTCGTATATGAAAATGATATAATATGATCATTGATTCAGCATTTCTGAAAGAAGAAAAAGTGAAGGGGGAGTCTAATGATTAAGGAAAGAATTAAAATGATCCAAAACAGGATGAAGGAATATGATCTCAATGCTTATATCATTCCCAGCGGAGATCCTCATCAAAGTGAATATGTAAGTGATTACTGGATGGAACGTGCATGGGCCTCGGGCTTTACCGGTTCTATGGGAACCCTTGTTGTAACTAAAGAGCAAGCATACTTATGGGTTGACGGTCGCTATATCCTTCAGGCAAGAAATGAAACCGAATCTTCGGGGATCAGTGTCATTGAATCATCCCAGGGAGACGCTCTTCCTTACCTTGATTGGCTGAAAAATCATTTGTGCAAGGGAAATCGTGTCGGGTATAACGGCAAAGTATTCCCTCTTTCCAGCGGAGTTGCCTTAAGGAACACATTAAAAGAGCTGGATCTTAAATATCTTAGTCATATTGATCTTGTGGGAGAGCTATGGAAGGATCGTCCAAGCCTGATAATTAATTCAGTGTTCCATCTTCCTATGAAGTTTGCAGGAAAATCTGTCTCCGTTAAGATGAATGAAGTCAGAGAGTTAATGAAGGATCAAGGAGCATCCAGCTATATTATATCTAGCTTGGATGATGTGGCATGGTTATTTAATCTTCGGGGATCAGATATTCCTCATAATCCTGTGGCAACAGCCTATGCCATGGTTGCTGAGAGTGAAGCCATGTTATTCATCCACCAGGAGAAAATAGAACCGGAACTACGTTCAGACCTTGAAAACCATAGCGTTACAATTAAAGATTACAATGCCTTTTCACATGTTGTTCATACTCTTGATTCGGATGAGACACTTTATCTTGATCCTGTTAAGACAACTGACTGGTTATCTAATCAAATCCCCTCTAGCGTGAAGAAGATTTTTGGAAGCGACCTTGTTCAAGGGTTAAAGACAAAGAAAAACCCGACAGAAATTCTGAATACGTCAGAAGCCTACCGAAAAGATGGTGTTGCCTTAGTGAAATTTGGTCATTGGCTGCAAGAAACCTTAAAAAACCATAAAGTTACCGAGGTCGAAGCAGCAGAAAAAATCCAGACATTCCGAAAAGAACAAAATGATTTTGTAGGGCCGAGTTTTTCAACGATCGCAGCCTTTGGTGGAAACGGAGCAATGATGCATTATCGACCGGACAACAAGAATCCCACTTACCTTGAAAAGGGAAATTTCTTCCTCTTAGATTCAGGTGGCCAGTATTTTCAAGGGACAACAGATATTACCCGAACATTTCCCGTTGGAGAAATTACCAAGGAGATGAAAAAGGAGTTTACTCTAGTACTTAAAGGCCTGATCAATCTCTCCACAACAAAGTTTTTAAAAGGAACCACAGGGGCGAACCTTGATGTTATCGCCCGCTTACCATTGTGGCAAGAGGGAATTGATTACAAATGCGGAACAGGCCACGGTATTGGGTGTTTTCTTGGAGTTCACGAAGGACCACAGCGCCTTTCTCCTCTTTCAACTTCGGTGGCATTGGAAGAAAGCATGTTCTTGACGATAGAACCCGGAGTATATCGGGAGAAGAAATATGGAATTCGACTGGAAAATACTGTAGTAGTGAAAAAAGTCGAAGAAAATTCTTCAGGAGTTTTTTATGCTTTTGAAACCTTTACCTACTGTCCCTTTTCACTAGACGCTCTGGATCCTTCTCTCTTAACAAGCAATGAAACGTCCTGGCTCAACTCATACCATGAAAAAGTCTATGAGCTGCTTTCTCCTTCTTTAACTGAAGAGGAAAAAGAATACTTAAAATCAATGACAAAACCAATTGAATCAAAAGGAAGTGAACCGGTTGACAGAGTTCATATTGAAAAACAATAAAGTAAAACTTGCTATTTATCCTATCTTTTTAGTCATCGTTCTTTTTCTGATCCGTCTTTTTGATCAGGGCGCAACCATGATCACCCGTGGAGATCTTCATACATTCAGTACTATATTTCTCAGTATTGTTTTCGAAGCTATGCCTTTTGTAATGATCGGAGTCTTTGCCTCTTCAGTGATACAGGTCTTTGTGTCAGAGGAGTTGCTGACCCGCATCATTCCAAAAAATTCTCATTTCGCCTTATTTGCTGCATCGATCTCGGGTTTTATGTTCCCGATTTGTGAGTGTGCCAATGTACCGGTCACTCGAAGGCTCGTAAAGAAAGGAATGCCTCTTTCTGTTGCCATTACTTTTATGCTGGCTGTAGCCATCGTGAATCCCATTGTTTTATTATCCACATACTATGCCTTTGGAGGTTCTCTTCGGGTGGTATTGTTTCGGGGTGGGATCGGCTTGGTCGGTGCTATTCTCATTGGCTTTATCATCGGTCTGATCTATAAAAATGGTGAACGTGAACTGAATGACCCGGAGGTTGATCTTTCCTGCGGATGTGGACACGATCACCATTATGAAGTTCATGACCATGACCACTCAAATCACCACGAATCTTCCTGTTGTTCCCATGATCATCACGGTCCAGTAAAATCCATTAAGGATAAAGCTCTCCAAATTGTCGACCATATGAGTGGTGAACTGTATTCAGTGGGCCGTTTTTTAATCCTTGGCGCTTTTCTGTCAGGGATGATTCAAACGATGCTGCCACGACAGTTACTGGTAATGATCGGACAAGGACCTGTTATTTCCGTCATCACCATGATGTTATTAGCGTACGGGCTTTCACTTTGTGCAGAAGCTGATGCGTTTATTGCTCGTAGTTTTATCGGTCAGTTTACACCGGGGTCAATCATGGCTTTTATGATTTTAGGTCCTATGATTGATGTTAAAAACACTTTAATGCTTTTAGATGGATTTAAAACAAAGTTTGTCCTTCGTATTATAGGAATCGTTTTTCTTTTCTGTCTGATGATCGGTCTCATTATAAATCTTCTAGGATTGTAGGTGGTATGAATGAAAAAGTGGAATATAAATGAATTGATTTGGTTTGGAATCTTAGTTGCATTCAGTATCTATCTTCTCAACCTGATTGTCAGTGGCTCAATTCTCCATTTCATACACCCGAAAATGGTGAAATTTGCAATCGGATCTTTTAGTGTTTTTCTCTTTCTCGCAATTTACCAAGTTCTGGTGTTAATAAACGGCCGATCCTCAAAAGAACTTCGGCTAGGATATCTTCTCTTCATACTCCCTTTGCTCTTCGGATTTGCTCTTGAACCTCAAGGTCTGGACGAATCGATCACTATGCGAAGAAGTACGACTATTGCATCCGCTAACCATCTCAATGAGTCATTTATTTTTTCTTCGAATGTGGATCCGGTGGAGCTGTTACTTACTGATGATGTGTTAGTCATTGACGAAACAAATTTTGACGGTGCGTTAAAACAGGTAAAAAATGATCTTGAGCAGTATTCCGGGACCAGGGTGAGCATATCAGGTTTTATCGATCTCCAAACACATGACCAGGCAATCTCCAACTCATTTATTATATCCAGATTGCTGGTGACATGCTGTGCTGCTGATGCACTTCCCATTGGTCTGCTGACCACTTATGAAGGAGTTGAGGATTGGGAAGAGTACAGCTGGATTCATGTAATAGGAACCATTGAACAGGTCTTATACTTTGATCCATGGACGAATACTGAATATATCGCTCCTTTAATTCATATTGAATACATCGAGGAAATCGATCGGCCTGATGTGATCTATGTCTATCCTTCAAGCTGATCATACTGTAAAAATTGAGATGAAAGAAAAAATCCCCATCAGACCTCTTCGCACAAGGGTCCCGATGGGGATTTCATTATACTTTTATACTATGGATCACTACATACCCAGTTCATCTTTGGATTGCAGGTATTTTTTCCAAGCGTGCATTGCTAAAGACAAACCGATTACTCCATAAGCAACAAATGCTCTGAAGTATTCACCCAGTTGTGCATCACCGAAAAGATTTCTTCCGGCTAATGGTGATACGATAAACAATGTATGGAAGAGGATTGTTCCAAGAACTGCTTGACCGATCGTCGCTTTCGTAACCGATGCTCCACCGATTAACAGAGCTGCGATCGCGAACATCCCAACCTGCTCATGACTACCATAGGTACTTAATGTTCCTAGGTTTTGAAGATAGATAATTTGGCCATATGCAGCCAAGAGGGTGGAAAGAACGATAGCAAGAACCCTGATTCCATCGGAATTGATTCCTGAAACCTTTGCAATATGACGATCCTGTCCGACCGTGCGAAGATCTTGACCTAGTTTTGTCTTCGACAAGAAATAAGTGAATAAACAGAGGACACCGATAATGGCAAATGTAATCATAGGCACCTGTAAATCGTTTATTCTAGATTCAGAGAACATTACTCCTAAAGTTACCGCTAAAAGTGCAACAACGACGCCCAGGTTAAAGTAAGTTTTTGATTTATCCGTAGGAGCATCTGCTGTTTCTCCTTTTTTCATTTTATAGAGCTTCACTGCATAGATAATCAGAAAAATTATCGTTGCAATCAACACTGTATGGATAAAAGAAAATCTCCATACATCATCTAGGGCATAACGAATCGTGTCGTTCAGTGCAATTGTAACCCTCAGACCCACTCCCGAACTTAATATCATCTCTTCATTTACCATAGGAATCACAGATCCTACAAGAATTAGAAATATGAATTGATAGATCCCATTCGCAAAGAAGCCCAGAATTAGACTGGTGATCATTTCCTGCCCTTTTGTCTTATTGAGAAGCTTTCCTGTAAGAAAGCCGAAGATTATCGCTAAGGGAGTTGAGAGCAGAACGCAGAGTAAGACCCCGGGCACACCAGTAATTCCCCAGTGAACTACCATAATGATCCCCATTTGGCCTGCCATCGCACCTAAAACGATTGCAAAGTTCAAACCCATTCCGGCCATAACCGGAATGATAAGAGCGAGTACTAAAAATCCATTTCTCGCAAATCGAGTGATTAACTCACTCATGAAAAATGGAACTGACAACCCTGAGTAATGAAAACCGATATAACTAAGAATGATAAACATAATTGTTACCATGTTTTTGACAAAAAATCGCTTGATTTTCGTTTTACGATCAAGAATCCCTCGATCAATTGTTACGTTGTTTTCCATTTTAGTCACCTCCCGTTACTTGTGTGAGGGCGTAAAGGATGATCCCGTTACTCACAACTAATCGTGTGATTTCTGCTAAGCTTCCAAGAGTCATAATATTATTGGCTACAGGCAAGGCAATTACTAGTAGACCTTGAAATAGAAAGGTTCCAATAATTACATGGGAAATGTTTGCATCGCGGACGTTGGCTCCGCCGATCAATACTCCAGCGACTGCAGCAAATCCCATAAACATCGGTGCCAGATACAACTGTAAAAAACCAAAGCTTTGAGCGTACACCAAGATTCCGATCGCTCCGAAAACCGTGGATAGAACGGTACCGAACATCCGATAGAAGTTTACATTTAGTCCGGAGGCTGTAGCAAACTTTGGATTCGCTCCCACTGTTTTCATGGCAATTCCCATCTTGCTTCGATTAATGACCCACATGACAAAAAGCATGAATGAAACAAACAGGATAAGTCCTGTAGGAATCTCAAATCCTCCGAATGACAAGTCCATGTCTCCTGTGGGAAATCTCCAGAAGTCATTTAAAATATGATTAAAGCGACCTTCAAGAGAAATCGTTGTTCTTACACCCATCCCCATTGGCCACGCCATTTCAGGTGCATTCAATGGAAGGAGCATCCAACCGATACTCATTAATGAAACAGCTGAAAATCCAACATAGGTAGCAACCATCATCTCTGATCCTTTAACTCGATTCAGCAGCCATCCGTAGGCAATCCCGACAATAATTGCAAAAGGAATTGCTATGAGAATTGCCATCAAGAATCCCATTGCCCCGGTAAAATCCAGCTCTATACTGATTACTCCACCCAAAAGTCCGCATAGAATTCCTAAAGGTAAGCCGAAATTCAATCCGATCCCGCTTCGAATTCCCGGAACCATCGCAAGAACTAAAATCATGTTCATTAAAGCTCGAATGATCACGTCGGTCATCAATGAGCCGAAGGAGATTCCTATAACAATCGATACGATGTTTAAGAAGATAAAAAATACTCCAATCACAATACGTGGCAAACCTGCTTTTGCGTAAAAAGACTTCCATGCTGTGCTGAAACTCATGGCTTTTTCTGTCATTCCACTTCACCTCCGGAGTTGGCCTTTTTACTATAATTTCCTGCCATCATCAATCCGTAATCCTTATCGCTGTCATCAGGACTTAAGATTCCTTCCAATTTTCCTTCATTAATTATTGCAATCCGATCACAGACTGAGCGCAACTCTCCAAGCTCACTGGACGTCATCACAATCGTCATTCCTTTTTCCTGGTTTAGCTTCACTAACGTATCCAATACAAGTTTTTTAGCACCAACATCAATTCCACGTGTCGGTTCTGACACAAACAGGATCTCCGGCTCCAGTGTAAGGGCTCTGGCAATACAGACTTTTTGTTGATTCCCTCCACTAAGACGTCGTGTCGGCTGATCCACTCCGGTACATCGTATGTCCAGTTCTTTTCTCATTTTTTCAGCATGTTCTTTAATTGCCTTCGTATCCTGTTGACTGAATATACCATAATGCTTTAGAAATCCTCCCTTATTCTGCATCGCTGTCACGGCGATGTTCATGTCGATTCCGATATCAAGGAGCAAACCTACGGCCCGACGATCTTCCGATACAAAAGCAATTCTTCTATTTATGGATTCTTTTGGATTATTTAAGGGCAGAGGTGTTCCATCGATCAAAACTTCTCCTTTTGAGGGATATAATCCGGCAACACCATTGGCAACTCCAATCTTTCCTTGCCCTGCTAATCCTCCTATCCCAATAATTTCTCCTTTTCGAACCTTCAAATCCATTCCTTTTATTTTCTCACCCGGCATGTCTACAGAAAAATTCTTCAGCTCTAATTTATAGACTGATTCATCAATGGTATTTGTGCCTTTTTCAACTTTATTGATTTTTCTTCCAACCATCATTTCTGCCAACTCATCTATGCTGGTCTCTTCTTTCTTTCGCACACCGACTAATTTTCCATCCCGAAGAACAGTCATATTGTCAGCAACCTCCATGACTTCATCCAATCGATGCGTAATAAATAAAATGGCAATCCCTTTTGATGAAATGGTCCGCATCGCGTCTAATAAATTACTTGCCTCACTTTCAGTTAGTACTGCCGTTGGTTCGTCAAACACCAGAACTTTCAGATTGCTCTTGTCAATTTCACGTGCAATCTCTACAAACTGCATATATCCAACAGGCAAGCCTGCAATTTTGATCCACTCTTCGATATTAAGGTCCAAAGTTTTTAACGCCTTTTTGGCGTCCTTGTTCATTTCTATGCGGTCCAAAGTCTCCAGTTTATTACTGATTAATCGACTGAAAATATTGGGTTTAGTGATTTCTCTGTTCAGTTTAATATTCTCAGTAATTGTATATTCGGGAATTAACATAAATTCTTGATGGACCATACCGATTCCCGCTTCCATTGCTTCTACCGGAGATTTTATATTCGCTGATTCTCCATTAATTAAAACTTCTCCTTCAAATCCTCCTGTGCTATGTATAACTGACATTCCAAAGAGAATATTCATCAGTGTGGATTTCCCCGCCCCGTTTTCTCCTAAAACTGCATGGATCTCACCGGGTGCCAGGTTAATATTAATGTTTTCCAATACACGGGTACCGTAGTATTCTTTGCCGATCCCCTTCATCTGTAAAACAAAATTTGCTGTCTCCAATTAAGAGTCCCCCCTTACAGGTTTTTTCCACTAAAAAACAAAGGCCGCTTAAAGCAACCTTTATTCACTTTTATGATTCAGGGGTCCTAAAAAGGACCCCATAACCATTCACTAGATTAAATACTACTAGATATCTTCACCAAAGATAATGTGGTCAGACAAGTATAAGAAGTAGTTGTCTGTATCACCATATAATGATAATTCAACGCTGCTTTGAGCAATTTCTTCCATGATCGCTTGAAGCTTAGGAGCATCCACCCGTCCGTCGGTTTCACCCTCAAGGTAAGCAATAGCATACTCAACGCCGGCTTCGATAAACATCATATTAACTGGAACTGGCCATGTTGCAACCCGTCCTGCTGCACCCATTTCTACAACCTTCTTGTCAATTTCAGAAATAATATAGGCTAAGTCTCCCTGCTTATCTGCAGGCACAGAAAGTCCAAGTGCTGCAGGCATTGCGTGGTAAGGTGATGGACAACACTGTACAGGAAAGATTCCGCCATTATTGATTGTTTGACGAATCAATGGTTCCATCATAGAACAGTTCGTTGCAAATACGGCTGTTTCTGTACCATATTCTGCAATTTTTCTTGGAACATCTTCAGTAATAAACTGCTGTGTTCCCGGAACTCCAGCGTCACCGGTTGGGTCAGGAGCATCTTCTTCAACGAACAGCATTCCCAGTCGCTCTGCTTCCGCTTTCATTCGATCTCTTCTTACTGCAAGGAATTCGATTGACATATGTCTTGGGAATGAGTAATGTACTAAGACTTCTGCTCCCATACTATGTGCATGCTGTGCAATTTGCTCTCCACGACCAAGATCATCGGTATTGAGAACAATGTCTCCACGAGTGGAAATTACATCTTGATCTTCCTGGGGTGAACCAAGAATGAACAGCATATCAGGACGAACTTCTCGAACTCGGTCAACTGCCGCTGCAGCACCGGGCACTGCTTGAACCATAACAATTGCTTTTACATCAGGGTCGTCTGCCATTGCCATCATATTAGTGATGGTGGTTTCCTGCTCTTGCATAAATCGGTCAGGATAGGTAGCTGTAACAATTCTGTCTCCATATTTCGCAGCCATTTGTTCAGCCATTCGAAACTCTTCCTCACCTTGTGAAACCGTACCGGTCATGATTCCAATTTTGAAGTCGCCTGCTAACGGATCTTCCTCATCAGCATCGTCAACATCAGCAACAGCCTCGTCGCCGTTTGGATCATCACTTGCGTCGTCGTCTCCGGATCCACATCCCACAAAACTAAAAAGCATTGCAAAGATTAGTGCTAAAACTAAAAACTTTTTCATAAAACTCCCCCTTAGATCAATTTGGTATTGCAAATTTTGAGAATGTTTATCGTTGTAATATTCTTAACAATCTCAAAATATTAAGCTTATTTTATCACTATGAATTGAACAATGCAACAATATTTTGAAAACCGAGTTTTAAGGATTAAATACTGTTCTGCTATATGAAAAATAAGACATATACGATTCGCCTATTGAACTGCTCGTTTACTATTTTCAGTGAAAATGTCATTGTAATCATACCCTAAGCTTCTTAACTTCCTAAAAAATAAGATCAAATCGGTCATTGGCCGATTTGATCTTTATAAATTTAGCAGATGCTCCAAATTGTAATATTTCATTACATCAATTAACCCTTGCTGTATTTCCTCTCTTGAAAAGTTATTTTTCTCCAGTTCTTCTTCATTATATCGATTTAAGCGCGTATAAAATTCGATTGCAATAACGAGGATGTCCCTTTTATTTTGATCCAGATGATGAAATATCAGGTTTTCCGCTTCATTAATCTTTCCTTCTGCAAGAAGTGCAAACACTTCCCTGTACAACCAATCGCTAAGAGCACTTTCTGATGTATTTTTGATTTCATAATACACTCGTTCCCGACGAAAAATAAATCGGGCAAGGAGTTGAATGTAATATTCAATTTGCCTCATAAGCCAATCCTGTTGATAGAGCATGAATATCTCTCCTTATGAAAAGAATTCCCTCTGCCGTAAGTTAGCCGGTTGCTTCCTTTGGAAGAACATAACTCCGATTTTTAAAATAGATACCCAGTAGCGCTGAGCTTATAATCACTAATGGAAGTGAAATGCCAAGCCGCAATGCCGTAAATCCGATTCCAAGGATTGATGCTTCCATAATACTCATGGGGATCATCACGAGGGACGCAGCTGTAACATAAGTGAAGATTGAATTATAGTCAGCACCCTTATGATATAAGGAATTTGCCACAGGAAATGCAACAAAGGTTCCACCTACAGTGGTAGCAGCTAACAAAATGGCGTAAATGTATCTTTTGGGTCCTGACACACTTCCGAAATTTGCTTCGATTGTTTTTCTGTTTGCCCAGACTTCAAAAATCCCGATCAGTAAGAAGGCCGGCGGTAAGATTCTCAGCATATCCCATGCGAAAATCCAGAAGTTTTCTCCTATCCGAACTCCTAATGAAAAATCTGTTAAGAATGATATCCCGATCATAGCTGAAAATACTCCAAAAAGCAAATAACTTTGTTTATTTTTGTCCATTTATATCAACTCCCCGTAAAAGATTCCCATTCCAATTGCAATAATCATTGCTATTCCAAAAGCGACGACATTTCTAATAATTGTTGAAGATTTACCGAAGTATTGTTTTTCTACAGGATAGGTTGCTACGCCGACCATCATAAGAGTTGTTACAAATGATGCGATAACCATCCTGCTCACACCCTGTTCCAGAAAAACTCCTGCCAAGGGGTACGCAATAAAGCCAGGCATCATTGTGATTGAGCCAAAGACTCCACCTAAAAATATGCCCAGAAAGGAAGAGCTTTCTCCAAGATATTGAGCGATCAATTCATTTGGGACTAACAAAACAATCGAAAGAATCATAAGAATCTTCAAGTAGCCTGGAAGAATTTTCGAAAATTTCTTCCAGGCTATTTTAACCGCTTTTTTTGTTTTTTCCCTGTCAATAAAAAATGATATTGTAAATGCAAGACCTGTAATTACATAAAGACCTATCATGATGTCACTCCTTTTCAATTTAAATGTATAGGGTGGGGGGGTATTTAATATTGTAACAGGGAATCTAATTCTTGTCAAATTCACTATTGTAATTTGCTCTACTTTTAATTGATTTCCCGCTTATTTCCCAGAAC
Organism: Clostridiaceae bacterium; assembly: GCA_003554105.1. Classification (GTDB taxonomy): domain Bacteria; phylum Bacillota; class Clostridia; order Peptostreptococcales; family T1SED10-28; genus T1SED10-28. Next base: position 40,550 of record PWFQ01000041.1, on the reverse strand, counting down.
ATGTTCTCTCGTTAATGCTTGAGTTCTCTTCATCCCCCTCCCCTCCCCTCTGCAATTATAATGATTTTTTCGTCAAGAATTCCATCGATTCTTTTCTTTAAATGATGAAAATCAATTTCCCCTCCTTTATTCATTTCTTCGCTTCCACATCTTTCGATTTTATTCAACTGAAATTGCAATGCTCTGCAAATCCATTTGAACTATACTTATACATACTGAGTGGTGAAAAATTGCCTTATGATATACTATATTTAACTTATTTTCGAAAGGAAAGGATGGTTATATTATGAAAATCTGGATTGATGCAGATGGGTGCCCCGTTGTAAAAGAAGCTGTAAGGGTTGCTCAAGAATTTGAGATCCCCGTTGTGATTGTTAAAAATTCCAGTGTTGAACTATCCATGGACGAGGTTGAAATCATAACGGTCGAGAGCTCACGTGATGCTGCGGACTTTTATATCTTTACCCATATGAAAAAAGGGGATCTTGTTGTTACTCAGGATGGAGGATTAAGTGCGTTGGTGCTTTCAAAGAATGGAGTTCCCATTGACCAGGACGGAAAGATTCTAAAGAAAGAAGAAGCGGATTTTCTCCTGCATGGTCGCCATGTGAAAAAAATGGAGCGTTTAAAAAACAAACACTATGAAAAAATTAAAAAACGGCAGAAAATAGACAATCAACGATTCACAAATTCTTTGCGTAACCTTCTGAGAACCTATGCGTAAAGAAGATGAGTTTCATTTTTTCGATTAACTCCACTTATTTATGGGTATTTAAAAACTTAAGTCTTATTTTAACAAACTATTCTGAGGAGGAATCATGATGTATTTTAAGCAAATTGAGAGCGAAGGCTTGGCACACTACTCTTATTTCGTGGGAGAAGGCGGAAAGGCTGCTGTTATCGATCCAAGACGGGATATTGAAGTATATTTGGAATGTGCGCGTAAAGAAGGGTTGAAAATTACTCATATATTTGAAACCCACAGAAACGAAGATTACATCATCGGATCAATGGAACTTGCGGAAATAACAGGAGCTTCTGTTTATTTGTCGGGACATGAAGACCTGGGACATGTCTATGGGGAAAGGATCTTTGATGGAGATGAATTCCATATTGGCAACCTTCGAATTCAGGCTCTTCATACCCCAGGACATACGCTGGGTCACTTAAGTTACGTTCTTTATGAAAGTAATCGTTCTGAACCTTATATGGTATTTACGGGAGATTGCCTTTTTATGGGAGATTTAGGTCGTACTGACTTTTACGGAGAAGAGAACCTGGATAAAATGACAGGTCTCCTGTATGACAGTGTATTCAACAAGCTAATGCCCTTAGGCGAAGACACTCTTGTTTTCCCGGCTCACGGTGCAGGGTCTGCCTGTGGTGAGATGATGGAGGATCGCCCCTTTACTACTTTGGGATATGAAAAAGTTTTCAACCCGGAACTGCAGATATCGACCAGGGAAGAATTCATCAAATCTTTCGGGCGGATGAGAATTAAGCCTCGCTATTTCGAAAATATGGAAATCCGAAATATTCAAGGAGCTCCTTTCTTAGGCAATCAGGTTCAACTTACACCAATGCAGATATCCGATTTGAAAGATGATTATCTCCTTCTTGACTGTCGATCAAAGGAAGCCTATTTCGGCGGACATATTCCGGGTTCTGTCTTTATCAGCAAAAAAAACTTATCCTCCTATTTAGGAACCCTCTTTGAAGCTGATGTACCTTTGGTATTAATTACCGAGTCAAAAGATCGAGATACTTTAGAGACACTTTACTGGTACTGTAAACGTATCGGCTTTGATAATATCATCGGATTCTTGCCTCAAGGAACAGAACAGTGGCTGGCAGAAGGAAAGAACCTGGAAACACTTCCGACAATTACGGCTCATGATTTTCTAAAACTTGAAGATGAATACACCTTATTGGATATTCGAACTCCCGAAGATCTGGAGGAAGATGATCCGGATAAAAACTTGGTGAATATTCCTCTCCAAATACTATACAAAGAAATCAACTCACTCAATAAAGATCACCCCATTTTCATACTTTGTGGATCGGGCGATCGTTCCACTACGGCTGCAGCCTACCTTAAAAATCATGGATATGACGGTCGTGTTATCGCAGGTGGCGTTTTAACACTAAAGCCTTTGATTTAAATCATTGCAGGTGTTCGTCTTAGCAATTAATTAAGGGGGGATTTCATTGACCCAGGATATACTTATCACCTATGGTGTCCTTGCCATAGCTGTGACACTCTTTGTAACGGATAAACTTCGAACGGACATCGTTGCGATTATTGTTATGCTTTTGTTGGCATGGACAGGAATTTTATCAATCGATGAAACCTTTTCCGGTTTTTCATCAAATGCGGTCATGGCCATTATCGGAGTAATGATTCTCGGGTATGGTGTGGATCGATCAGGCTTGATGGTATCCCTTGCTGATATGATCAGTGAAAAGGCGGGCTCTGAGGAAAAACAGATTCTCGTGACGGTTTCAGGAACTGTCGGAGTAATTTCAGCATTTATGCAAAACATTGGTGCAGCTGCACTCTTCTTGCCTGCTCTTAGAAGAATCAGTAAAAAAGCAGGCATCTCGCCAAGCCGATTGATTATGCCTATGGGTTTTGCTGCAATTTTAGGAGGTACTCTTACAATGGTTGCTTCCGGACCCTTAATTGTCTTGAATGACCTTTTAGGTGATGCGGGACACACCGGCTATCATCTTTTCAGTGTGACCCCGATTGGACTTGCCCTTCTTCTGGGTGGCATTGGGCTTTTCTACTTTTTTGGAAATACAATTCTTCCGGATCGCAAGCAAAACGATGAAGATCCTGGCTTTATTGATCTTCAGGAGCATTATGATCTTCCTCAGGATTTAATCGAAGTCACAGTTCCTCAGGGACATAAGATGATCGGCAAAAGCATTGAAGAACTTGATTTGTGGAAATCCTATTCCCTTCATATCATCGCCCTTGAAAAAGATGGAAGCAAAACCTATGTTCCTTGGAGAAAAACGATTTTCCAGGAAGGTCAAACCTTGGCTCTGCTTGGGGAGAATCACCAAGTTCAATCTTTTCTAGAAGCATATGAACTAAACTCCCACTCTGAGATACAAGTATTTTCTGATTTGGAAAATGAATCTTTTGCAGGTTTCGCTGAAATTATCATTCCTCCGAGGTCCAGTGTGATCGGGAAAACCTTAAAAGAAATTGCATTAAGAAAAAATTACAAAGTTGAACCCTTAGCCTATATTCATAGCAAGGGGGATCGAACGGATCTTCTTGACGAGCCGATGTATGCCGGTTTGGAAATGGTGGTTTTCGGACGATGGCAAGACCTCCGAAAGATGAAATCTTCCAGAGATTTTATTCTGATTACGGAAGTAAAATCCGGCGATCACCCTTCTAAGAATACTAAGAAACGAGCTTTATTCTGTGTTGCCACGGCATTTGCTTTGGTTGTTTTGGGGTTTTCCCTTCCTTTGAGTTTTTTAACCGGTGCTATTCTTATGATCTTATCAAAGGTTGTTCCCGTCAATGAAATCTATGATGCTGTGGGTTGGAAAACCGTGTTTTTATTGGCAGGTCTGATTCCTCTAGGCATTGCTTTTGAAAAAACCGGAGCTGCAGAACTCACTGCCAAAGTATTAATCTCCTTTGTCGGAGAACTGGGACATTTCCCTATTATTTTGATGATTGCTCTACTAGGCACGATTTTTTCTCTCTTTATGTCGAACGTCGCTGCAACCGTATTGTTAGTTCCACTTGTTCTCATTATTGGAGAGAACTTTGGAATTGATCCACGTGGCTTAGCGCTTTTGGTTGCATTATCCACGGATAACTCATTCTTACTTCCGACACATCCTGTGAATGCCTTCACAATGGCTCCGGGCAATTATCGGACTATCGATTACATTAAAGCGGGCGGACTCATGACTTTACTTTTTTTAGTTATTCTGATTGGAATGATGTATCTTTTATTCTTTTGAAAGGAGGATTACTATGAATGGATATGAGCCTTTATGGTCTCCATATGTTGCCGGGGGGGTGATCGGATTGCTAAACCTCTTCGCTCTGTATATTTCTGACAATCCTTTGGCTGCATCTACTTCCTACCTTAAGATAAGCGGGCTTATTCGAAAAATGGTTCAGGGAGATAAAGTGTTGGAAAATCCTTACTACAAAAAAAAGACCCCGGAAATTGATTGGGGGGTCATGCTAATTATCGGTATTGTTTTCGGATCATTTTTTTCCGCTGTCTTATCCGGTACTTTTGCATTTCAGTTTATCCCTTCCCTATGGGAAAGCCAATTTTCTTCCCAATGGTTGCCTCGATTTATCATTGCCGTAATCGGAGGAATGTTTATAGGAGTGGGATCCCGATGGGCAGGAGGCTGTACAAGCGGTCATGGAATCAGTGGTGTCAGCCAACTTTCCTTGACAAGCATGATTGCCGCTGCTTCATTCTTTATTGGTGGAATCATTACAGCTTTCCTTGTTTACGGATTATAATGCATACCGAAGAAAGGAGTACGGTACTATGGAATACATTCATTCAAACAAGAATCTGCAAAGAGGATTGGGACTCCTCATTGGCATAATTTTCGGATTTTTGCTTCATCGTGGGGGAGTAACAAATTACAACATTATTCTTAATCAACTACTCCTGGAAGACTTTACTGTGGTTCGAATTATGCTTTCCGCAGTGATTGTCACAATGCTGGGAATCAGCTTTTTACTTCCCAGAAAAATCATCAAAATTCAACCAAAACCGGGTTCAATTAAAAATTCCATTATCGGGGGCTTACTCTTCGGTGTCGGATTTGCTCTTCTCGGGTATTGTCCCGGTACAATTGCAGGAGCAGTAGGCAGCGGAGCAATGGATGGACTATTCGGCGGAGTCTTAGGGATCATGATCGGCTCAAACTTTTTCGCATCAGGTTATTCTCAATTAGCCGACCGAAAGGCCATCCTCAATGATCGCTTCAGCGAGTTTTCATTATTTCACAGAATGAAGTACCATCCATTACTTTATACTTGTCCTATTGCATCAGTGCTGATCTTTATATTATACCTTCTTCATTGAATCCTTAAAACTTACTCATTAAATTATTCATAATCTCTAAAGATCATCAGCAAATATCCCTTGTATTGACCGATCTGATTCAACAAATCCTAACTCAATCAAAAGCTCTGCAAACTCCTTCACAACAGATCGATTCAGTTCAGTGGTGAAAGTGACTCTCTCCAATGATTTACGGATCACACTTTCAGATAGCTCCTGATCAGTTATCCGCTGAATTTCACGTTGCAAGATTTTAATCGTTTTCTCTTCCTCTTCTTGAATAAAGAAGAGGGTTTTTTTATGGGCTTCTAAAAATGCTTTGACAAATTCAGGATTCTCATCAAGAAAATCTTTTCTTGTGACAATCACTGTTGCCGGGACCTGTCCATTCCAGGGCAATTCATCAAACTCGACAACAACACTCCCCACACCCTCTTCTTCCATCATACTCGCCCATGGTTCGGAAACAAGAGCACCGTCAATCTGCTTTTGCTGGAGCATCCCAATGCTTGTTGCAGGTCTTTGGGGGATTCTTTTAACAGTCCCGCCATTTTCTTCAACAGCCATCCCATTTTCTTCAAGCATTTTGCGAAGTAACAAGTCATGGGTGCACCCTGTTGAAGCTGTAGCGATTGTCAGCCCTTCCAAATCCCTGGGATCATTGTATTGAATATCATTTCGAAGTACAAGAACGTTTTCTCCAATTGTAGAATTTCCAATAACCACAACTTCTCCCCCCTGCAGATAACGGTTTAGTACAGGTCCCGGCCCTACAAATCCGATATCAATTTGCCCGGTGGAAAGTGCATCCATAAATAATGATCCGTTGGGAAATGTAACTTCTCCAAGGTCATATCCCTCAAGAGCTTCTTCATAAATTCCTTCACTCATCCCAACGATTCCACCTGCATGTGATAAATTCGGGAAGTATCCAATACTTACATGGTTTTCTTTATCTCCATAGATCGTGCATCCTGTAATTACGAAGGAGATCAATATTACAATAATTAGCGCTCCGAATTTTCTTGATTTTGTTCGCAATAAGTTCATTTAAGACCCTCCTTAATTGTTTAGGGTTGACTTTTTATAGCTGGTCTTTTTTTAATGTATTAAAAGGCTGTTTCTAAAAGCCCCCACCGCCGGTACACTTCTTTTTCAATCTTTTTAAATACGATTCCATCAGAAATGATTCCTGTTCCAGCAATGATGAACATCACTGCCAAGACCGTGGACATGTTTCCCATATCTCTTCCCCACATCAATACCTGTCCTAAGCCTTGGCCTGTTCCAATTATCTCTGCAGCCATTAAGGCTCTCCAGCAAAATGCCCATGCCATTCGTACACCGGTAATGATGTGGGGAACAGCAGCAGGTAATATAACTTTTCGAAAAAGAGAGAACCCAGTATAGCCCAGGTTAATACCACTTTGGATCAATAACGGATCAACTCCTTTAATCCCAGCCGTTGTGCTCATGATCATATTCCACAGACCGCCGATCACAACAACAAAAATCATTGCCGATTCACCCATGCTGAACCATAACAGAGCAAGTGGAAGCCAAACAACACTTGGTACTGATTGCAGTGACAGTATTAGTCCTCCGAAGGTTTCATCAATGGATTTGAAACGTCCCATCAAAACTCCTATGAAAACTCCCAGTGTAATTGCGATACCGAAGCCGATCAATAAACGCCGAAAACTATTAAGCATTGCCATTGTGTAGTTTCCTTGTCCGAATCCATTTACTAATGTGTTAAAAACCATGAAAGGACTTGGAAACATAAACTCAGGCCATATTCTTATAAAATAGAGTCCTTGCCAAAGAAGTAATAGAGCCATTAAAAATAGACTTCTTTTCATCCAGCGTCCCATGTAGTTCCTCCCCTTCTTTCTGCTTGCGGATTTCTTTCTCCAGTAGTCTGAGAATCGAGCTTTCCAATGCAACAAGATTTTGATCTGCATGACTCCTCGGATGAGGTTCACTAATTCTCACATCGCAGATAATTCGTCCCGGATCATTTCCCATCACAAGAACACGATCCGACAGTTTAACTGCTTCCCGAATATTATGTGTGACAAAAATAATTGTTTTTCCGGTTTCCATCCATATTTTCTGCAGCTCGTCATGCAGTTCATTTTTCGTTTGCTCATCCAAGGCTGAAAATGGTTCATCCATCAGTAAGAGTTGAGGGTCCATTGCAAGGCTTCTTGCAATCGAAACTCTCTGCTTCATTCCCCCTGATAGCTGATGAGGATATTTGTGACGATAAGAGGTCAGCCTGATCATTTTCAGAAGTTTTTTCACTTCATCTTTGGAAATTTTATTCCCATTATCCTTTTTACCGAAGGCAACATTCTGTTCCACGGTTAACCATGGGAACAGGCCATTGCTTTGAAAGACCATGATTCGATCAGTTGAAGGTCGTGTGATTTTTCTTCCATCCATTGAGACTTCACCATCACTTGCCTGATTCAGACCTGAAATAATATGCACAAGAGTTGATTTCCCGCAACCTGATGGACCGAGCAGTGAAACAAATTCACCTTCTTTGATTGTCATGGTGATCTCATCCAAAACTTTCTCATTCTTGTAGTATTTTGTCACTTTATTCAATTCCAGCATTTCATCACCTCGCTATTCCCATGTATTCTTATCGGAATTAATTATATTTCTTAACCATTGTAATGGAATGCTTCTCAACTGTCAACTATGTATTTTCAAATTATATCATACCATTTTAGTATGCTTTAATCTGTTCATAAAAAAACTGTCCAAACAGTAAAGGACAGTTTACGATCAGAAAAATAACTTTTCAGCATTTTAGTATTATTTTTTTGCAATCATTTCAATCTCCACTAAAGCGTCCAACGGAAGTTCAGCAACTCCAATCGTCGTTCTTGCAGGATAGGGCTCATTAAACTGGTTCTTATACACTTCGTTCATTTCACTGAAATGTTTCATATGGCGGAGATAGACGTTAACCTTAATAATATGTTCTTTTTTCAGTCCTGCACTTTCCAGGACATTGAAAAGATTCGAAAAACATTGACGGGTCTGTATAGTGATATCCTCTTCAACCAATTTACCGGTTTCAGGATCAATCGGTGTTTGTCCAGAAAAATAAACAAATCCGTCGATTTCCACAGCATGGGAGTAGGGTCCTATTGCAACCGCATTTTTTGATTCGATACTTCTTTTTTCCATTTGGATACCTCCATTCATTTTTTGTAGTGATTGATCCGCATAAGCATTTCCATAATTTCTCCAACAAACACGTCCACTCTTAATTTTCCATCCATTTGCAGGTCTTCTCTCATTACCTTTGCGCCAAGCTTTTTGTAGAATCCATTGGATGGGGAATGATGAAGATTGTAAATCACAATCTTTTCCATCCCCTGTTCCTGATAAAAGTCCAAAATGACTTTTATCAAACTGTAGGCTACTCCTCGTCCTCGATAGATCGGTTTCACCCATAATCCGTTAAGTTCAATGCCTTTTTCAGGAAGATCCTCTTCTTCAGCTAAACTTGCGAAGGCGACACCCATCATCGTATCCCCTTCATATGCTCCAATCAGCATTCGAATATCCTTATGCTGCTTTTCAGTGTTCATCCAATTAATCCAGAAAGGGAGCTCTTTCATCAAAGATAGAGAGTTCTCTGCCTCACCCGCAAGCTCCTCCGTCCAGCATTGGATCTTTAATTTAACCGCTTCCTTCATATCCGATTCCTTCAAACAACGAATATGCATCAGTATCCCCCATCTCTATATATAATTCCGTATTATCCTTATTTACGGATTATAGAGAAGATAGGTTTCATTGCTGTAAATTACTGGTTATTAAAATTCTATCCTGAAAACGGATTTGATTCTGTATTTATTCATCTTCATGATACTCATCAAGATAAGTGTGTTTCTCTCCATTTTTTTGCCACCCGATGATGCAATCCATATTTACATTATGACCTGCCCGAAAGATCATACGGTCCACATAGGGGAATCGCTCCTTGATCTCATCAATGTATTCCTTCATTTCTTCTCTTTTGCTTCCGCTTTTTTTCGATGCGACCATGCAAGCACAATTAAGGGGCCAAATCCCATGCTCTTCAGTAAATTGAAGAATATCTTTTTCCACAATTAAATAAAGGGGCCGAATCAGTTCCATGCCTTCAAAGTTTTGTGCTTTCAGTTTTGGAAGCATGGTTTTAAAGTTCCCGGTATAAAAAAGATTCAGCATCGTCGTCTCAATCACATCATTGTAATGATGTCCCAATGCCACTTTGTTACATCCCAACTCCTTGGCCTTTCCATAGAGTGCTCCTCTTCTCATCTTTGCACAAATATAGCAGGGATAGTCTTTCGCTTTTTTCTCAGCGATCTCAAATACTTTATACTCAAAGAGATGGATAGGAATTTTGAGGTGATTGCAGTTTTTCATCAGTAATTCCTTAATTCCGGGATGATATCCGGGGTCCATGGCAATAAACTCCACATCGAAGTTTGCGATACCGTGGCGCTGTAACTCCTGAAAAAGTTTTGCCATAAGAAGGCTGTCTTTCCCACCGGAAATTGCGACTGCAATTTTATCGCCCTGTTCAATGAGTTTGTACTCTTTGATTGCTTTGATGAATTTCGTCCAGAACTTTTTGCGATATTTTGTTATAATACTGTTTTCAATTTCATCCGGTGAATTTAACTCACCCTGAGGCATAAGGGCTTCACAGGTTTCTTTTTTTATATCCAATATCCTACTTCCTTTCAATTAAGATGCTCCGGTAACTGGTACTCATAATCTCTGGGTTTAATTCCATCATGTTCTTCAGGATTGTAGGGCTCAGGACGGACAAAATAGATTTCTTCTCTCACCCTGAAGGGAAAAGTAAACCATCTTGCAGCTCGTCCGGTTCGCTCATTTACTCTCACCGCCACATGCCGATCACAAACTCTTCGCGGCTGGGTTCCCCGAATAAAAAGCTCCGTTACTACCTGACTCCCTCTTGGGTCCCGTTCACAAAGTGATGTGGGCAATAATCCGGAAATACGGCAAACTTCCATTTCAATGATCTCTTCCGGTCGATCAAATTCTTTGTCCTGATAGGCTTTTATATCATGGATTCTCTTCATGATTTCAGACCATAATTCTGCAGCAACTCCGCTGCTGACTCCTACAGAATCATTATTATCATGACCAATCCAAAGAGAACCTGAATAATAGGGTGTAAATCCTGCAAACCAAAGATCCCTTTGATCCTGGGAAGTTCCGGTTTTCCCTGCGACAGGGATTCCTTTATTTCCCGGTCGGATAATGGACTGCCATCCGAAGCCTTGATTTCCTGGAGTGACGGCATACTTCATCATATCTGTCATAAGGTAAGCTGCCCCTTCGCTGACAACTGAACGGGGCTCCTGCTCCACTGTGATGATTTCTTCACCATAAGAGTCTTCAATTTTTGTAAAAACCAGGAGATCCTGATACAATCCTTTATTTGCAATTACATTATACGCACGGGTCATATCATAGGGAGACACGTTCCCAGTCCCCAGAACTGAAGAATAATTATAATCGTCAAGAGTAATTCCAAAGGCATTCAGATAACTTCTCATTACATTAACGGATCCCTCCATCGTAGGGGATAACTCATCCAACAAAAGAGTTGCAGAAACATTACTGGAAACCGAAAGAGCCTCCCTTAAATTAATCAATCCAAAATACCCGGTATTCCCCACATTCGTCGGATGTCTCCGGTCAGGGTTATGAAAATCATAATAGATCGGAAGATCATCGATCACACTGGCAGGAGTGTGATTTTCGTTTAGAGCGGGGAGAAAGGCAGCAAGTGGCTTGATACTGGATCCGGGAGGGCGGCCTTCACCGATGGCTCGATTAAAGATTTTTCTTCCTGTGGTTTTTCTTCCTCCCAAAAATCCAAGGACTTCCCCGGATTGCGGATCAGAAATGACCATTGCCCCTTGGGGTTGAACATTTCCCTGTTCATCCCTCAGAAGATTTCCCTCTTCATCTCTTAACGAGTCAGGAAAATTTTCCGATCGATGAAACTCCTCTTCCATGATTTGCTGCACCTCAAGATCAAGTGTGCTATAAATGTGAAGCCCACCGGAATAAAGGGCTTCAATAGCTTCATCGATGGTAAATCCCTCATCGACAAGCGCTTTTATCACTTCATCTTTTACAAAGTCAGCAAAATGAGTATGAATGTCAGGCTCATCCCAACGATTTGGGCGAATCCATTGATGCAGCTCGTCCGATTCATTTAGCCCTCTCTCATACTCTTCTTCTGTAATGAACCCGCTCTCCAGCATACGGTAAAGGACCAGGCGGTATCGGGGGATAACCCGTTCGTCGAAAATGATTACATACTCTCCACTGTCATCATAAACAATATGATCCTCAAGAACATCTTCTTCAGGCAAATAACGTATGGGAGAATACCGTGAGGGATGCTGAGTAATCCCTGCTAAAATTGCAGCCTCTACGAACTCCAGCTGATTTACCGGTTTTGAAAAATACGTTCTTGATGCCATCTCCACTCCGTGATTTTGTCCTCCTAAATTAATGGTGTTTAAGTAAGCTTCAAAAATCTCTTCTTTGGTCAATGCATCTTCAATCTTCCATGCATAGTATGCATCCTGAATCTTTCTTGCATAAGTTTGCTCGTTGCTTAAATAGACATTTTTTGCAAGCTGTTGAGTAATGGTGCTTCCTCCCTGCTTGCTTCCGGTAGAGAGGTTTCTCCATGCAGCACCGATAATTCTGCGATAGTCCAATCCATTGTGTTCATAAAATCGTTCGTCTTCAACAGCAATAAAAGCCCTCTGTAGAATCTCAGGCATCTCTTCGATCTCTACAATTATTCTTTGCTCCCCCTGACCGAAAACTTCCATTTGATTTCCTTCCCGATCATAAATGAAGGAATTCTTTCCCAATTGGTCATAGATGCCCAGAGGATCAATTTCTTCAGCATCATGAATTGCCTGAACCACATAGAGTGTTGTCATTCCTGCGACAATCATTCCCAAAGAAAAGAGAACCAGAAATGATAGGAGTACTCCTCGTGAAATCCTGCTTAATTTATTCCATTGATTCTTTTTATCTATTATAAGTGTTTTGTACTTTCTATTTTGTTCAAAGGACATGATGCCCCTCCTTAAAATTCTCATAGCTTTGATTTCTGCCAGTATACGGCGAAAGAAGGAATTTGTCAATCACGTTAAAAACTTCTCTGCATCCGGGATCATCCCAAAATTACAGAGAAGTTTACTCTCATCCGTCTATTCTGTTTTCATCTTCTTTCGTTGAAGGTGTTAACATTTAGTCGCTATTCGGGTTCCCACTAAGCATATCAGCAATCGCACGATTAAACAATGGCAGATCACCGGGATCTCTTGAAGTGATCAAAAAATCGTCGATCACAACCGGCTCGTTGTGAAAAACAGCCCCGGCATTGACTAAATCATCTTCCATGAAAGTTGCAGCAGTAAGAGTTTTCCCGTCAATATCTTTTGTTGCAATTAGAAGTCTTGGTCCTTGACAAATGGAGGCGATGGGTTTGCGGGTGTCCAGGAAATTTTTAGTGAATTCTACTACCTCTTCGATGTTTGATAGAAGCATAGGACTTCTTCCACCCGGGATCAACAGAGCATCATATTCCTCGATGTCAACTTCATAAAAAGGTATTTCCACTTGCAGAGTCACTCTTGAATTATAAGCACCTACTTCTTCAATTTCCGGTCCCGCTAATGTGGTTACTGCTCCCAGTCTTTCTAAAAAATCAATCGGAACAGTCGTCTCAGTGTCATGAAATCCTTCTGCTATCAACACTAATATTTTTTTGCCAGTAAGATCAGGAGCTTCCCATGGTTCAAGCTCAATTTCCTCTTCTTCTACATGGTCATCCTTAGACGGCACTCTTCTTTCGGTACTTTCAGCTTCTTGTTTGTTTTCACCGTCTTTATGCTCATTCTCGTTATCAATTTCCTCTTCCAGGGATGTATCCTTTTCAGCCATACCCTCCTCTTCATTCTCCACTGAGCATCCAACCACTACGATGAACACCATCAGTAAAACCAAAATTCCAAGATGCTTTTTCATACAATCCTTCCTCCTTTTCTTCATCTCATCTACACGTCAGCTAGTTTATGTACACAAATTACGATTTCGTAAGTATTCAGGATCCTTCTTACTACAAATGACGGTATGAGCATTGGTTACGTTTCATCACTTTGGCTGCATTAAAAAAACACGCTCTAATGAGCGTGTTTGCTGTCAAAAAATGAGTAAATCTATAAGCCGAGTTCTGTATCAAATGATCATCTATCTAGACCTTCTGTTACCAGAAGGTTCAAGCGACCTACCACGGGACACGACGGGCAATCGTATTTATCGTCCCTACTTGGTCTTGCTCCAGGTGGGGTTTACATAGCAGGTTAGTCACCTAACCTCTGGTGAGCTCTTACCTCACCATTCCAACCTTACCTTCGAAAAGGCGGTATATTTCTGTTGCACTTTCCTTAGAGTCGCCTCCACTGGGGATTACCCAGCACCCTGCCCTGTAGAGCTCGGACTTTCCTCGTGTGTAATACACACGCGATCATTTGATTTACTCATTTATTGCGTTTTCAGAGTACCATGTACCATTGAATTTGTCAAGCTTGTAGCCCTTTCCTTTAATAGGAGCAAGAGGTCTAAAGGGTTTTAAAAGGATTGGGAAGAGTTCGATCTCGGTGAATTCGAATTTGCTCGTTCTCCTCCAATCCCTGATTATGCTCTTTAAGATTTTCTTCTAAAAAATCAGCAAGAAAATCGACAAAAAATATTTCACTTTCATAGTGTCCGATGTCCAAAATATCAAGATCCGCATCCATGGCATTTTGTGCATCATGGTACTTGACATCCCCGGTAATAAAGCAATCCAATCCTTGTTGAATTGCCAGCGGGATATAATCTGCTCCGGAACCGTTGAGGATTCCAACGGATTGAATTCGGTGATCAAGGTTTCCAGATACCTTAATGGAGTCAATTCTTAATCGATCTTTGAGACGTTTGATCCAGTCAGAAAGAAGAAGTGGTTCCTCTAAGACTCCTCTTCTTCCAAGACCTGCACGCTGATCAATATTTTCCAGAGACAAAACATCAAAAGCAACCTCTTCATAGGGATGAGCATCTTTTACCTGTTGAATCACTCTATGAAGATCCTTCTTCGGAACAATGGTTTCCAGTTTCACTTCATCAACATATTCCATAGAGCCTTTTTCTCCGATCGACGGATTTGCACCTTCTCCGGGTAAAAAAGTTCCCTTCCCAGCAGTGCGGAATGTACAGTGGCTATAATTCCCAATAACCCCCCCTCCACCTTTCGAAATTGCATCAGCTACTTTCTCCACATCATCCTGTGGAACATAGACTGCAAATTTCACATAGGGCTTCCGATCTTCTACCGCCATCACTTCAATATTCTTCAAACCGATTTTTTCCGCCATATGCTGATTAAGACCTTCAGGCGCCACGTCGATATTCGTGTGACAAGAATAGATATGAAGATCGTCTCGAATTGCGCGATGAAGCAAAGATCCCTGATAAGTATCAAAATTAATGGATTTTAATCCCTTGAACAGTAGAGGATGATGGGTAATAATTAAGTCGATTCCATTTTCCTCTCCCATTTTTAATACATCCTCATTGATCTCCAAGGCTATGAGTATATGTTTTACTTCCTTATTCTCTGAGCCGATTTGTATGCCAACGTTATCCCATTCCATGGCATATTCCTTTGGTGCCATTGATTCGATCATTTTAACAATTTCCTTTACTCTTAGAGCCATTTTAACGCCTCCTCAAGAATTTTCTTTTTCTCTAAAGCCTTTTCCCGGGCTGCCCTTACCTTCGGTCCTGATTTTCCTTCGGTTTCATTAAGAATTTTCTCCTTCTGGATGAGTTTGATCTTTAAAAACTTGTCTCGCAGGTGTTTCGGCTGATCTTTCAGAAAAAAACCAAGCTCAAATTGCTTTTCAAGAGGTAAATCAGATTTCATTTCATGAGGTGTTTTTAAGTTGGAAACCCCTGTGTGTCGAATTCTTAAAAACTCATACACTTTTTCCCCCTCCATCACCAGTGCATCTTTTTCAATCCAATAGTTGTTATTGTATAGATACTTCCGCAATTCTCTTTGCTGTTGCATGGGTTGGACAAGAAATGGAATTCCTCTGTCCAAAAGAACCTTGCTTTCCTCAAGAATTTCTATAATTAATTGTCCTCCCATCCCGGCAATAATGACCAGGTCAATGTCGATCCCCTTGATCGGGGCCGTACCTGGACCCTGTTTTATGACCACACGATCTGCAACGCCGTAAACTCTTGCGTTTTCAACACAGGACTGCAGGGGTCCTTTATTTATATCACTTGCATAAACTTTAGGAGAGAAACCATGCTTCAAAAGATAAATCGGAAGATAGCCATGATCTGTTCCGATGTCTGCTACAATTTCCCCTTCTTTTACTTCCTTTGCAATCGCCATTAATCTTGGTGACAGTTCCATAAAGATTTTGCCTCCTCGGGTATGAAAAAACCAATAGTCCTTTTATAAAGAAGCTATTGGTTCCCGTTTATTCCAGATAATCTTTCAGTTTTTTGCTTCGACTGGGGTGTCTGAGTTTTCGCAATGCCTTTGCCTCTATCTGTCGAATTCTTTCCCGGGTAACCTGAAATTCCTTTCCCACTTCTTCAAGAGTTCGGGCCCGACCATCGTCAAGACCAAACCGCAGTCGCAATACTTTTTGCTCCCTGAGTGTCAAAGTATCTAAAACTTCGATTAATTGTTCTTTCAGTAAAGCAAAAGCTGCAGCATCTGCAGGGGCGGGAATGTCTTCATCAGGGATAAAATCTCCCAAGTGGCTGTCTTCCTCTTCACCGATAGGTGTTTCCAAAGACACAGGCTCTTGGGCAATTTTGAGGATTTCCCGAACTTTTTCCACTGTAATATCCATTTCCTTTGCAATCTCTTCAGGGAGTGGCTCTCTTCCCAGGTCCTGTAAAAGTTGACGGGAGACCCGAATCAGTTTGTTAATGGTTTCCACCATATGAACCGGTATTCTGATTGTTCGAGCCTGATCTGCTATTGCACGGGTGATCGCCTGGCGAATCCACCATGTTGCATAGGTGCTGAACTTATATCCTTTTGTATAATCAAATTTTTCCACAGCTTTAATTAATCCAAGATTTCCCTCTTGAATCAGATCCAGGAAAAGCATTCCTCTGCCAACATAACGTTTGGCAATACTGACAACCAGGCGAAGATTTGCCTCGACCAGTTTTTGTTTTGCCGGCTGATCTCCTTTTTCCATGCGTTTTGCCAGAGAGATTTCTTCATCACCGGTTAATAAGGCGACTTTCCCAATTTCCTTAAGGTACATTCTCACGGGATCATCAATGTTGACGCCTTTTAACAGAGCAGAATCCGGTTCCATACTCTCTTTCACCACTTCTTCGGCATCAATTTCAACTTTCTTCAGATCTTCAGCCTCTTTTTCTCCTGCGATTTCCACACCCATGTTTTCCAGTTGGTCATAGACACCGTCAATATCATCTTTATCCATTTCCAGGCTTTCAAGAGTATCCATAACTTCTTTATATGTGACGATTCCCGTCTTTTTCCCTTTATCAAGCAATGTTTGGATTTTTTCCTGTTGGAGATTTTTTTCTTTGTCCTCGATGCTCATTTTACACCCTCCCTTCCCTTGATTGAAAGCCTTGAAGCTTTTTGTTGATTTCCATGATTTCCATCCCTATTTTCAGCAAAATTCGATCGACCTCTTCCCTTGGAAGTTCTGTGTTTTTCATTAAGTCTTCCTGTTCACTCTCTAAATGGGTCTTTTGGTGAACAAGTCGGTATTTTTTTAAATTCCATAAATATTCTTCGAGAATTTTGTTGATCTCTCCTTCCGGATTTTCCAGGGCAGCGATTTCATCCATGGAATCTTTGTATTCCTGAAGATGAAGGGTATGATTTTCCCCTTGATGATCCAAAAACAAGTATTCAACAATTTTTCGATGTGCTTCGATGGAAAAATCTTCGATTTCCACCCGGCTTTTAATTCTCTCAATGCGATCCGGGTTATCCAGCATAAACTTAATCATTAATTTTTCTAATTTGATATGCCCATCTTTTTCAATAGAGGGCATTGTATAGATGTAATTTGCCAAAGGGGGATGCCAATTGTTTTTTCTGTCATCCCGTTCAACATTACTACGCCGTTCCTGCTGGGGATTGGAGCGCTGGTTTTTAAGTTCCCTCATCAAACCATCTTTCGATAAATCCAGTTCCTTTGAAAGATCGTCAATATACGCTTCCTGTTCCACAGGGCTTTTGATCTGCGTCAGAATCTGGATGACCTCTCTGGTAAAGTCAACCTTATCCTCTGTATCCCGGAGATTAAATTCCCTTCGTTTCCGTTGAATTTGAAACACAATATGATGAGATGATGAATCAATCCTTTTCAAAAATCCCTCTTCACCCAATTCTCCGATAAGATCATCGGGGTCCTGACCTTTTTCAAGATCGAGGACACGCACTTTCAATCCCTGGGACTCAAGAACATGGATGCTTCGCAGTGTTGCATTAATTCCTGCTTCATCTCCGTCAAAGGCAAGTACAACTTCCCTTGCATATTTTTTCAAAAGACTTGCGTGATCTGTTGTCAGAGAAGTTCCAAGGGTCGCCACCACATTTTTGACTCCATTGCCATAAAGCGCAATAGCATCCATATACCCTTCAACTAGAATTAACCGTTTTTTTTCAATGTGATTTTTTGCTAAATGTAAGTTGTATAATGTTTTTCGTTTATTAAAAACCATTGATTCCGGAGAATTCAAGTACTTTGGAAGACTCTGATCGAGAACCCTCCCGCCGAAACCAATTACTTTCCCCCGAACATTAAAGATGGGATACATTACCCGATTTCGAAAACGATCGTAGTAATGATCCTCTTTTTTGCCTTTCAATACTAAGCCCGCTTCCATCATATGAGATGGAGAATACCCTTCCTTTTTTAAATGCTCCAGTAAACCGTCCCAGCGATCAAGAGAAAAACCCAGTCCAAAGGCTTTGATTTCCTCTTTTCCCAATCCACGGTTTACCAGGTAGGATAGTCCCGGATTTTTTGACTTCGTGAGATTCCGGTAGAAATAAATAGCTGCCTTTCGATTCATTTCATAAAGTCGTTGGCGTTTTTCCTTTTCCAGACGATCGGGTCCTTCCGTCTCTTCGATTTCAATGTTGGCTTTCTCTGCGAGATTTCGAAGAGCATCGACAAATTCCAGATTTTCCATTTTCATAACAAACTGCAGAACATCTCCTGCTTCACCGCATCCAAAACATTTGTACATTTGTTTTTCCCGATTAATCATAAATGACGGGGTTTTTTCACTATGGAAAGGACACAGTGCTTTATAGGAATTCCCGGATGACTTCACTTCCAAATATCCTGAGATCAGATCCACAATGTCATGGGCCTCTTTGACTTCCTCTACTTTATCTTCTTTTATTATTCCCATTTCATCACCTGATTCTTTGATCCGTTTCGCTGTTCAAAAATGCTATCACAAATATATAATTATATCTGTATTTCATTAAAAATGCAATTCCTATTCAAAAGAAAAAGAATGGTCGTCTTCATTTATTCGACAAAGTTCATTTCAAATCCTTCTTATTCTCGGAAAAAAGTATTTTCTGAAAATTACACTCTCGGAGTCGGAATGAATTTTTCTTTAAATAATGCAATCACATAACCATCCGTGCACCCTGCAATAAAGTCCGCAATACCCCTGACCTTCCCTTCGTCATCTTCTATGCTTCTGTATTTGGGAGGAAGCTCTTCCGGATGTTTCACAAAGTACTCAAAAATATACCGAATAATATAATTTGCTTTTTCCCGTTCTTTACTGCAAAAATCTCCTTTGTACACTTTCTTAAACATGAACGACCTCAGGCTGTTCATGATTTTAGCCGCATCTTCACTTTGATAGGTCCTTCTTTTTTCCTCCGGACCTTTATATGGATCGGACAATATTTTTTTTGTATTTTCGATTAAATCCTTTGTGAATGTATTTACCCGTTCGCTATGGTTATACCCCAGATAATCCAGTATTTCCCGCGGGATATCCTCTTCTTTTAAGACACCGACGCTCAAGCTGTCCTGAATATCATGACAGAGATAAGTTATACGATCCACTACTTTTACAATATTACCTTCAAGAGTTTCGCAGTAGTTTGGGCCGGTATGATTCAGTATTCCGTCCCGCACCTCATAACTGAGGTTTAGACCTTGTCGTTGTTTTTCCAGACGATCAACTACTCTTAAACTCTGTTCATTATGCTTAAAATGTCCTGTGATATTGGCAATGGTTTCTTCACCGCTGTGCCCAAAACATGTGTGACCCAAGTCATGGCCCAAACTGATCGCTTCAACCAGGTCTTCGTTCACTCTCAAGGCTCTAGCAACTGTTCTTGAAATTTGACTGACTTCCAAAGCATGAGTTAGGCGGGTGCGGAAGAAATCATCCTTAACAATGAAGACCTGGGTTTTTTCCTTCAGCTTTCGAAAAGATTTCGAATGGATGATCCGATCCCGATCTCTTTGAAAAATTGTCCGCAGTTCACAGGGTTCCTCGACTCGAAGCCTTCCTTTGCTATTTTCGCTCAAAGTCCCGAAGGGTGACAAAGTTTCCCTCTCAATGGCTTCACTTTCTTCCCTAATATTTCGATTCATTGGATAACCTCCTCAATGCTGTAACATCTGCTATCTTATAGATACCCAGGGACCGGACAAATAAAAATAAATGGAGAAATGCTCTCCATTTATTTTATGGGACGTCTATGCATTTATTTCTTCTTCGTATCAGGCTAGTCTCTCGGGTATCGAATCGCTGCTTGTGCTGCAGCAAGTCGAGCTACAGGAACTCTAAAAGGTGAGCAGGAAACATAGTCAAGACCGATCAGGTGACAAAATTCAATGGAACTGGATTCCCCGCCATGTTCTCCACAAATACCAAGCTTAAGATCCGGTCGGGTTCTTTTTCCCTTTTCGACGGCAATTTCCATTAATTGACCCACACCTTTGCGATCGATCGCTTGGAAGGGATCTTTCGGAAGAATCTTCTTCTCTTCATATTCTCTAATAAATCTTCCTGCATCATCTCTTGAAAAGCCAAAGGTCATCTGTGTCAGGTCATTTGTACCGAAGGAGAAAAACTCCGCTTCTTCTGCGATTTCATCGGCAGTAATTGCAGCTCTTGGCACTTCGATCATGGTTCCAATTAAATATTCTGCTGAAGTTTCTTTTTCCATAAGCACTTCATTGATTGTTGCAATAATCAACTCTTTAATGTATTGAAGCTCTTTTAGATCACCTACAAGCGGTACCATGATCTCAGGAATGACGTTCATTCCTTTCTCTTCTTTTAACTCAACCACTGCTTCAATAATGGCTCTGGATTGCATCTTATAGATTTCCGGATAGGTTACTGCTAACCGGCAACCTCTATGACCCAGCATAGGATTGACTTCTCCAAGATCCTGAATGACAGAATGAAGGTAATCCTTTGAAACGTTCATCTCCTTTGCCAGTTTTACAATATCCTCTTCTTCTTCCGGCAGGAATTCATGGAGAGGAGGATCAAGGAGTCGAATGGTGACCGGCCGTGATCCCATCGCTTCAAATATTTCTTTAAAGTCTTCTTTTTGCATGGGAAGCAAGCGATCCAATGCTTTAATTCGATCCTCAACATTTCTCGATAAAATCATATTCCGAACCACAGAGATTCGTTCTCCCTCAAAAAACATATGCTCCGTTCTGCAAAGACCGATCCCTTCTGCTCCGAAATCGATCGCCTGCCGTGTATCTTTTGGTGTGTCTGCATTGGTTCTTACTTTCAGCTCCCTGAATTGATCAACCCAGGACATAAAGTTGGAGAAGTCCCCGGACAGCTCCGGTTTTTCCGTTTCGATAGAGCCTTTATATACATTTCCTTTATTACCGTCCAGGGAGATGTACTCTCCTCTTTCATATCTCACACCGTTAGCGATGAAGTATCCCTCTTTCTCAAAGACTCTCAGCTCACTGGCACCGGCGATACAACATTTGCCCATTCCCCTGGCTACAACTGCCGCATGGGATGTCATACCCCCCCGGGCAGTAAGAATTCCCTTGCAGGCTACCATTCCTTCGATATCCTCAGGGGAGGTTTCATTTCTTACCAGAATAACATCTTCACCCCGTTCTTTTGCTTCCGTTGCCCCTTCCGACGTGAAATAGATTTTACCGGAAGCAGCTCCTGATGATGCAGGCAAACCTTGAGTAATTTTCTCAGCAATTTCCAGCTTCTCCGGATCAAAGGTTGGATGAAGCAGTTGTTCTATTTGCTCAGGCTGGACCTTTAGAATTGCTTCTCTTTCGTTAATTTTTCCTTCCTCCACCAAATCAACGGCGATCTTCACTGCTGATGCTGCAGTTCTTTTTCCTGTACGGGTTTGAAGAATAAACAGCTTTTCTTTCTCAATGGTAAATTCGATGTCCTGCATGTCTTTATAATGTTCTTCCAATTGATCACACGCTTTGACAAACTGCTCAAATGCCTTTGGCATAATGTCTTTCAATCCGATGATATCCTTGGGAGTTCGAGTTCCTGCAACAACATCCTCTCCCTGGGCATTTAACAAATATTCACCATAAAGCTTTTTTTCTCCTGTAGAGGGGTTTCTTGTAAAAGCAACACCGGTTCCACTGGTGTTTCCCATATTTCCAAAAACCATTTCCTGAATATTTACTGCAGTTCCCATTTTATCGTCAATATTATTAATTCTTCGGTATACTTTTGCCCGCGGATTCATCCATGATGCAAAAACAGCCTCAATGGCGATTAGCAATTGTTCTTTGGGATCTTCAGGAAAGGCTGCACGATTCTCCTTTAAAACGAGTGCCTTATATTCCTTGACAATCTGTTTAAGATTTTCTGAGGAGAGGCCCGTATCTTCTCCAACATTGTTTTCTTTTTTGACTCTGTCAAAGATAATGTCAAACTTATATTTATCAATCTTCAGTACGACATCGGAATACATTTGAATGAATCGACGATAAGAATCATAGGCAAACCACTGATTTCCCGTGTTTTTTGCGAGTCCTGCCACTGATTGGTCATTCAGTCCCAGGTTGAGAATTGTATCCATCATGCCCGGCATGGAAACAGCAGCTCCCGACCGGACCGATACGAGTAAGGGATTCTCGTCATCTCCGAACTTTTTACCGGCACGCTCCTCCAGCCCCTGTAAATGGTCAAATATCTGCGCTTTTAAATCTTCCCAAAGAATGCTTCCTTCTTCGTAGTACTGTATGCAAGCTTCCGTCGTTACCGTAAATCCCGAGGGAACAGGCAGCCCGATGGATTTCATTTCCGCAAGATTCGCACCCTTTCCACCCAGCAAACTCTTCATTTCCCGATTTCCTTCTTTAAACGAATATACCCATTTTTTCATTTCTTCCACCTCCATATTATTTTACCATTCCTAGTCTATAGCCCTTTTCTCTTAAAATTTCCATTATAATACTTGCACTTTCTTCTACCGCTCTTGTAGATACATCGATGACAGGACAGTTAAGTTTTCTCATGACTTTATCGGCATAGTCCAGTTCCTCCAATATTCGCTCCATCGAAGCATAGTTGGCTCCATCTTTAAGACCTAATGCTTTTAAACGCTCCTGACGGATTTCTATGAGCTTTTGAGGATTTGTGGTCAGACCGATGATCTTTTGTGAAGGTGCTTCAAACAGTTCTCTTGGAGGAGAAACTTCCGGTACAAGAGGAACATTGGCAGCTTTTATATTTCTATGGGCCAAGTACATACTTAAAGGAGTTTTTGAAGTTCTTGAAATACCTACGAGAACAATATCTGCTTTATTAATTCCACGAGGATCTTTCCCATCGTCATATTTTACTGCAAACTCGATTGCTTCCACTTTCTTAAAGTACTTTTCGTCCAGTTTTCGAATTGTTCCGGGCTCCTTCTTGGGTTTCATCCCGGTCTTCGTGCTGATAACTTTCATTAACGGTGACATCACATCAATGGCGTCAATATGTTCTTTTTCCGCAGCCTGCAAAAAATAATCTCTTAGACCATTTACCACCATCGTTAAAACAATGATTGCATTTTCCTGTTTTGCCTCTTCAAGTATTTCATCCACTTGATCCTTTTCCGTTGTAAAAGGAAAACGCCGCAGTTCGTAGTTTCTTGTATCGAATTGACCGATCACTGCTTTTGAAACGGATTCCGCGGTTTCTCCGATGGAATCGGACACGATGTATAAAACTAAGTGTTTATCTGTCACTCATACCCCTCCTATTGTTTGCACAGATTCACGAAAAGCTCTGCTATGGTGCTCTTCGATACTTTCCCGATAATTTTCAGCTTTTCTTTCCCATCGATCTCTTCCACTTCGACTACGGGCAGACTGTCAACTTCATTGGTGACAATACGATTTGCAGCATCGATAATGGTTTCACCCTTCGTTGCAGTGGCGATATTAGGCATTCTGGTCATAATCATCCCAATGGGCATTTTATTCATATCCCCTCCGCCCATCATACTTTTGAGAAAATCCTTTCGTGATACCACTCCCGCAAGATAATGATCCGACACCACATAAATTGTTCCCGTATCCTCGAGAAAAAGAGTTACGATAGCATCGTAAATACTTGACTCCTCGGATACCACAACCGGCATTTTCATTACATCTTCCACAAGATATTTTTCAGCTTCCTGTTGAAAAATATTCATGTCGGCCTTTCCGGAATAGAAGTATCCCACTTTCGGCCTTGCATCTAAAATCCCCGACATTGTGAGAATTGAGAGATCCGGCCTTAATGTTGCCCGAATCATGCCTAGCTTCTCAGCGATCTTTTCGCTTGAAATCGGCTCATTCTCTTTAACAATTTCAATAATTTGTTTTTGACGCTTTGAGAGTTCTATACATATCACCCCTTGTTTTGTGACTGTTATCTTTCATTGTGCTATTCTATTTGCCATTGTGATATATTATATACTACTTTTTTGATGAATAAAAGACTTATCTCTCAAAAAATTGCCAAATTTTTGCCGAAAACTTCCAAATAAATTGAAAATACCGGGCTCTCTGAGAGAGCTCCGGCATATTTTGTTATATCACTCTTTTATCATCATTAGTAATGCAGCTTGTTTTCCAGATACGTTTCAAGTTCTTCAATTTTAATGCGTTCCTGCTCCATCGTATCCCGATCTCGAACAGTAACAGCTCCGTCTTCCTTTGTATCAAAATCCACAGTGATACAATAGGGTGTTCCGATCTCATCATGCCGTCGATAACGTTTTCCGATGCTTGCCCGATCATCATAATCCACATTGAAACGAGAGGCAATTTTTCGGAAGACCGCTTCCGCTTCTTCGCTCAGCTTTTTGGTGAGAGGCAGCACTGCAGCTTTAAAAGGTGCCAGTTGCGGATGAAACTTCAATACGGACCGGGTTTCTCCTCCTTCCAACTCTTCCTCTTCGTATGCATCAATCAAAAAAGCCAGGGCAACACGATCAAGACCTAATGAAGGCTCAATACAAAAGGGGATGTATTTTTCATTGGTATGGGGGTCCTGGTAGTGAAAATCCTCACCGGAGTGTTCCCCATGCTGACGAAGATCAAAATCTGTCCGATCAGCAATTCCCCACAGCTCTCCCCAACCAAAGGGAAACTTATATTCAATGTCCGTAGTTGCATTGCTGTAGTGAGACAACTCCTCTTTAGAGTGTTCCCTCAGTTTAATGTTCTCTTCCTTCATATTCAAGTTGAGCAGCCACTCTTTACAAAATTCCAGCCAATAGTCGAACCACTCTAAATCTTTTCCCGGTTCACAGAAAAATTCCAGCTCCATCTGCTCAAATTCTCTGGTTCTGAAAGTAAAATTTCCCGGTGTAATTTCATTCCGGAAACTTTTACCGATTTGACCGATTCCAAAGGGAATTTTCTTTCGGGAAGTTCTTTGGACATTTTTAAAGTTCACAAAAATTCCCTGGGCGGTTTCGGGGCGAAGATAGATTTCAGTTGAGGAATCTTCTGTGACTCCTTGAAAGGTTTTAAACATCAGGTTAAATTGTCGAATATCCGTAAAGTCTGCTTTCCCACATTTTTCACAGAGAATCTTCTCATCTTTAATAAACGTTACCATCTGTTCATTGGTCCACCCTTCAACATCATAGGATTTCTCTTCTTTTTGAAGATGGTTTTCAATGATCTGATCCGCTCTGAATCTTGCTTTGCATGCTTTACAGTCAATCAATGGATCATTGAACCCACCGATATGTCCCGATGCAACCCAGGTCTGAGGGTTCATTAGAATCGCTGAGTCAAGTCCGACATTATGGGGACTCTCCTGAATAAATTTTTTCCACCATGCTTCCTTCACATTTCGTTTCAACTCGGCACCCAGAGGACCATAGTCCCAGGTATTCGCCAGTCCACCATAAATTTCCGATCCGGGATAGACAAATCCTCTCCCTTTACAGAGTGCTACAATTTGATCCATTGTTTTTTCCTTCATTGTCATCTTCCTTTCTTTACCCGATTTTTCCAATAAAAAAATCTTTCTGTCCTCAACTAATCCTCAGAAGGATTAGGGACGAAAGATTGCTTCCGCGGTTCCACCCTATTTGGTGCATTGCACCCACTTGATTAATCGATTCGGAAGTGCCCTTCTCCATGGAATTATATGAGGCTCCCACTATACCTCACTCGCTAAAATAACCACCCATAGATACTCCTCTTCTTCAGCATCGTTTTCTCTATAATAAGTAAAGATATCAAATTTTAAAGGTTCTGTCAATGCTTATCCATCCAAGTTCCGGCTTTTATCATTCACTTCTCCTCCATCATATGTTAAAATCATTGTACAGTCATCAATTACGATTTATTTAAATGCAAAGGAGGGTCAAACATGATTAAAATAGAGCTTGCTGATGAAAAGGCCCGTAATTACTTTATAAGAGATTATTTAGGCCGTTATGGTAAAGATGAAGACCTGGCAGATCGCTATGCCGAAGCATGTATCTCTCTTCACCGCTCCCTGGTATTGTGGGAGCATGATAAGATTGTGGGAGGGATCACATGGTCAATAAAAGAAGGGATTGTTTCGGGAATTGTGGAAATCTTCCAGATATCGATTCTCCGATCACATAGAGGGAAAGGCTATGGTTCAATGCTTGTGGATGCTTGCATTAAAGACATTGAAACCTTTTATCACCAAAAGGAGTATCCTTTACGCAGGATCTATATCATCATCACTGAGTCAAATATTGTGGGCCGAAATCTCTATCGAAGTAAAGGATTTACAATTGAAGCCACAATAAAAAATCACCACTTTCATCACCAAAAAGACTATTTCTATGTGAAGGATTATCCCTATATTGATTCTTCCGAACAGCGTTCTCATCAACAACTATAAAGGAGTGTTTAAGTTGAATACAAAGAAAAAATATATCAAAACCACAATCATTTTAATTGCTGCTCTCCTTCTTCTAAGTTTTGGAATTACCTCATGCTCTTCAGAAGAAGAAGAATTCGATTTAGTCCAGCAAAGCCGTTTTGCTCTGGGAACTTATAACCAGGTTACCGTATATGCGACAGAGGAACTGGCAAATGAAGTAATCGACGGAATTTTTGACAGAGTGGCAGAAATCGAGAATGCCATGAGCTTAAATGTGGCAGACAGTGAAATCAATCAATTGAATGAAGCACGGGGAGAAGCGTTTGTCACTGTGAGCGAGGACACTTTCAAGCTTCTTAAAAGAGGAAAAGAAGTTGCTGAAGAAACAGACGGCGCTTTCAATATCGGCATCGGTCAGCTCATTGCACTTTGGGATATCTCGGGAGACGATCCTCAAGTACCGCCAGAAGAAGAAATTGATACTCTCTTTGGACATTTTGATCTTAATCAGCTGGAGCTAAGGGAGGATACTTTGGAAGCCCGGATCAATGATCCTATGATGACGATCGACCTCGGAGGAATCGCAAAAGGGTACGCGGTGGACGAAGCGATTAAAGTGGCTAAGGACTATGGTATTGAGCATGCCATCATTGATTTTGGCGGTGACGTATACGTTTTAGGAGGAAATCCCAATGGAAATGAGTGGAGAATCGGCATTACCAATCCGATTATTGGAGAAGGCGGCGTTGTTGCCCGAATCTTTTCCTCTGATATGTCCATCGTCTCTTCAGGCGATTATGAACGTTATTTCATAGAAAATGACCGACGTTATCATCATATCCTTGATCCTGAAACCGGATTTCCAGCTGATAATGAACTGAACAGTGTAACCATTGTATCTGATACTGCTCTGGATGGAGATATTTACTCTACAGCAATATTTGTAATGGGACTTGATAAGGGCCTTGCATTCATCGAATCTCTTGACAGTATTGAAGGAGCCTTGATAACCAAGGACAATGATGTATATGTGAGCTCGGGACTATCGGAACGATTTGAAATGATGAATGAAAGTTTTCATTGGGTTAATGAATAAATTCTCTTTCGCGGATTTAATACAGGATCTTTGTTTCAGGAGAAAGTTCATAGATGACATCTTTTCGTTCGACAATAATATTAACACGTTCCCGAAGCTTGGGATCTTTGCGGATATTATCAAACAACTCTCGGACAGGATTAATGGCCGTTGGATTTCCAACGGCTTTTAACATGGTGATATCTCCATTGGTATCTCCATAAGCGTAGCTCCTGGAAAGATCCAATTTGTATTCTTCTGCGAAACACTTAATTGCTTTCTCCTTGTTTATGGAATCCCACATCGGATCAATTTCTCCGGTAAGGTTTCCCTCCTCATCCGTATGATATTTCGTTCCAATGAAATCATGGACTTCGTATTTCTTTGCCATCCTTTCAATTAAATAATCCGGGCCGCCGGAAATAAAAATCAGAATATGTCCCTTCTCTTTATGCCACTGAATACGATCTCTGGTATATCGGTAAACCCGACCACCCTTTTTCTTAATGACTTGATCGCACATAAACTCCATATGCTTACGATTGATGCCTTTAATGGAGTTAAGATATATTTCAGCAACCTCCAGTAAATAATCCTCATAGTTTCCGATTCGTTTATCCCAGTTCTGAAAGGTGTGTTTTGCCTCATTATGCCAAACCACCGGATCGATAATTTCATATTTGATCATCTCTTTAAAATGTTCCACCATCAAAGAATCTCTGTATAATGTACCATCCACGTCAAATAATGCTCCGATATTTTTCATCGATGTCACTTCCTTTCTTTCAAGGTATAATACCCATCTTATCTGTTTTGAAACTAAAAAAGACCGGAGAAGTTGATTTTTCAACTTCCCGGCCTGTAATTCAAGTTAACCTTTTGCAGTATTCAATTTAATCTGATCCATCGCTGCATAAGCGATGTTTGAAGAATGGTCACTAATCCTCTCAAGGTTGCTGATAATATCCAGGAAAACAACCCCGGACCCGGTATTACAGAGATTTTTGTTCAAACGATCAATATGATTTGCACGCAGGGATTTTTCCAGATCATCCACTTTGTTTTCTATTTCCAGTACTTCCAACGCAAGGTTCTGATCAAGAGTTTGAATAGCCGTTAAGGATTTTTCATAGGCTTCTATCGTTAATTGACTCATCCCGTCAAGTTCATCATTGGCTTCTTCAGTAAAATGCAGATTGTTTTCAAGTTTATAGATTGCAAGCTCCGCTATATTATCCGCATGGTCTCCAACCCTCTCAATGTCATTAATGGTGTTAAAAAGGCCGGTGACAATCTCACGGTTTTTCTTTGAAATATCTGTGTTTGAAAGCTTTACAAGATAGCCGGAAAGTTCTCTTTCAATTTCATTGACAATCTTTTCAATTCGAAAACAGTCATTAATCTCTTTCTCCTGATTGTTAAAGAATCCTCTCAGGGCACAATGAAGAGATTTCTTTGCTGTATTTCCCATATGAAGAGTTTCTCTCATCGCTGCATTAAGAGCAATCGTTGGAGTTTCAAGTAAACGGGGATCAATATACTTAATCCCTTCTTTCTCTTCTTCCTCTCCAGGAACGATTTTTTTCGCTGTTTTCACAATCAGACCTGCAAAGGGAAGGAGCATTATGGTGCTGGTTATATTAAAGATGGTATGTGCGTTTGCAATCTGGCGGGTTACATTGTTCGGAGATAAATGTTCAACAATATTGTAAAGAGGTACTCTCAGGAAAATCAAAAAAATTAATGTTCCGACAATATTGAAAACAACATGGGCCGCTGCAGCCCTTCTCGCTGTACGACTTGCTCCAATGGAGGAGATCATCGCCGTGATGGTCGTACCGATGTTTATGCCGAACAATACCGGTAATGCGGAATCAAGCGGCACCAGTCCCTGCAAAGATAAAGCCAGAACAATACTGGTGGATGCAGTGGAGCTTTGTACTGCCACAGTAATGAAAAATCCTGCTAAGATCCCCAGCAATGGGTTTGTTGAAAAGCTGATAATCAGTTCAGCAAATGCATCCAGCTCTCTCAAAGGCCTTAATGCATCGCTCATAAAACTCATGCCGATGAAAAGAATCCCGAATCCGATCAAAGACTCTGCTATCTGCTTGGTTTTTCTGTTTTTCGTGACTAACCAAACCATTACAGCAATTCCCACAATCATCGGTGCATAATGATCAATACGAAAGGAAATAATTTGAGCAGTTACCGTTGTACCGATGTTTGCCCCCATTATAACTCCTACCGCTTGGCTGAGAGTCATCATCCCTGCATTGACAAATCCCACAACCATAACCGTCGTGGCACTACTGCTTTGTACAATTGCTGTTACAACAGCACCGACAAGTACTCCAAGAAACCGGTTTGTCGTTAATAATCCAATAATATCCTTAAGCTTGTCCCCCGCTGCTCTTTGTAAGCTGGAGCTCATTACATGCATTCCATATAGAAAAAGCCCTAGACCTCCCAGAACACCAAAAAATATTTCCATCCGATTGCCTCCCTGCGGCACAAAGTATTTTATAAAGATCAGTCCGAAAGCTATTATAACAAAGTAAGAATCGAAATGCTACAGGTAAATATTAAAATATTATACGATCTCAACATCCTGAACAAATACATTTACCCGTTCCACTTTTATGTCTGTCATGGAGTGGACTTTTTCAGAAATCCGCTTTTGGACTTTTTCGATTAAATCGGGTATTTTTACTCCGAGCTTAATGACAACGGAAATATTCACAACGATTGTATCCTCTCCCTTTTGAATCTTTACACCCTTTTGACTTGCGGTTTTACTACTGAATACTTCAGAAATATTACCGGGAAGCCCTCCGGAAAAAGACACGATCCCCTGTACATCCTTTACTGCCTCGCGAATGACGGTCATAATCACTTCGTTTGATATTTCAATTCTTCCCTCTTTCCCCATAATTTCCATACCTCTTCCTCCTTTGATTTTTCTTTGCTTCTTCATACTCAATTCGTTGATTAATGTTTATGAAACTTTCCAGATTCTTGTCAAACTGTTGAATCTCCTCTTTTGAAATCGTTTTTAGATTCATTTGCTCATGAAAAGCGATGAGTTTATACTGTCCTTGCTCGAGCAACTCCCGAATGGGCTCAATGCAGTTTTTATGGTAGATTCCATGAAGGGGCTGGTAATGTCCGTCATAATACGGAATATATATTTCTTCACCGTCAAGATTTTTCGTCATATACTCGATTATTTCCCCATTAACAAAAGGCATATCGCAGGGCAGGAAAAAGCCATAGTCTGTCGGGATATTTAATAGACCGGAGTAAAGTCCCACAAGGGAATTCTTTCCTTCGACCTGAATGACATCCTTTACAAAGATAACATTTTCTAAAAACGGATATTCTTCTGGATGGTTCGTAATGATATGCACCGGTTCCTCAAAAACACTCTCAAGGGTGCAGACCATCCATTGGATGATCGGAGTCTCATCAATTTTCATTAAAGCTTTATTCTCTCCCATGCGACTGCTCGCACCACCGGCTAAAATCACAGGTGTTACTTCCTTCACCCGCTTCGCCTTGGAAACCTCCTCTTTCTTTCGAAAATCCAAATCCTGCAGAAAAAACAGCTGTTCTTCATCCTTTGTAAAAAAACCGACATCACAATTTTCTTCACTGCACATCCAATAAAAAGGATGTTGGACTAGTTCTTTTAGATCCTCTTTTGCCAGCGCTTTTACTTCTTTCCCTTCAACAGAGTAGGATTCTCCTCCGCAAACCGGACAGGGAGGCTTTGATCCGCAGCCCCTGTTTTCATGCTGTTCTTTTGAATCCAGATGATTGCAGTTTTTACTGCATTTGCCACAGGCCACTCCTACACCTCCAAATCTCTCTTTGATCGCTCTTGCAACTCCTGATGCTTCTTACTCATACAATGATTTTATCACAAGGAAAGAACCCTTTCTACAGGAAAAGACCTTTTTCTCCAAAAGAGAAGAAAGGTCTCTTCAATCCATCCAGATTTTAAGAACTCTATTTTACTACAATGTTATAAATTCTTCCGGGAACATAAATCTGTTTCACGATCGTTTTTCCATCCGTGTAGGCTTTAACATCCGGATTATCCATAACAACTTTCTCGACTTCCTCCTGATTCGCATTTGGAGAAACCAGTACTTTTCCGCGGACCCTTCCGTTGACCTGCACTGCAATTTCTATCACATCCTCAACGGTTTTGCTTTCAATCCACTCAGGCCATTTTTGATCCGTAATTGGAACTGCCTGACCCATATTTTCCCAAAGCTCTTCCGTAATATGAGGGGCAACAGGATTTAACAGGAGCAGAAATGTGAGATATTCATCCCGGGTCACTTCCCCTGAATCATAAAATTCGTTCATAAGTGTCATAAGTGCTGCGATTCCTGTATTATACTTGAGACGTTCGTAATCGCCACTGACCTTTTTAATCGTTTTATGCATGCTCACTTCCAGTTTATCCGAAAATCCTTTCCTTTCAACCACAAAATCCTGTGCTTTCCAGAGACGATCAAGAAAACGCCGGCAGCCTTTCACTCCATCCATTGACCAGGGAACGCTCTTCTCAAAATCTCCGATAAACATTTCATAGAGGCGTAGAGTATCGGCTCCGAATTCCTCCACAATTTCATCCGGGTTGACTACGTTTCCTCTGGACTTTGACATCTTCTCTCCGTTTTCCCCAAGAATCATCCCATGGGAAGTCCGCTTTTGATAGGGCTCTTTTGTTGGCACCACTCCGATATCATATAGAAACTTGTGCCAAAATCTTGAGTATAGTAAATGCAAGGTTGTATGCTCCATTCCACCATTATACCAGTCAATAGGCAGCCAGTAATCCAGCCGTTCTTTTGAGGCAAGAGCCTTATCATTATGAGGATCCATATAACGAAGGAAATACCAGGATGATCCGGCCCATTGTGGCATCGTATCTGTCTCTCTCTTCCCATCCTTTCCACATTTTGGACAGGAGGTGTTCACCCACTCATGGATCGTCGCTAACGGAGATTCTCCATCATCTGTGGGCTCGTAGTTATCCACCTTCGGTAATTCGACAGGCAGCTGATCTTCAGGTACAGGAACCCATCCGCATTCTTCACAGTACACCAGTGGAATCGGTTCACCCCAATAGCGCTGTCTTGAGAACACCCAGTCCCGAAGTTTGAAATTGACCTTTCTCTCGCCTAACCCTTCTCCTTCCAACCAGGAAGTGATTTTCTCGATGCCATCCTTCGGTTTCAAGCCGTCAATCAGCGGAGAGTTCACCATAATTCCCTCATCCACATCAACAAAGGCTTCCTTCTCAATATCCCCGCCTTTGACCACTTCTTTAATTGGCAGATCGAATTTCTTTGCAAACTCCCAGTCTCTTGCATCGTGTCCCGGTACAGCCATGATCCCTCCGGTTCCATAGCTCATAAGGACATAATCGGAAATCCATATGCTGATTTCTTCTTTTGATACGGGATTAATGGCCTTGATCCCTTTCAACTCTACACCGGTTTTTTCTTTTATCATCTCACTTCGTTCAAAGTCCGACTTTTTTGCTGCCTCGTGCTGGTATTCGTGGACTTCATTGTAGTTTTGAATTTTCTGCTTCATTCGGCTCACCAAGGGATGTTCCGGAGAGATCACCATATAGGTCGCTCCGTATAATGTGTCCGGCCGGGTGGTAAAGACTTTTAGAGCTTCCTCTTCTCCTTGGACTGGAAAGGAAATTTCCACTCCTTCAGATTTACCAATCCAATTTTTTTGTTGAGTCTTCACCCTTTCAATGTAATCAACTTCGTCCAAATCCTGAATAAGGCGGTCGGCATATTCAGTGATTTTCAGCATCCATTGGTTTTTCACCTTTTGCATGACTTCTGCACCGCAACGCTCACAATTCCCCTGGACCACTTCTTCATTTGCAAGCCCGACTTTACAGGATGTACACCAGTTAATGGGAATCTCCTGCTTATATGCTAGACCTTTCTCAAAAAGCTTTAAAAAAATCCATTGTGTCCATTTATAATAGCCGGGATCTGTTGTATTGACTTCTCTTGACCAGTCGAAAGAAAAACCTAAAGACTGCATCTGTGCTTTGAATTTTGCAACATTGTCCTTTGTAACCTTTTCCGGATGGATCTTATTCTTTATTGCGTAATTCTCCGTGGGCAAGCCAAATGCATCCCATCCCATGGGAAAGAGTACATTGTACCCTTGCATTCTTCGCTTACGGGCAACAACGTCCAATGCAGTGTATGGTCTTGGATGGCCGACATGAAGCCCTTGACCCGATGGATAGGGAAACTCGATTAATGCATAAAATTTCGGCTTGTCCACCGATTCATCCACCTCAAACACTTTATTCTCTTCCCACTTGTTCTGCCATTTCTTTTCAATCCTGTTTGGTTGATAAGTGCTCGTTCCTTTACACATAAATACCCTCCTTTAGCATTTTCTTTCTTGAAAACAAAAAATCTTCATCCCTGATTTAGAGACGAAGATTCGCGGTACCACACTAATTGACTTTTCCTTATGAAAAGTCCACTCATCGAATAACGGATCGTTGCCCGGATTCGATTGTTGAATCCATCGAATCAGCTCCAAAGATGAGTTCAAAAACACTTTCCTGTCAATTTCCACCAGCCATTGACTCTCTATAAAGAGGTGCTCTCTACTACTTCTTTATCAATGCTTTTTACAAGTTTGATGTTATCGATATTTTAGCATAAAGAACTCAGGATTGCAACGAATCTTTTCTTTGAACCGTGGTGTTCTTCCTGATTCCATAGAAATTCGTACCCCAAACTCCCAAAAGAATAAGAAATGCCCCGACAATATGAAACCAGAAGAAATCTTCACCGAGAATCAGGACTCCGGCTAAGATCGAAATTAATGTCACAAGATTTCCAAACACTGCGGATTTACTGGCCTCCAATTTGGAAAGCATATAGTTCAACATAAAAAAGGCAACAACCGAAGAAAGAATCCCCAGATACGTCACAGCCATCATGACCTGCCACTGAAACAAGGGTTGAAAATATAAATGCACTTCTCCCTTCATTGCATGTTGTGATAGAGCGATTCCATTAAAAACAACCATTCCGGTGTTCATCATAAAAAAGGTGATATCAATGGCACGAAAGTATAAAGATGACTTTCTCGAGAGAATGTTAAAAATCCCTGCGGAAATCACTGCACCAAGAAGTACAAAAATTCCCAGAATGTTGCCTTCCACTTCAGTTCCCCTCATGAAAGAAATAAACAGAACACCCGAAACTGACAAAAGGATAAAGAAGATCTGTTTCCTCGTCGGGTACTCATTCAGAAAAACAGCTCCCAGAATTGCTACTACTACAGGGATGAGGGAAATCATCATGCCACTTTCCGAAGCGGATGTGAGATTGACTCCATTAACCTCACAGATAAAATAGAGCACCGGTTGAAACAATCCAAGAAAAAAAAGTGGTTTCATGCGCTTCCCGCGAAAATCGATCGAGATTACCTTTAGGAATTTCAGTATCCATAAAAAGCTGCTGGCAAACAAAAATCGCAGTCCCAAAAGATGAAAGGGATCCACGTGCTCCAAAGCTCCTTTTGTAAATGTAAAACTCAATCCGAAAATAACGGCGACAGTGATTCCTGCCAAAATCGGTTTTAGTTGTTCTTTGCTTTCCTCTGTCATTATTCACTCTCCTGCTTTACCAAAACATCATCAATATGACTCCAATGACGAATCTCTTTATTTTCAATGAGATATTCCACATGACTCATTGCCTCTCCCAGGGCAAAGGCCTTTTGTGCAGGAGGAAAGTCCTTCCAACTGTCAAAAGGAATTTTCCATGACATCCCAGCAGCAATCTCTTCGATTGTCATTTCAACAGTTCCCTGGAGAATGATGGATTTCACCTCGTTCAACCGTCTGCGATGGTGTTTTTTCAACTCATGAATACGTTTTTTATGATCCTTTATGATCACTCTGTGAGACGGATACATCTCGTTAACTCTTAGTGGCAGGATTTTGTTTAAACTGTCGATGTATTGCTTCAGAATTCCCGGATGTTCGGGTCCCCAGTAGCCGATATTCGGCGTAATGGATGCCAGAACATGATCAGCGGAAAAATAGATTTGATATTTTTCATCATATAGATTGATCATGTCCGGAGTATGGCCCGGAACAGAAATGACTTTCAATCGATAGGGTCCTATTTCGAGGATCCCCCCCTCTTTCACTTTTGTAAAAGGGAAATCTCCTGCCGGTGCGTACTTTTTTCCGGGATGTTCATCGAAAAAGTCATTTTCGACATCAATTCCGTAGCTTTTCATTTGCTCCTTCAATTTTCTCCACGTTGATTCCTTAAGCAGGTTCAACGTTGCATTTCCGTCGCCTTCACTCATTAAAATTTCACAACCCCGTTGATAAAGATCATAGGTCAGACCTGAATGATCGGCATGAAGATGCGTAATTAACACTCTTGTTTTCCGTAAGTTGATTCCCAGCGTTTCAACACATCGAAAAAATACTTCTTTCGATGCGGGATGATTAAAGCCCGTATCGATAATCAAAGCTTCGTTTTTATCTATAATCATATAGCTGTTTAAGATCTTTAAAGGATTCTCCGGCAGAGGAATTTCACATTGATAAATGTTATTTGACACTTCCTTGATCATCATCATTCTCCTCTCTTTCCTCTACTAGGATAACACGAAGTTCCTTACTTTCCAATTGGATTTTTAAAGACGCTTCCTCTCTTGCAAAGAAGAAGGAAATGAGCTACAATACCATTAATTGCTTAAGATTTATACAGAAAAGGAGCTTAGGTTATGGAGGGGAAAAAGAAAAAATACTTATCGGATTTAAGTTTGCTCTTTGTTGCCTTTGCATGGGGCGGTGGATTTGTTGTGGTCAAGGATGCATTGGATAGTATGACTCCGATGTATTTAATGGCTTTTCGTTTTCTCCTTGCCACCATAGTGGTTTTTCTCTCCCTTCATCGATGGATGGGAAAAATCGAAAAGAAAGATGTGCTGAAAGGTTCCATTGTAGGGATCTTCCTTTTTCTTGCCTTTGCCTTTCAAACCGTGGGGCTTCAATACACGACTGCATCAAAACAGGGTTTTTTAACTGCAACATACGTAGTGATGGTTCCTTTAATATTCATGGCTTTATACAGAAAAATCCCCCGTATGAAAGTTTTTGTTGCAAGCCTGTTAACAATTACAGGAATTGCGTTAATGGTTTTGGATGGAGGTCTTACTCTGAACCGTGGGGATCTTCTAACTCTCGTTTGTGCCCTCTTCTTTGCCCTTCATATTATTGCCATTGAATATTACGCCAAAAATATGCACGTTTTTAAGCTGGCCTTTATACAGATCGCAGTTGCAGCCATTCTTTTTGTCATTTCCGCACTTCTTTTCGAGCCCATGCCCGAAGTGATTACCGGACGCACCTGGGGAGCAATTGTTTATATGGGATTTGTCTCAACATTTGCCTGTTTTACCGTCCAGACCGTAGCGCAAAAGCATAGCCCCTCCAGCCATGTTTCAATCATCATGTCTCTGGAAGCGGTTTTCGCCACCCTTCTAGGAGTATTGCTTCTTAATGAAACCTTTACTTTTGATATGATAATCGGTGCCTCACTCATTTTTGCTGCGATTCTTATTATTGAGTTATGGGGAGTAAAAAATAATAGCTCCACTCCGGTGAACGGGGTAAAGGAAATTCCATAAAACTGTCGTTATAAAAAGGGGATCAATGGCCATCATTGATCCCCTTTTTATAATCAGATCACTTAAAAATAGAACCCCTGGTCCAGAATAAATTTTCCAAGTTCGCTTCTCCGTTTAATATCAGCCATCATTTTGGCAACCACCTGATCACTAAAGCAATCCACCCGTTTATTGGCATTTCTCAAATCATAATAAGTCGTCATCTCCTCATCATATTCCTTCAATTCCTTCAGATAATCATCAAAGACGATATATTCGTTTTCAAACACCCTGTAACGGTTATTGAATCGGGGCTTTAGCTGGGGATCCTGATTCGGGTAGCCGATTCCGATTCCGACCACAGGAAACGTAAATTTCGGAAGTTTCAACACCTCACAGAGTTTTTTTGCATCGTTTAGAATGCTTCCCATGTAAAGAGCTCCTAAATCCAAGGACTCAGCTGCATTTACAAGGTTCTGTGCAGCAATTGCCGCATCAGTGACTCCTTGCATGAAACGATCCATATCTCCCGCTTTATCGGTTTCAGTCCCTTTTTCCATCGCAATTCGATAATTCCGGAACTGATCTGCTACGAAAATCATGAGTTCAGGAACACGGGCCACATATTCCTGGGTTGAAATTTCCGATATCACTTTTTTCTGTTCAGGATCAGTAATGCGGATAATTGAGTAGGCTTGCATGCCATTAGAAGTTGCTGTCCTTCGAGCAACTTCCAAAAGTTCTTCCATCACCTCTTCCGGAACAGGTTGATTCTTAAACTCACGAATAGTTCGATGCTTTAACTGCTTTCTTATCATTGAACAATCCTTTTCCACGATAAGTTTCCTCCTCTTAGATTCTTTCCTATAAGAGTTACTTACCCAAAAGAAGTAAGACTCTATCGAAAAATTTACTCCTATCGAAGGTCACCAATAGACCGCCGCATAAGAATGTCGATGAGAATCCTCTCTATTCCTTTATCTCCAGAAGCTGAATGCTTGTTGATCGAATTAAACATGATAAATTGATGATTCCCGAGGCACAGCAAGAAGCATAAAATAAGCGTAAAACAAGATTTTACTCTTGCTTTACGCTATTAGTTTGTCAGTTATGCTTTAAAAAAGAATTTCTTCAAACGCTCAATGATTCTTCTCTGAGGTTCAGCTTACGACCAAAACTCCTTTATTGGACATTTCCATTTTAAGCTCACCGTCTCGGATCATTTCAATAAACTCCGGAACGAGTTCAGGGTCGAACTGTTTTCCTGACTCTTCCTCTAGAATCAGTAGTGCTTTCTCAATTGGCATTGCCTGTTTATAACACCTCTTGGAGATTATCGCATCAAATGCGTCTGCTATTGCTAAGATCCTTGCGGTAAGAGGAATATCCGTACCGGAAATTCTTCTCGGATATCCTTTCCCGTCCCACCTTTCATGATGGCCAAGAACCGCCGGAATGACATAGTCCAAAGATGGCAGATGGCGAATAATATTGATTGATGCCTCCACATGTCCTTTCATTATTTCAAATTCACTGTCATCCAGTTGAAACGGTTTATTTAGAATTGTTTCAGAAATACTGATCTTACCCACATCATGGAGCAATGCAGCCTGTCGTATATTTTCTATGATTTCAGTATTCACGTTCAAGCGTTCTGCCAAGGCTACAGCATATTTTGCAACATTCTCAGAATGACTAAAGGTGTAATGATCCTTGGCATCGATTGCTGCGGTCAGCGCATAAATGGTTGACTTGTACTCTTCATAGATACTGGCATAGTTAATTTTATTGTCGCCTTCCTCAGTTCCATTCACAAAGGTGTCAAAGACCTTCATTCCGTTTTTTCCTTTTCTTTTGACCTGAAACACAGCATGTTCCGTGTTCTCAATCAGTTCCTTGATGGATCCCGCCCCATAGGGATAAACACAGATTCCTATACTGCATGTAAGACTCTTTTTTACCACTGTGTCGTTCTTTCCGATTTTTCCGATTTGCCTTTGTATGCTCTGGGATAGATTCTTGGTACAGTGAACATCGTATCGTGGAAGAACCACTGCATATTCCTTCCCACCGTAACGACTGACATAACCGTGGTCTCCAACACACATTTCGATGAGTTTTGCAATCTCTTTCAGGACCGCGTCCCCCTGCTGAACACCATACAACTGGTTATATAATTTAAAATCGTCCAGGTTGATAATCACCATCGCCAATGAACCGTTCTTGTTCTTCTCGAAGACTTCATCAAGGATTTCCAGGAAATATCTACGGTTCAACACTTCTGTTAATTCATCGGTTCGAGCTTCAAAATATGCTTTTTCATAGCGCAGGGCATTGTTTAGAGCAACGGATGCAATCGTTGAGATTGATGTGATAAAGCTCAACTCATTTTCTTTCAAATCTCTTTTCTTATCGGAGTTGGAAAAAAGTATAAACCCGATTAATTTATCCGAGTTACTGATTCCCAGGCAATGGGTGATCGATAACTGATTCAATTGTTGTTTTTCCTCTGTCCAGATTCCTTTATAGGCAATTGTATGAGTGAAATCATCGAACTCCAGAATTCTATTTCGCCTATCAAGGGTTTGAACCAGAGGATGATCATAAGTAAAATGCATCGAAATATCCGTTAAAGGATGACTGCTGTGGCGCACTTCGAACTCTTTAGTTTTGCTGTTGTATAGGCAGATAAAAATTTTCTCTGTTTGCACTCCCTTCATCAGGGCGTCCTTTGTATGGATGCAGATTGAATCCATATTCAGATTTGATGTCACACCTGCGTTATACGTTGCAATCAGACTTTCATGGATTTCCTGGGGTTTGATAAAAATCCGTTTTACAGCCCCTTCCCATAAAAGGAAGAAGATCAACGCATACACCGTATAGCTGATTAAATAAAAGCCGATTAACTGATGATCGGACACAAAGGTGCTTTCATCCACAAAACGGTTAATTAAAGATAAAGAATTATAAAATGCAACAAAGCTCATGACAATACAGAATAGATAACCTACATTCTTTGAGGCAATCATCTGCAATCGGAACATGCGTTGCATGACTAAAACATAAACGAGAAGTACAAGGTTGATAACTCCACCAATAATATCAATGGGAAAACCACTGAAAATCGGAAGAGTAAAAGCAAAGTGGGTTGCAAACAGGAATATTATTCCAATTATAAT
>PWFQ01000015.1 GCA_003554105.1 Clostridiaceae bacterium | reverse complement strand
TACAGTGCAATGGAAATTTATCATCATCAGGGAGTCCTTTATTATGAGGATGAGCGTGGAGTCTTTCTCTACGAGATTGAAGGATTTTTGGACCACGGGAACGAATAACATTTAAAGAATGGAATCAATCGAAATCCTAGGAGATGAAAAGATGAAAAAAGCGGAATTTCTTGAAAAGCTGGAGAACAGTCCCATAATTGCGGCAATAAAAAAGGAAACGGATCTCGATGATCTGGCAAAAGCAGATCTCCCTTTTGTTTTTGTGCTGAATACCGATATTGTCCGGTTGGAGTCAATTGTAAAAAAGCTGAAAAAACAGGGGAAATTCCCTTTTGTTCATACGGATATGTTGACGGGAATGGCATCAAATCCAATTGTTGCGGAGTATTTTTACAATAGCTTCGGCAACACCTGCGGAGTTCTCACAACGAAGAACTCCATTGTTGAAGCGGCGGTTCGAAGGGACTTGCGAGTGATTCAAAGAGTCTTTCTTATTGATTCCATCTCCATCGAAGCCAATATACGAAGTCTTAAAAGAACGGAACCTGACGCTATAGAGGTAATGCCTGGAGTGATCCCAAAGGGAATCAGAAGCTTGAAGAAGGAGATGCCCCATCTGCCTGTCATAGGAGGGGGTCTCATTGAAACAAAAGAGGAAGTGATGGATGTGATTAAAGCAGGAGGGGTGGGGATTTCCACTACGAAAAAGGTGCTGTGGACCCTGTAGAAATCCATCCTGTAGAATTTCTGTAAACTTTTGAATCATTCAGCTGTTTTCTTGACATTTCTTCCGGAATTCGATATACTTTTGACAAATGCCATAAACAGTGAACGAAACAAGGACATTGGATGGGAGAGTCGTTGAAGTGACTCTTCTATTTTTTGTCCTTTTTTGCTTGTCGATTACCGTATAAAGGCGGGATACCTGAATCAGTCTGTTTTCAGTTAATTTACATACCGATTTTAGATTTAACCGCAGCAAAGCAGGGTAAAACAATAAGAAATCGTGAGAATTTTAAATCATAATCATAGAGGGAGGAAGATCAATGAAAAAGTATATCATGGCATTGGACCAGGGAACCACCAGCTCGAGGGCAATTCTCTTTGATCAGGAAGGGAAGAATGTGGGGACAAGTCAAACAGAGTTTACTCAAATTTATCCAAAACCCGGATGGGTGGAGCATGACGCCATGGAAATATGGGGAACCCAAAGCGGTGTTGCCCGTCAGGTACTGGAAGTTAACGGAGTCAGCCCCGATGAGGTGGCTGCCATCGGGGTCACTAACCAAAGAGAGACGACTGTGGTGTGGGACCGGGAAACGGGAAAGCCCATCCATAACGCCATTGTCTGGCAATGCAGAAGAACCTCGGATCTCTGTGATGAACTGAAAGAACGGGGATTAAGTGAAACTGTCAGAGATAAAACCGGTCTGGTCATCGATGCCTATTTTTCCGGAACAAAAATCAAATGGCTTCTCGATCATGTTGAGGGAGCAAGGGAGAAAGCGGAAAAGGGGAAGCTTCTTTTCGGAACCATTGACACTTGTCTGATCTGGAACCTGACACGAGGGAAGGTTCACGTCACAGATTATACAAATGCCTCAAGGACCATGCTGTTTAATATTCATAGCCTGGAATGGGATGATGAGCTTTTAGAAGCACTGGAGATTCCAAAATCAATGCTTCCCGAGGTTAAAGGATCCAGTGAAATCTATGGATACACCGATGAACGGACCTTCGGCGGAGCAAAAATTCCAATTGCCGGAGATGCAGGAGATCAGCATGCGGCACTCTTCGGTCAGGCCTGCTTTGAGAAAGGCATGGCCAAAAATACCTATGGCACCGGATGCTTTATGCTGATGAACACAGGAGAAAAACCGGTAAGATCGGAGAATGGACTCCTGACAACCATCGCCTGGGGACGGAACGGGAAGATTACCTATGCTTTGGAGGGAAGTATCTTTATCGCCGGTGCCTCAATTCAGTGGTTGAGGGATGAACTGAGAATTATCTACGATGCTGCTCAAAGTGAGTATTATGCCAATCTTGTTGAGGATACCAATGGTGTCTATGTTGTCCCCGCATTTACCGGTCTCGGAGCACCTCATTGGGATATGTATGCAAGAGGGGTAATCGTCGGTTTA
Source organism: Clostridiaceae bacterium (assembly GCA_003554105.1). Classification (GTDB taxonomy): domain Bacteria; phylum Bacillota; class Clostridia; order Peptostreptococcales; family T1SED10-28; genus T1SED10-28. The sequence continues at coordinate 14,193 of PWFQ01000015.1, read as the reverse complement.
ACCCGGGGAGTTCGACGGGAGCATATTGTTCGGGCCACGCTGGAATCCATTGCCTATCAGACGAAGGATGTTCTCACTGCCATGGAAGAGGATTCGAAGATCAAACTGAAAACCTTGAAAGTGGACGGAGGAGCTTCAGCCAATAATTTTCTGATGAACTTCCAGGCAGATATTCTCGGTGTGCCGGTAAAACGAACAGCGGTAGCGGAAACCACAGCCCTGGGCACAGCATATCTTGCTGGACTTGCAGTGGGATTCTGGAAGGATCTCGAGGAAATCAGGGATAAGTGGGAAATGGATCAGGAGTTTGTACCATCAATGGAAAAGGAAAAGAAGGAGGCACTCTATCGAAAGTGGACCAAGGCGGTGGAATGTGCTGCAGGATGGGAAAAGAAGTGACGAAGGGTGAAGGAGGAAAACTATGTATGATGTAATCATCGTGGGAGCCGGCGTGATAGGAACCGCCGTTGCCCGGGAGTTATCAAAATATCAGTCAAAAACTGCACTTTTAGAGAAAAATCCGGAGGTATGCCAGGGAACGACAAAGGCCAACAGTGCGATCGTTCACGGAGGTTATGATGCTCTTCACGGAACACTGAAGGGAAGACTGAACCGAAGAGGAGTAGAGCTGTATCCTGGACTTTCGAAGGCGCTGAACTTTCCCTATCAACAATGCGGTTCAATGGTCCTGGCCTTTAACGACGAGGATGAGAAAAAACTTGAAGCACTAATGGAAAACGGAAGAAAAAACGGTGTAGAAGGAATGGAGATTCTTAGCGGAGAGGATGCCAGGAAAAAGGAACCGGCTCTTTCTAAAGAGATTACGAAGGCTCTCTATGCTAAAAATGCGGGAATCACCTGTCCCTTTAACATGACCTACGCGCTTCTTGAAAACGCCATGGAAAACGGTGTGGAGCTTTTTGTAAATACAGAGGTTGATGACATCGAACATTTGACGGATGGAGTTCGTGTTAAAGCAACGAAGAGAGTTTTCGAAGGAAAGATGCTCATCAACTGTGCCGGCGTATACTCAGACAAAATTGCACGAATGGCCGGAGATGAGGACTATACAATCACACCCAACCGGGGAGAATACAGGATTCTGGACCGGAAGGTGGGGGATTTGGTCTCCCATGTGATTTTCCAAACCCCCACTCCCGACGGAAAAGGAGTATTGGTGGCTCCAACAGTCCATGGAAACATTATTGTTGGACCCACTTCGGAGAGTGTTGACAATCCTGAGGACACCAGAACCACAAAAGAGGGGATCAGAAAAGTCGACCGGTCGGCCACAAAGGGAGTTCCGGGCCTTCCCATAAAGGAAAGTATCCGTATCTTCTCGGGAATCAGGGCATCCGTTGAGGGAAGCGACTTTATGATTGAACCCTCAAAAGCCAATAAAAAGATTTTTCATCTTGTTGGGATCGATTCCCCTGGTCTGGCATCAGCTCCGGCCATCGCTGAGGAGGTCCGGAAATGGGTGGAGGAGACCATACCTCTGAAGAAAAAGGAATCCTTCATTGAAGAAAGAAGAGCAATTCCTCATTTTGAAGAGCTGACCAATAAAGAAAAAGAGGAGATTCTAAAGAAAAACCCCCATTATAAAAAAATCATCTGTCGCTGTGAGATGATTACGGAAGGGGAAATCATCGAGGCCATCCACCGTCCAGGAGGAGCAACAACCCTGGATGGTATTAAGCGACGGGTAAGACCGGGATCGGGACGCTGTCAGGGAGGGTTCTGCGGACCCCGGGTGCTGGAGATTCTGGCAAGGGAACTGAAACTCCCCATGGAGGAAATTTTGAAGGACGGACCGCACTCAAAGCTATTGGCGGGAAAATTGAAAGGAGCATTGCAATGATGGCGGATGTGATTGTAATCGGAGGAGGACCTGCAGGTCTGGGTGCTGCCTTGGAGGCGAAAAAAACAGGGGCTGAATCTGTAGTGATCTTAGAGCGTGACAGAGAATTGGGAGGGATCCTTAACCAATGCATTCATAACGGTTTTGGACTTCACGAATTCCAGGAGGAGCTTACCGGACCCGAATATGCCCAACGGTTTATTAATCAGGTAAAAGATGAGGAAATTGACGTTTATCTTAACACCATGGTTCTGGACTTGACCGAAGATCGTAAGGTGACGGTGCTGGGTGATGAGGGAGTTCAGGTGATCCAAGGGAAATCCGTGGTTCTGGCCATGGGATGTCGGGAACGGACCGCAGGAGCCATTGATCTTCAGGGCTATCGACCGGCAGGAGTGTATAATGCGGGAATGGCCCAGCGAATTTTAAACATGGAAGGCTATCAGGTTGGAAGGGAAGTTGTGATTTACGGTTCCGGCGACATCGGTCTGATTATGGCAAGAAGAATGACTCTCGAGGGTGCAAAGGTGAAAGCTGTGGTGGAAGTGATGCCTCATTCCAGCGGTCTTTACCGGAATATTGCCCAGTGTCTGGAAGATTATGATATTCCACTGCTTCTCCGTCATCAGATTCAAAAAGTGTATGGCAAGGACCGGATTGAAGGAGTGACCATCAGTCAGATTGATGATCAATGGCGTACTGTCGAGGGGACAGAAAAAATCATCTCGTGCGACACTTTGCTCCTTTCCGTGGGTCTGATCCCGGAAAACGAGCTTTCCGAAAAAGGAAACGTTCCCTTGGATTCAGGAACAAAGGGTGCAATTGTGAACAGCACTATGGAAACCGGGATTCCGGGAATCTTTTCCTGTGGGAATGTACTTCATGTCCATGATATCGTTGATTTTGTCACAAAGGAAAGCCGTATTGCCGGTCGAAATGCTGCCCGCTTTGCAAGAAATGAGCTTCCAAGGGGAGAGGAGATTCCAACCCGACCGGGGAAAGGAGTCACCTATACCCTGCCTCAAAAACTCATGCTGGAGGATCCCGATGGTGTCACGCTTTTCCTCAGAAGTGACGTGATTTATAAAAAAGCCCGGGTAAAGGTCAAGGAAGGGGATCGTCTTGTAAAGGAGAAAAGGGAACGGTTGATTGTTCCCTCGGAGATGGTTCAGATTACCCTTGACCCGGAAGAGTTAAGGGAGCTTAATGGAGAAATTATCGTTGAGATTGTGGGTGAGAAAAATGACTAGAGTCGTGGAAAAAGAAATCACCTGTATTGCCTGTCCCATGGGATGCAAACTGGAGATCATCAGGGATGAGGATAAATATGTGATTGAAGGGTATAAATGTAAAAAAGGGCTTGAGTATGGGGAGCAGGAGCTGAAAGATCCAAGACGGATTATCACCACAACCGTAACGGTCAAGGGTGGATTTCTCCCTCTGGTACCGGTTAAGACGGACAAGCCTCTGCCCAAAGGTTTGATCTTCGACCTGATGAAAGTCATTGACGGGATGTCCATTGAAGCCCCTGTGGAAATGGGGCAGATTCTTCTGGAAAATTTTCAGGAGACGGGAGTCAATATCGTGGCAACCAGGGATCTTCCCGAGAAGATTCTCAAAAAATGATAAGACCTGAAGGTTTGTTGTTTAAACCTTCAGGCCAGTGTTTTTAAAAGAGTTTGATAATCTCTTCAGCCGTTAAAATCTTCCCTGTGCTTTTCACTTTACCGTCAATCACCAGGGCAGGAGTGGACATTACACCGTACTCCATGATTTCCTGCATATCCTCCACCTTTTCAACGGAAGCATCCATGCCCTCGGAATTCACTGCTTCACGAACATTTTCTTCGAGTTTTTTGCACTTTTTGCAACCGGTTCCAAGAATCTTAATATCCATTTTGATTTCCCCCTTTCTTTTTAGTGTAACATAAAATTCAATGAATATTCCACTAAAATGATTACCAAGCAGGCAATAGGGCTTAATACTGTCAACAGGAACACTTAACTCAGGTTCTTTTCCATTTCGATTGCATAAAAAGTCGACCTTCCTCATCTTCCTTCAGCAATGCTGTCCATTCATAGGTCTTTGGCCAGCTTTTAAAGATTTTTGCAACATTATATAGAATGAAAAGAGAGAGCTTCGTCGGCCTGGGATGCCAACCTTTCGAGGGAATAAGGGTAATCTTTATTTGATCATGGATTTTTTCAACGGAGTATTCGCCGCCAACACTTCCGATACTTGGATGGAACTGAATGGAGAAGCCTCCCTTAACGATAGTTTTGAAGTTGTCCTCCTTCATTAAACCTAAAATATCAGGAAAAGCCTCTGTAAACTCCAGGATAAGAGGATGGATGTTATTTTTCCGGATAATCCGTTTTATTCGGGGAGAACGATCCACCCATTCTATTTCAAGGTCCACCTCATCTTCGGGTAAGGTAATTCTTCCCTTCTCAGGTTCAACTTCTGTAGAGGTGACTATACCGTCGAAAGCCGGGTTGAAGGTTACGATGAGGGGCTTCGGGCTATAACGGGTGAAAAGCATTTTCGATCCATCGATCGGCAAAGGCAACTCATCGGCCTGATGAGATTTTTCACCAATATGGATGTGAATCTCTGTTGATTTTTTCCGAACGAAATAAAAATCATGAAGCAGAACCAGGGGCATAGAAAAAGGGTTTTCCGCTGCGGCACCCATAGGGGCCAGTAAGCCGAAAGGTTTTCTTTTTTTTGTGAAATTTTCTTTAAGGATGACTTTCACCATTCTATGATGAAGATCCTCGAACTCGTAGGATGCCTGTACCCCCAGCTCATCTACTTCATACAATGCTTTTATAAAATCCGTTTCAACCATGTTGCCTAATCCTTTTCCTGTAATGTTATATGTTTCCGGGTCCAGGGACAAACTTGCCTCATGATAGACGTCCACCTTGCCGTCCAGCCTCCAGCCTATTACCAAATGGCCTTTTCCGTGGACTCCATCGTTGAATACCTGAGGCTCAAAGCCCATATAGACGGAATCAGGGTCTTTCTCGAAATTCACAAGCAGCAAGCGCTCCATAGGGGAAACATCAATTTTGAAGGGGTTTATAACCGGGTATTTTACTTTTATCATTCTTCATTCCTCATTTCTCTCATTCATTCTGGTCCATTATAGGTTGAAATCATGATCGAAAGAACCGCCAGAAGGCTCTATTCCATTCATCCTTCAGGGTGGATCGATTTCAGTCTTAAGACCGACATCCTCATTTTAAAAGCAATAAGAAAAAGAACATGGAATCATACCTCCTGATTATAAATCGGCTCAATGGAGGAGCGGTTCTTCAGAATAAAGGTAAAGACACCGATAACTATGAGGCCTCCGTAGATTATGGCAACGAATTCATAGGGAAACACTTCACCCAGCCAACCGGCAAGAAGCTTTCCAAAAAGAACGGAAATGCTGATCATTGTATGGAACACCGCATTCATCCGTCCTCTCATCCCATCGTCAATATGTTGATTGATGGAAGTTACGCGGATATTTGCAGAGTTCATACCGAGGAAACCCAAAAGAAACTTGGAGATGAGCATCAGGAGAAAAGGCATAAAGAAGAAACCGCCCCCTAATAAAGCAAAGGCGAAGTAGACGATGACGGACAAACGATATCTCCATAGTGGGGGGATTTTTATATAGTAATGGACAAAGCCTCCAAACATATAACCTGCAGATTGAAATGAAAGGAGCATAGAGTAGTTGACAACGGATAGAATACTGTGGTCTTCAAAGTAAGGATAAATCAGAATATTAACCCCGTCAGCGAACATCATTATGACAAAGAAGAGATAAACGGAGAAAAGGCCCTTTTCCCGGATAAGGTAGGAAAATCCTTCGCGGATATCCGTAATATGCTCTTTAATCTTAAATACCAGACGATCCCTTGAGGTTTCCTCGAGATCGATTTGGCGTTCAAAAAACGAAGCACAAAGAAGAAGTACTCCTTCAATCATAAAGAGGATGGCAACTCCATAGAATTGAAAAATAATGGTTGCAATCGGAAGAGCCACGACATTGGTAATGGGGTAAACCAGATTTCCGATGGCATAGCCTTTTTGAAACATTCCTTTTGGGATCAGATTAGGGAACAGACTTTTGTACGCTAGGCTATAGATCACACCGTTGAGATTCATTACAAGTCCCATAAAAACATAAAAGGAAAAGTGAAAAAATCCTGTCCGGGTGGCCCATGCAAAGAGTAGAAAGATCAATCCCATAAGGAAGTCAAGATTTACAATAATTTTTTTCCTGGAATATCGATCCACAAATGGACTTAAAAGAATCGGAAGAAGGATGGATGGGATAATGGTAAAGGCACTGTATAGGCCCATGAGCATTGTGGATTGGGTTTCAATGTATACAGTTACTGAAAGTGCAAGACTTAGTCCTACACCGCCGATGGCAGAGATTACTGTTCCGAGTATGATCATTGAGAAGTTTTTTGTCCATAGGGTTTTTTTCATCATTGATCCCTGTCTTCCATTAAATAGTAGTGAGTTTTTATAAGAATTTTTAAGTATTTTCTAAAGGTCAGTTTTCGCACCATAGAAAATCCCCCTTTCTATAGTTTTAGTGTATCATTCTACTAAATCCATAATAAGGGGGTATTTTTGGGAAAAATATATTTAAAAAGCATGTTTAATACTGCTAAAATTATATGGACAGGAAAATATCATTTTCTTCGCAAATCGTCACTGACGGTAAGAGCCTCTTTATATTTTCTCTGAAGCCTGTAGGCTTCGATCAGAAATTCTCCGTAAAAAAGTTGAAAGCCGAAATGGGAGTCTTTTCTCGAAGCTTCATAAGTCTCTTTTATTCTCTCAAGGTATTGGGTTGTTCCACGGGGATCATCATCCTCCAGGTAAAGAAGCAGCCATTGAATGGAAAGCAGCAAAGAGGATGAGGTTTGGGGGAATTGGTTTTCCTGCATGCTCTCCAGTTCTTTAAGATACACACGGGCTGTTTCCAGGTCCTTCAATCCTATATGGCAGAGAACCAGCTTTTGATAAAGGATGACTCTCCTCCATACATTTTTCGTTTCCAGAAGATCTTTCGCTTTTGAAAGATTATTTTTTGCCAGCTCATACTTCTTTTCCACTAAGTAGGTGGATCCAAGATTATAATAGACGGTATATCTGATTTTTTCAGGGTCATTGTGGAGAGTCAAATGGATCAACCTCCTGTAGACCGTTAATGATTCATCCAACTGTCCATTATTTGAGTAGGCTGCAGCAATAATGATGCTAAGCTGTACACCGTGCTGCAGGTTTCCCTCCTCCATCAAAAGCTGATAAGCTTCACGCCCTAAGCTGATAGTGGTGATATAATCACCAAGGTAAAAAGAGGTAATGGAAATATGGCTTAAAATATTGCCGTCTCTTTTATTGAACTGAGCTTTTTTAAAGGCCTCCAGGGCGGTTGAAAATCGGACTTTCTCGATTTCGTAAAGCCCCTTTAAAATGTAGTAATGGTAACGCTGATCTTCTGTGAAATAGGGGAAAAAGTTCTTCAAAGCATCCAAAGCTTCCAAAGCATCCTCTTCCTGATGATTCTCCATTGCAAGATATCCTTGGAAGATATTCCAATCAACTGCTAAGGGTGAAGATGAGAGAAGGTTGTTCATTCTTTCCAGATCTCTGCGTATTCGGGTTTTATGTTCGTGGTCACTAAAAAGCAGGGCCTTGATTCCCTGTTGAATCTTTATTCGGATCTCTTCAAGCTCCTGAATGGTATCGGGCATAGGAATATCAAGACGATGAAGAAGCATGGAGAGGATTTGGTAACTGGCCTCAGTCTGTCCTGTTTCGATCTTACTGAGATATGAAATGGAGCAGATTCCTTTACTTAAGGACTCCTGGCTTAAATTTTTATCCAGACGGTGTTTTTTAATCAAGGGTCCGATCATCGATATAGACCTCCTTTCAGATCAGGCTATTTCAGCGGGCCAAGATCCATCCCGGGAAGACCTTCATAAAAAGCCTCGCCTAGTCCTACCATAATAGTGGGAATCCCCACACTGCCTTTCTTTTTAATAGGCTTAAAGAAAGGGTCTTTATCTCTGAAGGCAAGAAAAATCTTCAAACTTCTCATACTGTCGGTAATATCAATGTACTGAAAGTCAATTCCGTTTTCTAAGAGATACTCTCTTACAGGTTCGCATCCCGGTCACAGGGGACTTCCGAATAGAGTAATTTTTTTCATCCTGCACCTCCTTTTAAAGCTTGATTGTCGAACATTTATACTGTCAGTATACCATAAATAGTGAATATGCTGTTTCCCATTTTTGCTTAAGTAGTGTAAAATAGATGGGTAGGTAAATCAAATGTATTCCGATGGATAATAATAGAGAATCGAGAAACAATACAAGGAGGAACACCGATGTTTAGAGAAATGAGAAGAGCTAAACAGCTTTTATCCTTAGATGAAAGCAAGGCAATAATGGATTGTGGAACCAATGGTACGTTGGCGTGTTATGGTGACAACGGATATCCCTACGGGGTTCCCTTAAATTATGTGTATGATGAGGGAAAACTATACTTTCATTCCGCAAAGGTGGGAGAGAAGATTGATGGAATCATAAAAAATCCTAAAGTCTCCTTTACAGTGGTGGATGAAGATACCATCGTCAGTGAAGAGTACACCAGTTATTACCGGAGTGCTATTGCTTTCGGTAAGGCACGGATTGTGGAAGGAGACGAATGGTTTGAGGGGTTTAACGCCTTAGTGGAAAAATATTCGGGAGATCAGCCGAAAGAGTCCAAAGATGAGAAAATCAGGGATTGTAATCAATCCTACATCATCGCCATTGATGTTGAACATTTAACCGGCAAGCAGGCCAAAGAGTATGTGCGAGAGAAAGAAGAGGAATAAAGCTATGAACAGAGTACCACTTTCAGTCGGTTCAATGAACCTGAAGGTGGTATTTCGATTTTACATCTCCTTAGTAAAGAAATCGGACACTTAAATAGCTTAAAACCAAGTTCTCTCGTTATTATATTGACAAAGTTGAATAATGGGAGTATAGTAATTCAGGTAACATATTACATAAATTACTTGGCGGAGGGTTAACATGGAAACTGAAACTACGATAGGAAAGCAGCATTATATTTACGGATCGATATTTTATATATCCAATAAACTGCAGGCTTTGATGGATCGGATCTTGGGGAAACATGGGATTACAACCAAACAGTGGCTCTTAACGATTATTTTGCAGGAGCATTTTCAATCCCCGCCAACCCTCAATGAAGTGACAAAAGTTATGGGAACCTCCCACCAAAATGTAAAGCAGCTGGCATTAAAGCTTGAAGAAAAGGGATTGTTATCTTTAGAACCCGATGATGAGGACAAAAGAGCAATCCGGTTAACATTGACGGAGAAGAGCGACAGCTTCTGGAAGAGTATGGAGGATGAAAGTGTTCTGTTTCTACATAGTTTCTTCAAAGATATGACAGAGAAAGAACTCAGGGTGATGGTAAGCGGTTTCAAAAAAATTGCGGATAATCTTGAAGATTTTAAGGAATAGTCAATCCGCATAGCAGAAGGAATAAGGAGGAAGATAATGAAAAAAGTGTTTATAGTAATTGGAATCATTTTGGTTGTATTGATTGTTGGCGGATTCGCAATGGTAAGCTCCTGGGAACTGCCTGATGATCAGATCGGCGAGCTGAATCTTGAAACCGTTGAAAATGGAATCTATTACGGTGAATATGTGGCGAAACCCTTAAAGGCGGTAGTCGTTGTTAAGGTGCATGATCATAAAATCGTCGGATTGGGCCTGGAAGAACATGATTATGGATTTGGGGAAAAAGCGGAAGAGATCATCGACCGGGTGCTGGAAAAACAGTCCTTGCAGGTGGATATCATCAGCGGTGCAACTCATAGCAGCTATACGATTCTGAAAGCCATAGAAGATGCCTTGAAGGATCATTAGTGAGAGAGGAGGAAATTGTGATGAAAACAATCATATTGTATGCCAGTAAATATGGAAGTACGGAAGAATGTGCGAAAATGCTGACTGAAGCATTGGAAGGTATTGAAGAGAGTATTGAGCTTGTGAAGCTCACAGGAAAGGAAAACGTTGATCTTACAGGTTATTCAACAGTGATCATTGGTGGACCGGTCTATATGGGTAAGCTGAAGGAAGAGGTGAAAATCTTTTGTACACAGCATGCCGAAGAGCTGAAAACAAAAAATCTGGGACTTTTTACCTGCGGAATGAGAGAAGGAGAGGAAGCACTTTCTCAGTTGGATGCAGTCTTCCCTCAGGAATTGGTGAAACATGCGAAAGTGAAGGACCATTTCGGAGGAGAGTTTGTTTTTCAGAAGATGAATTTTTTGGAAAAGCTCATTATTAAGGCAGTAGCAAAAGCAAAGGATGATTCTTCAACGATTTCTCCATCAAGAATTCAGGGTTATGCTCGAAGAATCAAGAACTAAAAGAGATCCTTTCCTTTTCAATTTTATATGCCAAAAACCGCCCTCCGGTTACATCGTTGAACCTGAAGGCGGTTATCTTTTTTCTTTGGTTTTTAGATTTTGATTCCGGGTTTTTTTCTTATCCCATAAAGATTCCATGATCGAAGCTCTCCTTCGCTTTCAGGATATCTTTCTCAACTTCCTTGTGAAGTAAGGCTTGAGCGATTTTATCCTGCGCCTTGTTGAAAATCAAGGTAAGCTTGCTGGATTTTTCTTCGTCGATGGTGATGATAAAGGTTTCGTTTTGGGCTTTAAGTGTCTTTTCCATATGTTCTCCCTCCTTTAACTGATCGATTTTTGCTTCAATTTCTTCAAATCCGTTCATTTCGAGAATGTTTTCCACAGTGATCGCTCCTTTCGTTATTTTTTTAAACTTGCACTATGTATTGCTTTGATCCTGTCTCTATTATAGGATGGAAAAAAGAAAAGAATAACCGCCCAAAGACCATTTCTCATTCATCCTTCAGGGAGTTTCTCCCTCGGTCTTTAGGCGGAACTGAATTGATTGAAAATTCAATGATTAAAGCTGCATGGTTTCGTCGTAATGACTAAACTGCCAGGTGATACCGAACTTGTCAACAAGAGAGCCATAGCATTGGCTCCAAAAGGTTTTCTGTAGAGGCATTTCCACTCTTCCTTCTTTTTCCATTCTTTTAAAGAGTGTTTCAATTCTTTCAACGTCATCGGATGAGACCACAAGACTCATATGATTGCCTTGGGTTACCATTTGGTCGGGGAAAGTATCGGAGAACATCACTACAGTTCCTTCGATTTCGAGACCTACATGCATAATCAGATCTCTGGATTCTTCAGGCAGTTGAAACTCAGGATTTTCAGGAGCTTCTCCAAAGGTCATGAAGTCCGGGGTTTTCGTATCAAATATTTCGGCATAATACTCCACAGCTTCTCTGCAATTTCCGTTATAATTCAAATACACTTCAATGGACATAGTCTTCAACTCCTTTACTTTATTTAACAAATCTTCCATACACTCCGGGCAAGCTCTTTATTGATTATCGTTTTGTTCTGCAATGGAAGCTGACCCGTTGAATATTTACCCGAGAATTCATATGATTACCATAATAAAGGAGGCAGGGTATGGGAAAAATTGAATCATTCAAGCCAGTCATTAATGAAGAATCCAAAGTTCTGATTCTCGGTTCAATGCCGGGAATAATGTCCTTGGATAATGTGGAATATTATGGGAATCCCAGAAATCATTTCTGGAGTATCATTTTTGATTTATTTAATGAACCTCTTCAAGAGGAGTATGAGAAAAAGATTTCATTTATCCTGAACCACGGAATTGCTCTTTGGGACGTGATCGAGAACTGTGAACGGAGGGGAAGCCTTGATGTTAACATCAAGAATGAACAACCTAATGACCTTCCAGGACTATTAAGAATATATCCGGGGATTCAAGCCGTTGTCTTTAACGGAGGGAAGGCTCATGATATATATCGGAAGAGAATCGGGTTTCACCATGTACCCGCCATCGACTACATCAAGCTTCCATCCACAAGTCCGATCCCCGGGAGAAACATTAAGACCTATGATGAAAAACTGGAGAGCTGGAAGGTAGTTAGAGAGTATTGTGAAAAGGAGAGAAGGAATGTTGATCATCAAGTGCGCAAAGTGTAAAACCAAGCTTTTTAAATATCATAAAATCGGAAAAGGGAAAGTCTTAAAATGCCATAAAAGCCGGATTCACAAGAGGTATCATATGGAATTTGAAGATGAGGAGGTATGTTGTCCCTGCGGTAATCTGATTGGGAAAAATGAAAATCGTTTTATTAAGATGAATGACTGCGGGTTCACCTATACGGGCCCGAAGGATTAAACTGTTACCTGGCAGGAGCATAAAGTTTAATAAAAAGGGAGTAAAATATCGAAGGTTAGAACCGATGACGCTTTTCATACGTATGTGAATGTAGATTGTTCAAACTGATCTGCTATTTTCAGAAAGGAGATGGATAAATGTTCAACTATTATAGCTCCCTGTCTTCCGAGGTCTATGATTTGGATAAGCATATCGGTCGATCCTTCGGTGATGTGGAGTTCTACACTGAACGACTGGCAAAATTTGAAGGGCCAATCCTTGAGCCGGGAGTCGGGAATGGGAGAATCCTAATTCCTCTAATGGAGAAAGGTTTGAAGGTGGATGGGCTGGATATTTCGAAAGAAATGCTCGATCGATGTCGCAGAAACTGTATAGAAAGGGATCTTCACCCGAACCTGATTCAAGGAAACATGGAGTCTTTTGCCCTGAATGCAATCTATGATGCTATCATCATCCCCACAGGAACCTTTCTTCTTTTGCACAGAAGGGATGATTCACTTCGGGCATTAAGTAACTTCCATGATCATCTGAAGGATGGAGGAAGACTTTTTATTGATCTTATTCTGCAGAAAGATCGAACTGTGGGAAAGACTGAGATTAGAACCTGGGAAAGTGGTGAAGACATTATCACACTGGAGAGCAGATTGACCGAAGTCGATGAAGTCCATCAATACTCCGTGTCTCATCATCGTTATGAAAAATGGAGAAAGGGAAAACTGATTCAAACGGAGTTGGAGCGATTTCCACTCCGGTGGTTTGGGATCGAAGAGTTCAAGTTTATCCTTGAAAGCGTTGGATTTAGTGAAGTCGTATTGTCCGCAGATTATCAGTATGGACAGTATCCGACTAAAACAACTGAAATTATAACCTTTGAAGGGATTGCAGCAAAGAAGAAATGATGATCTGAGACAAAAACTCATTCCAGCTTGATTATGGGAGAGCAGAACCGATTCCTACAGAATACTGTAAATAGAGAGAAAAGCAAAAAAACACCTCCAGTACAGACAGAAGTCTGCATCGGAGGTGTTTGCATTAGATCTTTAAAAAGGACCGTAATCGATCAATACAGCAATCGAGACAAGAACAACTCCAATTGCTGACCAGATGAGGAAAAGTGGTAACATCCATCGTGCCCATTTTTCCCAACGGATTCCTGCGATGGCCAGTGCTGCCATAAAATATCCGGATGTGGGTGAAATGACGTTGGTAAATCCATCGCCAAATTGGAAAGCTAATACTGCTGTTTGCCGGGTGATTCCCACAACATCTGCCATAGGAGCCATAATCGGCATGGAAACAGCTGCCTGTCCGCTACCGGATGGAACAAAGATATTGATTAGAGTTTGCACAAAGAACATACCGATTCCACTGAGGATCGTGGGTAGTCCTTGAACAAGATTTGCTAAAGTATAGATGGTTGTGTCGAGAATATTTCCTTCTTCCATGACAACCATAATTGTCGTAGCAAGACCGATGATAAGAGCACCGTAGACAAGCTCCTGTGCACCCTTGATGAATTCTTCTGCGATTTGATTCGGTTTATGACCTCCAACTAATCCGGCCGTAATACCGATAATCAAAAAGAGTGCCGTTAACTCATTGATATAGAATCCCCACAATCCAACACCCAGAGCCAAGAAAACAATCCCTACAATCAGGACGGCAAAGACTCGTTTGTGTTGAGCTGTCATTACTTTCAACTCGTTGAGATCCAGCTTATGCTGTCGCTTTTGATCCTCTTCGTAAGTAGGACTGCTTTTGGGATCCTTCTGAACCTTGGCAGCATGACGGTAGACATAGATGATCGTCACCCCGAGTATGATAACATAGGTGATCACCCGGAAGGTAAACCCCGAGAAGAGAGGCAATCCTGAAATTCCCTGAGCAATCCCGATGGTAAAGGGATTGGCAAAGGCACCGGCAAAACCTGCTCCTGCTCCAAGAAGAACCATGGCTGTACCTGTAATTGAGTCAAATCC
>PWFQ01000053.1 GCA_003554105.1 Clostridiaceae bacterium | reverse complement strand
TCACTGTAGATTTCGCCTATTTTATTCGTTGAAACATAGGGTGACTTTCTTTAAATTGAACTAAATCCCACAGGTTTCCGTATAAATCTTTGAATACTGCTACAATACCGTATGATTGTTCCTTTGGTTCTCTAATGAATTCAATTCCTTTTGCTGTCATATCATCATAGTCTCTCCAAAAGTCATCTGTCCCAAGAAATAAAAAAACTCTTCCTCCTGCCTGGTTTCCGACAAAAGACTCTTGTTCCGGTTTTGAAGCCTTTGCAAGCAATATTGTTGTTGCAGATGAACCTGGCGGTGATACGACTACCCAACGCTTATCCTGTTCTGGTTGATAGGTATCTTCAATTAATGTAAAGTGAAGTCTTTTTGTATAAAACTCAATGGCTTCATCATAATCTTTAACAACCAAAGCGATATGCACAACAGATTGTATCATTTTTTTCCCTTCTTCCTTTGCAAATAATTAAGTCTTGCGTGACTGTTTTTTACTGATCTGCAAGTAACTTTAGTCTATTAGATGTATTGTACCATAGTGGAAATGGGATTAAAAGATAACAGCACGAGAGGGGACGGTTAGATAAAAATAATTAATGGGGGCAACGTAATGACAGAGAGTAAAAACATATCAATCGTTAGAATTGGAGAGAAACAATATTTAAGCTTTTGTCATTTATTAGAGTGGAGGAGAACTGGAGAAGAACTAAATACTATTTCAGCATATGAAGATAGAAAAGTTAATGATTTTTTTGAGAAATATAACATTCTTGATTCGGATATGTTTTATATTTTTGCAGCTAGAACTGAAGGGAAGCTTGTAGGTTATATCACCGTAACGTTAATTCCTAAACCAGATCCTCGTTTAGGAACTTTATATATTGACGAATTGTGGGTGTCAGATGCGTATAGGCGAAGAAATGTTGCTAAAAGGCTAATGAATGAAGTGCTTAAATTAAGTCGGAAGATGAATATGTGGAAAGTAAGATTATATGTGGAAGAAGATAATGAAGCGGCCAGGAATTTTTATAAAGAAGTTGGTTTTTCTGAAATTAATACTGCGATATTTTGTGAAAAAAACATTGATAAATAGATAAATAGATAGCCTGAACAACCTAATTGAAAAGAGGAAGAAAAGTGAAGAAATTGATCATCATAAACGGGACAATGGGAACGGGAAAAACCACGATTTGTAAAATATTATATAAGAAACTTAATAACAGCGTTTGGCTTGACGGTGATTGGTGTTGGATGATGAATCCATTTAAAGTAACTGAAGAAAACAAAAGAATGGCAGAAGATAACATCACATATCTTCTGAACAATTTTTTAGAGAACCCTGATTTTGAGTATGTAATTTTTAGTTGGGTTATGCATAATGAGAATATCTTCGACGTACTATTAGAGAAACTTCAGAAAAACGAATTTCAACGATATAAAATTTCTTTGGTTTGCTCGCCAGAAGAACTAAAAAAGAGAATGCTGAAAGATGGACGAGAAGAGAAAGACATTGAAATGAGTTTAGGGAGACTTAAATCTTATGAGAGAATGAATACTATTAAAGTAGATACTACAAATACTGCTGTAGAAAAAACAGTAAATGAAATTGTAAATATTGTGGACCGTTAGATAAAAGGAGAAAACCATGGTTGAAAAGTATGAAGTCGTGAAACGAACCACGTATCATCTTCTGTCCACCTCTTGGGTGCTTCCAGGCATGCCTTTGGTGTTTGGATGCATCTATCTTGTTTTGTCCATCATCGAGGAACCCTTTCGTCCTGACCTTGCTATTGCTGGAGTGCTCTCTTTAATGTTTGGGATCATCCTCATCCTTCTTGTGATAACAAGCCGTGTGATCATTGATGAGGACACCTTGGACTCCAGGCACTGTGGTCTTCGAAAAGTGATACATCTTCATGATTTAAAGATGGTATATTCGCGACCTTCAGCCTTCAGTTCCGAGCTGATCTTCGAGGATCGCAGCAGGAAATCCCTGATACTGCATCTCGGCTATTGGCATCGTGAGAAACAATTACTGAAAGCACTGGGGGACCATGTTGAGGGATTCGGTGCAGAGTGTTCAGTGGGCTCTGCAAAGCTGCTTCGCATCCAGCCGAATGGAAAGATCACTGATGAGAAAAAACCAAGGCTCACAGAACCTCTCCTCATCCTGGCATGGATCCTCAGCTCAACCGCAGTTCCGGTATTGATCGGTCTTCTCTTAACGTAGTGTCCCCTCATCATGAACTTGCATTTGCTCTTCCGGCCCGGATGGTACCGCCGGCTCAGTGTAAAATTTCTATCAATAGGGTATGGATATACGATAATACTATTGAGGGAGGAAACCATCATGAATTCAAAAAAAATAGAGAAATGTTTAGATGAATATATGGAGAGTTGGCCATTTTCAGGTGTGATTTATGTATCTGAAAAGGATAATGTAATATTTCAGCAAGCATATGGAAAGGCCTGTTATGAATTTAATATTTCAAACACCATCGATACTTCTTTTTCATTAGCCTCTGTATCAAAACAGTTTACATCGTTTTCCATAATGCAACTATTTGAAAAGAAGATGATCGATATTAATGTTCCGGTGAATAATTATTTGCCTGCTGATTTAAAGATCGATCACCGTATCACGGCTCATCACTTGATGTCACACACATCTGGATTACATAATTTTTACACTCTTAAGGATGATTTTTTACAGGAATATGATAGAACGAACTATTCCAAACAGGATTTTTATGAAAAGTACATTAATCGTCCATTAGATTTTGAACCTGGCAGTAAGTATGAGTATTCTAATGCGGGATATAACGTACTTGCCTGGATCGTTGAAGAAGTAAGTGGCAAGAAATTTTCGGATTATTTAAGAGACCATATCTTTCTCCCCTTGGAAATGAGAAATACAGTGCTGGATGAAGATCTTACGATTATAAAAAATAAAGCATATTCATATACAATGAACCGGGATGACGTAGTTAAAAGCCTTTATTATAATGAAAAATACAGCATGGGAGCTGGAGGACTTGTTTCAAACTGTAATGACTTGCATAAATGGTACAAATGTTTAAAAAACAGAAAACTTCTTTCAAAGGATACATACAAAAAATTTTTTAGTGAGAACTTAAATGGATATTGCTATGGTTTAAGCCGTGACACAGTAAATAATCGAACAAGATATTTCCACGGTGGCGATCATCTTGGTAAATTGTCCTATGTGCAGTATTTTTTTGAAGATGATGTCTGTATAATTGTTCTTTCCAATAATGATTTTAATAACCAGTATAAACTGGGTGGATTAATCAGTGATGTTTTGTTTTCAAGAAATCCCGAAATCCCGCAAAGAGCACCTGAAGTTACTCTGGATACAGAGTCAGCTCATAAGTATGAAGGTGTTTATCTTGAGAATAAAATCGAATTACGTAATCAATGTGGAACCTGGGAGTTAGTCAGATACAATGGGAACTTACATATTACAGTCTATCCAATTGGTAATCATCAGTTTGCTTGTAAGTGGAAAGATCGATTTACTCCCTATACACTAACAGAGTGTGAGGATGGGATGTTTAAGTTTTTAGGTTTTAAGAAAAAGGAAGAGTGAATACTTTTCCATCTTTACCCTGCTGCCCACCTCCTGGGTGCTTCCGGGCATTGCTAGTGATTCAGTACTGTGTTCCGGAATAATCGATAACGGGATGCGGTCTAACGGCTACCGTTGGCTCACTTATGATCACCGGGGGTCAAAAAGATGAACAGGGTGGGGCAATCAAATGGGCTCTTTTTGATGTTTCAGATCCTCTCAAACCGATAAAGCAGTCTTAACGTAGTAAGAAGTGAGCTTGAATAATAAGCAGTGATAAGAAAAT
>PWFQ01000024.1 GCA_003554105.1 Clostridiaceae bacterium | reverse complement strand
TGGCTTTTCTCTTCGTTTTTCATTATAATAAGGTCACAGAAAGGGAGGGATGAAGAATGGAAAACAAAAAATATTACGGCATGTATTTCTTGGAATATTTCTCCTGGGCAGCAATTGTTTCAATGGCACCAATCTACTTCAACGAATCTGTTGGTTTATCAGTGTCGCAAATCGGTATGCTTCTGTCCTTAATGCCGTTAATTAACCTGTTCTTTCAGCCAATCTGGGGAGGTATTGCCGATATTTTCGGAAACCGACTTCGTATCCTTCAACTCCTTTTTATTTCCACTGCAATCTTATCCAGTATTCTGGGTTTTGTAAACGTTCCTTGGATCAGCATAATCCTTTTTTCTCTATACACAATTTTTGCATGTGGTCAGGCACCACTTAAAGATTCAATTTCCATGCAATATATTGCTCAAAGCCATTCAGCCTCTTTTGGCAACATCAGGGCTTGGGGAGCAATCGGTTTTGCCTTTGGATCCTATGGTGCCGGTTTTATCGGGCAGATGTTTGGGATGAATTTCATCTTCTATTTAGCAGCATTGGGGTTCCTTGTTACCCTTCTGGTATCTATGAATATCCCCCCGGTTGACGTGTCCTCAGTAAAAGGAAATTATCACGAAGCTTTACGCCATCTCATGAAAAATCGAAGCTATTTATTTATTCTTTCCTTCAGTTTCTTTATCGTCGGAAGCTTGTTTGCAACAGATCAGTTTTTAGGCCTCTACATTCGCAGTCGGGGGTTTGAAGTAAGTACCGTTGGTTTTCTTATGTTCGTTGCTGTAATTGTTGAAATCCCTTTGATTTTTCATTCCGGAGAAATCATCAAAAAAAGAGGGCACTCCCAACTGTTGCTGTTTATTACAGTTGTCAGTGCACTTCGTATGTTTCTCCTCATGTTCAGTTCCGGTCTTTCCCATTTTATTCTTGCAGGCATCCTTCGAGGCCTTGCGGTGGGAACCTTTATCCCGCTTTTTGTTGAAATGATCAGCGATACAGTCGATGAGAGATTACTCAGTTCCGCCCTTTCTTTTTTTACCGCTGTGGCAACCGGTGTTTCAGTAATGATCTTTACCTTTGGTGGGGGATTCATCGCCAACCATTTCACCTATGGAACGCTTTTCGGGTTTTTTGCAGTACTGCATCTTTTCCCCTTTATTATCTGGAGGGGCTACGCAAAGCTCAGATCTGCTTAAAGGTCTGACATCGGCTCTTCAGTATCACAAAGGGCTTTTTTGACGAGAATTGGTCCAATCAGCTCAAATACCACCACTGCCGCTAGAACTACCGGCATGATTGATCCCGGTGCAAAAATTTCTTTTTGTTCTGCGAGTATCGCCAAACCGATTGCTACCCCGGCTTGAGGGGTTAGCGCTCTGCCTAAATTTGTCTTCCATGTCATCGGGAACAGTGTCAGTGAACTTCCCACCCGACTTCCAATAAGTTTTGCAATGAATCGGGCTAAAATGTAAATAATTCCTATCTGTCCCACAACGGGTAAGACAGAAAGGTCCAGCTTTGTTCCTGCCAGCGTGAGGAATGCCAGGAGGATTGGATCCTCAACATGAATGAGGGACCTGGAGATTCTCTGGGCCCGTTTACTGAAGTTGATATATATTGCACCTGATAGAATTGCTGCGAGTAAAGCAGGAGTATCCAGCTGATTAGATATTCCAACTGTAATAAGCACAGCTCCCAGCACTGATACAAGAATGTGCCCGTCTTTTTTTGCCCATATGGACGTCAACACAAGAAAAATTCCGGCAATCAAACCGATTAATATTGCAATTCCAATATCTCTTGATGCCATAATCCACATCGAAGAACTGCCTTCAGGAAGGTTCCCCACACTCACCTGCAAAAAACTTAATACGATACCAAATAAAGTAATTGCAAACAGATTATCCAATGCTACCACTGAAAGCAGGACTTTGCTGAAATTTCCTCTTGTTGGATTTTCACGAATACATGCAATTATTGCGCCCGGTGCCGTGGCTATACTGATCACACCAAAAATCATAGCATACCGAAACGGTACACCGAACAGGTATAAGGATAAAAACACAACACCGAAAGTAATAGATGCTTCCACAAAAAAAACTTTTGCTACATCGCCAGCCAGCTTTTTCATCTTACTCCAATGCAGTTCCGCTCCAATCGACAAAGCAATTACCCCTAAAGCCAGGTCATTAATCGGTCCCAGCTCAGCCAGCACATTCCCATGGACAAGTCCTAATATCGATGGTCCGATAAGAATCCCCGCGAATAAATTTCCAGTTACTGATGGAAGTTTGACTGTTCTGGCGATTTTACCTCCTGCAGCTCCCGCCAGGAAAATGATCCCAATTGCCAATGATACGTCCATCCTAACCTTCTCCCTTCTCTTGAAGAAGTCCTTTGCAATAATCAATCGGTAGAGTCATAACAATTCCCGTATCGGATTTCGAAAGATCTCCGACCACACGCTCAATCGCCGCCACAACTCGCGCCCTCTCTTGATCACTATCGACAACGACCAAAAGCGTTTTGTTTCGATCTTCATTCTCTCCGAATTCGGCAAATCTGGAAAAAAACGGAGTATAATGAGCCATGATATGTGCCATCCCCATACTTTCAAGTACGGTTGCTCCCTTGATTTTCTCCTTAATAAACTCATCCAGAATATCCGTCATGTGATCCGGATTGTTAATGATTGCAAGTAGTAGTTTCACAGTAATTCCTCCTTCTTGATATTCAACTTTCAGCTATGCTACACCTATTAATATATCACTATTCCAATTAATGAACAAATTTTCATCCTTCAATTGATGATTCGGAATGCATAGCCGAAGACGATCGCACCACCCATGGAAAAAAGCAGATACACAAAGAATGTTCTTTTTTTTACTAATGAAATCACTGCAATCATAGCTGGGATAGAGGTTGCTGCACCCCCAATCATAAATGCCAATGCGGAGCCGTGATCCATCCCTAAATCCACCATCCCGCGGATCAATGGCACTGCAGCAATTCCACTGGTGTAAAGGGGAACCCCCAACACTCCTGCCATCAATGGGCCAAAAGCACTTTCTCTTCCGAATAGATTCACTATCCAATCCATGGAAACATATTCAATCATCACTGCTTCAATGGCAAAAGCAATAATAAGAAATTTTCCAATATGGAGACATAACTTAAACCATCGTTTTGTAAATTCCTTCACTTTATTTTGGTCTTCCAAGCAACAGTTTTCTTTGTTTTTTGAGAATGATTGAACTTTTATCTGGTTGTTTAAAAATCCTTTCTTCACAAAGTACGCTGTACTATATCCTGCACCAAGAGCAATGACTAAAGTGGAAATTACTCTCGCAAAGGCAAAGGTTCCTCCAAGAGTACCGTAGGTGATTAAAAACGCCTCAGGATTCATTAATGGTGAAGAGACCCAAAATGCCATGACCGGTGCGACCGGGACACCTGCAATTAACAACGCAGCAATCCCGGGAATGACTCCACAGGAACACAACGGACTGAAGGTTCCAGCGATCGATGCTATAGGAATCGCTATTGCATTTTTTCCGGAAAATAATCTTGCAAATTTACTGTTCCAGTTAAAGGTTTCCAGCAAAGCCCCAAACCCTACTCCAATCATGAGAAATGGCAGAATACTAATAAGCGACTCAACAATACTCAGCAAAATCTTAACCACGTCTCCATACCAAATGAAATTCATTTTTTTCCCCTCCTATGAATGTCACTCGAATAGATCCTATACGAAATAAGATTCTCCACTTCATACAATCACCTCGAATTTATTTGTATTATGCAAGTATTTGGTTAAAAAAATTCCTAACAGCATTTAGGATTTGCTTTCTCAAATGCCCGGGTTAAATAATCAATGGCTTCCAATACTTCATCCACTCGCCCCTCAGGTAAATTTCGAATAATTTTTTGATAATACTCCGAGACTGAGTTATCAAGCTTCTCGACCATCATTAACCCTTCTTTAGACAAATCCACCATGACCTGTCTTCTGTCCTCTGCATTTTGTTCTCTTTTTAGCCATTGATCCCTAACAAGGTTCTTTACCACTCGTGTCATGGTGCTTGTATCCAGGTTCATTACCTCACTAAGCTGTTGCATTGACAATGGTCCTCGTTCTTTAATCGTCAGCAGAACATAGGCTTGACTGGTTGTGAATCCATGGGGTTTTATCTCGTCCCGTTCAAAGATTTGAATCATTCTCACAAGTTTTTGAACTCTTGGTCCAACTTCATCTACACAACATCGATCAGCGTAACCACTTCCATTAGTCATCTTCTTCACCTCCTTTTTGATTGTATTATACAAGTAATGTGTTGTCAAGGGATTTCACTCAAAAAAGTATAACTGTCTCCGCACAAAGTCCGTGCCCGACACTTACACTTCTTACACTTCTTATCTGCTAAATCTATTCAATCCCCTTTAACATTACTTAAGGTAGAATCCTCCGAAGCTCATCATATTTGTCCACAAACTCAGATAAATCCGCTTCCAGTTTCTCCTCAACTAAGGTTTGGAAAAAAAACTGGAGAATGAGATTTTCCTGAATTTCTTCAAATCGTTCTCTTTCTATCGTTCCTGTTAACCCCACAAGGCTTGTAATCGGGGAATAAAGATGGATCATTGTGAAATCAACATGGGTAGTTCCTTCAATATCAAAGGCTAAGCCTTTGCTGCCACTGTTTAGAACTTCATAGAGATTCTCATTGTTCTCATGATTTTCCCATTCTTCGCTGCGTAAAAATAAAAAGGGCTTCTCTAAAGGGATGGAAACCTGATTGCTATTCAACGGTTCAACCCAAGGATCCAAACCCATAAGACTCATCACTCGCTCATCCGTTAATGCAACTTCCACAGCTGCGCCTCCACCGGTTGAATGCCCTAACAATCCAATTTTTCGCACATTTAATTGCTGCACAAGCTTTTGATCAAAGCAACTGGTATCTCTGTTCTCCAAAAGATCAAGAAGAAAAAGAATATCCTCTGCATAGGTTCCAAGGAATCGATTTGCCGCACTGAGAAATTCAGGATCGCTCCGATAGGGCAGTGCATTTCCGTCGATAAGAATTTCTTCTCCGTCTTCAAAGATGACCACCGGTGCCCCATAGGTATGGTCAATACCGAACACCACAAAACCGTGACTTGCCAACAGTTCGCCAAAGTCAGTATGAAGAGTTCTAAAGCCACTCCACCCATGTGAAAGGATAATCACAGGATGATAATGCTCCTTTGATATGGGTGCATTGAGATAACTGTTTGAGAGTACTTCCTCAGATTGATCCAGCATAAAGGGAGGAAAGTAAAAAATTCTTGCCAAATTTCTTGAAACCCTTCTTCCTTCAGGAATCCAAAGGGCTCTGGACATACCCTCCACTGATTCAGCGGGATACCACACCTGCACTTTTAACCGTCGGTTCCTTTGATCTTCATTCTCTCCATATTCCTCCAATCGATCCATATCCTCAAGCTCATATGTTTGGGTCCCAACATAAAAAGATCCCTCAGGTTCATCAATTTCTCCAACTGGAAAAACCAGTGAAAAACCCAAAGAAAAAAAGACCCCAAGAAACATAACGATAAAGACTCTGGGAGGTGTAAATTTTTCAGTGCTTATCCGGTTATATAGCTTCTCCTTCAACGTTACTCTGCCAAACCTGCTGCGATAAAAATAAAAAGCAATTATTAGGACTCCTGAATAAAAAGGATACCAATGCCAACTGGAAAATCCATTCATGCTCACTACCCTCTTTCATATGCTCTTAATGAAAGAAACCTTTAAGTAAAGCTCTTTTTATAATGTATACCCTCTTTTGAAAATTTTATAACAGAACCATTTATTCATTAATTACCGGTTAATCCATTTTTTCTAACCACTGTGTTTGCATCGCAACTGAAACCGCCTTTTTTTCATTAATTGGGGTTTTAATCGGAAAATCAAAATCAAGACCACCAACCAAGTGGCTAAGCTTATCGGGAAATGAGCCGCAACATCCCCTATAGGAGTATCGATGGTACTTTCCATTGGAAACCATGCAGATGGAGCATTGACACCACCATGAAGAATGATTGCGATAAAAGCGCTTCCTTTTGAATAAAGATGAAAAATTGTAAACAGGATCGATAAACCAAGACCATTAATCAAGTACCACAAAAAATCAAAATTACCCTGTGTTACTCCTTCACTGAAAAACAGGGGAATATGCCAACAGATCCAGAAAACTCCTATCAATAGACTTGCGAAAACAGGTGTAAACCGTTCCATGAGCCTTGGAAGAGCATATCCGCGCCATCCAGATTCTTCCAATCCTCCACCTGTGAAAATCACAACAAGCAATAGCAGCGGATAGATTAAAGGATTTGGCACCTCGCTAAAATCAAAGGTTTCACCTCCCAGAATACGATAAAACAGATATGCTAGAAGAAAAATTCCTATGGGGATTAAAAGTGTCATTAAATAGGTTTTGACATTTCTGCGATAATCAAATATTCGGTAAAAATAATCCCTTGTACCCATTTTTCCGTATTCCTTGCGACTTACCATATATCCTGCAGCCATTGGTCCAAAACCTCCTAATACAAGGCTTATGGTAAACACGCCCGGATGAACATTGTCAAAGATTACTATAGGTGCCCAGAGAATCCATGATATTACGTAAGCTAGAATAAAAAAGTAAATCCAATGATGCTTTACGGCTTTTTCATATTTCTTCACCGGTTCCACTCTATCTCTCCTTTAAATATTTAATCACTTCTACGCTCATAGTCTTTGAAGAGTTTCAATAATCATGATTGCAAGTGGACTTATGGATGTCCAGGATTTGAAGGTTGACTGTTCCCTCTATAAAATGATGCTGAACTTAAAGAGGAGGGCAATAAACTTTATGTTTATACCCTCCTCTTGGTGTGTACAAGTTATTTTATGCACGGTTTTTGCTTTTTCCCACTCTCTTCCTCCAGCTGATCGTATGCAGTTGAAAGCATAAGTTTAATTCGATTTAACTGGTTCACTTCACTTGCTCCGGGGTCGTAATCAATGGCCACGATATTTGTTTTGGGGTTGCTCTTCTTAAGAGCTTTTATCATTCCTTTTCCAGTGATATGATTCGGCAAACAGGCGAAGGGTTGCATACAAACAATGTTCTCAACTCCAGTTTCGATAAGCTCAATCATTTCAGCTGTTAAAAACCAGCCTTCCCCTGTTTGATGGCATAGAGATAAATGTGGTTCAGCAAGCTTTGCCAACTCTTCAATGGTTGGAGGTGGTGTAAATCGTTGACTTTTCTCCAAAGCTCTTACCATCGGCTTCCTGAAATAATTAATTGCTGCGATGGCCACTCTCGAAATCGTTTCATTCTTTAAAGATCCCGAAAGATATTTTCTCTTTGTAATTCCATTATAGGCGGAGTAGGAAAAGAAATCGATCAGGTCTGGCATTACTGCTTCCGCTCCTTCACGCTCTAACATATC
Source organism: Clostridiaceae bacterium (assembly GCA_003554105.1). Lineage (GTDB taxonomy): Bacteria > Bacillota > Clostridia > Peptostreptococcales > T1SED10-28 > T1SED10-28. The sequence goes on along the minus strand of PWFQ01000024.1, from coordinate 47,283 downwards.
AATGATGTTGTTGTTGGCCGTTGGGTGGAATTTCACGAGAATTTCCCCTACAAGACCCACTTTCGGCTTGCTGATTTCCAGAAGAGGTAACTGGTCAAATGCCTCCACAATTCCTTCCACATTTTCTTTAAAGGATGATCCTTTCTTGTTAGTCAATGAATCGATACAAGTCCTTACCCATTTCTCATACAAGTCATTGGCGGAACCCTTTGCTTTTTCATAGGGTCGGGTTTTATAGAGAACCCGCATGAAAAGATCCCCATAAAGAATCCCCTCGACCAATCGCTTGATCAATTTCGGTGATAGGGAAAAACCCGGGTGTTTCTCAATCCCTTGAGCATTCAAGCTTATTACAGGAATATGACCCATCCCGGATTCATGAAGCGCCTGACGAATAAAAGCAATATAATTGGTCGCTCTACACCCTCCACCGGTTTGAGAGATGATAAGAGCGGTTTTATCTAAATCATACTCTCCACTATTTAAAGCCTTCATCATCTGACCGATCACCAGAATGGACGGATAACACGCATCATTGTTCACGTATTTCAATCCTTCATCTATTGCTTTTTTATCGATTGAAGGGAGTATTTCAACATCGTATCCTTCATCTTGGAGAACAGGTCCTAAAAATTGAAAATGAATCGGAGACATTTGGGGCACAAGAATTTTATGAGTTTTTTTCATCTCTTCGGTGAAAATCACCTTTTCCATTGGAGGCTTTTCTTTAACAGGAACCAATCCCCGTTTTTCTCTTTGTTCCATTGCTGCAAAAAGAGACCTCATTCGTATTCGTACCGCCCCTAGGTTGTTTATCTCATCAATTTTGACCAATGTACTCATCTTGTTATGACGCTTTAAAATATCAGCCACTTGATCAGATGTCACTGCATCCAGTCCACACCCGAAGGAATTAAGTTGTACCAGCTCAAGATCCTTTCGCTTTGCAACGAATGCTGCTGCGTCATAGAGTCTTGAATGATACATCCATTGATCCAAAGCATTAAGCGGTCGCGTAACCCGATGGAGATGGGCAATAGCATCTTCCGAGAGGACTGCATATCCGTAGGATGCAACTAATTCAGGAATTCCATGATGGATCTCAGGATCCACATGATATGGTCTGCCTGCCAGCACGATTCCTTTCTTGTTGTTCTCCTCCATCCATTTTATTACTCTTTCACCTTCGTTTTGCACTTTTCTTTTATACTGGGCAAGAGCAGTATACCCCTTTTCCACAGCCTGAGTTAATTCCCGTTTACTGAATCCTTTCCCTTTAAAAACTTCTTGAATACGTTTGTTCATTTTTCCCATGTGATCTAATGGAAGAAATGGATGCATGTATTCCACATCCTCATCATGGAGACGGTCTACATTCGCCTTAATGGTTTCAGGATAAGAAGTGACAACAGGACAATTGTAGTAGTTGTCTGAGTCCGGATTCTCTTTAATATTAAAGGGGATCGAAGGATAGAAAATTAGATCCACACCTTTATTAATTAAATCTTCAATATGTCCATGTACAAGTTTTGCAGGATAGCACACACTTTCAGAAGGAATGGTTTCCATTCCCATTTCAAAAATTTTTTTCGTTGAATGGCCGGAGATTTTTACTTGGTACCCAAGTTCCGTAAAAAAACTGGCCCAGAATGGAAAGTCTTCATACATATTGAGAACCCTAGGGAGACCCACAACTCCCTTGGTTGGCTTATTTATTGCTTTCGGTATGCGAAAAACTTCTCTAAGTTTAAATTCATAGAGATTGGGGACCTCTTCCTTAGGCTCCACCACATTAGCGCCTCGCTCACAACGGTTTCCTGTAATATATTGGCGCCCATCAGAAAAATAGTTGACATTCAGTTGACAACGGTTATTACACAGGCGACACCGCTTGTTTTCTGTGAAAACTTTGAAATCCATCATTTGCTCTTCCGATAAAAATGAACTCTGAAACTCCGGCTCATATTTTTCCATTGCAATGAGAGCGGCACCGAATGCTCCCATAATTCCAGCAATATCCGGACGTACCACTTCTTTTTCTGCAATCTTTTCAAATGCTCTTAAGACTCCGTCATTGTAAAAGGTTCCACCTTGAACAACAATTTTTTCGCCTAAATCTTCCTTTGAACGCATTCGGATCACTTTAAAAAGTGCATTTTTTACAACCGAAATTGCAATTCCTGAAGCAATATCGCCCACTTCTGCTCCTTCTTTTTGTGCTTGTTTGACTCTGGAATTCATAAATACTGTACAACGGGTGCCTAAATCAACAGGCTTTTTTGCATACAAGCCTAATTGAGCAAAATCCTCAACCTCGTGATTGAGAGCATTTGCAAAGGTTTCGACAAAGGATCCGCAACCGGATGAACAGGCTTCATTCAACATAATGGAGTCCACAACTCCATCATGAACACGCAAGGATTTCATATCCTGTCCACCGATATCCAGAATGAAGTCGACTCCGGGCATGAAATGATCTGCTGCCCTGCTGTGGGCTACCGTCTCAATAATTCCGTGATCCACTCCTAGAGCTGCTTTCAATAAATGCTCACCATAGCCCGTGACAGCAGTTTGCGCAATACGAGCCTCCTTCGGGAGTTGTTTGTAAAATTCCTGTATTGCTTCTCTGGCAATCTGCAGCGGGCTCCCTTCATTCGAGCTGTAATAGGAGTAAATCAGTTCTTTTCTATCGTTGAGCACTGCAACTTTTAAGGTTGTGGATCCGGCATCAATCCCTAGAAATAGATCCCCGATAGCACTTTCAATAGGAATTTTCGCAACTTTATTTTTTCCGTGCCGTTTCTTAAAATCCAGGTATTCTTTCTCATTTTTGAACAGTGGCTCTAAAGCATCCTTCTTTTCTTCCTGCTCGCGATACAAATCAGGGAGCCGGTCATAAAGGGACTGCGGTTCTATGGTTTCTTCATTCTGAGAGGAAAGTGCAGCTCCTATTGCAACAAAATACTCTGTATTCTTTAACTTAATTTCATCCTGAGGGAGCAGTTTCAGGGTTTCTCTAAAGCGAACTTTCAGTTCAGGCATAAACGATAAAGGTCCTCCTAAAAAAGCAACCTTTCCTCTAATCGGTTTCCCACAGGCCAAACCACTGATTGTCTGATTGACCACCGCCTGCAGTACCGATACCGCGATATCCGATTTGTTTGCCCCTTCATTGAGTAAAGGCTGAATATCTGTTTTAGCAAAAACTCCACAACGAGAAGCAATTGAATAAATGGTCTTATAGCTTTTTGCAAGATCATTCAAACCGCTTGCATTTGTTTTCAATAGTGATGCCATTTGATCGATAAATGCACCGGTCCCACCGGCACATGTTCCGTTCATCCGTTGCTCAATTCCATTGGTAAAATACATGATTTTCGCATCTTCTCCGCCTAACTCAATGGCAACGTCGGTTTCAGGTGCATAGGTGTTGATGGCTCTGGAGCAGGCTGAGACTTCCTGAACAAATGGTACCTGTAAAATTTCGGACAGCCCTAAACCTGCAGAACCTGTCACTGAAATTTTTATCATTTCCCCTGAGAAAACACTCTTCATGTCTTCTAATAAGGAAGATACAGTATTTTTCACATCAGAATAATGCCGCCGATAGTCTTTGTAAATCAAGTGACCTTCATGATCCAATACCACGGCTTTAACAGTTGTTGATCCAACATCCAATCCCACATTCAGTAAATTTTTCATAATCTCACCTTTTATTTTTGTCATTTTCGTTTAGTTTATTACTCCCTTACCCACTTTTTTGTATTATTAGCACAATTTATACGGAAAAATATTCTTTTCAACTTGTAATTATTATACGGCTTTTTCCTACATATTTCCACCATTTTTAAAACGCTGAATACTATCTATCGGTTGCTTTCTAGGTAATTCTACCATATTTGTTCCTTCAATGTTCTATATGATACAATGAAAGCAGCATTATTCTTTGATCTATGCGCTTATAAGGAGACGATTTTATGAACAAAACGACCGCAGGTATGACCATCATTGCTTTATTCCTCAGTATTACTGCTTTTTTTCGTGGTGGAATCCATTTAGTTTTTTCCGGGGTTTTAGAGGGAGCAAAGACAATCATCAGTATTTTCCCCATTCTTATTGTCGCATTTCTTGTGGCCGGCCTCATTTCTACATTAGTCACGAAAGAAATGGCCACAAAATGGTTGGGTCATGAAGCAGGCTGGAAAGGCCCTTTCTTTGGAAGTATTATGGGTGCATTGGTTCCAGGAGGACCGTTTTTCTTCTATCCTCTTATGGCTACACTCCTGACGTCAGGAGCGAGTTTAGGCACCATGATGAGTTTTGTTGCTGCAAAGACCCTTTGGAACGTTGCACGCCTACCGATCGAAATTGCTTTTGTGGGTCTGGAATTAACACTGATCCGCATTGTTGTTACTTTTATGTTTCCGATTATTGTCGGAACCCTCATTAACCTTATACTTCCAGGCTTTGAAGAAAAAATCCGCTCTGATATTCAATCGTTGCAGTTGAAAAGAAGGCCCGAAAAAGCAGGTGAGAAAAATGACTAATGCTTTTTACACTCTCTCAATTATGGCGATAATTCTCTTTGCCATCGCCTATAAAAATCAAAAACATATCAAAAGCGTCCGCGAAGGAGCAAAGATGTTTATTAATGTTTTTCCTCTTCTCCTCTTGGCTTTTCTCATCGTAGGGTATCTGGAAGTACTAATCCCAGAGGAAGCCCTTTCAGGTTGGCTGGGGAAAGGATCCGGCTACAGAGGACTTTTTATTGGGCCCTTGATCGGAGCCCTCGTACAGGGAGGGCCTTTCGCATTTTTCCCTTTGTTTGATTCAGTATTTAGAAACACTGTTACGACAGGAACTGCAGTGGCTATGATTACCGCTTGGGGGATGATCAATGTTGGTCATTTACCCTACGAGTTTGCATTTCTCGGTTATCGCTTTGTCCTGCTTAAGTACAGCATTTATCTTTTTATTCCCACCTTAGCAGGTATTTTGGCAAACGTTCTTTTCGGTGCATAATTTTCTGGTTCAGAACAAAGGCTTCAATGATGAGATTGATCGTCGAAGTCTAATTTTACTTATAGGCCCAAGGGGGTCTCGTTAGAAGTTTAATAAGAGTCCCGACCGCTTTCCCCGGGAAACCCTCGATAACGGTATTCTCTTGGAAGACGCTTCTCTGCTTAACCAAACTGCCAGCTTTTACAATACAGTTTTCGCCGATTGAACTGTAATCGCAGACATTGCTTCCCGATTCGATAATCGAACCTTTTCCAATCATTGTTCCATGAATAATTGAACCCGGTCCGATAATCACATCATCTTCAATAATCAATTGATTGTCGGGCAGCAGATGGAGTACGCAGTTTTCTAAAATTTGGACATTTTTTCCGATTTTTACAGGTCCATGAGAATTTCCAATAATCTTAACTCCATGGGAGATCACAGAATTATCTCCGATTTCAACATCACCGTTAATCTCTGCTGAATCCAGTATTACTGCAGAATCTGCAACCTTTGGATAGTGATTTTTATATGGATGCAGTTTTCCCATTTCCTCCACCTCCTTGATGGGTCGAACGACTCGTATCCCATTATGTTCACTTAACTCCACATCATCATTTCTCATTTGTTTAATCCTTTCAAAATCCTCCTTGCTTAATTTTCGAATAATCCGAGCGGGTCGGCCGACAACAACTGAATCACTGGGAATCTCCATCAACTCGGGGACAATTGTGCTCTCTCCGAATATACACCGATCTCCAATTTTTGATCCTGGCATGAAAATCGATCCATTTCCTATTTCACATAAGTTTCCAATCGTTGCCCCCAGCACCACACATTTATGCCCAAAAACCGTTTTGCTGCCAATCAGTGTGGGCTGCTTTTTAGTTCCGATTACAGTGGAATTTTCCAAGACCCAGGTATTATTTCCCAGACGTACTCCTTGATGAGATCGAATGATTGCCCCTTGAGCAAGATAAGACGCTTCCCCGAGCTCGACCTCTCCAATGATTCGTGCTGATTCAGCAATTTTTATTTCGTTAATACTCTCCGCCAACGAACTCCCTCCTTTCTCACTGCTCACATCCTCTTAGCAATTTATTTCTTTATACCCTTAATTGATTGACTCCACACTTTTTCAGTTCTTCCTCTTTTCTTTTCGGAGTATCTTAAGGAAATTCGGGTATATTTAAATGAAAGAGTCTTGCATTTCATCAAACAAGGAGGATCTATATGGAGATGAATTATAAAGTTGGAACCAATAAAACCATTGAAGAAGCTGTGAAGTCATTAAAAATCGCTCTTGCAGAACGTGACTTTGGCGTTTTAGTTGAGCATAACTTTCAGGAGACTTTGAAAAATAAGGGTGTGGATTTCGATAAGCGCTTCATCCTTTTAGAAGTGTGCAATCCCTTTAAAGCTAAAATCGTTTTAGACGAAGATTTGGAAATGGCATATTTTCTTCCTTGCAAGGTTGGTGTCTATGAAATCAATCACCAAGTCTATATCGGTATGCCTTTGCCAACGAAGCTTATGGGTATGACAGGAAATTCCAATCTGTTTGACGTAGCCAGTGAGGTAGAGGATGTATTACTTGCGGCAATCGATGCAGCAAAGTAACCACAAATGATTTTGATAAAAAAAATACCCCCTGTTCTGTTGAGTTTGATAACTTCTCAGTACAATGGCGGTATTTTTATGGGCTTTATTTCTTGTCGAACCGTCTTTTAAAAAAGGGATGTTATATGATAAAAAAAAGAGCGCTTTGAGAGTGGATTACTCCTTTCTCTCAGCGCTCCGTTCATTGATTTCCTGAAACCGGTAGCAATCCTTTACATGGTCGTTTATTAAGCCTGTGGCCTGCATATGAGAGTAGAGAATAGTCGGCCCTAAAAATTGAAAACCCCGTCTTTTCATGTCCTTTGCAAGTCTTATTGAGAGAGTGGTTTTTGCAGGTATCTCTTTTTCCGTTGTCCAATGATTTTGAATGGGTTCATGACCAACGAAACTCCAAATATACTTTGAAAATGATCCATACTCCTCCTGCACCGCTATAAAGCATTTGGCATTATTGACTGAAGCTTCAATTTTTTTCCGATTTCTTACAATACCGGGATTCTGAAGGAGTTCCTCAATTTTCTCTTGATTATAATCCGATACGGTTCTTGGATCAAACTCATGATATGCCTTTCTGTAATTTTCTCTTTTCTTTAAAATTGTAATCCAGCTTAAACCCGCTTGAGCCGATTCCAAGACTAAGAATTCGAAATGAACTTGATCATTATAAGCCGGTACTCCCCACTCGGTGTCATGATATTGTTCATATAAGGTGTTTCCTATGCTCCATTCGCAGCGTTTCTTCATCTTTACTTCCTCAGACTGGCAACAATTTTCATGGGATTAAGAAACATCTCGATCGCAACATCGATGTGACCCACAAGTAAATCAACCCTTGATAGCATCGGGGCATAGAATCCTTCTTTACCCATCACTCCAAAGGAGAGAATCGCCTCTTCAACCATTTTTACATCATTGGCACCATTTCCAACTGCAGCAGTAGTACGATACCCCAGACCTTTCACAAATTGAGCTTTTTCAGTCGTATGATCATCACCTTGGAGAACCATGACTGTGGCGATCCCATCCAGTTCTTTTTTCAGATCGTCCGCAGTATTATGGGTGTCTGCAGTAATCACATGAATGATTATTTCATTTGACAGTTCCTTTAAGAGTTTCTTGGTTTCCTCCGTAACTTCTCCATCATTGGCTAGGGTTCCGTTGAGATCAAAAACAAGGTTTTCCAAAACGTATTTGTTCCCCCAAGGAATTTTAATATGAATGGACATCTCTCCCACTTCCTTTCTTCGTATTACTCCCTTATTACCCGATTCCTTTTGCCTTTACTCAAATGATCTTTCCATGAAATGATCTCCTCTTTACTTAACAATCCTGCTCTGGGAACCATAGTTTAATTTCCCGGTCCGCAGACTCGGTTGAATCTGCAGCATGCACCAGATTCCGAGTTGTGGTGTTGGCATAATCTCCTCGTATTGTACCCTGTAAAGCTTTTGTAGGATCTTTGTCCCCAATCATCAGGCGAACAACTTCAATCACTTTCTCTCCCTCCAAAATCATTGGAAATACAGGGCCTTCCATCATGAATTCAACAAGATCCTGAAAATATGGTCGATCTCTATGTTCTTCATAATGTTCCTCCACCTTCTCCTGATTAGGCTTTTGAAGTTCCGCCCGCAGGATCCGATAGCCTTTCCTTTCAAAACGGCCAATGATTTCTCCGATTAACCCTCTTTTTACCCCATCACTTTTAATCATCACAAAGGTCTTCTCCATAATTCTCCTCCTTAAAAAGTAATTTGAAAATTTCACAGATGAATCGTCCACCAATTATTGGTTTTAATCATTTTACCCAATATCACGCACCCATACCATAATCATCTACAATAATGCATTGGTATTGCACTTCTGCCAAAACTATGTCTTTCCTTCTCAATTCCTCCGGGTATTGTTTCTCAAATCAAAATGACCCTCCATCCAATGAGGGCCTTTTGTTGTATCATTAGTCATTAATGATCGTTTCACTGTGTCCTAAGGATCAGTTCTTCAGCTTTTTCTTCAATATACTTTTCGATGGACATTTCTCCAATTGTTAATTTATTCTCTCCATAAAGGTCTGCTTGAACCTTGAAAAAATTTATGTAGAGTTGGTTTTTCTCTATACGATACTCATCAAAATGCCCAGGTACAAACACTACATCAATATCTTCATAGTTTTCTGAGCCAATTCCCCGGTTCAGTTCCTCTTTTACTTTATCAAGGTTTAAGACTTTTAAAGGTGAAATCATCATATTGGTAAGTTCCAAATCTTCCATGACCCACATATTATTATTCCAGAATTTCCGTTCTTTTTTACTTTCGCTGTTTAACACCTCTCGATTCGAGATCGCACTAAGAACCTTTCTTATAGAATCCCTGGTGAATTCCTCATCATAAAGGGCTTCCATTTCAGGGAGGTTTGCAAGATCGACCAGATATTTCTCCCCCACCTTTTCACTTTCACTTGTAGCCTGCCAAAAATAGTGCATCCCTTCAATTACATTGAGTTTTACATTCATTTGATTTAACAAAGTCCTTCCTCCTCTTTATCATGTTCATTACACAACTCTCTCTTACCGTGATAAATGATATCCCAGTTCCCATGCATCTTTTTCATATTGACTGTTTTCAACATCTTTTCTAGTCGTAGCTCCGAAGGCTAATACTTCACTGCCTTTTTTCCATCCAAGGTATCGACAGATACACTTCACATTTTCTTGAACTCCTTGCATAGCCCATTTATCCTCATCACTTCCTGCTGATATCAGATGGACCGTTTTCTTTTGAGTTTTTAATTCAGGATTAATGGCAAAGAAACGATCAATTCCGCTTTTGAGCTGAGCTGTCAATCCAAAATAATAGAGTGGACTTACCAAAACGATTGCTTCAGCGTCAAGAACCTTTGGATAGATTGCATTCATGTCGTCACTGAAAACACATTCCCCTTTATTGTCCCTGCAATGATAACACCCGATACATGGGTTGATCTTCAATGATCCTAGATCGAACCGAACAGCCTCATGCCCGGCCTCCTCTGCTCCTGCCATGAACTGATCAGCTAAGTATGCAGTCGTTCCAGTTTTATGAGGACTTCCGGTTAAGATTAAAATTTTCATGCTCATTTCCCCTTTCATGAATTCTTTATGCTGTGACTCGGTATGACAAGTCCCTTCACAAACATTTGTTATCATTCCGTTCTATCATTTCTGTATACATCGTATTTATAAGTTTATCGATGATCGAAGATAAATACAATCCTCTTTTCGCAAAGAATGAAAAAAAGACCTTTCCTGATGACAAGGTCTCCTTCTTTTACTAATTATTCTTCGTCTATCTTTGCAGTTACGCTGATTTCCAATAATGCTCCCTGTGGCAGTACGCTTTGAACAGTAATCCTTGCAGGATAAGGCTCCTCAACGTATTGCCCATACACTTTATTAAACCCGCTGAAGTCATTAAAATCCTTTAAATGAACATCTACCTTGACGATGTCTGCCATAGTGCATCCTGCAGCTTTCAGGATGTTTTGAATGTTCTCCATAACCTGCTTTGTCTGTTCTTCAATCCCTTCTGCAACGATCACATCAGTTCCTGGTTTTTCCGGAGTCTGTCCGCTGACAAATACAAACCCTCCCGAAATAATCGCATGATTATAAGGTCCTGCAGGTAGTGGTGCACTATCGGGATGGATCGGCTTATTATGCATTGATACTCACTCCCCTTCCTTCTGATAGTCGGTTTGATTCATTAAAGAGAGATATTTATCAGTCATCACGGTTCTACCGGTCAATATCGTTCCCACCGACTTTCCCCGAACATCCACTTTTTCCGTGATGATTCCTGAAATCCCTGCTGCTGCAGCCCCTTCAATGATTATGTTGTGCTTGTTAAACAGATGTTTCATCCCTCTATGAATTTCATCTTCTGAAACAACAATGTGCTCATCTACATATTTCATCACCAGATTCATTGTATAGCGATTTTCTTTCCCGATTCCTCCTAAAAGAGAATCTGCTATGGAATCCTGCTCTTTCAATTTTAGTGGTTTCCCATGCCTTATACTTTCAAGCATTACAGGGGATTTTTCAATAGAAACGCCAACAATCTTTATTCGAGGATTGATCAGTTTTGCAGTCAATGCTATACCGGATAATAAGCCTCCTCCCGATAAGGGAACCAGAAGCAGATCCAACTCCGGAATGCTCTCCAAAAATTCAAGAGCAATGGTCCCTTGTCCTGAGATAATATGGGGATCATCAAATGGAGGCACAGGGATATATCCAAACTCATCAATTAATTTCCGGTAATGTTCTTCTGTATCGTCCTGGGAGTCTCCATGTACGATGGCTTTCGCGCCTAACATTTCAACATTTTTTATCCTGTCTTTTGATACCCGCTTGGACATACAGACGTAACTTTTCATTTTTTCTTTCCCTGCAGCATGAGCCAACGCCCGCCCATGATTCCCTGTAGAAAAAGTAATCACTCCAATATTTCTCTCGTCCTGAGTCAAAGCCATAATTTTATTAGTGGCTCCCCGAATCTTAAAAGATCCCGTCGGTTGAATACATTCCAGTTTATGATGAACTCTTTTAGCACCCACTGATTTCCCTAAAATCTCATCCTCCAAAATAGGAGTTTTAAATACTTTTCCCTCAACTCTCAAACGGGCTTCATAGGTTTCTTTCAGCCCTAAACAGTCCCATCTGACTACACTCACACTGAACACTCCTTCTCACTTTGCTTTATTATTTTTTTACCAATATTTCCAGAGAATCATTGAAAAAGTGTTTGATTCCGTTATCGGTAACATAGAAAGAAGCATCCACTTCAAATCCAACATCATCCAACCAGATTCCCGGAATTAAGTGCAGAGTCATGTTCTTTTGCACAATGGTCTTATCTCCGGATCTGACACTGATCGTCTGCTCACCCCAGTCGGGAGGATAATTGACACCGATGGAATATCCAATCCTTGACTCTTTGACAAGTCCTGTTTTTTCAATGGTCTTCCTCCAGGTTGCTTCTATATCCTCCACAAGAACTCCTGGCTTGATCATATCCAATGCTGCATTCAAACCCTCTAGAACCGTTTTTCCTGTATCCACCATAAGTTTAGGTGCTTCCTCTCCTAAGTACAGCGTCCTCGCAATCGGCACATGATAATGTTTATAGACGCCGCAAAGTTCCAAGAGAACAGCTTCATTTTCGTTATATCGTTTTTCACTCCATGTCAGATGAGGAGTTTTTGTAGCCTCCCCGGCCATCATTAAGGGCACGATCGCGGGATAATCCCCGCTGTGTTCTGAAGTTCCACTATACTGTGCTTTTGCCACTTCTGCTGCAACATCACATTCCCTCACTCCCGGAGCAATGTTCTTTTGAGCCGTTTTCATCACTTTTGATGCAATTTTTCCGGCAATCTTCATAAATTCAATTTCGCTGTCGGACTTCACAACGCGAACCCAGTTCACTAAGGTGTTTGCATCCTTAAAAGTCGCATTAGGCAAGGATTTTTCCAGCTCTACATAGGCTCTATGAGTAAAATAGAACTGATCCATTTCAACACCAATCACTTTTTTCTCCCAACCATTCTCTTTAATGATGTCCGCCATAAAATGCATTGGATGTTTAATCAGGGATTGGACGTAATCATCGGCATATTCATAAATGTTTTCATCGGACAACATGCTTGTAATTCTTGCACCATTGGCATCCATCCCACGACCAATCCACACCGGCTCTTCTTTTTCCAGAGAAACCAACAGGCATTGATGTACATAAAAACTCCATCCGTCATATCCCGTCAAATAATTCATATTTGCAGGCTGAGAGATAAACAATACCTCAATTCCCCATTCTTCCATCTTTTTCTTTGTTTTTTCAATTCGATTTAGGTATTCTTCTTTTTTAAACACATGCATATACTCTTTCCCCTCCTTAAATCGGTAATATAAAGCATTTATCTACATAAATCCAATCCTTTTTTCTTTCACCAGTGCAGAAAAAACATAACGGATCATGGTGACAAAATCAAAAACCGGCAGTCCTGTTGCTTCCTGCACAGCCTTCCCATAGGGTGGCAAAACACTGCATTCCATGAGAATTGCCCCCACCTCCGGATGCAGTTTCTTAAGATTTAATGCTTTTTCAACCACTTCCCTTTCCACAGCGTTCACATCAAGTGTTCCCTCCTCCAAGAGAAATGCACTAGAGAAGTGTTTTTCTGTCTCCAGGCCTGCAATCACAAGGTTCTTTTTATCGATGATCCCGCAAGCTTTCAAGACCTCATCATCCAGAGACTCACCATTTGCAGTGATGATCCCAATACGTCTGTCACGAGGGATAATCTGCTGAAGAAAGGTGATTTGAAGAAGACTTGACAAAAACACCGGAATTTCCAATTCATTGCGGAGTTCTTTTTGAAAAAGAGCCATAAAACCGCAATCACTGGTTATGGCTCTCACTCCCTCCCTTTGAAGGGCTTTCCCGGCTTCAATCACTTTTTTCAAACCGGCCTTATCACGGTTCATCATCTGCGCTACAGTTAAACCCTCCACTCTTTGAAACCGGACTGGAAAATCATACGTGGAAGCGTTGGCAACATCTCCCGGAATAAATGGAGCTTCACTGTCAAGAAGAAGAATGCCAATCGCTTCTCCATAACTTACCTGTCCCTTTTTTCGATGATAAATCACTCGATCATCCTCCTCCTTATAGCAGTGCAGTATTCGGTAAGAAAAGTGCAATCTGAGGGAAGGCCACAAGCAGTACCGTTACAAGCAATAGAATTAAAATAAACGGTGGTGTGTGACTGATAATCTCCAAATAGGGCCTTCGGAAGATCAGCTGAGCGGTAAAGATATCACATCCGAATGGTGGTGTAGCAGAACCGATTGCAGCCTGCAGTACAACGAGTACACCAAGTAGTACAGGATCGACTCCGGTGGCAATAACATATGGTGCAAAAATCGGGCTCAAAACATAGATTGCAACGATAGGATCTACAAACATACATGCTATAAAATATGCCACAACGACAATAAAGATTACATACAGTCTTGATGGATCCTCTCCGAACAACGGTGGTAAATAAGTCTGTGGAATCCGAAGAAAGCTTAATAAAAATGAGAATGCATTCCCAGCACCGACTAATACAAAAACGACTCCCGTAACGACTCCTGTTTGTAAAAAGTGATCAATCATGGTTCTCCATTGAAGGGTTCGATAAATTGCTCCCTCTAAAAATAATGCATAAGCAACTGACGCTGCCGCAGCTTCCGTCGGGCTGAAAATCCCGCCATAAATTCCCCCAACGATGATGACAGGAAATCCCATAACAAGAATCCCGCCTTTCACTGCAGTTTTTCTCTCATTCCAATCCGCTTTTTCTGCACTGGCAATGTTGTTTCTCTTCGAATAAATATATGAGTAAACTGAAAAGAGAATAAAAATGAGAATTCCGGGACCCACTCCTGCTAAAAAGAGCTTCCCGACCGAAGTTCCAGTAACAACTCCATATACGATAAAACCGATACTTGGAGGAATTAAAAATGCTATATCACTGGAATTAATTATCAATGCCAGACTAAAAGGACTTGAATATCCTGCTTCAAGTAACATTGGTCTCATTGTTCCTCCGATTGCAGCGACCGTTGCTTGAGTAGATCCTGAAACCGCTCCAAACAAAGTACACGCTGCATTTGTTGTAATTGCAAGTCCTCCGGGTATATGCCCCAGAAAAGCCTTAACCATCCTGATTAACTTCTTTGCAGCTTGTCCGGCGGTAATAATATTTGCCGCCAGAATAAACATTGGAACTGCTACAAGGGATGGCGGGATGATTCCTGTAACCACCTGCTGCACAATGACGTTCATATTGAACGTGGGCATGTAGATCGTAATATACAAAATCAGCGATCCCAACAAGATAACCATGAAGGGAAAGCCAAATAATAATTTAAAGACCATTGTAGCGACTAATAATAACATATGGCAACCTCCCTACTCAGTTTTTTTCTCTTCGTTGGAATCATCTGTCTTATTATTCTCCTTCTCATCCAGCTCTTTACTTAATTCTCCTGCCATTTCATCAGCTAACTCTTCATACTCCTCAGCAAGCTGCTGAAGCTCCTCCACTTCATATTCTCCCTGTTGTTCCGGCGACAGCCATACTTCACGTTCAGTAATGTTCTTAATAATTGTTCTTATATACTGAATACCTGCAAAAAAGAACCCAAAAGGAATCACTACAAGAAACATCCAGTAAGGCAGCCGCAAAGCAGGGGTAACATGAGACATAACTCTGGCCTGATCCATATACGAATAGGCATAACTTGCCATTAAAAACATTACCACTGCGCTCACAGTACAAATGATAAAAATCATGATCTTCTGTAGTTTAAACGGGGCAGCATCAAAAAATGCCCCCATCCGTATATGTCTTGCTTTTCTTACGGCATAACTAACACCGACAAAAGTAATTAAAATGGTAAATAATTCAGTGATTTCTTCCGCAAAGTAGATACTTCGAAAAAAGGTTCTTGCTATGACATTGGCAATCACGAGGCTGGCCATGGCAAATACCGAGATCGACAAAACAAAGACTTCGAAAAACTCAATCATCTTTTCAAACTTCTCATAAATAAGGGAGATGCCTGATGATTCTTTCCCTTTCATATCGACTCTCCTTTCTAAAATCTCTGCGACCATTGAATGGTCGCAGAGATTATTTCTGTTCCTCTAATTAGTCAATTCCCAATGCCGCCTTTGCATTTTCAATATCGTTCAATAAAGTTTCCAATACTTCCTCAGCTTGAGGTCCTCCGATTTCTAAGAATTGGTCATATACCGGCTGTGACATTTCTTTAAATTCTTCCAGTTCTTCTCCGGTAATTTCATGATACTCAATTTCCGGACGTTCATCTAACATTGCTTGTAAATCAGTTTCATGTCTCTCGTTAATCCACTCTGCTGACGGGAGAATTGCTTCCGTCCAAAAGTCTCTCATTTCCTGTTGAATTTCTTCAGGTAAAGAATCGAAGTACTGCATATTGACCGTTGGAATTCCGGTAAAAGGTTCTGCAAAAATATCGGTGAAGTAATCCTGGACTTCATAGAAATTCATACTTCGAATTGCAAAAATCGGATTAATCTGACCGTCGATGAGGTTTGTTTGAAGTCCACCATAAATTTCCCCATAGGCCATAGGTGTAGGATCCGCTCCATACGCCAGATAATTCTGAGTTAGTAGTGCTGACCCCATGATTCTCACCTTAAAGTTACTCATATCATCAACAGATCTAATGGGCCGATTCGATGTAATTGTCTGCCACCCTTCATAAAGCAGTCCCAGTGGCACTAAATCGTTTCTTCTAAATGCTTCTTCCAACACTTCCATAAATTCTCCATTTCGAACTACCCAGTCAAGAGTTTCAGGCATATGATCCGGAGGCCATAGATAATGTAATGTAAGAACTTGTGCCTCAGGCACAAATGCGCTGATCCATGCGAAGTCGGAAAATACATACTCGACGACACCAAGCTGAGCAAGTTCATTAATATCTCTCGTGTCACCTAAGGTACCATAGGGATACACATCCAACTCATATTTCCCGTCAGTGACTTCTCTCATATGATCCGCATAATGTTCCGCCCAAACCGTCATAAAGTCTCCTTCAATCTCTTCAGAAGCAAGGCGTGACTGAATCGGCTGAGGTAGTAAATCGCCTAAAGTTTCTTCCCGCTCTTCATCATTATCGTTGTCATCCTCCAAGTCCACGTCAACATCATCGGGGCCGGCATCAGGATCGTCCCCATTATCCCCTCCACATCCTACAAACACAAGCATTCCCATCAACAACAAACTTAACAATACTACCAGTAACTTCATGTTTCTGTTACTCTTTTTCATCCTTCTTTCCTCCTTTGATTTTGGTTTTCCTCTTTTACATCATTTATGTGGTGGATATATTGAGACTCTTTGAAATCTTCTGTTAATTTTAAGCCTAGCTGTCCAGGTACTTCAGACTTCCCCGA
This sequence comes from Clostridiaceae bacterium, assembly GCA_003554105.1. Classification (GTDB taxonomy): domain Bacteria; phylum Bacillota; class Clostridia; order Peptostreptococcales; family T1SED10-28; genus T1SED10-28. Next base: position 30,627 of record PWFQ01000024.1, on the reverse strand, counting down.
ACAAATAATTCCACTCCTAAAGGCAAGACCGACTCATCAATATTGAAACGTGGATTATGATGAGGATAATGGGTCTCCTTTTCTTCATTCCCGGTTCCAAGGAACAGAAAAACACCTGGAACTCTCGCTGTAAACTCTGAAAAGTCTTCACTGGCCATTGATGAATAAGGGATCACATTACTCACACCAACAACCTCCATGGCAACAGATTTCATATGTTCAGCCATTTGTTCATCATTAATCAAAGGAATGTTTTCCCTCACCCATGATACCTCACATTGGCATCCATGGGTCTTCGCTACATTCTTTGCTAAGCTTTCCAGCCGCTTTATCGGCGGATCATCGCTATCATCATACAGCGTTCGTATTGAGCCTTCAAGAACAACTTCATCGGGGATAATATTCGCTTTAGTTCCTCCGTGAATTTGTCCAAAAACCATCGTCATCGGTTTCATTGTACTGATCTCTCTTGTTTGAATCCTTTGAGAGGTGACGACAATATCGGAAGCGGCAATCACCGGATCAACCGCTGTCTCAGGATAACCGGAGTGTCCTCCGTATCCTTTCACTCGAATCTTAAATATATCGAGACCAGACATGACTCCACCTGCTGATATCCCAACAACTCCTGAGGAAAGCGGGGTCCATATATGGACTCCTACCGCTGCATCGACTTTCGGATTTTCAAGAACACCTTCCTTAATCATTGGCAATGCCCCTGCGTTTTCTTCATCAGGCTGAAAGACTAATTTGATGGTTCCGTTAATCCGCTCTTTATTTCGAGCGAGGATTTTTGCGGTTCCTAATAGCATCGCCATATGGGCATCATGACCACAGGCATGCATCACTCCCGGATTCTTCGACGCATAAGAGACCGTGTTCTCCTCTTGGATCGGCAAGGCATCAATATCCGCTCTCAACATTAGTACCGGCGAATCTTTTTTTCCATGTATCTTTGAAACGACTCCCGTTTCCGCCACTCTTTTTGTCTCTAATCCAAGGTTCTGTAAATACTTTTCAATCTTTCCGCTTGTTCGATGTTCGTCAAATCCCAATTCAGGATACGCATGAAATTCTCTTCTAAGTTTAATTAGTTCTTCCTGCAAGTCTTTGCATTGTTCTTTAATCCAATCCATGATTAAGGTCAACTCCCTTAACTCAGATTTACTTCGTTTCTGAAGTCTCCCCGATTTCTCCCTGCCATCCCAGGAAATATGACAGCTTATCAGTTGCATCCTTCAAACCGGTTTTAATGTTTTCAATTTTACTATAGGTTTGTCGAATACTTGCTCCACTTACACTAATAGCTGCGACAATTTCATTGTTGAAGTCCCGTACAGGCATTGAGATGCATGTCAATCCGGGAGAAAATTCTTCATCGTCAATACTAAATCCCTGTTTTCGAATCTTTCGCAACTCCTCCATCAATGAGTCAATTTCAGTAATCGTCGTTGTTGTATATCTTTCCAAGGGACCTTCTCCTAAAATCTGTTTGATTTCCTCCTTGGTCATCTCTGAGATCAATGCCTTTCCCATTGCTGTAGCATGTAGAGACTCCCTTGCTCCAATCTGTAGATTAGCAATCAAACTGGCTTTCGGACTGACCTTTGAAATGGTCACAACACTGTTTTCCACTCGCACTCCAAGATTTACAGTTTCCTGGTATTGATTACAGAGTTCTTGTAAAATCGCAATATCGAAATTATATAAATTCCGTTGTTGGGGAATGATGTTCCCTATCTCAAAAAGACGCCAGCCTAATCGATATTTCTTTGTGTCCGGACACTGTTCAATATAATTTCTTGACGACAATGTATCCAGTACTCGATGCACAGTACTCTTTCCAATTGCCAATCTCGAGCTGAGCTCACTAATTCCCAATCCTTCTTGATACCCTTCTTCAGCTAAGATCTCCAGTACCTCCAATGCCTTATCGATGGTTTGCACAGGATATTTCGGAGTATGCTGGGTTTTTTTATTTTCCATTTGTTTTCACCCTTTCCATTATTCTTCGTACATGTTCCATTTATATAGGTTCATTGTATCAAAGAACGAGGGGCGGAAAAAGGTTCTCTTATTCAGAAAACCTTTCCCATTAAATTATCCTATACCCAGCCACGAGCCTTCATTGATTTTTCAAGCTTTTTCAGTGCGTTGATCCACGCTGCATTACGCATAGAAGTGTTTTCATTTTCAGCGGTTTCAACAGTTTCCCGATAGGCTTTTGTAATCTGCTCCTTCAACTTCCCGTTAATTTTATCAAGATCCCAGTAATCGTCAGTCAATCCCTGGGTCCGCTCAAAAGAACAGACGATCGCACTTCCTGAGTTTGTCAAAACATCTGGAACAACAAGGATACCCTTCTGTTCCAAGATTTTTTCCGCACCGGGTGTTACCGGACCGTTGGCACATTCCATAATCATTTTTGCCTTGATCTGCCCAGCATTTTCTTCGTGAATCACGCTTTGCACTGCAGATGGCATTAGTATATCTACATCAAGCTCTAGTACTTCATCTTTATCAATTTCCTTCTCACCCGGATATCCTCCTACACCATTGTTTTCATCAACATACTCTTCAAGTTTTGGTATATCAATTCCTTTTAAATCGTAGACTCCCCCTGAAAGGTCTGCTACACCTACGATCTTATATCCTTCACCATGAAGAAGTCTTGCAGCTATTCTACCGACGTTTCCAAATCCTTGAATGGCAACTGTTGCCCCATCTGGAACATTATTATCCCGGATTGCTTCCATTGTTACGAAAAATGCTCCTGTTCCAGTTGCTTCCATACTGCCGAGAGTTCCGCTGGTCTCAGCAGGCTTATCATTGATGGCTGCAGGACTGTGGAAGCCGTTAATTTCTTCATACTCATCCAACATCCAAGCCATGGTTTTTGCACTGGTTCCGATGTCTGCACCCGGAATGTCAACCCACGCTCCTTTCACGGGAAGCTTTCGAATAAATGCCCGGGAAAGTCGTTCCAGTTCCCCTTCGGAAAGCTTTCGAGTATCGACCCTTACTCCACCCTTGCCTCCTCCTGCGGGAATGCCTGCAACAGCATGCTTGATCGTCATCCAAAATCCAAGAGCCTTTACGGTATCAAGATCCAAGTCCGGAACAAATCGTGTTCCGTTCTTCACTTGGCCACGAGCATCATTATAATGCACTCTAAATGCATCAAAGATTTCAAATTCACCGTTATCCATCTTCATCGGGATTGTAAATTGAAAGATACGTTTTGGTTTGGATAAATATTTTACAACATTTGAATCGATTCCTGCCATCTCACTGGCTTCTTTTAATGTGGTTAACGCAGTATCAAATGGATTTTTGCTCATTTTAACACCTCATTCCTATGGTCTCGGTACAGCCAAATCATCCGTATAGTTATTGAATACTAATTCAGTTTCACCATCATCACACCATTCCTTGCATACTTTCGCCATTCGAACTTTCACTTTGACTAAATGATTAAGTGTTACATCATCATGCCACGAGTTGTAAAGATCACATTCATTTTTCCCCGGCTCGAACTTGAAATAAACCGGAGCACAGATTCTTGCAATTTCTTCGGACTCTACGTGTCTTTGATTTCCACCCATGGAGTCTACAATACTCATGTACACATCTAAAGGAATATTTGTTACTTGCCGGATTGCTGCAAACATTCCAAGGGAGAGATCTGCAAGAGGATTAAAGCTGTCTGCGCCCATTTCTTCAAGCATTTTTGCACCGACAGCATTGCCATGCCCTGCAAAAACTGAAACCTTAAACTTTACATCCTTTGGAATTACTCCTTTTTCTCTTAATTCATTGGCAAGATACAATAATCCTTCGTCAGGAATTAAAAAGCCTCGGATTCCTGCATCAATGCATCGGCTGACTTCTCTTAGCCAAAGCTTCAAGTTGTGCTGGCCCCTTACTCTCATACCGGAAACATATCCCTCCGGAGTACCGTACTGCTTTCCGGTGTCCCATGCTCTTGTGGGCATAGGATTAACCAGAGTCTCCATTTTAGCATCTGCACCGATTTGTGCGTAATATTTTAATTCCTGTTTGTCTAATAAAGCTGACCCGCCTACCGTTCCAATTACCCGATGAATCTGAATTTTTTGAGCTTCAGCTTCTTTTATGAGGGTCTCAAAGTTGGATGCATTTTCAATCCCCGGCACTTCCATTCGATAATGTGCGCCTCCATCAAAGGTTGCTTTGGACGATGGAAGATCATGGAGATCATCCAGTGGAAACGGAGTGTTTTCTAGGATATACTTTTCAATTTCTTTCATGGACATGGCAATTCCTCCCTTTTTTCATTTATCTTATCTTTTTTTATCTTCTTATCTCTGGTTAATCTTCTTACTCGAACTCTTTAAAAAGTTTCTCAAACTCCTCAATCGGATCAGTGATGTGATATACATAGTCATCCGATGGGAAAACTCCCTCTTTTACATCCTTAATGTATTCTTTGTATGCATCCGTTTCAATTTCCGCCACATTGGCATACTTTTTAACAAACTTTGGTGTAAACGCTTGGAATTTTCCGACCATATCGCTGCTAATTAGCAGCTGTCCATCACAATCTCCCGCTCCGATGGAATACACGGGAATATCAAGTTTCTTAGCAATAAACTCGGTAAGTTCCGGTGGCACTGCTTCCACAAGAAGCGCATAGGCCCCGGCTTCCTGAACAGCTAATGCATCTTCAATCACACCTCTTGCATTTTTTACATCCCGTCCCTGCGCCTTAAAACCTCCAAGCTGCCCGGAGCTTTGAGGAGTTAATCCGATATGACCGATGACAGCAATCCCCGCATCAGTAATCGCCCGAATTCTGCTTTGTATTCGAACGCCGCCTTCCAGTTTTATACAATCCACATCGGCTTCTTTCAAGAACCTTACGGCATTGTCCACTGCCTGCTCATCAGAGCTTTGATAAGATCCAAAGGGCATATCTCCAATGATCCAGGTGTTCGGTGCTCCACGTCGAACTGCCTTGCAATGAGAAATACAGTCTTCCATTGTTACAGGGATCGTTCCGCTGTAACCAAGGGTTACCATTCCCAATGAGTCTCCTACTAAGAGCATATCCATACCAGCCGCTTCTGCAAACATGGCAGTGGGATAATCATAGGCCGTGATCCATGCTACTTTTTCTCCTGCTTTCTTCATTTTCATGAGATCCAACACGCTTTTTTTCTTTGGCATTCATCTCTCCTCCTTATAAAATTATAATCCCATGGTTATGGACACTTCTTTGGGATAATTTTAAGTAATTAGAACATCGGTCTATTTTTGTCCTAAATTGATTCTCGTTTCTTCTCTAAACAAAACTTATATCAGACAAATATCCTGTGCTAATCTGATAATCTGGGTCTTATGTTTTTTCATTAAATAGAACGCTGTTCTACTTATGATACTAATATACTTTTTTTTCAGTGTCAACGGATATTTTCAGAAATTTTCAAATAGTTTATTCTGTTCATATAGTTATTTTTGTATAGTTGTTATTTCAATTTATGATGCAAATTCTAAAGTAATGGTTTCATTCCCTCTCTTTAATCCATCTTTTATATTGAATCAAAGATTAATGAAATGGTATTTTATCGTTGTGTGAATACTCAAATGAAAAGCGGGTATATTTTAGAAAACAGTACCGTATTATATGAACTAAGTTTAAAGGAGGGTGTTTATGCCAAAAGAAGAGAAAGACAAGAAAACGATTCCAACCATTGTGACAACAGCTTACTCAAATTATTTAGTTACGGATTTGGAAACATTGAAAAACTCAAAAGGGGAGTCCCTGGACACAAAACCTGTCACAGCACTTTGCCGCTGTGGTAACTCTAAAATGAAGCCCTATTGTGATGGCTCCCATGAAGAAAAAGGGCTCAATGAATTAAAAAAGAAGGATCGTATTAAGGATGAAGTAAAGAAGTACGAAGGAGAGACAATTACTATTTATGATAACCGTGGAGTCTGTTCTCATGATCGCAGTTGTGTTGATCTTTTACCCTCAGTTTTCAAAAAAGAAGGACGTCCATGGATCGATCCCGATGGAGCTGCTCCCGAAGAAATTATCAACACCATAGAAAAATGTCCTTCCGGTGCTTTAAGTTATGGATTTGGTGATCGCCGTTATCAGGAATTCGGACACGAGTTGGGGATTACAACTTCAAAAGACGGTCCTTTAAAGGTCACCGGAGGAATCAAGCTAAAAGATGATCGTGGTTCCAAGGCCGAATGCGAAGAGCATTATACTTTATGTCGATGTGGGCATTCCAAAAACAAACCTTTCTGTGATGGTCATCATATCGATGAGGATTTTAAAGCAGATTAGTCACCATAAAAAACACCATCTGATTATCCAGATGGTGTTTATCTTGTATTGATTCACAAAATACTTTTTTGACACGCTCACACTTATCTCTTATCCACAAAAAGAAGAGTCCCTTATGTGTGGATTCTTTTTCTTTTTTTGCTGAAAATCATCACCGGTCGGTCTGTGCATAATGTGTATAAGTCTGTGTATAAAGTGTGGATGAAATGATTTCGTTTTTTGTAAATACACTGAAACTCACGATAAATTCCCTCTATTCCTTCGTTGCCAACGCTCTAATCCAGTTTTTTTCTTCTTCAAGTTCAATCACAACCTTTTTAAAACCTGCATTCCTTAACCATTCGTGTAGTTGATCACCGGATGGAATCACCATGTCGCCGATTTCTTCATAGGCCCTGTTCTTCTCCTTATGATCTTCATGAGGATATGCCTCATTGATAATCAGAAACTCTCCCCCTTGCTTTAATGACCGATATACTTCTTTAAAGGATCTTTCAATGTCAGGCCAGAAATAGATGGTTTCCACAGCAGTGGCCACATCAAAAATTTCATCCTCAAAGGGAAGATTTCCGACATCACCTCGAATAATCACCACTTTCCCTTCATTGACCGCTTCTTCATTCAGTTGATTTGCCCATTCCACGCAGTCTTCGGAATAATCAAGTCCGTACACTCTTCCATCCGGAGTGTGAATAGTAAGCCTTTGAACAGTTTTTCCACCACCGCAGCCTAAATCAATTACCGTAGAGTCATCCTGCAGGTTCAACATTTGAAGTCCCCATCCGGTCACCTCGTAATGATTTTTATTCATCCGTTCAACCATTTCTTTTCCTTCTGTGCCGAGGGGTTTTCGACATTGATCAAGGTCTTTTTTTATATTGTCCATCATCTTCAGTCCTTTCTTTTGTCATACATGTTTTATTTTACCATTCTTCGTTACAGATATCCAAGGTTTCTTTTCATTAACAAAGCCAAAAGAGTCAATGATCGAATAATCCTGACCATACTCCGTCCTGACTGAAAAACGCGCACCTCATTTTTGAGATGCACGTTTTTCTTTGGAGTCACAGGGAATGCTACTTGACAACGAGAACACTCACATTTGTCCCTTGAATAACTGCATTACTTACGCTGCCGAGAACAACTTTCCGGAGTCCTCCAAGCCCTCGATTTCCAATAATAATCATGTCATACCCGCCCTCTTCAGCAATTTTGGTGATTACTTTTGCAGGGTATCCCTGGGCAATCCGTATGTCTACCGAAGCATTGGTGTCTTCGAACATTTTCGCTTTTTCACTCATGTCTTCCTTCTTCTCGTCAATCTTTCGCTTTTCCAAATCCTTTAAACGCTCGAGACTTTCAGGAGTTGGGGCGTATCCGTCAGCGGAGGTGGAAATCCAATAGTTTTCTTCGTAGGAATGAACGAGGGTCACTTCATGAATCCCACAATCGGAGGTTAATTGATGAGCCTTCTCCAATGCTCTCACGCTAGGCTCCGATCCATCATAGCAAACTAAAATTTTCATACTTATCCACTCCCTTCTTATTTACCTATATACCCATGGATAAATAGAATCAAACTCCTAATAAGAGCCTTGTCATATTACTTTCCGACTATGGATGCTTCACTAAATAAAACCATAGGAGAATAACCCATATGATAAAAAATACTCCTCATTACTTCGTAGCGCATTCCAATGGCCTCAACATTTTTGAAAAGTTCGTATATATTTCCTGACACCATGGCTCCTTTCACTTGCCCTTTCAGTTCTCCCTCTTCAATTAGATACCCCGAAGAAATGTTAAGAGAAAAATCTCCCTGGTTGATATTTCCTGTATGAGCACCCATGACTCCGGTGATAAGGATCCCTCTTTTAACTCCTTTGATCATCAGTTCATCCTCCCGGTTCTCACCCTCTATAATAAGATTCGTATCAAATACTGAGGGTTTGTCCTCAATTTCCTTGGAGAATAAAGACCGTTTTATAGCATTTCCTGTTGGCTCCTGCCCAAGCTTCTTGGCTTGATCCCTATTTACCAGATAGGATTTCAATTTCCCTTTATCATAAATAATCGTGTTTTTTGCAGGGGTTCCCTCATCATCAAAAAGACAGGTGTTCACGCCAAAGTTCATTTTTCCATCATCCCTAATCGTCAGTTTTTCGGAAAACACCTGCTCACCTATGCGATTCTTTACAGGAGAAACTCCCTTTAAGACATTTCCACCATGAACACCACCAAGAACCCTAAGCATAAGAGCACCCATTACTTTTCCGCTGAAAATCACTGGCAATCTTTCGTTCTCCAGCGTAATTTGTGTTCTCCCAAGCTTATGCATTTCCAGAAGATAATCAAGTTCTCTGTCGGTAATTTCCGTCACTTTGCCGGAAGAAAATTCTTTGCTTGCTCCCATGAACCCTTTTTCTGTAATGGTTCCTAAAGAAATCGAAAGATTGGAATAATCATAGGATTCATAAAAGCCGCTGCTGTTTTTCAAAGCCACTCTTTTGATGGTCTTATGAATGGAAATGGCTGTAGGCACGTCAGGTGCTTTTCTGTTTAGTCGATCATGCAGTTTATAAACCATAACTGTTAAATCCTTCGTCGTTAATTTCTCCACTTCCTGAGAATAGGAGAATACCATGCGGGGGCTTTCCGAGGGAAATTCTGCAGCTTTTGATTCTTGATTCTCGAGGGCAACCAAGGCTCTTTCCACAATGGTTTCATCCTCAAGACTGTTGGACACTGCAAACCCCATACGATCCCCTTTATTGATGCGAAGAGAAACCTCACGTTTCTTTTCGCCTTGGATATCCTTCAGTTTACCCATTTTCAATGATACTGATGCAGTTTTCACATCTCTTTTATAGACTTCGCCTGCATCAGCGACTTTTAGTGCCCTGTTCAGTAAGTTCTGCATTTTATTGTCCCCCTATACCCATATTTTTGATTTTGATCGGAGCAGACCCTTTCCCCGATTGAATCAGAATCTGGCCTGCTTTCCCGCATCCTCCGGCTTTGGAGAATTCCACATAATTCCCAACCATTTCTATGTTTTTCAAGGTTGTAAACAAGTGTCCGGTCAAAGATATGTCTCTGACCATATCCGTGATCCTTCCGTTTTCAATCCGGTATCCTCCCTGAACTGCAAAGGTAAAGGTCTCTCCGCTTGTTTGTCCCCCGGCTGATCCAAAAAGGTACAATCCGTCATCAATGGATTGAATCATTTGTTCTAATGTACTAGTGCCCTTATCAATATAGATATTTCCCATTCGAACAATCGGAGTAAATCCGAAGTTTTTCGCCCGAGCATGTCCTGTGGGATCCTCGTCCATATAACTTGCACTTTCCATGGAATGGAGACGACCCGTTAGATTTCCGTCAGTAATCAAAGAAACTTTTTTTGCCTTAGTCCCCTCATGATCAAAGACATAACTTCCGGGGTGCCCTTTTTTTGTGGGATCATCGATGACATTAAAATCCTTCATGGCGAATTTCGTCCCCAGTTCCATCGTTTCCGCCAAGGTTTGATTTCCAATCAAATTATCCGATTCCGATAGGTGCCCAAATGCCTCATGGATAAACAATCCTCCCACATCACTGTCTAAAATCACATCATAATTGCCCCCGGAAATCGTTTTTGCATGAAGCAGATCTACAGTCTGTTTCACTTTTTCTTTTACTTCCTGCTCTTTATTTAAGAGCTCATCAAAGCTTTCTGTCCCTCCAAAGGAAAGTCGGGTCATTTGGGTTAGGGTTCCTTCCTTTGAAGTCATTCGAAAGCTCATTCCGCAAATCAATTCCTCCTGTCGAATTTCCGTGCCTTGATTGTTCAAAATTATTGTATCGGTAAACTGTTCGTAATATTGGGATTCAAGATCAACAATCTTCGAGTTGTCCATAATTAAATCAATATACTTCTGTAACAAATCTTTTTTCTCTTTTACGGATATTGATCTGGGATCTTTTTCAGGCGATACCCGGATATGTTCCATATGAAATTCCACCCTTTTTAAGGTTTCTTTCCCCGGATTGAGTTCGCTGGCGATTGTTGCTTCCCGAAATGCCATCTCCACATCTGCAGGATCTGTAAATGCATAGTTTCCGAACCCTCCACCTTTTAGAACACGAACATTCCCTCCATTTTTTCGAATCATTGAAACTTCATCGATTTTTTCTTTCGTTCCTTTAATCAATGTGTTCTTATATTCCTGATATCGAATATCAGAAAACCCTTCCTTTGGCAGAGCGTATTTGAAGTTCTTGATCTCCATATTCTTCCTCCTTATAAATTATTTTTTTCATATAAATATTGTATCATACTCCTCCCTTTAGCTAAAAAAGATATAAAGAAAAATTCAAATTCTTTGAATTTATCTCTTCCTGTCTGATTTTAATGATTTTCTCTCTTTCTATGATATACTTTTTATAGTAATGGAAGGAGGAAAGCATTATGATCAAAGCAATCTTTTTCGATTTAGACGGCACTCTGCTTGATTCTCTTGAAGATATTGCAGAATCAATGAATCACGTCTTGGAAACCGAAGGCTATCCCAGCCACCCTATCGAAAGCTATCGTCAATTTGTCGGAAACGGGATGGCGAATCTCGTCCACCGTGCCCTCCCTGAAGAGAATCCTGACCTGAATCATGTACAACAGCTCACACAAAAAATGAAAGAAGAATTCTCTGTCCACTGGAAAGTCAATTCGAAACTTTACCCGGGGATTCCTGATCTGTTAAATCAATTAAAAGAAAAGAAAATAACCCTCGGAATTCTTTCCAACAAACCCCATGACTTTACAATAAAGACCGTAGAACACTTCTTTTCCCAATGGGAGTTTGATTTTGTCCAGGGATGGGAACCCTCAAAATTCCCTCTTAAGCCAGATCCAAAGAGCCTTGATGCTTATCGTAGAAATTTCAGCTTGCAAACAAATGAAATCCTGTTTCTGGGGGATTCCGATGTGGATATGATCACTGCAAAAAATGCAGGAGTTATTGGAATTGGTGTGTCATGGGGCTTTCGAGGGAAGGTTGAACTCCTCCAGGCAGGCGCAGAACTAGTGATTGATCAGCCTTCTCAGCTACTGGATTATTTAAAAAGTAAAAGGGCCGATTAGGCCCATAAATTTAAAACATCCTCAATTGGCAATCCTTCTCCGGAATTTCAAACCTGCTGAGGTAGGAAAAAATTTCGTGCTGATTGGAAAGAATGCTGTGTTTCACGCAAAACTCTGTGATTAGACTCATTAACTCCAGTTTGTGAGGACTATGGATCTCGTAGGAATTTCCATAGATCCGCTTGTACTTTTCCTTTAAACCGGGAAAGTGGCGATCCAACTGATGATAAAAATATTCACGATTTCCAGCTCTCAATGTAAGACCAATCCCGAATGTCATTATTCCTTTTACGCCCGATTCAGCTCCATAGGCCAGAATTCCCTGAATATTCTCCTCTGTATCGTTTATGAAGGGTAGAATCGGTGTCAACCAGATCACAGTAGGGATATTTCTCTGCTTCAGTTCAATTAGCACGTTAAATCTCTCTCTTGTTGTTGCCACATTCGGTTCAATCACTTTGCTTAGATCCTCATCAAATGTGGTCATCGTTAGTTGCACAACACATTTTGCTTTTTTGTGAATTGCCTCCAACAGGTCCAGATCCCTTAAAATCAAAGCGGACTTTGTATGTATTGCCAGACCATAGCCGTATTTGTGAATGATCTCAAGAGATTTCCGTGTATATTTAAGCTTCTCTTCGATTGGTACATAGGGGTCTCCCATGGCCCCGGTTGAAATCATGCCTTTATTTCTTTTGCGTTTCAAAGTATCTTCCAGCAATTGCGGAGCATGTTCCTTCACTTCAATATCCTCAAAATGATGATCCATCTGATAACAAAGACTTCGACTGTCACAATAGATACATCCATGAGTGCATCCGCGGTATAGATTCATTCCGTTCTTGGGTGAGAGCACATTCTTGTACAATTTATAATGCATCAGTAAGACCCCTTTCGCTTTGCACCTTCCTCTTGTGTATGATACTATTTTATCATAAATAAAGGAGCGAATTCGATGTTGATGATGAAATCTCTTAAAAGGATCTTAAACGATATGAGTTACTCCAACGTAAGCGCCGGTGTGATTGCATCGATTTTCGGATGTACAGGTCCTATTGTCATTTTGATGAATGTTGCCACCGACGGTGGATTGAGTCAAGGAGAGATGATCTCCTGGATTTTTTCAGTGTATGTAATTGGAGGTTTATTGGGTATATACTTGGCTTTAAAGTATCGCATCCCGATTTCCGGAGCGTGGTCCATCCCTTCAGCAGTTTTTATCGGAACCTTGCTCCAAGAATATTCTTTTTCGTCAATTATAGGTGCCTTCATCATCTCATCATTATTAGTGCTTATCCTAGGATATTCAAAACTGACCAGTAAAATACTTCAGTGGATTCCCGTTCCTATTATCATGGCCATGGTTGCCGGATCGATGTTAAACTTTGCACTGAACATTATCACTTCATTCGAGGCGATCCCAATTATTGCTTCTTTAAGCATCATTGGATACTTTTTATCGGTAAAAAATCTGACTAAGTTTCCGCCCATTTTGGGAGCAATCGCTTTTTCCATTATCGGATTATTTATCACTCGACAGTTTAATGTTTATGATCATACTATGGTGTTTATGGGCCCACAGTTGATCCTTCCATCTTTTCATCTTTCCCCGATTCTCTCAATCTCTGTTCCTGTAGCAATACTTGCAATTGGAGTAAATAATGCACAAGCGATAGGAGTTCTGATTGCTCAGGGATATTCAGCTCCTATAGACCACATGACGACCACAACCGGTTGGGCCAGTCTTGTTTCTGCATTTTTTGGTGGTCACGGAGCAACAATTGCAGGTCCGAAAACTGCAATCTGTGCATCCTCTTCCGCTGGGAGTGATCTTAGTAAACGCTACATTGCCGCAGTGGTCGACGGAATTATTTTTGTTTTATTCGGCCTTTTGTCCTCCTATGCAATTGGACTTTTAACTGTTCTTCCGGTGGAAATGATCCAATTAATTGCAGGACTCGCTATGCTGCCTGTGTTGATGTCTTTCTTTCAAAAAGCTTTTTCTACTGAACAATATCAAGCTGGAGCATTTATTGCCTTTTTGATCTCACTGTCCAGTTTTCAACTTTTCAATATCAGTGCCCCTTTTTGGGCTTTAGTCTTTGGTAGTCTGATTGGGGTCGGTATGAAAAAGAACTTTGAAAAAGAATAACCTGCTATTCTAAATCCTCGATGGTCATTTTGCGGATTTCTGATTTCTTCATGTTCTGTTTTTTAACGTACCAGTAAATAGTCAGAAGAATTATGGTAATAATGTTACTTATAGAGAATTGAATGATACCTATCCAATACAACCCAGAAACAAACCCTGATAAAGAAACACCTGTTGCATAAATAAATGACAATGTTGGCAGTATCAATCCAAACCATCTGTTCTTGTTCTTGCTTAAGAAATATTGTGGGATGCCTAAAACCAAACTTACAAAAACTACCGGTAAAGCTACGAATAGTACTGCAAAAAAAATAGATGTAAAGTTAAACTCCGTCATTATGATTCCTCCTCGTTGATCGTCTTTTTAAATTCTGAAATAAGTATTTTAGCCGTATCGATCTCTAATTTTTCATCAACAGCCAGTTTCTTAATCAACGAAATGTAAGGGTTACTGGTCACATTCTCGGAAAGTTTGATTTTCTGAATCAGTTTATCCAGCTTTAGCCGAACTGTTGGATAAGTAACACCGTACTGTGTCGCAACTTGTTTTAACGATCCGGATGCCAGTAAAAATCTTCTTATAAATGCCATATCTTCATCATCCAAATTTTCCATCCATACAGGGACTACTTCTCTTGACATGCAAATCACCTCCAAACTTTAATAATATTAAGTATATACTTTAATATTATTAAAGTCAATATTTTGATTTATTTAACTTTATTTAAATTTTTATGTTATATCAACTCGATATTCTGCACTCACACTATTCCTGATTGAATATGCTTTGTTACTATCTTTTTCTGAAAACAGCAAGTAAAAAAACAGAACCCGATAATAGGTTCTGCTTTTCATTATTCTATTTAGTTGAACTTAATAAATTTTGGAAAAAGCTTATTCGACTGTTACAGATTTTGCAAGATTTTTCGGTTTATCCACATCGCATCCTCTTGCTACTGCAATATAGTAGGCGAGAAGTTGTAATGGAATAACTGATAAAATCGGTGTCAATTCATCGTAAGTGTCAGGTATAGACATCACTGCATCTGCTTCTTTTTGAATATCCTGGTTTCCCTCTTTGGCAACAGCAATTACATAAGCTCCTCTGGCCTTTACTTCCTTAATTGCTGAAAGCATCTTGTCATAGAGACGATCCTGAGTCGTAAGGGCAACCACCAAAGTTCCATCTTCAATCAATGCAATCGTTCCATGCTTTAACTCTCCCGCTGCAATCGCTTCTGAATGAATGTAAGAAATTTCCTTAAGTTTTAATGACCCTTCCCTTGCAACAGCATCGTCAATCCCTCTGCCAATATAAAAGGCACTTGTATTATTGAACTGTGCATCGGCAAGAAACTGAATGTCTTTCTTGTACTGGAGCAATGCTTCGGTTTTTTCACCGAAGGTCAGTAACTCTTTAATAATTTGATGATACGTTTCCTCTTTAAGAGTACCCAGCTTGAGTCCTAGATCCAATGCAATGGTATAAAATGCAACGATTTGGGTTGTATAGGCCTTGGTTGATGCAACGGCAATTTCCGGCCCCGCCCAGGTATAATACACATCATCGGCCTCTCGAGAAACTCTGCTTCCCACCACGTTGGTGATGGCCATGGTTCTTGCTCCTTTTCGTTTCGCCTCTCTTAAAGCTGCAAGAGTATCTGCAGTTTCTCCTGACTGACTCACCGCTATGAAAAGAGTCTTCTCATTCACAAAAGGATCCCGATAACGGAACTCCGATGCAATATCGGTCTCCACAGGAATCTTTGCGAATTTTTCAATAGCAAATTTTCCGATCAGTCCCGCATGATAAGCAGTACCGCAAGCAACAATCATGATTTTATCAATTCTTTGAATGTCTTCCCTGGAAAGATTAAACTCTTCAATTTCAACCATGTTCCGGTCATTTAAGCGGGGAGAGAGAGTGTCTCTGATTGCCTTTGGCTGTTCATGAATCTCCTTCATCATAAAATGCTCATAGCCTTCTTTTTCAGCTGATGAAACATCCCATGTCACAGTAAAAGGTTCTTTTTCAACCGGTTGACCAAACTCATCGTAAATCGCAATATCCTTTTCTGTAAGGACAGCCATTTCCCCATCATCCAGGAAATAAACCTCCTTTGTGTGTTTCAAAAGAGCAGGAATATCCGATGCAATGAAATTCTCCTCTTTACCGATTCCCACAACTAAAGGGCTATCCTTTCTCACAGAGACAATCTTTTCCGGTTCATTTTTACTAATCACCCCAAGAGCAAAGGCTCCCTCCATTTTTCCGATCGCCCTTCGCACCGCTTTTTCCAAGTCTCCTTCATAAAAGTAGTCCACGAGGTGAACAATTACTTCCGTATCCGTCTCCGTCTTAAAAATTTTTCCCTCTTCAATCAACCATTCTTTTAGGCGGGTATAGTTTTCAATTATACCGTTGTGCACTAAAGCAATGTGACCGTCTGTAGTGATATGGGGATGGGCATTTAAATCATTCGGCTCACCATGGGTGGCCCACCGGGTGTGCCCAATTCCTACAGAACCTGGGATGGGTTTTTTCTCAAGATGTTCCTCTAGGACTTTTAGCCGCCCTTTATACTTTTGTACTGCAATTTCACCATCGTTATAAATTGCAACTCCCGCTGAATCATAACCTCTATATTCTAACTTTTGCAACCCCTCAATTAAAATCGGGGACGCTTGTTTTCCTCCAATATAACCAACAATTCCACACATAATGTACTCTCCTCTTTTCTATTTGTTGCAACCATCTCTTTGTCCCCCGAATCACTTCAGGTATTTATAAATGGTCTCTCGGTAGCAACATTCACCGCAAGGCATCCGCCGATAGTTCGATAAACCCTGTCCTCGTCAACTTAAATGGTTTATTTAAGTCCTGGCGCTTCATTTCCACATCTTCACCTATCCCTCTTTCTCCACACCTCCCTCGATTTGAATTGACTTCTCCCCCCTTTCTTAGAAATTTCTATGAAAAACCTCCGGGGTCAACTTCCCATCAACCCCGGAGACTGTTTCCTAAAATTGCTCTTCAATCATTTTCACTAGATTTGTGGCAAAGCTTTGTATTTCATCTAGATTTTTCCCTTCAATCATTACTCTCACCAAGGGCTCAGTACCGGAAGGTCTCACAAGTACTCTCCCCTCCTGATTCAGTAGATCCTCAAGTCGTCTAATTTCTTTTTTGATCATCGGAATCTCCGTAAGTCCATGTTTATTCTCATTAGGAACTTTTGCATTCACCAAGGTTTGAGGAAATTTTTCCATCATCCCCGCTAACTGAGATAGCGGGACGTTTTTTTCTTTAATAATCTCTCCCAGTTTCAATGCACTGAGAAGTCCATCTCCTGTTGTATTGTGATCGAGAAATATGAGATGCCCTGACTGCTCCCCTCCCAGGGAAAAGCCCTTATCCTTCATCTCTTCCAAAACATAGCGGTCACCGACCTTCGTCTGCTTTAAATGGATTCCTTTTTCCTTCAGGGCAAGTGAGAGACCGATATTGCTCATGACGGTTGCAACAACCGTATCTGCTTTTAGCTGGTTTTTTTCCTTTAAGAAGCTTCCACAGATGGCCATGATCTGATCGCCATCCACAACTTGGCCTTTCTCATCCACTGCAATTAAGCGATCTGCGTCTCCATCAAAAGAGAGACCAAGATCACATTGATGCTCCACAACGATTTCTTTAAGAACCTCAGGATAGGTTGACCCACAGCCATCGTTAATGTTTACTCCATCGGGTTGATTATGAACAGCAATGACTTCCGCTCCCAAAGAACGGAAAACCATTGGAGCTACTTTATAGGCAGCGCCGTTCGCAAGATCCATGGCAACTTTCATTCCTGAAAAATCATTGTTAATCGATGACTTGACGAAATCTCCATACACATTCTCCGAAGTTTGAAAGGGAAGAATTTTTCCAATTTCCTTGCCTGTTGGGTTGCTTGATTCCTTCACCCCTCGGAGAATATAAGTCTCAATTTCTTCCTCCACTTCATCCCTGAGCTTAAAACCATCCTGGTTGAAAAATTTGATTCCATTGTATTCGTAAGGATTATGAGAAGCAGAGATCATCCCACCCATACCGGCTTGAATTTTTCGTGTAATATATGCAACTGCGGGTGTCGGAATTACTCCAAGCAGCACAACGTCCACTCCCATCGCCAAAAACCCGGAAACCATTGCCGCTTCCAGAAGATCACCGGACTGCCGGGTATCCTTTCCGATTACGACAGTTCCTTTTTCTCCCTTTATGAAAATCTCTGCCGATGCTTTTGCCAGCTGATTTGCCAACTCCGGAGTTAGATCTTTATTCGCAATCCCTCTCACGCCATCGGTACCAAATAGTTTTCCCACGATAAAACGCTCCTCTCTATGAGTCTGATAAATATTTTACCATACTTCTGTTATTCCCTCAATCCTTGAATTTCAAAGTCTTTTCCCTATTATTTGACACACTTCGACAATCGATCTTCCAAATGCACAGTCTTATACTTGGGTTCTTCCTTTTCATCCCTTTGATTTTATAGTATAATGAGGAAAATTTCAATCCTGGTTCCTTTTCTTCTCCATTTGATAATTCATAAATCATTCGCTCGAGCTTATTAAAGAAATAAGATTATCTAAAAGGAGGTCTATGAATGTCATTACTGTATAAAAGCACTCATCTCAAAGGACACCTAGTCCGAAACCGTGTAGTTTTTCCACCGATGGTTTGTTTTAACTGGTCTGATAACTATGGAATTGTCAGCAAACTTCATTTAGAACACTATGAAAAGCGTAGTGTAGGAGGGGTAGGGATGGTGATTGTAGAAGCCACTGCTATCAATCCTCTTGGGCGTCTTGCACCCAGCCAGTTGGGAATCTGGAATGAACAACAGGTTGATGGCCTTTCCCGTTTAGCTGACGTGATTAACAGCAACGGAGCAATATCACTCCTTCAAATTCATCATGCCGGCGACAAAACTCCGAAAAGTGTTACAGAGGAACCGGTAGCTCCTTCAAGCTATATTCTTTCAGATGGAAGGAAAACGAAGAGCTTAACCAAAGGAGAAATCAAAATGATACAGCTGGACTTCCTGGAAGCTGCACTTCGAGCTGAAAAAGCAGGATTTCACGGTATAGAGATCCATGGCGCTCATGGGTATCTTATCAATCAGTTTCTGTCTCCCACTCTCAATCAGCGAAAAGATGAGTATGGTGGTACCTTTGAGAATCGACTCCGCTTTATCAAAGAAGTCATGGAAATGTTGACTGATCAACTCCCTGAGAATTTCATCCTCGGGTATCGCCACGGTGCGAATACTCCTGATCTCGATGGAGGTATGGAAATTGCAAAAGCCTTAGAAAAGATGGGGGTCGATCTTCTTCATGTGTCTGCGGGAATCGGAGAAGCAGATGCCCATCCAACGGTCCCTGCTGAGTTCCCTTATAACTGGATCGTCTATATGGGCTCAGAAGTTCAAAAGACCGTTGATATCCCAGTGATCTTGGTGAACGGAATTCGAACTCCCCCGGAAGCCGAAGAGCTAATCAATAACAACGATGGCGATTTTGTCGCCATAGGCCGGGGAATTCTTGTCGATTCAAAATGGTCTGTTAAAGGCGCTGAGAGCAAGACGGTGAATCCATGTCATCGCTGTCGCCCAAGATGTTACTATATCGTTGATGGACGAAAATGTCCCCAATATACCAATGCATAAGAAAAGAAGATCAGTGTATATACACTGATCTTCTCGTTTTTTAGACATTTTTTACTTTATGGATTCTGCTCCTCGCTCCAGTGCTTCTTTGTTCATTGGAACTAAATGCTCCTTCGCAGGACCGAATACTTTTTTCAAGGCCTCGATTACCGACTCTACCTTGACTATTTTCGTCAACTCCAAGTAAGCTCCTAACATCACCATATTGGCAACCTTTGAATTTCCAATCTCATTGGCGATTTCATTGGCTTTAATATAGTAAATGCTCAGGTCACTCCGCTCCGCTTTTCTTTCAATCAGAGATTCGTTAATCAGCAGGTTTCCACCTTCCACCACGTCTTTCTCAAATTTATCCAAAGAGGGAAGGTTCATAACAATTGCTGAAGTTGCATCATTAGTAATAACCGGCGATCCCACCTGCTTTTCAGACACAATCACCGAACAGTTTGCCGTTCCTCCACGCATTTCAGGACCATAGGAAGGAAGCCAGGAAACATTCTTATCTTCCAACATCCCGGCGTAGGTAAGAAGCTGTCCCATCGACATCACTCCCTGTCCACCAAAACCTGCCATTATAATTTTTTCTTCTGCCATTATTTTCCCTCCTCCGGTGTTCTGAAATTTCCAAGCGGATAATATGGAATCATATTTTCCTTTAACCAGCTTAGGGATTCAATCGGTGAAATTCCCCAGTTGGTTGGACATGTTGACAATACTTCAACAATCCCAAATCCTTTTCCTTCCATTTGCACCTCAAAAGCTTTTTTGATGGCTTTTTTTGCTTTTCGGATATTCGGCACATCATGAACCGATACCCGCTCAACGAAGACCGCTCCGTCAATCGTCGCCAACATTTCAGAAACCCTTAAGGGCATTCCTGCATCCGCAACGCTTCTTCCGTAAGGAGATGTCGTTGCCTTTTGACCAATCAGTGTTGTGGGAGCCATTTGTCCTCCGGTCATTCCGTAGATTGCGTTGTTTACAAAAATTGTGGTGAACTTTTCACCACGATGGGCAGCATGAACGATTTCCGCTGTTCCAATGGATGCAAGGTCTCCATCTCCCTGATAGGTGAAAACTGCATGATCCGGTAAAACCCGCTTAATCCCTGTTGCAACAGCCGGCGCACGACCGTGGGCTGCTTCATGCATGTCACAGTTAAAGTAATCATACGCCAGAACAGAGCATCCTACCGGTGCAACACCCACTGTCTTTCCAAGAATCCCAAGTTCAACCAACACTTCTCCTACCAGTTTATGAATGACTCCATGGGTACATCCGGGGCAATAATGGGTTTGCTTTTCCGTAAGTCCTTTTGTTTTTTCATATACAACCGTCATTACTTCACACCTCCTATGATTTCCTTCACTTTATCTGCGATCTCATCAGGACTTGGAATCATTCCTCCGGATCGACCGTAAAAGTGAACAGGAAGTTTCCCTTCGTTGGCAAGACGAACATCTTCAACCATCTGACCTTCGCTCATTTCCACCGACAATAAGGCTTTTGCTGTATGAGTCACCTTTTGGATTGCAGCCTCGGGAAACGGCCATAATGTAATCGGTCTCATCATTCCCGCTTTTATTCCTTCTTCTCTTAATGCATCCACGGCATTCCGTGCAATTCGGGCGGTTGTTCCATATGCAACAATCACCACATCCGCATCTTCCGTTTTGTAGTCTTCATGACGTACTTCATTTTTTTCTATTTCCTTATATTTTCGTGTCAGCTTTCGGTTATGCTCCTCCAGTTTTGCAGGGTCCAACGCCAAAGAGTTGATAATGTTCGGAGTTCTCTCCTCCTTGGTTCCTGTTGTTGCCCAGTCCTTGGCGGGTAGTTCCCGACCGTTGCTTTTTTTGAACTCCACAGGTTCCATCATTTGACCGATCATTCCGTCTCCAAGAACAATTACCGGGTTTCTGTAGTAATCCGCCACATCAAAGGCTTCCATGACAAGATCGACTGCCTCCTGCAGTGAAGCCGGCGCATAAACGAGATGACGATAGTCTCCGTTCCCTCCACCCCGGGTTGACTGGAAGTAATCAGCCTGTGACGGTTGAATTCCTCCTAACCCGGGACCTCCTCGGGAGATATTGACGATGACTGCCGGTAATTCCGCACCTGCAATGTAGGAAATCCCTTCCTGCTTCAGTGCCATTCCCGGCGAAGAAGAACTTGTCATACATCGGGCTCCGGCTCCTGCCGCTCCATAGATCATATTAATTGCAGCAACCTCTGACTCCGCCTGTACAAAGGCTCCTCCTTCGATCTTTGGTAGTTCTCTTGACATATACTCAGGTAATTCATTTTGTGGTGTAATGGGGTAACCGAAAAAGAACTTACAGCCTGCTTGAATCGCTGCAGCTCCAATCGCCTCATTTCCCTTCATTAACATTTTTGCCATTTGATTATTCCCTCCTTAACGGTTTGGTTTATTTTTCTCGTTCCACGGTAATCACAGAATCCGGACAAATCATTGCACAATTGGTACAACCGATGCACTTCTCCATCTCTTTTACCGTTGCAGGATGATACCCCTTTGCATTGATTCGCTCCTTGTCCATCAAAACGATATTTACCGGACAAACCGTCGTGCACAATTCACACCCTTTACATTTGTCATCATCAAAATGCACTTTTCCTTTTGCCATTTCCTTACCTCCCTTTATTTACATCCATTTTTCTCTCATGTATAGCTTTATGGGGAAAATCTCACCTTCAATATTTGAAGGTAAAGATGCTGCCACCTCTTCCAATGCTACTACATAGCGAATTGGTACACCAAGCTTATCTGCCGCTTGTTTGACAATTTTCTGACCCTTGAGGACATCTTCCACAGTGGTCTCTCTGAGAAGGTGTGTGTTGTTAATCAGACCCGTAACCTTTGCCCTTGAAGTTTTTTCAATGGCATAGACATTTCTAAGGATCCCTTCTACGGTTTCCGTTTGTCCGCGATTAACATTTACGACACAAAACATATCATACGCTCCATCTTGAAAATACTCTTCGTATCTTCCTAATGTTCTCGCTCCGGTGGAATCTCCTCCAACGTCTAATACTACTTGGGTAGATTGATTCTGGAGAGGTCCTAGGACACCGCCGGACACCGCCGGAAGATCTGAGCCAGATCCCTTTATATTACTCGCAATCATTGCTATTCCTTTTTCATTCAGCATTGATTCCTGTAGCCTGGATCGAAAATAGGGATTGATTACATCCAAATCGACTAGTGCTACTTTTTCATGTTGTTTTTTCAGTTTAATCGCATAATTAATGGAAAACTCCGTTTTCCCGCTACCGTAATGTCCAATAATAATGCGTATACGTTTGTCATTCATTCAAATCACCTTATTCATATCGTTTTGCTTCCTCTTCTCCGTTCAGAACCCGTAATCCTCCTTGGGCTAAAGCGATCATTTCATCTTCTCCCGGATAGACCAAGACTTTTGAGATAAAATCCACGCTGTCACTAATCCATTTGATAAACATCTTGTCATAAGCCAGCCCACCTGTAAGTACGATAGCATCAATCTTTCCTTTTAATACAGCTGAACAGCTTCCTATTTCCTTCGCAACTTGATATGCCATTGCTTTGTAAACCACTTCTGCGTGCTTATTTCCATCTTCAATCATCTTTACCACTTCTCGACCATCGTTGGTTCCAAGGTAAGCAACGAGACCGCCATTTCCCTTAATCAGCTTCTTAATTTCATCCTGGGTGTACTTTCCTGAAAAGCAAAGTTTTACAAGATCGCCCACGGGTAAGCCACCTGACCGTTCAGGTGAGAAGGGTCCCTCTCCATCGAGGGCATTGTTCACATCGATCACTCTTCCTTTCTTATGAGCTCCGACGGAAATTCCTCCTCCAAGATGGGTTACTATAAGATTTAAATCATTGTAGGGTTTTCCTATTTCTTCAGCGGCTCTTCTGGCTACAGCTTTTTGATTCAACGCATGAAGGATACTTTTTCGTTTAATTTCCGGCATCCCTGATATTCTGGCAATGTGGTTCATTTCATCCACAACGACCGGATCCACTATGAAGGCCTCGATGTTTAATTGCTCTGCAATTTCATAAGCCAGTACACCTCCAAGATTTGATGCATGCTCTCCAAGGACTCCTACCTTTAAATCATCCAGCATTTTTTCATCTACAAGATAGGTTCCTCCCGGAATCGGCTTCAAAAGTCCTCCCCGACCAACCACCGCCGCTAATTTTGTAAGATTAATTCCTTTTTCGTTAAGGGTTTCTAAGATCACCTTTTTTCGAAACTCATATTGATCAAAAATTTTCTCAAACTGACCGATTTCCTCCGAAGAGTGTCTTAAGACCTCTTCAAAAACAGGTTTTTCATCATCGAAGATTGCTATTTTCGTCGACGTTGAACCCGGATTAATGGTCAGAATTCTTTTTGCTTCACCCATAGTTTCACCTCTTCTTTTATTTACGTTTATTGCTGTCCACCTTCAAATCAGCTCTTGAAAAACTCTGCAGCACACAAAACTCCCAGTGCAATGGAATACAGCTTCGCTTCATCACTGTCTGCTCTTGAAGTAAGAACAATCGGTGCTTTCGCTCCAACAATTACTCCTGCATTTTTTGCCTTCCCGAAGTAGATCATAGACTTATACAATACGTTTCCTGCTTCGATATCACCGGTCAAAAGAATGTCTGCGTCTCCAGCACAGGGATGATCAATCCCTTTGATTTCCGAAGCTTTCTTTGATACAGCATTATCGAGGGCTAAAGGTCCGCCGACGATACAGTCTTTAATTTCTCCTCTTTCGTTCATTTCCTGTAATGCCCTTGCATCCATCGTATCAGGCATTTTGGGATTCGGTTTTTCTTTCGCACAGATTACTGCTACCTTTGGCATATCGATATCCAGGGCTTTTGCCACAGGAACAATATTTTCAATTAATGCCTTTTTTCCCTCGAGGTCCGGTGCAATTGTCATTGCAGCATCAGTCACAAGATGCATCTTATCAAAACCGGGTACATGAAATAAAGCCACATGGGATAATGGTTTCCCCGTTCGAAGACCGACCTCTTTATTCAACACAGCTTTTAAGATAATTGAAGTGTCCACTAACCCTTTCATTACCATATGTGCTTTCCCGGTGGACACAATTTCTACAGCCTTTAACGATGCTTCCATCATATCCTCTTCATTAACGATTTCATAATTGGAGATGTCAATATCTTCTTTTTTCGCATTTTCTCGAATAATTTTTTCATTTCCCACAAGAATAGCTTCTACAATTCCTTCTTTTCTTGCGGCTTCAATTGCCTTTAGAGCATCTGCATCTTCAGCACAGGCAAGAGAGATTTTTTTAGGTCCCCTTTTTCGAGCAATTTCCATAAGTTGGTCAAAGTTCTTAATCATTCATCTTCACCTCTTTTTCATAAATTTTTACTTCTTCTTCATCATTTAAAACCCTTAGTGCTCCTTCATTTAATGCTTTCATTTCATCTTCTCCGGGGTAAACAAATACCCGTCCTATAAAACTGATATGGTCTTTAATAAGATCCATTAAATAATCGGAGTGCGCGATTCCTCCGGTCAGAACAATGCCATCAACTTCACCATGTAACACTGTTGCCATTGCACCGATTTCTTTGGCAATTTGATATCCCATGGCATCATAGATGAGTTTTGCTTCCTGGTCTCCTGCATTGACCTTGTTTTCAACCTGTCTCGCATCATTCGTTCCGAGATAAGCGCTTAATCCGCCTTTCCCTCTCAGCATGGATTTTAAGGTTTTATGGTCATATCTACCTGAAAAACACATTTTTACCAAATCTCCGACGGGCAAACCTCCTGTCCGCTCCGGGGAAAATGGCCCCATTTCGTTGGCATTATTATAATCCAGAATTCTTCCTTTACGGACAGGGGCTACAGAAATTCCGCCACCTAAGTGAGCAACAACAAGATTGACCTCGTTAAATCCTTTGCCTAATTCCTCCGCTGCCCTGTGTCCCACCGCTTTGATATTGAGGGCATGACCTAAAGATCTTCGCTTGATTTGAGGCATTCCTGAGATTCTTGCCTCTTCCGTAAATTCGTCAACAGCAACAGGATCCACGATGTAGGCGGGGATACTCTGTTCATCAGCGATTGCTTTGGCGATAAGCCCTCCAAGGTTGGAAGCATGTTCTCCTTGATATCCGACTTTCAGATCTTCCTCCATCGCTTCAGTCACTTTATACGTACCTCCGGGCATCGGTCTTAGCAAGCCCCCTCTTCCCACCACTGCCTTTAAATCCTTCAACTCCAGTCCTTCTTCCTTCAGCCATTGAAGAATCGTTTTTTTTCTGAAAGGGTACTGGTCTGCCATACTCTCATAAGCTTCTAAATCCTTTGTTGAGTGATCAATGGAGTGTTTTGTCACAAGCTCGTTTTGATTAAAAACCGCTACTTTCGTCGACGTCGAGCCTGGGTTAATTGCTAACACATACTTTTTCACATAAGTCACCTCTCTTACTTTTACTCTGATCTTCTTTATACTCTAATGATATTAAAGCAACTTCTGTGCCAACTATGATCTCAAAATAACCAAGTCCAGACTTTCCTATTATTCCTGTCACGTTTGCAAATGAAAGGTTTCACAAATTCTCACCAGTCTTTATAAAGACAGTGTTAAAGCACATAAAAAAGAATGCAAAATGTTGCATTCTTTTGGTGCAATTTATTGCATTATTTGTGCAGTATTTTGCATTATTAGTGAATGTCATACTGATCTATTTTATAATACAAGTTTCTCAAAGAGAGTCCAAGTACATTTGCAGTTTCTCTTCGATTCCCTCCCATTTCTCTAAGGGTCAACTCTATAACTTCTTTCTCCTTCTCCTGCAGTACCATTTTTAAAGACTTTCCGCGTTTAATGGAAATCGACTCATCTTTGGAAAAGTCACTTTCCGTTGCAATCAATTCCCTGTCATGGTCAAAGAATTTCGGAAGGTGTCTTTTAAAGATTTCCCTTTCATGATACTTGATATTCACCAAGGTACGCCCGATATAGTTTTGGAGTTCCCTCACATTCCCCGGCCAATTATAATCTTTTAGATGTTCCATGGCTTCTTTGGAAATCGCCTGTACGTTCCTCCCATACTCCTGATTGAATTTCATGATAAGATACATCACTAATGGATAAAGATCATCTTTTCGATCCCGTAATGGCGGAATAACAACGGGGAAAACATTTAATCGATAATACAGGTCTTCACGAAAAGATCCTTTTCGGAGCATCTCCTCCAGATTCGCATTTGTTGCAGCGATTACCCGAACATCAATAGGAATTGCTTTAGTGCTGCCAACCCTCAAAATTTCCTTTTCTTGAAGGACTCTAAGCAATTTGACCTGTGTACTTAAAGGAATCTCTGCAATTTCATCAAGAAAAATCGTACCTCCATGGGCTTCTTCGAACAGACCGATTTTACCGCCTTTTCTTGCACCGGTAAAAGCCCCTTCTTCATAGCCGAAAAGCTCACTTTCCAGAAGACTTTCGCTGATTGCAGCGCAATTTACTCGAACAAACTGATTGTACTTTCGATCTGATAGATTGTGAATCGAGTGAGCAAACAGTTCTTTCCCTGTTCCGCTTTCCCCTCGTAATAATACAGTCACAGGAGTAACTGCAGCTTGCTTGCCTTTTTCCATTACTTGAAGCATTTGTGAATCCTTCGCAATAATGTCATCAAAGGTGTATTTAGCTTCCAGTTTTCGAATAATTTTTTTGGCTTCCGTTAATTCTTTAGTAAGGCTTTTGATCTCCGTCACATCATGTAAAACTCCAACACTGCCCATCAATTTCCCGTCTACGATAATCGGAGCTGCGCTTGAGATTACTTCTCGTTTGAACTTACCCACTCTTAATCTTGTCCGATCGGCAGGCTTCCCTGTCTTTAATACCTCAAGGTGCACACTATTTCCTTCAATAATATCGTTTACGGTATGTTTCCCGATAATGTCTGATTCCTTCAGCCCTGTAATGCGTGTATACGCAGGATTGATCATGACAACAATCCCGTTTTCATCACATACAGAAATCGCATCCTGGGTGGCATTGAATATCGCCTCCAGCATACTCTGCATTTCTTTTAATTGATAAATTTCATAATTGAGATCTGCCATTTCTGTAACATCTCGAAATACTGCGACTGCACCGGTAATATTCCCGTGATTGTCTTTCACGGGAAGTCGATTTGTTATGATCATGGTATTTCCTAATGACTGTCTTTTATTTCTTTCTTCAATACCGTGATCAACAACGTACGGCAGTCTGGTCTCTCTGATGAAATTTTCTACCGGCTGATTCATAACCTCCGAAGCTGAATACCCGGTAATTCTCTCCGCTGCGGGATTAAACAGAATGATTTTCTTGTTGCGATCAACGGCAATAACACCATCATTACTGCAATTCAGGACCACCTGCAATGTGTTCTCCATCCGATCACTCCCTTTTACTCTCCGCCTTCACTGTCATCTTCATTTTCATCATTTTCATCATTCTCACCGTTCTCATCATTTTCTTCTTCATCCGGTTCCGTAGGCTCTTCAGGAGGAAGGATTTCGATAACAACTGTACTGGGTTCAACTTCAATATCTCTTATTTCATCAGAGAACTGCTGAGACACCCGGTATTGAAGATCAACAGTATGGATCCCTATTCCCAGTCCTTCCAGATTAATGAATAATTCGATTGAGTTTGAACGAATATTTTCAATTAGATCCGCTGGAGTAAAAAATCTCACTGTAAATGTTTCCGGAAACTCCTCTGGGTTTATCTCCAGGTCCTCTTCTAAACCTTCGATACTTAACTGTTCTGCAGGAATGTTTATCGTTTCCTGAGTTTCTTCCACTATTTCTACTTCAAGATATATTATTTCGTTCTGAACCATTTGAATTCCCTCAGGAAGATTCAGATTTACCTGAATCGTTTCCCCTTCTGTTATTCCTTCGCGTTGAACAAATTCTGTTTCAATCTCGGTGAGATCTTCCAAGCGATCCTCTCTTCCCCTTACAATAACTGTTTCAGGATTAACCGTAATATTTCTGAGGATAAATCCTTCGCCAGTTTCTATCTCAGCATTAATTTTAATGGTCACTTCTTTTGTCTGTTCGACAGGCAAAAATACTTCCACTGCTTCCGACTCCAGTCGAACCCCTTGTACCTCATTACCTTCAGCGTCAATGGCTTTTAATGAAAGATTTGCCCTGATATCACTGTCTTCATCGTTCAGCTCCAATTCTGCAAGTACTGATTGTACTGAATTTACATTACTTTCTGGACCTTCAACCCAAATCACACTTGGCGTAATTTGTCGATCTCCAAGCATATATCCCGATGCGAGCTCCCCGATAATCTCAAGCTCTACAGGTTTTTGCCGTCTCACAACTTCTTCCAGTTCAACCCTTATATGTCTTGGTGTATATTCAATATCCACATCAGCATCCACCTGGACATCCACTTGAATTGTATTCATTCCAATGTTTCGATGACCCGTCAAATCTGCTGTGACAACAAAATCCGAACGACTCAAACGATAGACCACGTCGCTTCTTCCTGATACACGGAGGTTCACAACAAAGTCAGCATCATCTTTTATGACTAATCCATCGCTTTCCAGTTCTTCCAAATTCAGCAATTGAACCGGAACGTTATTCACATTGTCATTCACAACGGGGTTAATAACACTCATCACATAAATCCACATAAAGAGAGCAAAAACCAAAGCCAAAATTTTTGTGCCCAGGTTTTTTCCCAATAATCCTTCTATGCTATTCCCCATCCTTTTCATCATTTTCATGGCTTTTCCTCCAATTCAGATTAATGAATGGCCACGTTTTTTTCTTCCTGTCGGGACCCATTGTGTTGATAATTTTAGTTTTTAGGGTTTTTGTGTCCAGGAACCGGCTGATTTTTCCGTGCTGTGCGATAGAAATTGCACCGGTTTCCTCGGATACCATAATTACAAAAGCGTCGGATTTTTCCGATATCCCAATCCCTGCACGATGACGTGTTCCTAATTCTTTGCTTAAGCTCGGATTATCCGATAAAGGCAGAAAACAGCCTGCTGCAAGAATTTTATCATTTCGAATAATCACTGCTCCATCGTGTAATGGTGTGTTAGGCATAAAAATATTAATAAGTAATCCCCGTGATATATCTGCATCAAGGTTTGTTCCTGACTCTGCAACTTCGCTCAACCCTGTTTCCTTTTCCATGACAATTAATGCTCCGATTTTCTGGCGTGACAGGGAGCTCATAGCTTCCACCATTTCATCTGAGATATGTTCAAATCGTTCTTTTTCTAATTCCTGCATGGACTTTGTCAATAGTTTTGTTCTTCCAATATATTCGAGTGCCCTTCTTAATTCAGGCTGAAAAACAATTAAAAGAGCAATTAAACCAACGGTCATAGTGTTGATCAGAATCCAGTTCATAACGTGAAGCTGAAACCAGTCGCTGAGTTGCGTGACAACAAGTAGTACAACAATCCCTTTTACCAGCTGTTTAGCCCGGGTCTCTTTAATCAACATATAGATTTTATAAAAAACATAAGCAACGATCGTTATATCCACCATATCACGTACTCCGATGTTGCTTACAATTTGAAGTATATCTCTCATATTCGGCACCCTCTTATTCTTATATATTGTCCCCCATAGATTCAGTGGTCTATCAATTTGTAATAGTATTACTACTTATTCCCTATTATTATTTCACAAAACAAAGATAATCTCAATAGGGAGAAGCCTTTATGATGGATCTTTCGTAATTTTATATAACAAGAAGCAAGGTTCATTGAACCTTGCTTCTTTTTGGTGCCCAAACGCGGAATCGAACCACGGACACGAGGATTTTCAGTCCTCTGCTCTACCGACTGAGCTATTTGGGCATACTCTTCTATTTACAGAAATGGTGGGCTCAAGTGGACTCGAACCACCGACCTCACGCTTATCAGGCGTGCGCTCTAACCTGCTGAGCTATGAGCCCTTATTCCCTTTGGCGGATTAAAATAAAATGGTGCGGGTGAAGGGATTCGAACCCCCACGCCGGAGCGCTAGATCCTAAGTCTAGTGCGTCTGCCAGTTCCGCCACACCCGCATGATTATGGAGCTGGCGATGGGACTTGAACCCGCAACCTACTGATTACAAGTCAGTTGCTCTGCCAATTGAGCTACGCCAGCGTAAAGCTATGAAATTAAATGGCGACCTGGAAGGGACTCGAACCCTCGACCTCCAGCGTGACAGGCTGGCATTCTAACCAACTGAACTACCAGGCCGCGTTTGGTGGGAG
>PWFQ01000056.1 GCA_003554105.1 Clostridiaceae bacterium | reverse complement strand
TCCGATACGATTTTCGGAACGGATGAACTGGGGAGAGATCTCTACAGCAGAATCATTTACGGCAGCCGAATCACTTTACAATTCATTTTCTTCGCTGCAGTCTGTCGTTTTCTTGTGGCAGTTCCCGTCGGCATGCTTGCAGGGGTTGGATTTACACCCTTTTCAAAGCTGATCCACCTTTTCAGCTCCTTTTTTACCATCCTTCCAACCTTAATCGTAAGCTTTATCATATTGAATATCAATTACATAAGGGATCTCCCCTTGAGTCGCTCCATGCCCATCTTTCTACTGGTTTTTACAGTGATCGGATGGGGTAAACTGGCAAAACAGATAGAGCACAAAACCGAAGCCCTGATGGAGGAAGACTTCATTGAGGGGGAAATTGCAATGGGAAAACATTTAGGGCAGATCATCTCCCAAAACCTGACCCCGCATCTTATCCCCTCCTACATCAGCTGGTTCTTCCTGGAAATGGGATTGGTTCTCTTTCTTGTAGCTCAGCTGGCACTATTGGGGGTCTTTGTTGGTAACCGCCAGGCAGCTGCAATTATTGATGATGTTCCGGGATATTACACCTCCCTGGAACCTGAATGGTCCGGTTTGTTTTTCCGGGCAAGGGAAAATATTGCAAACGGTCATTATTGGCTGGTCTTTTTTCCCGGGATTGCCATCTTTATTACCTTAACCGCACTGAATCTTATCGGTGAAGGTCTGAAAGAAGAGTTTGAGAAGCGGGATTCACCCATCGTCTCCCTGATATGGAAGGGATTTCTCGTCATCTCTCCGAAAACCTATTACCGGCAATGGAAAAACCGGAAACGCCATTGGAAGCCACTTGTGGGTAAAACCCTGTTTATGGTCCTCTTTATTGGATTTCTCCTTTATCCCCGGGGACAGAGCCCCTATGCCTTTGATCATGAACGTGCACTTTACCACTACGGAAACCTGTTGGAGTTGGAAGATCAGGAAGAGATACAGCTTTATATTGCAGACCATTTGAAAAAAAACGGCCTCCTTCCCCACAAAGCCGGGGATTATCTCTTTGATCAGTACCATGGCCTTTCGGATGATGAGATCGAGCGAATGCAACGGGATCATGATCCTTTTCTACAGGCAATGAATGATATCAGAGAGCTTGGATATTCTTCGGAGGAAATGAACCGGATATTTAATGAAGTGAATCTGGACACAGAAAGACTAAAAGAAGGTCGTGAAATTTTTGAACGGCTGATTGATTACTACCAAAATACAGCGAAGGATCCGGAAACCCTGATCGGTATCTTGCCGGGGAAAAACTGGGAGAAGCTACAGAAGATCGATGATGAGAAAACTGAAGAGCTTCTGACATTGGTGGGAACCCGATACGATGACTCACTGATGGGAGAAACGACTCCTTCGGCTGCCCGTAGAGCGGGAGTTGCCAACGCATTAACCTTAATGGAAATTATCAATGATTTGGAAGAGCCCTTTGAGGAAACCATTCTCTTTATCTTCTGGGACGGAAAGGGTAGTCCCCGAAATCAGGAAAGTCCTCAACGCTATCTTCAAAACCCTGTTTTCCCCAGTCATTTTATATCCTATCAATACTACGACCTCGGCTATCTTCCCACGAAAGAGCGGAGAGATCTCTTAGTGACCGTCCATAGCTCAAGAACGGACTCTTATCGCACCCAGGAACTGATTAACACGTTGGAGGACAGAGCAAGACAAAACAGAATATCTGCAAATTTGAGGGTGAATAATAACGCTTCCGGAGCCGTACAGCAGCTATACTACAATGCTCGCTATACTGTTGGAGTCGGCGAGGATTATTACGACTTTTTAAATACCGGAGACGATCGAGTGGAGAATCTCCGCTTGGATTTTATGAAGGATCAGGGACAGCTGATTCTTGACCTTATGATTATGATGGAATAGAAGAAAAGCCACAGGAAGTTGTTTATACAACCCCTGGGGCTTTTGCATTATTTTTCGCGATGTCCTTACAGTCTCAGATCCCTTCTCGGATAGACAAGAAAAATTCCGGTTGATGCAATGAGTATGACGAGGGACGTAAAGAGTAGAGCACCCGGTTCATACCCCATATCCTGATAGAGTTGATGCCCTTCAAAATAAGAAAAGGGGCTGACATACTTGAGAAACTCCACAGAATCACTTAAGGTGGCAATCACCGAAAGAAGATAGGTGATCAGAACCGCAGCAATGGAAATCCCTCCTATTTTTTTGAACCGCTTTAATACCGAGGCAATAAGCAGACCGGCAAACAGGTAGATCCACATCACGAAAAGATTTCCGCCTAGAATTATTCCAATAAACCGGTAATTGTCCATCGTGGGATGATAGGGTTGAAGAGCTGCAAAAAGGGTCATTCCGATCACAAAAATCATAAGGAGACTGCTGATGATAGCGCTCACAATCTTTGTGATGATGATTTTTTCCCGTGTAACGGGTTTGATCATTAAGAATTCCGCCGTCTTATCCCTCTCCTCTTTCCCAATGATGTTACTGCCAAGGAGGATTCCGTAGACCCCCACCATTAGATGGACGTATAGAACCATAACGGATAAAAATCCGTTAATCGTAGTGAGATTTGCTCCTGCCATTCCAAAGGCCTCTAAAAAGCCTTCCGGAATGAGATCAAGGATTTCTCCCATTTCAGGATTATCGTAATAGGCGGAGAACTCGGAAAACATCATCACAAGAAAGATGATAAAAACAAATGACCAGATCAACATGCTTTTTCTCATGCTTTTCAATTCCCAAAGAATGATATTCATTGCCGTACCTCCTTACACTGTGGGGAGATTTTTTCGAGGATAATAGAAATACGTCATTCCATGGCAGAGCAGAATCACGAAGATGCTGATCATCCCTCTATTCCATGGAATCATTCCCTCTTCAAGGATGTATGCAACCTCGAAGTGGTAATAAGGGGTCAGATACCCAAGGAGGTCTCCCCCGATAATTCCTCTCATTCCGTTGATGATATAAAAGAAAAAAGCAACACCCAGAGCAAAACCGATTACACTCTTCAGCTTCTTCGTACAGGCACTGACAACCATTCCGATACTGAAGAAAAAAACTTGAAAAACCGGGATTGTCCCCATCAACACCCAATAATTTTCGGCTTCATAGGGTCTCCCGTCCCGAAAGAGTTCAATCGCAGATAATCCACTCAGAGCAGTAACCATTGCCGTAATAACTAAAATGCAAAGGATCGCAAACTGTTTCTCCACGATGATCCGTGATCTGTTAAGAGGCTTTGTATAAAGAAAATCAGCTGTATAATTGCTTTCCTCCGTTGAGAGAAAATTGAATCCGTAATATGCACTTTGAATGCTGAGCAGAAGCTGAGCAAAGGTGAAAATAAAGGTATAGTACCCGAACACCGTGGCCAGAGATGCCTGCTCACTCATACCGAATGCCCTGAGAAGTTCCTCGGGATAGTGCTTGATAATCAGGTCAATCGTTTCAGCATCCTGGGCCATGCTTGGGTAAAAGATCATCATGATGAACTGCAACGCAATAATTCCCACTGCCCACCAAAGAAGAGACCATCGATAGGTTTTCAGTTCAAAGAGAAAAACTGTCATTTTGCCATCCCTCCTCTTATTCATAGTAGTGAAGAAAAATTTCTTCCAGTGTAGGATTCTCGATGATTATATCGTCGATTCTGGTATGCTCTATGGCTGACAATAATTCTCTGATCTGACCCCGGTAGAGAAATTGGACCCCATTGTAGTGGTCACGCTGAAAATTCGTAATGTTGAGATGTTGATATTCCTCGTAAGCCAGGTTTTCACCTTTGAGGTGGACTTTTTTGTAGCTTTCTTTTTGCAAATCCTCAATGGCTTCCGTTTTGATAATCGATCCGTCCTTGATAATGGCCACCCGGTGGCAAAGGTACTGGACCTCTGAGAGAATGTGAGACGAAAAGAATACTGTGACTCCCTTTTGATTTTCTTTTCGAATCAATTGGAAGAATTTTTTTTGCATAAGAGGATCAAGGCCACTGGTGGGCTCGTCAAGAAAAACAAGCTTCGGTCGATGGAGGAGCCCCTG
>PWFQ01000021.1 GCA_003554105.1 Clostridiaceae bacterium | reverse complement strand
CCATCACGGCAAGTTACGATGAATATGAGTGGTGGATCATTGAAGATGAAGAGCTCATTGCTACGTTCACATGGCCTGGTAACAAGCTGGACAGAGGTATTGAGGAAGAGGCAATAAAAGCTATTAAGAAGGGGAAAATCTATGCATACGAGTTAGATGAAGGGTCAAATCGTACAGGTAGTATTGTGGTATATGATTACCATTTTGCAAAAAAAGAGATATGATCATTCTGTTTTATTAATAAGTAACCCGTAAATATTTTGAACTACCGGTTGCTTACCGGGTGAAAGATCTGAATGCATTGATTCCGGGTCTGACGGATGCATTTGGAAACCAGAAAGGGTTGAATACAATGAAAGGAATTTCAGGAAGTACAAGAATTTCAGAGAAGCAAACGAATGTTTGAGTGATCAAACAGGGGTTTTATCATAACTCATACCTCGCCGAATGGCAAAATGGGATAAATAATCATGGAGATAAGGATGTAAATTTTGAATAGAACAGAAATGAAAAGTATACTCGCCGGTAACGGTGGTGGATGTACAGAGACCAATTGTTGGATTTGTGATACAGGTGGTTTTCATTGTAACAAACCGAACGAGCCTGAAGAAGGGCCTGAGCCTGTACCTGGTGATGGAGAACTGCCCGGTGATGGTTGTTCTTGGGGAATATGTCCTCAATGTTGTGTGAATTGATGTAATATATAAATAACAAAAATAATAAAGCTCGGTGTTATTATAGCACCGGGTTTTGATAATTATGTAGCATAATCACTTAACGTGAGGAACAATAATTATATGTGAACCCTAATATTTTTCAGAATGCTTAAAAATAAACCACTTTTGCCAATTATTCTTTTTTTCTGGTGGACAGCTTCATGCAATACCGCGGAAGATTCTGTACACGTTATTCCTTCACAGGTAATTGAAAATGAACATATTATAGTCTATGAAAATGAAAATTTAGAAACGGGTACTGTAATTCATTTTGAGAAGGACCAATTGTTTGAAGAAAACGACTCTTTGCAAATAGGATATATTGGGGATATTGCGGTTACTGATGATAATGGACTCTTTCTGTATGATGGCCATCCGTCAGCTGTGGCTATTTATCAGTTTAGTTCAAATGGAGATTATATCAGGCAGATTGGACGTGAAGGAAGAGGTCCGGGTGAATATCTTTCTGGCTCACATTTGAATATAGGAAACAATAACTTATTAGTATATGACCGCACACTGCATCGACATTTGGTGTATTCTATTGAAACAGGTGAACATCTTCAAACGGTTCAGATAGACCTTGCCAATATGGAAAGTGAAGGTCCAATTACTGATTTGCGATTGGGAGGATATCTTAAACTGAACAATGAATTGTTTCTTTTGAGTCTTGTTAGAGCTCAGCGCTATTATGAAGATGAACCAGGAACAACTCGCTACTTTATTACAGATTCAGAGTTTAGGGAGTTAAGCCTCGAAATTTTTCGATTAAACCGACGGCTTGAGAACTTTGGGGAGTGGCAGGGGATGCGTATTATGTCCTTCTTTCCTTTTCAAGCCAGATCATTATTGAGCGTATCCGAATCGGGAAGAATATTTACGGCTGTAACTGATGAGTTTTTTATTCGAGAGCTAAATCATAAAGGAGAAACTATCGGTGGTTTCTATTATTCTCTCCCAAGAATTCCCGTAACAAGAGAAGACGCTCGAAATTCTACAAATGAAATGACAAGAGATATAGCAGAAAATGTAGAACTACCGGATTACTGGCCTGTACTTGATCGGATGTTGGCAGACGATGAAGATCGGTTGTGGATTAAGATCGAAACAGATGAATCAGAATCTCAAAAATGGTATGTAACAGAAGGTAATGGTGAGTTCGTTGGTGCTTTTTCATGGCCGCAGGAGAGCTCAATTCGATTGGTTAAGAATGGGTTTCTATACGCCGTTGAAAATAATGATGATTCGGGAGTTACGCAGCTGACTCGATTCAGAGTAAATGTCTGAATATCATAATTCAAGTTCCTGTATAAAAAAAATGATTATTAAATGGGGTCTTACGTTTTATAAAAATTCGCCCATACTAACTTCATGAAAAGATATGAAATGCGGTTGGATTATAGAATGAAGAATCGCATTGAGTTGATTCCGGGGTTGGTGGATGTATTTGGCAACCAGAAAGGGTTGAATACAATGAAAGGAATTTCAGGAAGTACAAGAATTTCAGAGAAGCAAACGAATGTTTGAGTGATCAAACAGGGGTTCATTTATACTCGTACCTCGTCCCGAAAGCTTTCGGGATAAAACGGGTTTAATTAAACGAGGATAAAACGATGAATGCAATGCAAACACTTAGCAGAAAAGAAATGAAACATATTATAGCTGGTAGCAGTGGTGGTTGCCGGGTAGCTTGGAGAAATGCAGATGGATCTTTTGCAGGTTATTCAGCATGTACAACGATGGATCCAGCACAGGTCGATCAGCATTTTGAAGATGAATTTACTAATGATTCTGGTCAGTATGTTTCAGACTATTGCTGTGCGAGCTGCGGTACTGGAGATTTTTCAAATGTAAGTCCGTGTCCATAAAACAAAACACATTTAAGCGGGAGTCATTATTGGCTCTCGTTTAAAGTTGGTTTTAATCCTGATTGAAATGAAGCGAACACTAACCGTTCTTATTTTTCTGGTTCTACTAATCGTTGGATGTAAGCCTGATAATGAGTCAAAAGGCTATTCTGATCACGATCAAATTAACCAACCGGAAAATCAGATTCTGATCTCTCCACAAGCAAATCGAATTGATACAGTTAAGTTTGTAGAAGAAACGGTCTTTGAAAGTGGCGATGATGTTTTTATGGAAGGGCATATTCGCAGTCTTGCAGTAGATGATAAAGGGAAAATTTTTATTGCATCAGCGCGCCCAGGCTTTGTTGGAATCTATGTATTTGGTCCTGACGGCAGCTACATAACAAAGTTGTCAAGGCATGGAAGAGGCCCCGCAGAGTACGAAAGTATTAGTTCAATAAGCATTGTTGGTGAAAATTTATATGTATTTGATCCGCGTCTTCAAAAAATCGGAATTTTTTCTATTGAGGGGTTTAAACACGTCCGGGATATTTTGCTTGATTATTCACAGCTTAAAGCCAGCGATTTAGCATTTAGTGGAGGGATGAATACAAACGGAATGATTGTGAAAGGTGATGGTACATTCATAATGCGTTTGCGATCCAGACCCCGAAATGATCCTTCATACAATCATAAAGAGGTTTTTATGACTGCTGATGATAATGGTAAGCTCATTACTTCAAACTATCTACAATTAGATAGCCACACCTACTACTTTCCTGATGAACAACTTTCACTTCCATTTCCAGGAGCTTTTTCACGCAGCTCCCTCGTAGCTGCAGACAATGATGGAAGATTCTATACGAATTGGACAGAGGATTTTATAATCAATGTGTACAATTCTGAAGGTGAGCTTGAAACGTCTTACAAGCACAACATTCAAAATGCTAATTTGAATTCAGATGACCTGAATTTAGATCGGGATATGATGAATACATTGAATAAGTATGAACTGCCCTCAACATGGCCCGTCGTGCACACGATGGTACTCGACGATGAGGAACGGCTTTGGGTGGCCACCATCACAGAGAGTGAGTCAGAATTTACCTGGTATGTAGTTAGTACGGAAGGTGAATTGATCGCACGTTTTACAAAACCGGGAAAAAGAACAGAACGTATAGTAGTTAGATCGCCTTTGATAGTCATTAAGGACGGAAACTTATATTCTCATGAAAGAGACCTTAGACAGGGAATTGATCGGATTGTAAAGTATGAAATTGAAGTTATTGAAAGATAGATGAAAAAATTCCCTCACTACCGCCAACACGACCAAATGGACTGCGGCCCCACTTGCCTGCGGATGGTTGCCAAACACCACGGGCGGCACTATTCAATGGATAGCCTGCGGCAAAAGAGTGGCATCAATCGAGAGGGAGTGTCACTTCTGGGTATCAGTGAGGCGGCTGAGCAGATAGGGTTCAGAACGGTAGGTGCGAAACTGACATGGGAGCAGCTTAAAAAAGAGGCGGCGCTGCCGTGTGTTATCTATTGGAACCAGGTTCATTTTGTGGTGGTGTACAAAATAAAGGGGGATAAGGTTTATATTGCCGATCCGGCAAAGGGGAAGGTGACGTACCGAAAAGAGGAGTTT
>PWFQ01000069.1 GCA_003554105.1 Clostridiaceae bacterium | reverse complement strand
CAGAAATCTATTACAAAAGACCCGCCATTGAATGACAGGTCCCCTAAATCACTAATAGTACTACAGTCAAGCATTCTGTAATTTAAAACACAAAACCGACTAACCAGATAATTATTAGGATCCCAATAATTGTCCAAATCATGACTCTGTCCCCTTTCAAACTAACACAACAGGCAATCTTCCTGTAAATCTTATTCCCCTGTATACCATATATACCCTCTAACTCTAATGCTAAGCATTTTTGTATTTATCTGTATATGGTTCTAATTTAATCCATATATAACAGAATACATTTTTAAAGGAACTTGATGGGCTTCAATGAGCTTCTTCTATTGCCTGTGCAGCCTGTCAGTCATCTTTGCGACCACTAATTCGAAGGTTTTAGGTTTTACCGGTTTCGATAAATATTCATCCATCCCTGCATTTAAGCATTTTTCCCTCATGCCGTCATTGGCATAGGCTGTCACCCCGATGACCGGAGTATATGTGCCGTTCATCACTTCCCATTCCCGAATCATTTCCGTTGCCATAAGTCCGTCAAAGATTGGGAGCTGAATGTCCATGATCACCGCATCAAAGGAGTTTTCCTTAAACATTTCCACGGCCTCTCTGCCGTTTGTTGCCATCATGATGTTCCAACCCTTACTTTTACAAATTTCTTTAATCAGTCTTCTGCTGATCGGGTCATCCTCCACAAGTAAAAGATGAATCTCTTCTTGCATCTCCGTTGTTTCGATCATTTCTCCGGATGAAGCACTGTCATCTTCCGTCGCAGGCTCCGTGATGAATGTGAAGGTAAAACAGCTGCCTTCTCCGGGAGTGCTTTCAGCCCATATTTCACCCTCCATTTTTTCAACCAATCCTTTGCAAATCGCCAGACCCAATCCTGTGCCCCCGTATTGTCGGGTATTGGATGTGTCTGCCTGACAGAATCGTTCAAACATTAAATCAATTTTTTCCGGATGAATTCCGATTCCGGTATCCCGGACTGAGCATTCAAATTTTATTTTATCGCTGTCCGAATCCTTCGTTTTATTCAATGAGATCTCTATTTCCCCGTTTTTCGTGTATTTAACCGCATTACTGATCAAATTTGCCAAAACCTGACGAAAGCGAAACGGGTCTCCCGTCACGGTGGGTATGTCATCACCGGTGCTGATCTTCATCTCCAGATCCTTTCGGGATGCTTTAACCCGAAATACCTTTGTGACTTCCTCCAACACTTTATCAGGTTGGAACTGGACACGTTCGAGCTCCATTTCTCCCGCTTCGATTTTGGAATAATCCAGAATGTTGTCTATGACTTTAAGCAGGGAATCTGAGCTCTTATTGATGTGTTCCAAAAATCCCAGTTGCTCTTCATTCAGCTCTGTCATTTCCAATAAATGGGCCATAATCATCAAACCGTTTATCGGCGTACGGATTTCATGGCTCATGTTTGCCAGAAACTGACTTTTTGCCTCGTTGGCATCCACCGCCTGTTTTTTTGCCTCCTCGAGTTCCATTTCCACTTCTTTACGCCGGGAAATATCTGAGATCACCACACGGTAATAGGGGTTTCCATCTTCATCTTTATCGAGCATCGTTGACAGATTGCTCCAGAAGGGCTTCTCTCCCTTACGCAGCATCCTCAGCTCACTTTCTTCATGTTTTTGAGTTTTCCCTATGTTCTTTTTGTAATGGTAAAATATGTCCTGATCATCCCTCATGATAAACCGGGTAAAGGGTGTTCCCAGCAAATCATTACGATCGGTCCCCAAGAGTTTACAGGCCATGAGATTTCCGTCGACAATTACCCCTTTCCGATCGAGGGTCAGATATCCCACAGGAGCAAGATCATATAAGTCAAAATACTTACTCCGGGAAATATCCAGTTCTCTATGCACCCGTTTGAGCTCCTCGTTTTGCATTTCCAATTGTATCTGATGGACTTCCAGCTCATGGATGGTGTTTTTTATATCCTCCGTATTCATCGTTTTAATCTTTTCCGACATCTTCTGTTCTTTCCCCTGAAGATTCTTCTCCGCGATCCGTCTCATCTGTCGGTTATATTCCTTCACATCGTATTCCGATTTATTTTTATTCACCGTTTACAATCCCCTCTCTCCGGTTGACTTCGGAATTTTACAAAATTTGTTCTCCCCGTTAGATGTTCACAAAGGTTAGCACTGCCCCTTCAATCACATTTTCCAGGGTTCTGTAGGGCTGAATAAGCATTTTATAATGTTTCCCGTCGATGGTTTTCACTTCCACTTCCTTGGGTATGAGTGTGTCCAGAACCTCCTTGGTGTCCTTCACCAGGCTGTCATATCCCTGCAAGTTGGAAACAATATGCCCCACAG
The DNA here is from genome assembly GCA_003554105.1 of Clostridiaceae bacterium. Taxonomy (GTDB): domain Bacteria; phylum Bacillota; class Clostridia; order Peptostreptococcales; family T1SED10-28; genus T1SED10-28. The sequence goes on along the minus strand of PWFQ01000069.1, from coordinate 1,915 downwards.
GACGACCCACATCACTGCGAATCAGATTAATGATTCGGGTGGCTGTGGGGGTGAACCGCATGATCTTCAAGTTATGATCCACAAATACAGTGGCGATCCCTGTTCCCGCCAGTAAATTATTCATGTCACTGTTAGCCCGGGACAAATCCAGTACTTTCGTCTGCAGTTCCGCATTGACCGTGGCCAGCTCTTCATTAACTGACTGCAGTTCCTCTTTCGACGTTTCCAGCTCTTCATTGGTTGATTGCAGCTCTTCATTCATCGACTGCAGTTCCTCGTTGGATGATTTCAACTCTTCATTGGAGGTTTCCAACTCTTCATTGGTTGCCTGTAAATATTCCTCTTTCTCATGTAATTCCTTTAGAAGTGCAGCAATCCGTGAATCTTTGTCATTCTTCGCTGTCCCTTCCTTAACTCCGGAGTTCGTCTCTCGGTTGTTCAGCTCCGTTTTTTCTTCCAAAGAAGAACCTTCCAAAACGATCAGATATAATTCGTCATCACTGCTGACCTCTGAGCTCATTGTGATTGGTCGAAGGGTTAAATCAACGGAAAAATCCTCTCCATCAGTTTTAACATTGATCCCCCGGACTTTGATAATTGATTTTGTGTTAACTGCTTTGTGTAAAGCAGTAGTAAGAGGCCTTTTGATTTCAGCTCTGATCATTTTTTTTACATTCCGGTCAAATTCACCGGGATCGGGTTCAAGATACCTGCCTGAACGACCATGAATATACAGGATTTCACCCTGATCATTCACTAAAATTCCGGATACCTCTATATGCTGCAGCAGTTCCTTCTCCACAATCTTTTCCATGGGCCTTTTTTCTTTCGACGGGATGTTTGCCTCCGAAGGGGGGGCCATCTTTTCTTTGTCCGATAATTTTGGTGATAATATCCTGCTTATGATATTGTGATTATCTTTATTTCCCTCTGTGCATTGATAGATTCTTGATTTTCGATCGATACTCAGGAACAGATCATTTAACTCCCCCACAGTTTCCGAGCTTCCTAAAAAAAGATATCCTTCTGTTTTCAGTGCATAGTGAAATAGAGAGATCACTTTTTTCTGCAATTCTCTATTCATATAAATTAAAAGGTTTCGGCAACTTATGACATCAAGCTTTGAAAACGGCGGATCCTTAATAACGTCATGCTCGGAAAAAATCAGCATATCCCGAATGCTTTTTTTGATCCGGTACGTTCCGGGAGTTCCTTTAATCTCTCCGGGATCCTCAATAAAATATTTGGACAGGCGCTCTTCGGAGATATCCGCTGCAATGCTGGCAGGATACACTCCAGCTCGTGCTGTGATAATGGCTTTGTTGTCAATATCCGTTGCAAAGATCTGAACCCGGTCACTTCTATTATGTTTTTCCAGATACTCTTCCACTGTAATGGCCAGTGAATAGGCCTCTTCCCCCGTGGAACAGCCGGCTACCCAGATACGAAGCGGTGTGTCCCGTGGTTTATCTCCAAAAAGCTTCGGCAGACATTCCCCTTCAAAAAAGTCAAAGGCATCAGGATCCCTGAAAAAGCTGGTAACACCAATGAGCAGATCTCTAAAAAGCGCATCAACTTCATCAGAGTCATGTTGAAGAAAGATGACGTATTTCTCCAGATCTTCAATTTGGTTCACTGCCATTCGCCGTTCAATCCGACGATGGATTGTGCTTGGTTTGTACTGAGAAAAATCGTGCCCTGTTTGTGTACGGAGAAAAACAAAGATTTTATTCAGCATGTTTTCCGCCTCAGGAACAGGACTAATCGGCCGATGGGTTTTCCAAAATGCCTGGGAGACAAAGGAGATTAATTGATCCGCCATTTCAGCCGGCGGTAATACGTAATCCACCATCCCAGTGCCAAGAGCACTTCTGGGCATACCGTCATATTCTGCAGAGGCCGGGTTTTGTACCAT
>PWFQ01000007.1 GCA_003554105.1 Clostridiaceae bacterium | reverse complement strand
TGGCACCTTGATGAACACCGTGGGTCAAAAATATGAACATGGTGGGTATTTCGGTATGAGAGGTCCACTGTCACGGTGAAATTGTTCCATTGTCACGGAGAAACTGATCCACTCTCACGAACTGGTGTGCAACTCTGTGAAAGACCTGAGTAGGGTTCTGCTTTGAGAAACGTTTGGGATACATTTTATTACGTTGCAGTTGGGACTTGCGTGACAGTCATATACGGTTTTCCTGGAAGGATTAATGAAACGTCAACTCCCTGTGGTTTTTCCGGGAAAGTGCCGGGGTACGATGGTGGATCATATTACCTAGATGATAACATACGTGAACTGACCAAACTGTTTATATTGTAACGTTTCAGCACTGGATGACACATTAGAACCGTCCCCAATGTGTTCGCAGTCGATGGTCGCGGATACCCTTGATTTAGAGGAGCTGGAAACCGGAATCTCTCCTGCGGGAATCTATTATGGGGCCTTGACCTTATTCTATAAATTATCACAGGCAATCGCCATCTTCATACTGGGGATGGTTTTAGATTGGGTGAATTTCAACCCCGAGGTTGTCGTACAAGAAGAAAGCACAGTGATTACTCTCGGTTTGATTTTATCAGTAGGGAGCTTAATCAGCTTTCTGCTTGCACTGCTTGTCTATAGCAAATACAGCTTGAACAAAGGGAAAATCGAGAAGGTCCATGCACAGATCTTGTTAAACAAAAGCCTTCGATCCACGACGTAATGAACCTTCTTTGTGTTCTGCTCCTATGGTTCAGGATAAATCACATCTCCATCCAGTGTAAAGTATACGTACTTTCCTCCGGAAATAAGCTCCAGCTCCGGAAGATGTGTAATGCCAAAATTGTATGGCTGATCCTCTTTGGATTGCTGATAAAGGATCTGCCCCTCCCGGTCGATAATCATTCGATCTTCCTTCGTAGTCACCACGGCAAAGCCCATATGATACTCTTCCGCTGATTGATAGGCCGGTTCGATCACCCATTCATTCTCCTCATTTTTATAGCCATATTTCCCGTCCTGCTTCACTTTTCTGCGGTCATCACGGAGCAGGTGAAGTTCTCTCTCAGCGTCTTCAGGCTCCACAATCCACCGATCATGATAAAAATCATACAAACCCTGTTTTCCATCAACAGTGGCATATCCCTGCAGCACATCACTGTCATAGTGATTGATCCAGATTCTGCCCTGCATGGTGCCCTGCATAGTATCAATTTCATCGAATCGAAACTCCGTGGAAAACTCCATGGCTTTAAGATCTGCGACAGCCCACTTGCCCTCTTTTTTTACCCCAAAATGACTGGTCACATAGGGATATCTCACATTCCGGATGCCCATTGACTGTAGCGGATCCAGCTCCAACTTATCAAATGCCGGTTCCTCCAGCCACTCACCCTTTTCTGAGATGATGAAAAACCCGTAGTGCTCTCCGGATTTAAGAGAGAAGACACTTCGACTGTAATCCCATTCCTCTTTATAAACGGTAGCTACCCACCGCTCAGCCTCGGAGTAGGCCTTTTCAAAAGTGACTATATGCTCGATTTCGTCGTACTCTCCATCCAGGATTTTTTCGTTGTTCAGGTTCACAAGAATCTCTTTTCCATCTCTCACCGCAATGACATCCTGGTGGGTTTCTCTGGTTTCCGACTTCTGTGACAGGGCACGTTTTTCTCTGATCATCTCCCTTGCCTCTTCACCTTCAAAGATGCGGCCCTCTTCATCAATGAGATACTCTCCATAACTCTGCCCTTCCTTCTCGAAGATTAAAAATGGCATCGGAAGGTCGTAAGAGTCCCGGGGGATTCCCTGGTCATCTAATGCATTGGGATCCAGGCCTTCTATCGGTTCCATTACAACCTGTCCTTTTTCATTGATAAATCCCATTCCATCCTCGCTCATGATGGGCAGTAAAGTCGGAGAAAGGTTTTCCTTATGAAACACCCCGGTAAAATCAAAGTTCTGCTGACTTTCTTCAGAATCACTCGTCCTTTCCTCATAGGATTCCGTTTCTTCTTCCAATTCTTTCTCTTCATCTTGAGAATAGGATTCCGTTTTTTCTTCCAATTCTTCCTCTTCATCTTCGGATTGGTGATTGATCAAACTCATGAGAATGACGGCGGCAAGAATCAGTGGAACAATCATGAGCACCCGTTTTCTTTTTCTCTTCAAATTCTTCATCAAATTCCTCCTTTATACCAAAGATACAATTCGGAGGACCGATCCGTTGCAAATTTTTTCCTTCTTGTTGAGAAAACAAGATTTTTATGCGCGTTGACTCTATGAAGAATCTGGAAGGCTCAAAGGAAAAGATAATGGAACACACTCTGTAGCGATGAGGCCGTTATTGAAAAGCGGAAAGGAGATGAGTTTTTCCAACAGAAGCTGGGAGCTTTTGTTGTAATTTTATACTTCTTCCGGAAAAACATTTTATCCGGTGTGTAAGGTTTTATATTACTTCTATTTCTCTAAGATGTCGTATATCAACATTTTACACGAAATGCACGAACCGACTCCTTAGTGTTTCATCACCTTTAAGGTAGTTGATATGTTGCCAATCAATAAAAATAAGGGTTTACCGACATTTGCATTTTCAGTCTTTCTATTGATCCACCCTATTTTACTGCTAGTCGTTTTTTTTACTTTTTGTTCATGTATTCTACCAAGCATATGTGTCCACCTTAATATTTTGCTTTCTACCCTGATGAAAAATATAGTTACTGCCATCCTTCCGCCGATAAGGATGTTGCAACCATTAAATATTAGATTAAGCTTTAAGCCTTCTTCACTTTTTTAACTCTTACGCATTTAATTGGAATATCTGCTTTTTGCATCACATCTCTCATTGTGATAATTTGACTCATATGAAATTTATCAGTAGTTTTTACTTCAATAAAATATGGCTTTTTCTCTAGCACAACAATATCAGGCCAACCCGTAGAATAGTAGAATGGGTTATGTATAATAAATTTAATAAGTTTACGTATAAATTCTACCCCTAAAAAAGAATAAAGGCTTTTATAAAATTCGATACCCCATATGTCTTGATAGAAAAAAGTCATCATCAATTGACCATTTTGATCTCTTGGCTCACTTGAAGAAACATTTACTTTATCATTGCTATCAATAGTAATTGAAAAATCAAGCGTCGAATTATATTGACTATTTAATTTTTGAATAAGCTGATGATTTTCTTCAATAGTGTCGACACTTATATCTTCAGTCATTTCGTTAAGATTATACAATATTTCATCATAAATAAATTTCCTCGAGTAATCATCAGCAGTAAAGGCAATGCTATACAAATTCATATTATGCTTTATCGCTATATCATATTGATATTTAAACATAAAAAATTGAGCAATATGAACTCCAAAAGCATTTTCGGTAAAGTAAGCTATTTTTGAACGGCTTGTTAAATGATTTATAACTGCTTCTTCCGGATAACCACAATATTCTAAAACTAAATCTTCTAATGGAACATTCAAAAAATAGCACTGTTTTGATAAGGGTAGTAAAGAAATAGCAACAGTATTACCTGTTTCCGTTAAACCCCCATCTCCAAAACAAAGATCTCGTTTTATAAGTGCTGTAATTGTAGGCTTGCTTCCTTTTATATCCGGATCGATTTTTTTCTTTCTCAAATAATCTCTCATGTTTTTACTTAGTTTAAAATCAAATCTATTTCTATTATAACAAACACCATATTTAAAGCCTTGCTTCCATTCATTCTTCATAGTATAAACTCCACCCTTGTATATCATTTATCCTATATGATAGTTATGCTATTTATCATATTTTATAACATTCATCCTGTCTTGTATATTTCACTAATTAAGTTCCACTGACACGGAAATATTGGTCCCCCTTCACGGAGGAATTGATCCACTCTCACGAACTGCTGTCCATCTTTATGAAAGACCACTATATGGATCTACTATGAGATATGACCGAGATACATAGTAATACGTTACAGGTGGAACTTACTTGGCAGCCATATAGGGTTTTCCTAGAAGGATTTAATAACTAAACATCTCCTTGCAGGGTGTTTCGGGAAAGATCTGGGAAACGATGGTACATAAAAGAATTAGGAGGATGATACAAATGAACTGTCTATTCCGTTCGCATTTCAACGTTTCCGCAACAAATGACACATAAGAACCGTCCCCACTGTGCTCAGAACAGGTATTCCTTTAAACTCAGTTGGTGCCGGTACTTTAATATCAAACGTTGCAGCAAGAACTTTTGCTAAT
>PWFQ01000072.1 GCA_003554105.1 Clostridiaceae bacterium | reverse complement strand
TCAATCATCAATTGAATAAAGGATGCTTCTGCTGAAATGGAGTTTTGAATTATGTCAAGGATGTGTAAAGATAATTCTTTCACTATTTTCACCTTGTATAATGAACTCGTAGTCAAGCTACAGTCCATCACCCTTTCTTTTTTATTGTATAATTGACATAGTGTTGTGGATTGGTGTGTTCACCTACAGCTTGACTGTTTAATTGAGGCTCCAACCACATCTCTATGTCTTTTTGTTTATGAGTTAGATAACGCATCGACGTTTTATCTCGGGCAAGGATACATGACATAGGCGTATGTGGACCGCAACCAAAATTCTATAAGGATGTGATTTTATGATCTATGTCGGTATTGATGTCGCCAAGGACAAACATGATTGTTTCATTACTTCCTCAGAGGGTGAAATCATCAAGGATGTTTTCACTGTTCCAAACAACATCGATGGGTTCAACTTGTTGCTCTCCTCTATACCAGATGTTCCTAAGGACAAAATAAGAGTGGGGCTGGAAGCGACTGGTCATTACAGCATCAATCTCATGCGGTTTATCACCGAGAACCAACTACCCCTAGTCGTCCTTAATCCGCTTCAAACCAATCTTTTCAGAAAGGCTCGAACCCTTAGAAAGAGCAAAACGGATAAAATCGATGCTAACCTCATTGCAATCATGATGCATTCAGGCAACTTCAAACTCCACTCAGATTTATCTTACCATCTTCAGGAGCTTAAGTCACTCACACGACACAAATCAAGAATTAAGGAAAATTTGTCAAAGTACAAAATCTCTCTTAACAGAATCCTGGATATGATGTTTCCGGAACTTGCTGATTTGGTATACTCACTTAATCAAAAGTCTACCTATGCCTTACTACAAGCTTTTCCGTCTAAAAATGCACTTGCCTCCGCTCATCTGACAAAACTCACAAATGTTCTTCACCAAAATTCCCGCGGTAAATATAACAGAGAAAAAGCTCTTCAAATTAGGAAAACAGCTGCTGTATCTATTGGTTCGGATAGTCGGGCTTTGTCTTTTGAGTTGTTGCAGGTCCTCTCATTCATTGAAATGTATACCTGTGAAATCTGCAAAATTGATGATGAGATCAAAGCGATCATGGACAAGATGAAAAGTCCTATCCTCTCTGTGCCAGGTATATCCTATGGTCTTGGTTCTATCATTTTGGCTGAAATCGGGGATATTTCCAGATTCGAATCTCCCTCAAAGCTCTTGGCTTTTGCAGGTCTTGAGCCTTCGACTTACGAGTCGGGTAAATTTATTGCATCCGGCATGAAAATGGTTAAAAGAGGTTCTCCTTATCTCAGGTGGGCTCTTTTGGAAGCTGCTCGGCTGATCAGCGTAAAAGATCCTACATTCAGGTCTTATTACCTCAAGAAGAAAGCGGAAGGCAAACATCACTTTGTTGCTACTTCTCATGTTGCTAAAAAACTTGTCAGAGTTCTTTACCATTTACTAACCCGACAGCTTAGTTTTATTCCTCAGAGTTAGCTCATCTTAGAATAACTCATCCATGGAGTAGCTTTTCCTACTCCTTCTTGGTGTGCAAACTTTACTCGTTTTGAAATCGTCAGGTTCTTTTCAAAATTTCCCTTGACTTCATATAGTTAGTCTCTTCGTAGTTTATTCCTTCTCCCGATACTGCTCCAGAAGCTCATGAAGGTCAAATAGATATGCCCTGTTTCCATCCCGGTAATAGATTTTTTCCAGATCATAGAGAAACTGTATGCTTTCGTGACCCATCAGTCGTGTTAGCGGTTCCCGATTATCCTGTCCAGGGATCAACTTTGCGCTTAGAAGCTGATCCTGCCGTCCCTCAGTCATTGCCACAAACAGATCTTTGCTGGAACGGTCCAGGTAATAGGTTCGGGTATCCAATAACAGATCTTGAGTCACATTAAGAATCCCAATCGAATGGTTGATTTTATCCTCCGCTTTGTAAGCGGCAATTTCCCGAAGAAGTCCTGCTTCCTTCATGGCTTGAAGCTTATCGAATGCCAGCGGTTCATCAATTTCCTCCAGTGCACTGTAAGAGATCTCTTTGATACCCTTTCTAAAATAAATATTTTCATCCTCCGGCCATTTCGTCGTCATAAAAACATCATTCCCGTCACAATACATCATCGGCGGAAGTTGAACCTTAGGCTTCAAGACTCCATCTTCATCCTTTAAAATATAGCTTTCAGTAATCACCATTTCTGCATATCCATGGCCCGTATTAATGAGAAAGTAATATCCATCCCTCATCTCCATGAGTCTCATCTCCTCTTCGGTGGGAGTGATCATCTCCGCTCCTGTCTTCTCCATATGAAGATTCTCAAGATCCAATGTCCATAGCGAGCCTGAATCTCCAAGGATTAGAAGCCGTTCTTCATCCAGCCTCTTCCCTTCCTGAATCCAATCATCATTCATCGACTCATGAACTTCTTCAATCTCTTTGGCTTTCCCTTCTGCCAAATCATACAGAATCAATTCTGACTCATAGCCTAAGGACTCGTCGTGGCTATACACATTCTTCGTATAGATGAGAATCTTATTTGAGTTCTCAGAAAAGAAAAATCCATATTCCGGACCATCTTCTCTGTATTCCATGGTTTTAACCACTTCATCATCGGTATGATTTTTGATCTGCAACCCTGACTCCTCTTGTGTTCCAACATGATTTTTTATGGAATACACCGCCCCGTCATGAAGAATCACGTCACTCTCAATTGCGGCTCTTATAAAGTTCATGGGCACTTCCTGATGAAGCACAAGTTCTTCACCGACTCTCTCCACGATCTGTTTCTTCTGCTTGGAAGAAATATAATCAAGAGCGTAAAAATCATTGTATGCACGGATGTTGTGGGCATAAACGTGGAAGGAATCATAAGTGTCTCCGGGTTCGTGTTTAGTAAAATCCTCATTCACGATCACATTTCCGGTTTTCTCACCGGTTGATTGGTCATAGGTTGAAAAATGAAGCTCTTCCTCCACAGAATATAGATATGCAATCTCTCCATCAGTAAATTTTTCATCCAGTACCGTTTTCCTGTCTAAATTTATTGCCCAGATTGGCTCGGTCCAAAGAGACTGCTTCCCAACATAGTTTGTAGTGTATAAATTGGTCAGCCTCTCGAAGTTTAATCTGCCCATCGCGATTTTTTCTTTGCTGATCAAGTCTGACAACCACTGTTCATACTCTGCACGGACATTCTGCATTCGATATCCGCTTTCATCGCTGATGGATCTATCGACAGGCCAGATTCGCATCTGATGAATTTTCGAAGCTCTTTCAGGCAAATCATCTGCAAGCACGGCCAGTGCATTCACCAGTGACTCCTTGCCGGCAATATCCTCCCGACGATCCGTCAATTCTGACGTTTCAGCTAACTGATCAAGTGATTCAACATCACTCATGATCAGCTTCACTGTATAAATATCATCATCCATCAGTTCATATCTTACTTCATAGTCGAGGTAAGACCCTTTCTTTTCCAACTGTTCCACCAACAATTGGGCAACCGTCCCCTCAGGGGCTGCTTCCAGTGAAATATTACTGTCTTCCAGCTTCTGAAGCAGACCAAGGTCCTCACAAATTGCCGATACCGGGTTTTCCGGAAGATGCAGAGGAACAGACAGGCCGTTCACCCTCTCCCATTGACCCTGACCGGCTCTTTTTATCCGGATATTTTCAGGCAGAACTAAATTTTCCCGGGGCGCTCCCTCCATCGTTTCCTCATACAGTCTGCTGATTGCACTTTCCATATTGTCTGCTTTCCACACTTCTTCCTCGATAAGCTGGTGATAAAGCTGATCGTAACCTTCACTCAAGTCCGGAAAGGAGAGAATGACTTCGTATTCCATTTCATTTCGTCCTGCAGAGACCTCTTCCACATGCTCGATTTCTACTTGATCGGCAAGGAAGGGGTCTGATCCCTCCCCGACCGTTTCCCTGATCGTTTCCAAGGATGCCTCCAACGCTTTACGCCGTGCTGAGGCATCACGTTGGCGACTCATATATACACTTCCGCTTACGATACCGATCACCAGTACCAACACAACTCCTACAATGACCTTATTCTCCCGAAGCTTCCTCATCATAATCCCCTTTCATGGCTATTCTGAGACTTCTTCAACCTCATATCCCCGTACAGCAAACATTCCCTCTTCCACTTCTTCTATTTCATAGTTCAGTGTGTAAAGGCCGGGTTCTATTGAATATCCAACCTCTATGTTTTCAATTGTCATAGCAACACTATCAGATTTCACTTCAACATCCAGCAGATCATTCCCTTCCGAGAGAAGTTCAATAGCAGGATGCATTGGTCCGAATCCTCCACCGGGATGAGTAAAGAGTAGTGGTACTCCGGCGATTTCCACGTTC
>PWFQ01000004.1 GCA_003554105.1 Clostridiaceae bacterium | reverse complement strand
GGTTTGAGTGGAATGATCTGAATCACGTAAATAAACCACACAATTTTTATGGAATTCACCTCAAAGGTGGTGTGACTTGCTACCGATCAGACAGTATTAAAAAAGTTCAGGTGATCTATGACCATGCCTCCGATGAGCGGGTTGTGGATCAGGTCATAAAGCTTTTCAATAAAAATAGTGCCAAAGGGAAAAATCGTGTTGGCCTGATTCAGATGAGCTACGGAACGCTGAATGTAAAGTTTGTAGAGTATCGGCCGTACAAACTTGAAATCACTCCGTTCCTGGGTGAAGAGATTGCCGCCCTTAAAAAGGAGATGCTTAAATCTTTTAAAGACGAAACTAAAAGCGGCCTATATCTTATTCATGGCAAACCGGGAACCGGAAAAACCTCGTTTCTTAAAGAGTTGCTAAATGAGACTGACAAGCAGGCTCTCTTCATTCCGCCTTCCGTAGCGGGAGAACTGGGTAACCCCAATCTGATTTCGCTGCTAATGGACCATCCCAGCTCAATCCTCATTATAGAGGATGCCGAAACCGTATTGATGAAGCGTAAAGCGGACAACTCCGACGCTGTATCAAGTTTGCTGAACCTCACGGATGGTTTTCCCTCCGATATCCTGAATCTGAATATTATCTGTACGTTCAATACGGATATTGGGGATATAGACCCTGCCTTGCTCCGAAAGGGACGATTGAGAGCCATTCGTGAGTTTAAAGCACTGGATGTTGAACATTCCCGGAAACTGGCTGATAAGATCGGTTCTGACGTGGAAGTGAACCGGGAAATGACGGTGGCTGAAGTTTGTAATGGGGATGAACAGTTTGCTGCTTTTACCGGACATCATGGAATCGGCTTTAATAATAACTAAGGAGATAATCGGATGACAGAAATTAAACTACTTGAAATCGGGGCGGAAGGTAGTGGGCTTGCCTTTTATATGACTACAATAGGCTCAAAATCGCACTATTTCATCGGATCAAATCGGGACGAGAAATACAAAACGCTGTACGATATGCTCATCAGCTATAAGAAAAAGCATGACCCGATGCTCTGGTACTACCCGGTTGATGTAGATTCAGATATTATTGAAAAGATTATTCCGATACTTTTGAAAGAATATCAAAACCATCCAAAAGGTCACTTTTTGAATCTTGAATCGTGGGAGGAGAGGCTGGATGTAGAATTCGAAAAGCTATCAAACCTGGGATATCAAACGTTCAAAATCACACCTGTTCAGAAAACCGAAACCTGCAGCTACAACCATTTTGGAGATGAGCGGGTGTTGGAAACAGTGACAACGGAATACTCCAATAAACCCAACCAAAAACAGATTATAATGGGTGTCGCTACGATTGAGGACAACGTATTTGTAATTCGCGACAGGGATTCGGTTCTTTTAGGAGTGTTTCCGTTGGTGAGGTACGAGGTAGAGATAACATCAAATAAGAAAATGTCATGAAAGAAAGTATCAGAGACCTATTAAAATCCAATATCAACGCCTTGGCGATTTGGGAAGAGGATTCGATGAAAATGCCGGACATTGACTCGCAAATAGTAGACAAATTGTTTAAACCTCATATTATCTTTTTGGGCTTAAATCCGTCAAAAAGTCTTAATAAGATCAGAAACTTTCATTCCAACTCTGCCGGTGATAAGCGGTTGAAGAGTGTGATACAGGGATCTGCCGGAGATGAAGACGAAAAAGGCCGAGAGCTATTAGTAAATCTCATTGGTGGATTCATGACAGATTTAATGGATAAAGTGGAGTCTGATTCTTCCAAAGTTGATTTGAAGGATCACTCGTTTAATCAGATTGAATATGTACTTCAAGAACTCAGCCAAGAGCACTATCACCTGATCTGTTTTGGAGGAAAAACGTACAAAGCAGCTAAAAACTGGCTGCTCAACCAGAAGTCAGATAAAGAGGATGTGTTGCACTGTCAAATCACGAAAAAACCTTATGAAATCACCTTATACAGGGTAATGCACTACTCTTATCGATATGGAGAGAATAAAGTGGGGAAACAACTGAATCAGATCAATGAACGGATAGACCGGTTAACGTAATTTTTTTACCAATTTTAATCGCTGGAGTTTTACCATGAAGAAAAACCAAACACCAAATTTATTCAATTATGCAACATCTGAACTAAGCCATGATGCATTTATCGCCTGGCTGTTGAGCTGGGCAGATCCGACATTCGAAGATGAACCACTTCACTCGTTTAGCCGATCGGTTTTGTTTGATTTCATAGATATCACCGGAAAGAATATTTCAGGTGTTCAAAAAGTATATGTTAAAACCCAGTACCGGAATATTGATGTATTGGTACTGCTAACCGATCAATCCGGAAAACAATGGGCGGTGATTGTAGAAAACAAGATGCACACCAGGGAACATTCAGACCAGTTGAAACGCTATCGGGAAAACATTCATAAAGATGAAAAACTCGAGGATATCACCGATTCACAAATTTTGGGAATCTACTATAAAATGTGGGAGCAGTCGGATATGAAGAGAGTAAAAGACAGTGAATTTTCTCATTTTGGCAGGCAACATATGCGCAATCTTTTAAAGGATGAATACCAGACCGGCACGAGTGATATTGTTGATCATTATGAGAGGTACCTGGAACAGATACAGAAAAATCTGGATGCTTATGAAACAAAACCGGTGAAAGATTGGACAGGGACCCAATGGACAGGGTTTTACTCAAAACTGAAGCGGGATCTTAATGACGGTGATTTCGGATACGTACCCAACCCCAGCGGAGGTTTTATGGGTTATTGGTTTGGATTTGAAAACATTGGTGATGAAAATTCTCTTTATCTCCAGTCTGAACAAGAAAAATTTTGTTTCAAGGTTCACATAAAAGAGAAGGAAAGGAGAAAGGCAGCCAGGAAATTCTGGCACCGGGTTGTGATTGAGGCCGGAAAGGAAGCAGGCCTTGAGGTCGTAAAACCTCGTGTGATGAGAACAGGGCGATGGTTTACGATAGGAGTGATTAAAACCCCAAAGGATCAGCCCTGGATGAGTATCGATGAAAATGGGAAGCTCAATTATCCGGAAACCTCTCAGAAAGTCCGAAAAGCACTCGACGTTATATCCATAGCTGCCCGGAAAAAAGATGAGTGGGAGAATCTTGAATCTTCGTAAACAAATTGACCTTTAAACAGGATTTCTATTATGTTCAAATCCCTGAATTCAACAATTTAAATTAATAACCCCATGCTCACAGGCGATCTAAAAAACAAAGTCGATAAAATCTGGGAAACGCTTTGGACGGCGGGGATCTCCAATCCGCTGACGGTGATCGAACAGCTCACCTACCTGCTCTTTATTAAAGGGCTGGATGACCAACAGACGCGGGATGAGAAGAAAGCGGAACGAACGGGGAATCCGGTTAAAAATCCAACATTTTCTGACGATCAGGAACACCTGCGGTGGAAAAACCTGAAACAGCTCGATCCCCAGGAGATGTTCGACCGTATCCGTGATGATGTGTTTCCCTTTATCAAGGAGTTGGGCGGCCGGAACGGCAATACCTACCGCAAGCACATGGAGGGCGCTATCTTTATGTTTCCCAAAGCGTCCACGCTGGCGCGGGTGGTGGAGCTGATGGACCAGCTCGACATGAGCGACCGTGATACCAAGGGCGATATGTACGAATACATGCTCTCCAAGCTGAGCGTGGCGGGGCAGAACGGGCAGTTCCGAACTCCGAGGCACATCATCAAGATGATGGTGGAGCTGACGCAGCCCAAACCGTTGGAGAATATTGCCGATCCCGCCTGCGGCACGGCCGGGTTCCTGGTGGCGGCAGGGGAGTATATCCGCGACCATCACGCAGCGGCGATGGTGGATGACAAGGCCCGCGAGCATTTTCAGAAGGAGATGTTCACCGGCTACGATTTTGACAGCTCCATGCTGCGCATCGGTAATATGAACATGGTGATGCACGGGTTTGACGGGGCCACCATCGACTATAAAGATTCGCTCGCCTCATCCGATGACAACGACTTGCGCAACCGGTTCGACCTGATTCTGGCAAATCCGCCGTTCAAGGGGTCACTCGATTACGACAGCGTGGCCACCGACCTGCTGCAGACCGTGAAAACCAAAAAGACCGAACTGCTCTTTAACGCGCTCTTTTTGCGGGCATTAAAGGTGGGCGGACGCGCCGCGGTAGTGGTGCCTGATGGCGTTTTGTTTGGAAGTTCCAACGCGCACAGGGAGATCCGCCGCATCCTGGTGGAGGAGCAGCAGCTCAACGCGGTGATCTCCATGCCGAGCGGGGTGTTTAAGCCGTATGCCGGGGTAAGCACGGCGGTGATCATCTTCACCAAAACCAACTCGGGAGGCACCGACCATGTCTGGTT
>PWFQ01000074.1 GCA_003554105.1 Clostridiaceae bacterium | reverse complement strand
TTTAAACACGAATGAAACCAAGGCACTGTTTTATGCGTAGATAAATTTAAACCTTAGATAAATATACGATTGCTGCAGTTCAAGGAGGTGGCTCAGTGAAAAAAATAAATATTCCCTTGCTTGCAGGATGTTTCATCCTTTTCATCGTCGTTCTTGTTGCTTTATTTCCCGGCTTTTTTACTGATGGAGATCCTAATTACCAAAGCGGTCGGATGAGAGTTCATGAAAAAGAAGTGGATGGAGAAATGGTTCGTTCTTTTGAACAGGCTCCCCATGCACCGAATAATGAGAATCTATTTGGTACCGATGATCTGGGAAGAGACCTTTATAGTCGAATAATCTATGGAACTAGGACCACGTTAAGGTTTCTTTTTTTAGCCACACTTTGCAGATTTCTCCTTGCAGTTCCAATTGGAACTTTTGCAGGAGTTGGCGTCAAACCTTTGTCTAAATTAATTCATGTTTTCAGTTCACTTTTTGCTTTTCTACCCACATTGATCATCAGTTATATCGTGCTTAATATCAGTTACATCGGAAATCTTCCCTTAAGCCGTGCCATGCCTATTTTTCTGGTGTTTTTTACAATTATCGGATGGGGCAAACTGGCGAAACAAATCGAACAGAAAACTGCAAATCTAATGATGGAAGATTTTATTGAAGGTGAGATTGCCGTTGGTAAACATCTCGGTCAAATACTCTATCAAAACCTCACTCCTCATCTCATTCCATATTATGTCAGCTGGTTTTTCCTTGAGATGGGTTTGGTGCTGTTTCTTGTTTCTCAACTGGCAATTCTGGGAGTTTTTATAGGGAACCGTCAGGCTGCATCGATCATCGATGATGTCCCGGGGTGGTATACTTCCCTGGATCCAGAATGGTCCAGTCTTTTTTATCGTGTTCGGGAAAACATTGCTAATCAAAATTACTGGCTGGTTTTTTTCCCCTCCATGGCCATCTTTATCACTTTAACCTCCCTCAATCTTATTGGTGAAGGGCTTAAGGAAGAATTTGAGAAGCGAAACTCTCCCGTGGTTTCATTGATTTGGAAAGGAATCTTATTTCTTTCACCTAAAACCTTCATCGAACAATTAAAAAATTGGCGGTGCTATCGAAAACCAATCATCGTGAAATCATTCATCCTGATCTTTTTGATCGGTTTTATTCTTTATCCAAAAGGACAAAGTCCTTATGATTTTGATTCCCAAAGAGCAATGGAGCATTATGAAAATATACTCTCCCTGGAAGATCAGGAAGCTGTTCAGCAATATATTGCATCTCATCTTCAAGCAAACGGCTTAATCCCTCAGAAAGAGGAAAATTATTTATTTGATCAGTATCATGGGCTTTCAGAATTTGAAATTGAGCGCATGCAAAGAGACATTGATCCCAGGGATCTAGCGATTAGCGAGCTCAAAGAATTCGGATTCTCAGGGCCGGAAATTCATCGAATTCTGAATGTGGAAAAACTGCCGACAGATCGTCTCAATGAGGGACGGGAAAAATTCCAAATCATTCTTCAACATTATGAAGAAAGTGCAAAAGATCCTGAAACCTTGATGGGCATCATGCCCGGAAAGAACTGGGATAGTCTTCAAAGCGTTGAGGAACATAAAAACGAAGAAGTGATCACATTGATCGGCACCCGATATGATCGATTGTTTGTGGATGAGGGTCATCCATCTGCCAGCAGACGAATGGGCATTGCCAATCTTTTAGCTTTGATTGAAACCCTCAATGAAATCGAAGAGCCTTTTGAAGAAACGATGATTTTCATCTTCTGGGATGGTAAAGGAAGTATTTTGAATCAGGAAAGTCCTCAACGCTATTTGCAAAACCCGATTTTTCCCAGTCATTATACTTCATACCGCTACTATGATCTCGGTTATTTACCCACACGTGCAAGAGATGAACTCCTCATTACCATCCATACTTCAAGAACTGATTCTTATCGCATACAGGAACTTCTTGTGAACGTTGAAGATCGGATAAAACGAAATGATATGTCTTCTTTTTTGATGGTCAACAATCAGGCATCCGGAGCAGTACAGCAGCTTTATTATAACGCTCAATTTGCTGTGGGAGTTGGTGAAGATTATTATGAGTTTCTTGATACAGCCGACGACAACCTGGAAAATCTATCTTTGGGATTTGTAAAAGATCAGGGGCAATTAATACTTGATCTCTTGATTATGATGGAGTGATCTGGTCAGAGTATGTAATGTTGCAAACTACACCTCTATTCCATGTAAAAACCCACAAGAAAACTTCCTTTTCTTGTGGGTTCATGGATTTAAGAAGAATTTTTCTATTCTTCATTCTTTCCTCTCCTGTTTTTTCTCCGGTGAATCAATGCTTCCTTCACATCCTTCACCCGATCTTTATGCACATAAATGCGAAAAATGCTGTGAGTTTCCATATTCTCCGATGCAGGTCCTCCGATTTCCTGTCCTACGTTCAGTCTTGTCTGGCGGTAATTTCTATCAATGTCGGTTTTAAAAGGAATTTCGTGCCTGACCAGCTGGTCCTGGACTTCATAAAAGTGCTCGACGGAAATCCCTTCATAGACTACTTTCCGATTAAAAGGCAAGATCATCATCGTATCTCCTCCATTCCTGTTTTTGCCTGTGATGATAAAACTCAATCCATGCATAGGATAAATCCTCAGTTTTAATCGTCAAAGAGATGAAGAAATTCTCCGTATCCTTCACCCTCAAGATCCTCAACAGGAACAAATCGGAGAGCTGCAGAGTTAATGCAATAGCGAAGTCCCGTCGGTTCTGGTCCATCTTCGAACACATGACCTAAATGGGAATCTCCGAAGCGACTGCGGACCTCGGTACGAAGGAAAAATAAACTTCGATCCTCATGTTCAACGATATGTTCATCCACTAATGGACGGATAAAGCTTGGCCAGCCTGTTCCGGAATCATATTGATCCAGAGAACTGAAAAGCGGCTCTCCTGAGACGATATCCACATAGATTCCATCTTCATAGAAATCCCAATATTCGTTGTTGAATGCAGGCTCTGTTCCGTCCTCCTGGGTCACGCGATATTGACGTTCAGTAAGGATTTCCCGCAGTTCCTCATCAGAGGGCTTACTGTAAGGTCGCTCCAGGTATGGGACGTCGTATTCTCTTTCATCCCCCCACACTTCGTCCAGGAACTCATCCCTTCCTGAGTTTCTCGTGTAAAACTGATAGCGGACAGGATTCTTATTGGCATAATCCTGATGATATTCTTCTGCCCTGTAAAAGATCATTGCTTCACGAATGGGTGTGACAAGAGGTTCGTCAAATCGTCCGGACTCTGCCAATTCTTCCTTCGATTGATCAGCAAGCTGTTGTTGTTCTTCATTATGATAAAATATTGCTGAAGTATAAGATTCTCCCCTGTCGACAAACTGCCCACCGTCATCAGTGGGATTAACCTGTCTCCAATAGACTTGAAGTAACGATTCATAGGTGATGATATTATCATCGTACACCACCTGAATAGCCTCCAAATGCCCTGTCCCACCGGCAACTACCTCATTATAGGTTGGATTTTCCGTATGTCCTCCCGTATAACCGGAAACCACATCGATCACACCGTCCAGTTTTCGGAATGGGGGTTCCATGCACCAAAAACAACCTCCTGCAAAAGTGGCAACTGAGTAATTTTCTATGTCATAGGTCAATTTAATGGGGTTGACAGCACTTTTATTCACTGAACTTGTTGACATTGAACGGGAAAAATAAAACCCTCCCAAAAGTACGACACCAACAAGGACGATGATCAATATTATTTTTCTCCCTTTCATCGCAAACGCTCCTTTTAATGTTATTCCCTATTACTATTATACCACTGAAAACTACAATCAATCAATTTATTTGATAATGATTATTAATTATTAATTTCCTCTTGCATCTCTCCTCATAATTCGTTAAATTAAAGATAGGCTAGGAGTGTATGGAGTTTAAAGAAAAATATAGGAGGTTATCAAGATGATTTATCTACGCATCGGTACACGATTGCTTTTCATCCGGTCAAAGAATCCGGAAAATACAAGGAATCGATTTCTTCAGCTTCCGGAATACAGAGAAGTGACCCTTGAAGAAGGACAAAGTCAGTCCGATGAAAATAACAGTCTGCTTTTTATAACAAACGCCGGTATTGATCTTACCGATCCTGACGATGCTGAGCACATTATCCTTGCACCCTGCAACGGTACCGAAGTTTTGTCAGAAGTTGTGAACCGTAACTTATTTGAAGATATTGATCATATAGACATGGGTCCCCGAATTCTTGTGTTACGTGTTCCTGATAAGGAAGAGGAAATCATTCAGCGCCTAGCAGAGGATTATCAGGGGCAAATCGTTTCATATAATGATGGTGTCCGCATCGGTGAGAAGAACCAAACGCTTCTTGGGCTAACCCGGGAACGTCTCCAACAGGCCATTGATGC
>PWFQ01000059.1 GCA_003554105.1 Clostridiaceae bacterium | reverse complement strand
CCAGATTCCCGGCCAGCTTCCTGACGTTTGAGGACTGATCCAGTTCTGCCAGCTTCTCTTCGACGTTAATTTCCACTTCAGCCTGATCTTGAATTCGTTTTTGTTTATCATTTGTCAAAGTGCTTCCTCCTTTCAGTACTGCCAGGTTTCAAACCTTGAAACCTTTTTTATCTCAATCCTGGCGGAGTCTCCCGCTTCAAAGTGTTGAATTAATTCGATCGTATTCCCTTTAGAATCTCTTATCCGATGATTTGCAACTCTTCCGACCCGCAAATTGAAAGAGTCGATAACTTCGTTGATGCCATCATTTATATAGCGCTTCCCGACTTTTCGGAAATCTCCATAAGATTCTGTAGGAAGACCGGCTCCAAAGGACTCATATTCAGTGCGAATTAAAACCATTTCTTTCTGTTGATTCATCATAAACACATCTTCCACATCTGTTTTTTCCACCGAATGGGTATAAATCATTGAAAATTCTTCCTCTTTGTCAATCGGCAGCAGAAGAACTGTTCCTTCTTCAGATGTAATACTGAGGACCATCACCGGCCAAAGCACATAAGCCAGCAAAAAAGCTGCAAACATAAGAAGAAAAGGGATTACCCTTTTTTGTTTAAGAAGGGTAAGGTATCGCCGAGGCGATACCTTATCCTGAAAAATTTGAAGTTTCATTGTCGCTGTTTATTGCTCGTCAAAGTATCTTTGAGCTCCCGGATGGACTTCAAGGGACATTCCATCTAAAGCTCCTTCCAATGTAACATCTCCCCCTCTTGCATGTTGGTTTGCAAGAACATTTAAGTTAGTAAAAATTGCTTCTGTAATATCATAAATTAAGTCGTCGTCAAGCTCTGCTCTCACTGCCAGCATTGCCATTACTGCAACGGCTGTAACATCGTCGTCCTGGTTTCTATAGGTTCCTCCCGCAATTTCAACTTGTGCATAATATGGATAATCAGCAATCAATGCATCAATTTTATCCTGATCCATAGAAAGCAATATAACATTATGCTGAGTAGAAAGGTCTGTAATCGCTGCTGTCGGAGTTCCTGCTGTAACAAAGGCTGCATCAACGTTTCCGTCTCTTAGATTATCTGCTGCTTCACCAAAAGAAAGGAAATCTGCCGTAAAGTCATCATAAGAAATTCCGTGAGCCGCTAAAATTTGTCTCGCGTTGGCTTCCGTTCCACTTCCGGGAGCTCCTACTGCTACTCTTTTTCCTACAAGATCTTCAATGGAATTAATTCCCGCATTTGCATCTGCAACAATTTGGATTGTCTCAGGGTATAAAGTTGCAATTCCTCGCAGATTTTCCATAGGATCCTGATCATCAAACATTTCCTCTCCATTAAAAGCATAATATGCAATGTCATTTTGAACCATTGCAAAGTCTACATCGCCATCACTGAGAAGATTTACGTTCTCTACTGATGCACCTGTTGATTCTGCATTTGCAGTGACACCATCAACATTTTCAGAAATAATGTTGGCAATTCCTCCACCTAGAGGATAATACACTCCGGTTGTTCCTCCGGTTGCAACTGCCAGCCGCTCAGGTCTTTCACCGCCCGGCTCACCGTTTTCTTCATCGCCGTTGCCATTTCCACAGCCGACCATGAATAATGAAAGTACGAATACACTGATTAACAGTACAACAAAAATTTTACTCTTTTTCATGAATTACACTCCTCCTTAAAATTTTATCAACTTCGCCCATCCATTTTTTATGGGCTAGTATGATTATACGGACCAGGTTCTCAAAAACTACAAAAACCGACAGAATCCTACTATCGGTTTTTGAAATAATTATAATTATCTGAATATACCTGTTTCTTCCTGTTTTATTTCCCGCAACAGGCCTTCTAAAAACCGTTTAACATTTAACTTTGGCCGCTTATCAGTTTTTTTCTGGATTCTTTGCATCTCTTCCCTGATTGTGGAAAAATCAAAGAGCCGATGGGCGAATCTCTCAAATTTGGGGTGGTAATAATCTTCAATCCCCAGATTAGCCAAATTGTTGAGAGCATACTCGACCGTTCTTCTGATCCGTCTTTCAATGGCTTTTTCACCCGAAGCAATGTCAACAACCCCTTTGTTATTATAGCTTTCTCCAATTTTTTGATAAAGTACTTTCAGATTTTGTAATAATTTAATATCTTCATTGTCCTTTAATCCGGAGAGAATTTCCATCGCCTCCAGGATATCATTGCTCCCGCTTTGACTTAAGATGCCTAAATCCATTACGATATTTTCAGCTACAACTCGTGCCTTTTGGGCTGAATCAGCTTTGGAGTGAGTGGCTGTTTTTTGTATATGCTCGATTACAGAGGAACTTTGCTGGTTGTTCAGGAAACTCTGTATTCCTTTAAATGTTTTCTCCATCCCCTGATAGCGTAAAATCTTTTCAACAACTGAACACACTTCATCTCGATTAATCGGTTTATGAATATAAAATTCCACCCCTGCTTGATATGCTTCTCTTACCATCATCTTATCTGTAATTTTCGAAAGAAGAATAAAGCTTCCTGAAAATCCTTTGGATTTCAACTTTTTAATGGTTTCTATTCCATCTAATTCAGGCATGAGCAAGTCGATCATAATAAGGTCCGGATCAAGATCAAAGGCCAACTCCACAGCCTCCACCCCATTCTCCGCTTCACCGATCACCAAAGCCAGTTCTTCTTCCTCGATGATCTTTGCTAACATTCTTCTTACACCTGGATCGTCATCCACAATTAATACTCGATATCCACCCTTCATTGAGTCACCCCCTTCGTGATAACATCTTCCTCTACCATGATCTCAAACCTGCTGCCCTTTCCTTTCTCACTGGAAACTGTAATCTCTCCGTTAAAGTGCTGCACGAGATTCTCCACATGGGAAAGTCCAAGGCCGCTGGAAAATGTTCCTGAGGAATGATCCAGCTTGTTGGAAAATCCTGGAATAAATATGTGGTCAAGATCCTTCGGATCCATTCCTTCTCCGTTATCTTCAATCGAAAAGGTAAGCTTTGATCCTTCCTTCGACAAAGAGATTAAGATATTTCCCTTCGACGAAATGGCTTCCACGGCATTTGCCATCAAATTGTTCAGAATCGATGTCCAAACAAGGGGAGCCTTCGGTCGAAAATCCGTCAGCAGTTTTTTATTAAAGAGAATATTTTTTTCCATCTCTTCGCTATAATCCTTATGTACTTTAATCGATAAGTCCACAAGTTCAGAGAAGACATAGTCAGACCGTTCCGGAGGCTTCAAAAGCTTTTTTAATCCAGTATTGATTCTTGTATAATCATGCTTTACCTCATGCATCATCCTCGAAATGTACAGAGCTTTTTTCCCAAGCTCTCTTTCGCCTTTTTCCATTAATGCCTTGTATATTTCATAGCTTTCCTTCGTCAAATCCTCCATATCTCCGGAGGATTTTTGGATATAGAATACTTCCGCCTGAAGAGAACTTGTTAAGAGGACCAGCTCTTCGAATCGTTTATTTTCTGTTCTCCTAATCAAGCGGAGTCTCTGGTTTTGGACGGTTGCATAGAGTCCCGTCACAAAAAACATCCGTAAAAATCCTACGACCAGAAAACTCAGAAGATGAGTGGGAAACGAATCAATCCCGGTCAACTCTTCAACAATAAAAAACCGGAGACCCACTTCAAAAACATTTGATGAAAAATCAATGAGCCCCAATAAAACCCCTCTTTTCAAAGGTTGATATTCCAATTCCCTGACTTTGATCAGAACGAGAATAATCGCAAAAAAAGTATAATACAGGGAGCCCGGAAGGTGAATCAGGACTGCTTCCGACAAAGGTGCTGTCTGTGTCCAAAGAGAGATGGATGTGCGAAATGCAAGTGTTGCCACTGAGACTAAAATCCCAGTCAAAAATATGGGCATTTCCCTTTTATAAAGACATCCGAGAGCAAAAACGATGACCCCCAGGCCGATTCGAAAGGTTGTATCAAATGGATGCACCCGTAGCTGTGCCGCAAAAACAGTAAGTACAACTACAAGAAGTATGTCTCTCGCTATTTGAATTTTTGTCTTTCCTCTTCGTTCATCCATTGCTTCTCCACCTGCTCTTCCGACTCTTTCCCTTATTTTAGCCTTTCTCAAAAAAAAAGGCAAGGACCGGAGTTTTCCGATCCCTGCTCTTGAAAATTCTTTACTGGTTCTCTGCCAATCGTTTGTAGTTTTGATATCGTTCTTTTGCGTCCTCTTCCGATTTCTTGAAAAGATCATCCGCAACTTCAGGGAATGTCTTTGTTAATGATGAATAACGAACCTCACTCATCAGAAAATCTCTGAAGGATTTCGTTGGCTCTTTCGAATCAAGAACAAAAGGATTCTTTCCTTGCTTCTTCAGCTCGGGATTAAATCTGTATAGGTGCCAGTAACCTGCATCCACTGCTTCTTTCTGCTGTTTTTGTGTAGTTCCCATACCTGTTGAAATTCCATGAGCAACGCAAGGAGAGTACGCAATAATCACTGATGGTCCCGGATATGCTTCTGCCTCCTTAATGGCTTTCAGTGCCTGATTCTTATCAGCTCCCATGGCAATTTGAGCAACATACACGTAACCATAGTTGGTTGCCATTAGTCCAAGGTCTTTTTTCTTGGTCTTTTTACCGGATGCAGCAAATTTTGCCACTGATGCCGTTGGAGAAGCTTTTGAGGATTGACCGCCCGTGTTGGAGTACACTTCTGTATCCATTACGAGAATATTTACATCTTCCGCAGATGCGATCACATGATCAAGTCCGCCATATCCGATGTCATAAGCCCATCCGTCTCCACCAAAGATCCACTGAGAGTTCTTAACTAGGTATTTTTTCTTATCAAGAATCTCTTGAACTTCAGGAACGGATTTCTCTTTTTCAAGAAGTGGCAGCATCTCAATTGTTGCTTCCTTCGAACCTTTGGCGTTCAACTTGTTTTCAATCCATTTGTCGAAACTCGCCTGGAGCTCATCAGAAACATTGGCTTCTTCCATCAGGTCCTGGATTTTATCCCGGATTTGAAGGTTTGCCAAATGAATACCGTAACCATACTCTGCGTTATCTTCAAACAGCGAGTTGGCCCATGCCGGCCCAAACCCGTCTTCGTTTGTGGTGTATGGAACGGAAGGTGCACTTCCTCCATAGATTGATGAACAACCGGTGGCATTTGCAATCACCATTCGATCACCAAACAGCTGCGTAATAAGTTTTACATATGGAGTTTCACCACAACCTGCACAGGCACCGGAGAACTCGAACAGCGGCTGTTTGAATTGAGATCCCTTAAGATTTTCCGTGTTCGTTAATTTCGCCCGGTTTTCCAAAGTCATCAAATAATCAAAATTGTCTTTTTCCTTGGCTGCCTGCCCCTCCATTGCTTCCATGATCAGAGCTTTACCCTTCGGTGCGGGACAAACCTCAACACAGTTTCCGCATCCTGTACAGTCCAGAGGTGTCACTTGGATTTTGTATTCATACCCTGCAAACTCTTTCCCCATAGCTTTTAAAGTTTCCATGCTCTGCGGAGCATTCTCACGTTCCTTCTCAGTGATGATGAAAGGTCGAATCGCTGCGTGGGGACAGACATAGGCACATTGATTGCATTGAATACAGTTTTCCTTTTTCCACTCTGGAACACTGACTGCAATCCCGCGTTTTTCATATTCTGTGGTTCCCATTGGGAAAGTTCCGTCGGCTTTATCAGCAAATGTGGACACCGGTAATGCGTCTCCCTCTTGTGCATTCATCGGCTCAAGAATGTTTGTGATAAATTCAGGCTTTCCTTTTGAAGTTGCCTCTTTATGATCATCCAGGTTCCAATTTTCAATGGTGTCCTGATCAATTTTCACTAGAGCATTGACTCCCTGGTCCACAGCTTTTTGATTCATTTCAACGACTTTTTCACCTTTGCTTCCATATGCTTTCACAATGGCTTTTTTGAGATAATCCACAGCCTCGTTTACATCAATGACTTCTGCAAGTTTGAAGAATGCTGCCTGCATCACCATATTGATTCGATTTCCAAGGCCGATGTCTCTTGCAATGTCAGTTCCATTGATGATATAGAACTGAATATCATTCTCTTTAATATATGCTTTTAAGGATGCAGGAAGCTTTGAATCCAGTTCTTCCTTAGACCATAGGCAGTTCAACAGAAATGTCCCGCCTTTTTTCAGCCCTTTCAACAGATCATACTGATTCACATAAGCCTGATTATGACAGGCAATATAATCCGCTTCATCAATCAGATAAGTGGACCGGATCGGCTTGTCTCCAAATCGAAGGTGAGAAATTGTCACTCCGCCGGATTTCTTAGAATCATATGAAAAATAGGCCTGCGCATATTTGTCTGTATTCTCACCGATGATTTTAATCGCTTCTTTGTTTGCACCGACTGTACCGTCTGATCCGAGGCCCCAGAATTTACAGCGTATGGTTCCTTTCGGTGCCGTAACAATCTGATCTTTCATCTCCAGGCTCAGATTCGTTACATCATCGACAATTCCAATGGTAAAGCTGTTTTTAGGCTCTTCTGCATCAAGGTTGTCAAATACGGCTTTAATCTGACTTGGGGTTGTATCTTTTGAACCTAAGCCATAACGTCCTCCGATGATCATCGGTTTTTCTTCATGATTATAGAAAATGCTTTGAATATCCTGGTATAAAGGCTCTCCTAAAGCTCCCGGCTCTTTAGTCCGATCCATCACCGCAATTTTCTTTGCTGTGCTTGGAAATACATTAAAAAAGTATTTAGCAGAAAATGGTCGATAGAGATGAACTTTAATAACTCCCACTTTCTCTCCTTTTGCCATAAGATAATCGACTGTCTCATCGATCGTTTCAGTCACTGAACCCATAGCAATGATCACTTTTTCCGCATCTTCTGCACCATAGTAAGTAAATGGTTTATATTCTCTTCCTGTCATTTCACTGA
Organism: Clostridiaceae bacterium; assembly: GCA_003554105.1. Classification (GTDB taxonomy): domain Bacteria; phylum Bacillota; class Clostridia; order Peptostreptococcales; family T1SED10-28; genus T1SED10-28. Next base: position 11,953 of record PWFQ01000059.1, on the reverse strand, counting down.
TTTTTTCCATATAGTCATTAACAACATCCGGAAGGTTGGTGTAATAGGGATTCGACGCTTCTTTTGCTTGAAAAAAAACATCCGGATTCTGTGCAGTTCCTCGTATAACCGGAGTTTGCGGGTTTAACGATTTGTCTCTGAACTCTTTGATTTTTTCCTTGTCCACTAATTTATCGAATTCATCAAATTCAATGACTTCAATTTTCTGCATTTCATGGGAAGTTCTGAAACCGTCAAAGAAGTGAACAAAAGGAACACTGGACTTGATCGCCGCCAGATGAGCAATCCCTCCAAGATCCATTACTTCCTGTACGCTTCCCGATGCCAGCATTGCACAGCCTGTCTGCCGCGTTGCCATCACATCTGAGTGATCTCCGAAGATGGACAGTGCATGTCCTGCAACTGCTCGAGCACTTACATGAAACACTCCGGGTAATAACTCGCCTGCAAGTTTATACATGTTGGGAATCATTAACAACAGTCCTTGAGATGCGGTGTAAGTCGTTGTTAAAGCTCCACCCTGTAAAGATCCATGTACTGCTCCCGCAGCCCCCGCTTCCGATTGAAGCTCGGAAACCCTTACTGTTTGTCCGAAAATGTTTTTCATGCCGTTAGCACTCCATTCATCAACATTCTCAGCCATGTTCGATGAAGGTGTGATAGGATAAATTGCTGCTACCTCTGTGAAAGCGTAAGATACATATGCCGCTGCAGCATTTCCGTCCATGGTTTGCTTTTTTCTTGTCATTTCCATTCCTCCTTATATTATATTGTCATGCGTTTAACAATGATAGAAAGTTTTTTAATATGACTTGCACGTACTTCTATTATAGTAAAAATCCGCATTGTTTTACAGTGTTAATTTTTGTATCTCTTAAAAAAGATTTTATGGCTTTTGAAATATTCTGTTCTTTGAACTTTATAGTGCACAATTGGGGTGAATAGACTTATAATCCCATTATTTGCAGCAAATCTTGAAGATTTTCGAAGCATTTCCTCATATGCTTCCCGATTATTGTTGAATAATGTCGTTAGCTTCGATATACTACTTATAGAAAAGGGTGTTATGTTAACCCTTCAACTTATGAATAGAGGTGAAAACTTGAAAAAGATTTTTTATTTAATCTACGAAAAACGTCCGATGCAGGTACGTTTACTGGCCTTATTTCTGATATTGATCTACATCCCGATTCTATTTAATGTGTTTTTTATCCAGCGGCAAACCCTTTCAGCAATAGAAGATGACCAAAAAGAACGGATTGTTGAAACCGTCGAGCGAACAGGGCGGACTCTTCAGGATAACTTGCTTTCAATCGAAGATGACCTTGAGGACTTCGCAGATCAGCCTGGTGTTCAGAAAGGTTTGGAAGATTACGAAACAATGGTTGATCGGGCTCAGGAAGGCTTCCACAATTACATGGACCGTCAGATTTCCTCCATTGAAAATTCCAGTTCTTACATAGGCAACAGCGCGATTATCACGAAGGATTTACTGGCATTTCGAAACTCTCCGGTTTTTGAAGACTCTTTTACGGGAAGCAGTTTATTTCTTGACCTTCTTGCAGAAAACCTTGAAGATGGATGGTATTCAGTCCCCTATCACTGGGTTTTTTCTCCTGAAGAACCTTCAGAGGATGATGCGGTAAATGAGGAAGAACAAGAAGGACTCGTGGACAATCTACTGGTTTATGTCCAAAGCATTCCTTACTTGGAAATAGAGGGAACTGTGGGGTATGTGTTTGTTTCTTTAGATTATGAAGCTTTTGCTGATTTGTACCGTCATGTCTATATTGGTGAAGATGGAAATATCAGTTTGTGGTACGATGACTTCAGTCCTTTTTATCATGGACAGACCGGGTTGCTTCCCGAGGATTTATTAAGAGAACATTCCCGCTCCGCAGGATATGCTTCCTTCCAATCCGATGATGAAAATCAAGTGTTTTATAGTTTTCCCTTAGAGGAACTGCCTGCCATTTTAACGGCAAACATTCCTCAATCCTCACTAACTCGCTCCATTCAAGAGCCATTGCGAATGAACCTGTACTTAATTACATTGATCAGTACATTAGTGGCCATATGGATTTTTGTTGAAATCTTTATTATCTCCAACATTGTAACACAAAAAGAAGTGGCAAGTTACAGACTCTCTTTAAGCGAAGAGCTGAATGAGAAGCTCCGAATGTACAAGCATGATTTTTCCAACCACCTTCAGGTAATTCAGGGGCTTTTGCATCTTGATCATAAGGATCGCGCCATCGGCTATATTCAACGAATCGCGGAAGACGGAACCACGATACACAGCACCTATGAGGTTGGAATTCCTGAAATTGAAGCCGTTCTTTATGATGCAGTGCTGCAAACAAAACTAAAAGACATACAACTGAATATTAAAACCATCCAACTGCCTGATTCTCTCACCGTAGATCTGTATGATCTTGTGAAATCACTATCCAATATTGTGAAAAATGGGGTTGAAGCATTAGAGGGGACTGATGAAAAGGAGAAGATCCTCTCCATTGAAATCTACGAAACCCAAGCCTTTTTCGGATTCAGGGTTACGAATAACCATCCCCTGATCCCGAAAGAACATCAGAATAAACTCTTTGATAAGGGCTTCTCCACTAAAGACAAGGGAAGCGGATACGGGCTTTACATGGCTAAAGAGCTCATTGAACGAAACAACGGACGTATCCAGGTCGATGTGAATGAAAATGGTAATCACTTTATCGTGGAAATCCCCAAAGGAGACTAGATTTAAGAATGCGTGCCTGACAGAGTTACTTGTCAGGCATGCATTCTTTTGCAGCTTTTTCCCCTGCAACGATCCCTGAAGACCATGCCCATTGCAAATTGTATCCTCCGCAATCACCGTCCACATCCAGAATTTCTCCACAGAAATAAATACCCTTCACAAGCTTTGATTCCATGGTTTTTGCCTCGATTTCCGATGTGGAAACTCCTCCAATTGTCACTTGAGCGTTTTTCCATGAAAGGGTCCCGCTTACTTTCAGGTCCCACCTTTTCATGATATTGCACAATTTTTGCACTTTCTCTTCATTAAGATTTCTGCCAGGTTCCTCCGGATGAATCCCAGCTTCTTTTAGAAAGACTCTCCCTAAGGCTTTATTCATAATTCCTGATACGATCAGATCCATCGCCTTATTTCCGCCTAATCCCACCATCATCCACACCGTCTCATAAAGCTTCGCCTCGTTAAGTGTTGGAAATGAGTCAATACGAATATACTTTTGCAGGTTTTCACTAGTTCTTTGATGAACTCCCCGACTGACTTGCAGCGTTGGGGGACCTGAAATTCCGTAATCTGTGAATAAGATCTCACCCCGCTCTTTTCTTATCAGTTCCTGTTCTTTGAATAACGAGAGTTCTCCTTGAATTTTAATCCCTTTAATGGATTTGAGGCGGGGATGCTCACATTTTATCTGGACGATCCCCGGATAAAGGTCTGTTACCCTGTGGCCTAAGCCCTTTGCCAAATCATAACCGATCCCCAAAGAGCCCAGATGGGGTGCGGCTTTTCCTCCGGTGGCGATTATCACTTTTTCTGCGCTAATACTCTCTCCCGATGCAGTCTTAAGAAGAAATCCCTTTTCTGTATTTTCCAATCCCGTCACCATAGTCCCGGTAATCACCTCTTGGCATAAGGCTTCCAGTTCATTACGCATAAGATCGATGACACTGTTTGCTTGATCAGACCAGGGATAGACTTTTCCCTCATCTTCCACTTTGGTCTCAAGTCCCAAAATCCTGAAAAAGTTCAGCGTATCCTCCACATTGCATTGCTCAAAAGCACCTTTCACAAACTCCGGTTTTTCTCCATGATATCCCCTATAATCAGCACCAAGATTTGTCAGGTTGCATCGTCCGTTTCCGGTGGCAAGAAGTTTTTTCCCAACTCTTGGAAGTCCTTCAACCACAATCACCTGCCTTCCCTTTTGTGCGGCAGCAATTCCTGCCGCCATTCCGCTTGCTCCACCACCTATAATTGCGATTTCTGTTTTTTTCATCCTTTCACCACTTTTCTTATGAGGTCAAGACTATGGTTTGTTGCTCTTCGTCGAATTTCGTTCCTTTTACCGAAGAGTTGTTTTTTTATATGATGAATTTCGCCACGATAATCAATAGCGATGTAAATCAGTCCAACAGGCTTTTCTATTGATCCTCCTGTAGGTCCTGCAATTCCCGTTACTCCCACTCCGATTGTGGTGTTGCTCAGGGCTCTGATTCTTTTCGCCATTTCAATGGCTGTTTCAGAACTGACAGCACCTTTCTGTCGTATTGTTTCTTCAGAAACACCTAAGATCTTTACCTTGCTTTCATTACTGTAGGTTGTGATTCCCAATGGAAACAAATCCGAAACTCCGGGAACTCCCGTGAGCGTTGCCGCTAACATTCCCCCCGTGCAGGATTCTGCAATCCCTATACTTTCATTGTATTGCTTTAATTTTGAAACAACAACCTCTTCCAGGCTCTCATTATTGACTCCATATATGTACTCCCCAAGCCTTTCTCTTAACTTTTTTTCAACAACGGCAATTTCTCTGTTCGCCTCCTCTTCGCTTTCCGCTTTTGCAGTCACCCTCAGAATCAGCCCTTGTTCCATACAATAGGGGGCAACCGTGGGATTTGTCTGTTCTTCCAATATATCTTCGACCCTTGCCTCCATTGTACTTTCCCCGATACCGAAAACATTCAGAATCTTAGACTTCAATATCCCGGATCCATACCGGCTTAAGTAAGGAAGGATCTGCTTCTCAAACATCGGTTCCATTTCCTTCGGAGGTCCCGGAAGCAATATTACTTTTTTTTCTTTTTCTTCAACAATAAGGCCCGGCGATGTTCCATTGTTATTTTCAAGCCAGGTAGCGCCCTGAGGTATATAGCTTTGTTTTACATTGCTTTTTTCCATTTCCACACCAATGGAGTTAAAAAACGCTTGTATTCCCTCCAGGATTTCCGGCACTTGAATGAGTGGTCTGTTTAAGGTTTCCGCAACAACTTCCCGGGTTAAATCATCAGTGGTGGGTCCAAGTCCTCCGGTAATAATAAGAAGATCTGAACGCTCCAGGCTATTGATGATTTCCTCTTTGATTCTGAGAGGATTGTCCCCGACAACACCCTGACGGTAAAGATGGATCCCCAGAGAAGCAAGTCCTTTTGAGATGAAGCGGGCATTGGTGTTAACGATATCACCCAGTAACAGCTCCGTTCCCACACTTAGAATTTCAGCTTTTATGGTCATTATTAATCCTCTCCTAATAAATCATTAATCTTTCCGATTTTAATTATTGCACCCTTATACCCGTTTTTTTCTTTAACTCTTCCTCAGCTTTCAACGAAATAATCGAAAAAAAGACTTTCTTAAATTCCCTTAAGAAAGTCCCTGCTTATGTATAATGTCATAACGCTTGTCGGTTTTACTGATTTGCCTTTAAAATAAGATCATTACAGGTGATCCCTTTCTCAACCAGTTCGTTCAGCTTTTCCAGATCTTTTTGCATCTCAGCGCACTGGTCGAAATCCTTAAGAATTTCTGAAAGAAACCCGTGTTTTTGAAACGTCACTTCATTAAGGCCATAGTATACCCATTGGGCTTGCTTTTCTCCTTGTATCAGTTTCGCGTTTTTGAGTTTGATTAGATGTCTTGAGGTATTTGATTGTGACACTCCAAGGATCTCTTGAATTTCACAAACACATAACGGCTCCCCTTTAATTAAGTTTATGATCCTCATTCGGGTTTCATCACCTAATGCTTTCAAAATCTCCACCATTTCCATAGCTTCCCTCCTGACTGCTCCTTCTCAATTGGCCTGAAAATCCTGCTCTCCTGCTTTTATCTTACCCTTTTGTCGATGAACTGTCAATCATTTCAAAACACACGTTTTCTTTTTCTAGTAGAAAAGCCCCGGTTTCCGAGGCTTCTCAAGGAGGATTATGAAGATGTACACCCATGTATAAATGCTTCAAAGAGCTTCATTTGCTCTTTATTCTCCCTTGTCATAAGTTCCGGATGGTATTGGACTCCTATAATCCAAGGCTTGGATACATGCTCAAAGCCTTCAATAAGATCATCTTTACCGTGTGCCGTCGCTCTTAGACACTCTCCCAGCTTCTTTACCCCTTGATTATGCAGAGAGTTCACATTAATTTTTTCTTTTTGGTAGATATCATAGAGTTTTGATTTCTTTTGAATACAAATTTCTTGACTGGGGTATCCCGAAGGATAATTTTCAAGCCAGTGCAGCTCCCCTTCCGGCTTTTCCTTCTCTAAATGCTGATAAAGGCTTCCTCCAAAATATATATTAATTAATTGAAGTCCACGACAGATTCCGAGTACGGGAATATTCAGTTTCTCAATTGCATAATCCAATATCTTCAGTTCCCATTCATCTCTCTCCGGGTTCACATTTCCCAATCCGAATTTCGGATTTTCTCCGTACAAGAGAGGGTTGATATCTGTTCCTCCCGCCAGAATGAGCCCATCCAGCTCATCCAATAGGCCTCTCATCGTTTCCAGATTTTCTGCCACTGGTATTAAAACCGGAGTTCCTCCGGCTTTTTCAATGGAATAGACGTAATTTTTCTGATTACAGCATGCCATATCATAGCCAATTCCAATCAATGGTCGCACGATTATTCCTCCCTTCCAAAGCTGTTAATATCCTTTTGGGTTATTTAAATAATCCAACGTGCTCTGAACAAAAATTGCACTTCCTTTCCATAATACCCCTTCATCAAAAATATATCTTGCGTTATGGTGAGGATATTGTTCTTCCAACCCTTCATCCCTGGCACCAAGAAAGAAGTATGTTCCCGGAACTTCTTCCAGGAAAAATGCCATGTCTTCTCCGCCCATGGTAACAGGTTTTTTGATTTCATGAATTTTGTCATCGCCGATGATCTTGGCTGCACTTCTATGGATTAATTCTGTAAAATCATAATCATTTACCAAAGCAGGGTATCCGTCGGTGTATTCCAAGTGAAAATCTCCCCGCATTCCTTTGCAGATTCCATGAATCATCTCTTCCATTCTGGTTCTGATAAACTTCTGGTCTTTTTTTTCGATGGTTCTGACGGTTCCTTCCATGACAATTTCATCAGGGATTGCATTGAAAGCTTCACCACCATTAATTTTCCCAATGGTTATAACATTTGCATTCATAGGTTTCGTTTCACGGCTGACGATTGTCTGCAGGGCCGAAATCACCTGAGCAGTTATAGTGACGGGATCCACACCTGCATGAGGCGCTGCCCCATGGCTTCCTTTCCCTTGTATACGAAGAGTAAACCAGTCTGCAGATGCCATCATCGGTCCTTTTGCTATACCGATCCCTCCATTAGGGATTTCATCAATGACCGTATTGATGTGTAGACCCAGCATTCGATCCACTCTGGGATTTTCCAGTGCCTGTTCTTCAATCATTGGTTTTGCACCCCCGGGACCCTCTTCTCCCGGTTGAAAAATGAGTTTTACATTGCCGTAAAACTCTTTTTCATGTTTTTTCAGTAACTTCGCAGCTCCCAGTAGAATTGCAGTGTGCCCATCATGACCACAGGCATGCATATTATTATTATCTGAAGAAAACGACAGCCCGGTTTTCTCTTTAATCGGGAGTCCATCCATATCAGCACGGATTCCCAGTGTCTTCTTTTTCCCTTTTTCATTCTTTTTTCCTTCGATTAAAGCTACAATCCCTGATTGAGCAATTCCATTGTTGTAGGGGATATTCATCTCATTTAATGCTTCCATGACATAGTGTGCTGTTTTCGGCAGATCCAGTCCCAGTTCCGGAAATTTATGCAGATCCCTTCTCCAGCGGATAATCTCCTCTTCAATTTTTTTTGCTTCTTCAATAATCTTCATTCACTTCCAACCCCTTCAATAGTTTTCTACCGTAGTAAGCAGTTGACATGTCGGTTTGGTTCAACTTCACGCAGATGGGTTTCTGTATCTTTGCAAATCTCCTGTCGTTCCCTGCAACGCCCATAGAATCGGCAAAACCTCCCAGGTTCAACAGGACTTGGGACATCTCCCTCCAAAATAATTCTCTCCTCTGATTTCTCAAGACTTGGAATTGGGATCGCAGAGACTAATGCTTTTGTATATGGATGGGATGGCCGGCGGATAATTGCCTCATAATCAGACAGCTCCATGATTTTTCCCATATACATGACGGCAATTCTATCGCTTACATATTCCACAACCGATAGATCATGGGCAATAAAGATGTATGTCAAATCAAATTCTTTTTGCAAATCATCAAAAAGATTAAGAATTTGTGCCTGCATTGAAACATCAAGAGCTGACACCGGTTCATCCAGCACCATGAGCTTGGGTTCAACTGCCAGTGCCCTTGCTATTCCAACTCTTTGTCTTCGTCCTCCGTCCAGCTCATGGGGGTAGGAGTTGACATAATTCCTGGATACTCCCCCATAATCCATCAATTCTTTGACTTTTTTTTCCTTCTCTTTTCTATTGCTCACCAAACCATGGATCTCTAGCGGCTCTCCAATAATATCCATAATGCTCATCCTCGGGTCCAGAGATGAGAAAGGGTCCTGAAAAACCATTTGACATTCTTTCCGATATTGCTTCAATGCTCTTCGATTAAAACCTTGGATATCCCTCCCCTCAAACACCACACTTCCTGAGGTGGCATCCAAAAGACGTAGAATCAGTCTTCCCGTTGTAGATTTTCCACAACCGGATTCTCCAACCAGCCCAAGGGTTTCCCCTTTATACACATGAAAATTGATTTCATCAACCGCATGAAGCATGCCTTTTCCTGTTTTAAAATACTTCTTAAGATCTTTTACTTCCAAGATTTTCTCTCTTTCCTTTTCCATGGAAACCCTCCTTTCTATTTCTGTCCCTCTTCATAAAGGATGCATGCCACATAATGTCCATGCTCTATTAAAACATCTGAAGGAACCACTTCGCTGCACCGGGGCAATGCTTTTGGGCATCGGGGATGGAAACTGCACCCCGTAGGCAGATCTGTAGGCTCAGGCATAAGACCGGCTATCGGCTCCAATCTTAGGTTTTTCCTCTTAGGATTTGGAATGGAATTGAACAGCCCCACTGTATATGGATGCCGCGGTTCAGTAAATATTTGTTCGATGCTCCCTGCTTCGATAATCTTTCCCGCATACATAATCGCTACATGGTCACACACCTCTGAAACAACTCCCAAATCATGGGTGATGAGGACCATTGATGTTTGAACCTTTGATTTGAGATCTCTCATCACTTCAAGAACCTGGGCTTGGATTGTAACATCCAGGGCTGTCGTCGGTTCATCGGCAATCAAAAGTGCAGGGTTGCAGGCAAGAGCCATAGCAATTAAAACTCTTTGCTTCATTCCCCCGGAAAACTCATGGGGATAATTGTTCGCACGTTCTCCCGGTATTCCTACCAGTTCCAACATTTCCTTTGCCCGTTCCAGGGCTTCGCTGGTATTCACTTTCTGGTGGAGTTTGATTGTTTCACCGATTTGTTTTCCCACAGTAAATACGGGATTCAGGGACGTCATAGGATCTTGGAAAATCATGGAGATTTCATTGCCACGAATCTTTCGCATCTGAACTTCCGATTTTTCCAAAAGATTTTCTCCCTTAAACCAGATTTCCCCATCAAGTATTTTTCCCGGGGGATTGGGAACAAGCTTCATAATCCCCAGTGCGGTCGTTGTCTTCCCTGCACCGGTTTCTCCTACAAGTCCCAATGTTTCTCCTTTGCCAATGGAAAGGTTTAAATCTTCCACAGCCCTTCCCGTACCGTCTTCTGTAATATAATGAATTTTTAAGTTCTTTATTTCAAGCAGCTCTTCCCTCATTTGACTCCTCCTTCTATTAATCTTTCAGTCTTGGGTCGAGGGCGTCACGAAGCCCGTCTCCAACAAGGTTGAATGCTAATACCGTAATCATAATCGCAACCCCGGGAAAAGTTGCCATCCACCAGGCATCCCTCAAAAACCGTCTTCCGTCAGATAATAATGCTCCCCACTCAGGAGTAGGAGGTTCCGATCCAAGTCCTAAAAAGCTTAGGCCGGATGCTACGACAATTGCAGCGCCCATTCGAAGTGTCGCTTGAACCAGGACAGGAGCAAAGGAGTTTGGCCAAATATGTTTTACAATAATATGCAGATCAGAAGCTCCCAGACACTGGGCTGCCTCGATAAACTCATTTTCTTTAGTCGACAGTACCGATGCTCTGACCAATCTTGCAAATTGAGGTACTGATGCGATTCCCACAGCAATCATAAGGTTGGTCAGGGAAGGTCCCAAAGCGCTCACCAGTGCTATCGCAAGTAAAAGTCCCGGAATTGCCAGTATAATATCGATAAACCGCATAATCAGATTGTCAATTCTTCCCCCATAATATCCTGCGATTGATCCTAAGATCCCACCAATCACTACACCAATCGATGTTGTGATAAATCCGATTGTCAGTGATATTCTGGATCCATAGATAATTCGACTGAATACATCCCTTCCTAAGTTGTCAGTACCCAGAAGGTTTTCTCCGGAGGGGGGTTCTAGAATCCTTCCATAATTTTGATCATCTATTCCTTCAGGTGCTACCAAAGGAGCAAATACTGCCACAATTGCCAAAAACACTAACAGGAATAATCCTGCTACAGCCACTTTGTTCTTCTTCAGTCTTCGCCAAACCTCAGCCCATTTTCCCCGTGTTTTTTTTTCAGGCTTCACTCTGACTTCTTCAACAGCAGCATTTCCCCTTTTCAGTCCACCTCTTATATTCTTTTCCTTTGAATCCATTTCTCAACCCTCCTCTGCTTTTGGCTTATGACTTATATTTTGCTTTGATTCTTGGATCGATAAATCCATAGAGTATGTCCACCAGTAGGGTAATCAGACTGAACATTAATGCAAAGACTAAGATGGTGCCCTGAACTATTGGATAGTTCTGTGTACGTATTCCTTGAATCAACATTCTGCCAATTCCCGGCCAAGCAAAGATCGTTTCAGTGACAACGGATCCTCCCAACAAAACTCCAAATTGCAACCCGGTTATTGTAATAACAGGAATTAACGCATTCCATAAAGCATGATAATATACAACTTTTCTTTCACTCATTCCCTTTGCCCTTGATGTTCGGATATAATCCTGGCGAAGAACTTCGAGCATTGAAGATCTGGTAATTCTTGTTATATATGCTGCATGGGCTGTTCCCAATACAATTGCGGGCATCACCAAATGTCGTAATGTGCCATATCCCGAAGAAGGAAAAAGAGGATATCCGAAATTATTATTCCAATACACTGAGAAAAGAAGAATCATCATAAGACCTAACCAAAAGTTCGGCATGGAAGCTCCCAATAAAGCAAAACCCATTGATCCTCCGTCGAAGATTGAATACTGTTTTGTTGCGGCTAAGATCCCCATCACAAGACCGATCACCACAGCGACCAGAATTGCCCCTCCTGCAAGCTGCATCGTTGCAGGAAGTCTCGCACCTATTTCCTCTACCACAGGTCTCCCCGACTGTAGTGACCTTCCGAGATTTCCTCTTGCAAGCCCACCTAAAAAATTACCGTATTGTACAATAAAAGGATCATTCAGACCCATAATTTCCCTTACCCGCTCGATCTCCTCCTGGGTCGTATCTTCTCCCAGAAGCAATGTTGCAGGATCTCCGGGGCTAAAATGCATAATTGCAAAGACAATAAAAGTCACACCGATAAGGATTGGAATTAAATACAGCAGTCGTTTGATAATGTAGCGGTGCATTCCTTTGTGCCCCCTTTCTAATTATTAGGCTTAGCTCTTTTACAAGAGCTAAGCCTAAAAGTCCTTCCCTTTTGTAAAACTCTGCTGTTTTTAGTCTCCTACGTACACATTTTCTAAGAAATGGTATCCGGAAGGTGATTGCGTAAACCCTTGAACTTCCATTCGTACTGCATCGGCATT
>PWFQ01000067.1 GCA_003554105.1 Clostridiaceae bacterium | reverse complement strand
GTTTTTCGATAAATCGCTTTCATCTCATCACTCCTTTTTCTATAATCCATAATTCCCGTACGTCAACTATATTTATAGAGAGCTTGTGAATCATGCTTATCTCTTACCCAATTGGAAGCTGTTTTACACTCCAGGAAAATGCTCCAACAAGAAGCACGATACTGGCAGGAATCAAAAAAGGCTGCAAGCTGATAAAATATACCGCAAAAGAACCGAGAGCAGGGGCTAGTGCGATCAGAAAAGTCGGCGCGCAACAGGCAAATCCCGTCAGAAAACTGGGTAAGATCCCTAATAAACCGTATCTCGTATCGATTCGACACATTTTGCGGAACCGGTATCCAAACACTGCCACCATAATGTTTACTCCCACCAGTATAGCGAGGATTCCCCCTAATAATAAATTCATCGGAGCAATAAATATTCTAACCTCCCAAAGTGTAACTGCTGCAACGGGTTCCCATACGAAAGGTGCCCTTAATGCAAACATTCTAGTTAAGGGACTCTCCACAACAAACACTTCAAAGGACCCTTGCTGAAAAAATAAATGATCAATACTGATAAGATATACGATATAATAAAGCACCATAACAGCGATACCAACGATCCTTGCCCTAGGGTCTCTGAGGATTTTCCGAATTTTATTAAGCCACTTTTTTTTATTCATAGACCATCGTCTCCGGAAAAAATGCGTACCATGCGAACCACATTACATCATAGGAATTGACAAAAGTTTCTTCCCCATCATCAATAAAAATCCTAACGGTATGCAGATCTTCGTCATGATTTGCAATTAGAGAGTCTTCACCCACCGTAAAGGAGATGCTATTCTTCTCAGCTAATACGGCCTTTGGAATGGCAAAGGGCTGCTCCTTTACTCTTCCTGCGATCATCACTTCTTTCTTTTCAAATCGATCATTCTCATACATTACTGGAAATACCAGGGCATTATTGAAATAGTATCCGCCGCCTTCCACATAGGATCCATAGGGATCTCGGTTATAATCTCTGAGAAATCCTGTTCTCTCTGTCAATACGTTCGCAGAATCATAATGCTCCTTCACTCTTCCCCATGTGGACCATAACACAGGAAATTCTTCCAGCCGTTGTCCTTTTAACTCTCCTTCCACTGCAATCCCCAGAATCTGAGGGATATAACTGTCAGTTTCCCGATCATACATCACTAAATTGCTGTTAATCAACTTTCCCGAGGTGCCAAAATTTGTTTCAATCCCTTGCAGCTTCCCCTTGTAACCAATAGCTGAACCGGTAAGTGGGCAATAGGTGATACTCATCTTTTCGCCACCGAAGGTCTCATTGACAATCTCGTGCCATACAAGTATTCGCTGGGGATAGAGAAACACTCCCTCTTCCGCTTCAACGATAAAGACAACGTCTTCATTCACCATAGAAGGATCTGCTGCTTCCAACGACTGATACTCAGGGTTTTCAATTGGAGGGATTCCATCCACCGGTGGTCCTCCCCGTCGAATATTGTCATGGTAAGCAGATAACCTTTCATCCGTCATCCCGTCAAACACGATCTCTTGATCTGCCAGTGAATCATCTGTCATTTCCTCAGAGTTTTCCTCATCGCTTGCAGGCGAATCATCTGTGAATCCTTCTTGATCCCGTTCATTATTCAATAGATAAACTGCTCCTATGCTGACAAGAACGAAGATCCCAATAATCATCATTATCTTTGCATTTTTCATAATCTCTCCCCTTTCCACATAACTCCGAAAATTATTAAGTCTTACTCCAATATCACACCCAATCCGTCAGCAATACGATTAACATAATTAAAATAGGCAACAACCTGATTTATATCAAATATATCCCGATCCATAAACCCCGCTTTGCGAAGTGCCTTTATATCTTTTTCAGAAATCGCAGCGGGTTTTTCAGTTAATTTCTTTGAGTAATAGAGCATGATTTTATCTTCTTTAGAAATTCCGGCCTTTGTGAAATCTACTGCGACCTCTTTCATCAATGTATCATTTTCCGACGCATAACGGAGAGCCTCTCCGTGATGAGCTGTTCAGTACTCACATGAGTTTGTACTGGAAACAACAACTGCAATCATTTCTCTTTGACTTCTTGATAACCCGGAATCACCGAACATGATGATTTCATAGAGACTTAAATGTGCCTCCATCACCTCAGGATGGAGACTGTGCACCTTTAAAATGTTCGCTACTTCTTTCTTTGTACTTCCTCCAATCCGGTCATAAAGTTCCTTTAGTTTTCCTGTGGATTCCTCTGAATGAACTACTTTTATCCAAGCCATCTTAACACACTCCATCTCCTGTTTTATTTTTTCATCAGGTTTCTTATCTCTTTCATCGACCAATTCCTGTGATATAATGAATAAAAGTTATAAAGGAGGCAACCCCCTTGAACAAGCTCTGGCATCTTTCACAAATCAAACTCTTTGAAAGTCTGTCAACTGAAGAAGTCCAATATATGCACGATTTTACGACGATGACCACTTACTCAAAGGGAGCGATCATTCAATACCCTCAGGCGCCCCTTGAGGGGCTGTATTTCGTAAAAACCGGTAAACTCCGCCTATACACCCTGCATGAATCGGGAAAAGAATACACCATTGGAATTCTACGGAAAGGAAACTCTTTCGGCTCAACAGGTCTCTTTGATTTGGGAACGAAAAATGCATTTATTGCAACCATTGAAGAGTCCCTGGTCTGTCACTTTGAAAACCGCCAACTGGAAGAATTTCTATCGAAGCGTCCACAACTGATGCTTGCAATTATTGAAACCCTTGGTAAAAAGATCGTAGAACAGCAGGAAATGCTTCAAGAGTTAGCTTTTTATGATCTTCGCCATCGCACTCTATTTTGGTTGAAAAAGCTCAGTATCGAATTTGGTGTTGAAGAAGGGGAATACCTGGTCATCGATCTCCCCCTTAGCCATCAGGACCTTGCCAATATGGTGGGTGCCACCCGGGAAGGTGTTTCCTCTACTCTATCCACCCTTTCAAAGCAGGGATTGATTCTTTCCAGGCGAAAGCAAATTGGACTGCACCGAAGTCTTCTGGATTAAATGAAACCTTTTTGTTCCAAAAATTCCCTTGCTACATCTTCCGGATCCTCATTCAATTCTTCCACACGGTAATTCATATTTATCATTTCCTGATCACTGATCTGGCCAGCAAGACGATTAACAGCGAAGTACCCGTATACTCAGGGTAGATATCAATTTCTCCACTAAGCATTGTGGGATGTATGTTGGATGTTCCTCCGCCGATTCCTAAGTTTCTTTCGACTTCAATATCTGTATGCTCTTCAATAAGGATCCTGATCATTTCTCCAAGGATGTATTGTTCAGCATGAGGCTTTGAAGCCACCACCACTTTCCCATCCTCTTCATTGCACCCCACTAAAAAGAGAGCACTGATTATAAGACCTAGGGCCCCAAGTAATACCACTATTTTCTTTATTTTCATTTGAAGTCTCCTCTCATCTTTTTATTTGATTCATTACAGTAATTATATATGAATTATTTCTACTATTCTGTAAAATACATTACATACTTGTTCTGTTTATTTTGATAGGATAGGCACTGATACCTAAACCCATCGTCAACTCCCTTAAAGGCAACGCATACCGGGGAAATTATTCCGAGTCTCAAGGAGTTTCCGAACTACGAGAGGAAGTTTGCCGGTTTTACCATGAAATGTACAACCTTTCCATTAATCAGGACCGGGTTTTCATAGGACCGTGAAGCAAAACCCTGATACATATGATCCTTAACAGTGTAGAGGGAGATATCATTATCCCCTCACCTGCCTGGATCGGTTATTTCCCCCAAACCAAGCTGTTGCATAAGCGCTTCCTTCATTATCGATTAAAAAAAGAGAAAGGTTATAAGATGCAACCTGAGGATTTGAAAGCACTATTAAAATCCAATCCTCAAAAACAACACCTGTTACTGATAAACAATCCTCATAAGCCTACAGGAGCCATATATACAAAAAAAGAACTTCGCTTGATCAAAGAAGTCTGTGAAAAATAAAATGTTTTCGTAATAGCCGATGAGATTTACGGATTCACCATATGATTGGCGAGTATTTCAGCAAAGAAATCAACCGTATTTCAAATCTCAGTGCATCAATACCGGAAGGCGCCTTTTACACTTTTGTAGATTTTAATGGTGTGAAAAAAGCGCTAAGAAAAAAAGGTTATACCACATCCAATGATGTCAGCAAAGCCTTGATTGCACACCCTTACCATATTGCCGTGATTTCGGGCGATGCCTGCATTCTTTCCGAAGCTGATTTTGTTGCTCGTTTCTCTTTTGTGGATTATGACAGCGAAAAGGCCCTTGAAGCCTATCAAAATCATCCTTCTGCTTCAGGAGAGGAGGAAGTTTTTATCAGAAGCTATGCTCCTCGAATTGTTGAAGGGATTAATACGTTGAGAAGATTTATTGATGACTTGAGCAAAGAGAGTTGAACCATAAAAAAACAACCGGAAATTTGCTGTCCGGTTGTTTTTCAACTTACTCTTCCAGGTTTTTTCGTGCATTCCGATATTCTTCTTCCGTCATTTCTCCTCTTGCGTACCTTTGATCCAGTATTTCCCGTGGGTTGGTTGTTTTCTCAGAATCATTTTTTTTGCTTTTGAAGAGAATCGCAAGGATCAAGAGAATACCCATTCCTCCTAAAATGAAGGGAGTCCATGGAGGTTGAAAAAAACCTCTCCCTGTTCGTCTCATCGGCATCATTTGAAAACTGTCACGATTCTCACCAAACCATTCATTCAACCAAAAGCTCATCTGATGGATCTCTTCCATCTGCGTTGTTCGTATTGTAAGGGCTAAATCCT
>PWFQ01000037.1 GCA_003554105.1 Clostridiaceae bacterium | reverse complement strand
TTATGTGAAAGTACACATGCGCCATCTTTTTCCCAAGACCGTTTCCTATAATCGGTATGTAGAACTGATGGCGTCCGCCAACCTGCCTCTGGCGATGTTTGTAAAAACGTGCTGTATGGGTTCATCCACAGGTATTTCCTTCATGGATTCCACGCCGCTTCGCGTGTGCAAAAACAAACGTATCAAGCGAAACAAAGTCTTTGATGGAGTGGCCGCACTGGGCAAATCCACCATTGGCTACTTCTTTGGTTTTAAACTGCACCTGGTTGTCAATGATAAAGGGGAGCTGCTCAATTTTATGCTGACTGGCGGTAATGTGGATGATCGCCAGCCACTGAAGGATCCGGCGTTTATCAAAGCCTTTACCGGCAAGTTGTATGCCGATAAAGGATATATCTCCGCAGAGCTGGCCCATGCGTTGTTTTGCGATGGTATTCATTTGGTTACGCAGATTCGAAACAATATGAAAAACTGCCTGATGGAGCTTAAAGACAAGATTATGCTGCGAAAGCGATCGATCATTGAGACCATCAACGATGAGCTAAAGAACATGTGCCAAATAGAGCACTCGCGCCATCGATCGGTGGCAAACTTTTTGTCGAACCTGCTGGCGGGGCTGGCTGCCTACTCCTTCTTTCCCAAAAAGCCAGCCATCAAGTACGACCCTGTCCATACGAACCAATTAAGCATGATTTAGAATCGAACTCAGGTTAATACTATTTTTTATAATGATATTCGCTTGTTCACATCAAACGAATAAGCAAGTTGTAGAATTGATCAGTGAAGATAAGATCAAAGTACATACTGTAAATCTCGGTACAATTGTATTGGAAGATGAAGCTGCAAAAAAAGTAGTTTATTTTTTAGAATGGGGTGAAATTATAGATCACCCTGACTTATGGTCAACAGGTAGATTTTTTAAAGAGGCTTTGGTAGAGTATGATGAATATACTGCTATTTACGAAGAACAAGTGAACCCTGCTGAGCTGAGTGAAGAAGAAATCGATTCCACCTATTTTTATAGTATTGATTTTTCAGTATCCCGCGACAAAAAGAAGTATTACATGAAATATCATGAAACAGAAGACAATAAGTATCTTGAAAAATATTTGGATATCTATGATCGGAAATATATGTCAATGAGAATATATGGTAATCGTAAACAATTTAAGGGAATAGAGCAATGATATCTTCAGGATTGAAATTAATAATCGTTTTCTTTGTGTTTTTTCTTTTCATACTATCGAATAGTGCAAATGCACAAATTCAAAGTAACTTGAGTTACGAAAATTATCTGGAACTGATTGATAAACCTAAAAAGCAAGCGATTAAGCAGCTTGATACCATTAAACAGCGATTTCTATCTGGTGATTTGGCTTCGGCTGATCTTTTTGTTGTAGTGATATTAACTGAAGAATCGGGTAAATGGGAACAAGTGTTTATTCATGTTGATCGATGGAATGATGGAATGATCGCTGGTACACTGGCATCAGAAATGGGCGTAGTTGGTGGTGCAAATTTTGGCGATCCTTTTGTCTTTGAGATAGAACATGTAACTGATTGGTTAATAATACATAATAATGGTTTTGTGGAGGGCAATTTTATCGCTCAATTTTTATCAAAATATCAGACCCTAAAACAATAGAATGGTGTTTGTAAGCTGTCAATCCCAGGTATTGAATACGATTAAATTGGCAATATTAGGACATCCAACACCCGCTATTACCACCTGACTGATCATTTAGGCAACATTTGAAACATAGCCTTTCTTTCAAATTCTCTTTTTCCAGAAGCCGGGGTCTCTGGAGGTATTGAATACCGCACGTACAGTAATGAGTTGCTTCTGTTCGTCAATGGTGAAATGAATCATGTAAGGATATTTCTTAATTGGCAGACAGTGAACATTATCATAGCGAATCTGGAAGAAGGGATGCTGTTCGAGTTTGCGTAAATATTCGTTTAGGGTATCTTCGAACTTTGCTCCAAGTCCAGATTGTTTCTCCTCATAATAATCAATGGCTTGTTGGATGTCTCCTATGGCCCTTGGATCAAGGACAGTAGTAAATGCCATTTATTCAGGCTTTTGTTTTAAACGTGAATTGCTTGCGGGCTTCTTCCCACGGAATCATTTCCTCCGGCTTAGCGGTTTTAATACGCTCTCTTACAATAGCTTTATGCTCTTCGGGGATTTCCATCTCAACGGATGAAACTTCCAGACCCAACTGTTCGATAAGTTCCAGCACGAAATCTAATTTCTGATCGGGAATTTTAAGGGTGATCTCTTTCATACGCTTTTGATATATATTTACTTACATATAATAGTAAATTAACGAAAAATAATACATTTAAGTTTTTGGTTTAAGAAACCGGATCCATACTAACAATCTCTTTGTCCGGGTCTTTGCTGAACAATTCAAGAAAAACAACCTTCATTTACCGACAAGTTATTTCATCACCGATTCCCTTGATACGGTTTTGGTGCGGTCAGCCTGTTTCATCAAAAAAGTAAGGCCTAAATCCTCAATTTCTTCTTCAGAAAGGTTTTTTGATTCAAGGCCCATTTTTTTGACCAGTTCTTTAATAAGCTTCAGGTCACTTCGGTTTTCGCTTTTTATGATAAGTGCATCCATCACAATTTTTACTTTTTTGAAGGTACTTCAATATACAACGCCTGCTGTCTTAATACAATTGCAGCTTGTGAACATGACGAACCTGAGACTAAACTCCGGGATGCTTTCTGAACCGAAGTATTGACGAATCAAGAAAAAAACAGTAGATGGACCGGAGGGGGCATCTCCAGCCTAGCGGGTGGAGCTCTACATCTGCGACTCCAAAGGCCGCCTGGCCGAATAAGTGGATCTGGCCGAGCGACAAGCGAGACTGGGATACCCGCCTGGTATACGAGTAAAACCGGCCGGATGACCCAACAGAGAACCTGTAACAGGGCGCTGCCTTTTATCTGTCGATCTCGTGCAGCGATCCTATGCAAGCCATCGAATACGCATGCGATGATATCACAGTCGGCTTTGGGTTAAGTCTTTCGATAAACAATCCCTTAGGCAACCTTACTAAGGTGGACTTTCAGGTATTTGCCCAAGTGGTGTGCTTTGCCATTACTATACTTCTTTTTTTAATCAATGCGCCTTCAACTTTTATAAAATTCTGAGTGAGAATTTTACAAAAAAATCCGCCTATAAAATGGCCGCCCACCATTCTACTGTATCACATTCATCATCTCAAACACAGGCAGGTACATCGCAACGATTACCGCACCGATAATCAGGCCAATGACAACAATCATTGCAGGTTCCAGGAGGGTGGTTAACCCGAATATCTCACAAAAAAAATTATTACATGATGTATCTTTTTGATTATTTATCTCTTGGTGAGATATCCGGGTTAGGGTGTCAATATCGGCACCCAGCCCGGTTTTGATCCATTATGCCGGTTACGCACAGTATAAGTTTGGTTACGCAGTACTTTTCAATCGGTTGTAAAAATTGATCGCGATGGTTATTATCGATTTGTATCAATAAATAACAAATCAGCAGGTAGTTCAATATGATTACAAAGAACAAAATCAATCACCAGGCAAGAGCACTGCTTGAATTGTACAAAACGCTGCCCGAGAAAACCCGTAAGGAAATTAAAAGGCTGATTTTGGAAGACGAGATATCTTTTGAAGATGCTGAAGAATCATCCGGGCTGACCGATCTCTCTGAAAAGTCACTCGAAGAGTTGTGGGATAATCAGGAAAACGAACATTGGGATGAGTTCTTCAAAAACAAGGGATATGTATAAACAGGGAGATATCATTATTGTACCTTATCCCTTTTCAGATGATCTCAAAAAGTATAAATACCGCCCGGCCGTTGTGATTTCAAATCAAAAGTGCAATGACCTTGATGATGATCTTCTTATTTGCCCGATTACAAGTACGATCCGTGAAAATGAATTTTCTTATTTGTTAAAAGAGCAGGATACAAAGGAAGCCCTGCCTGTTCAATCCGAAGTGCGGTGTAATAAAATTGTTACCATCAGAAAATCACTGATAAAAAGAAAATTTAACCATTTAAAACAACAGGCCCTTCGTAAAGTTATTCAGAAGGTCAAAAGCTCATTTTGATGAAACTGACTCCCGGAGCCACCCTCTTCACCGCATATGTGTGCAAGGAGATCCCCATGCTCACCAACCGCCTGGCAACGGTGAACAAAAACGGCAGCAATATCAGTTTTGGGTATGATGGTAATGGAAATGTAACCACCATTGGCACCGGCTACAGCATAACCGGAACAACGTACAACTGGCAGAATCTCCCCACCGCCATCACCAAAAGCGGCACCATCTACAACTACCGCTACGACCATGCCGGGCTACGCGTCTACAAGCAGGAAGGCGACAACATTCACACTTTGCGGGGTGCGTTTGGGGAGGTACTGGCCTCCTACAAAAACGGCTCGCATGATTATTGGAATATTGTGAGGCCGGATGGATCGGTGATTGGCCGCCGGGAAGGCTCCACCAGGTTGTACTACCACCGCGACCATCTCGGTTCCACCCGTGCGGTGGTGAACGCATCGGGCACTGTGGTGCAGACCTACGACTACTACCCGTTTGGTTTGGAGATGCCAGGACGCAGCCTGACCACTGGTTCTACAGCACGGGAACGCTTCACTGGCCACGAAAGGGATGAAGAAGTGGGTTTAGACTACATGCAGGCGCGAAGGTATGCCGCGGAGTTCGGGAGGTTTTTGAGTGTGGATCCGATATTCTCTGAAATGCCCCCTAATAAATTGTTAGAATTTCAGAATGGCCGTTTATTAGGCTATAATCCTTATAACTATACGTATAACAATCCATTAATTTATACTGA
>PWFQ01000047.1 GCA_003554105.1 Clostridiaceae bacterium | reverse complement strand
GCAGAATCAACATTCTTTCTTGCTCAACTACCATGGAGATGGGAATTGATATTGGAGGTATAAGAATGGTTGGCATGAATAACCTTCCTCCGCATCCAGCAAATTATTTACAAAGGGCGGGACGTGCTGGACGTAGAAATGAAACAAGGTCAACAACTATGACCCTGTGTAAACAAAATCCTCATGATTTAACAGCATTTGAGGAAAGTAAATGGGCATTTGAAACAAAATTACCAGCACCCACTGTATCTCTTCAAAGCAAGATAATCGTACAAAGGCATGTCAATGCATTCGTTCTATCTTTTTATTTAAATAACGTAATTGGTTTTAAAGAGGTTGACAAGCTAAAACTTTCTACTGGGTGGTTTTACTTAGACAAAGACCAAGGTATCACTAAATTTGTTCGTTGGTTAGAAACTTTAGAAGGTGACGAACCAGAACAATTCTCTAATGGAGTTAGACTATTAGTGAGAAAAAGTGCACTTGACGGTTTAAGCTTAGCTTCGATTTATGAGAATATCATTACACAAATAGAAGAGATTTTTTCCAAATGGGAAAAAGAGCATGATAATATCGAGAATCAAAGGCAGGAACTTCTGGAAAAAGGAAAAGCCGATTCACCTGAGATAAAGGCCATTGAACATCAATTAAAACGCTTGACTGAAGAGTACTTATTGAGAGAGTTTGCATCAAAAGGCTTTTTACCTGGATATGGATTTCCATCCAATATTGTAGCTTTTGACCATTATAACATTTCTGCATATAAGAAAGACAAAAGAAGAAAAGAGACCAAAACGAGAGATGATAATGTCCAAATGAGTAGAGATTTACCTTCAAGGGATATTGTAACTGCATTGAGGGAGTATGCACCTGGAGCAGACGTTGTATTGGATGGGGCTGTATATAGATCGGAGGGAATTACCTTAAATTGGCATGTACCAAGCTCGGTAAAGGATGTTAAAGAATCACAGGCAATAAAATATGCCTGGAGATGCCATAAATGTGGTTTTAGTGGGTCAACCTATGACATGCATAGTGCATTTATTTGTGAAGAATGTGGAAGTAAAATCAAGCAATCCGACATAGAACATTATTTAGAACCAGCTGGATTTAGTGTCGATTTTAATTCTTCAATTCATAATGATGTCACTTCTCAAACTTATATTCCAATAGAGAAGCCCTGGATTCAAGCTCATGGAAGTTGGGTGCCATTATTGAATCCAACATTAGGAAAGTATAGAACTACTACATCAGGAAATATTTTCAACTTTTCTAAGGGAATACATGGTGAAGGGTATGCCTTATGCCTTATGTGCGGAAGGTCCGAGCCCATGGACAAAGATGGTAATCTGCCAAAGAAGTTTAAAAAAGGGAACTCTCACAAAAAACTAAGAGGTGGTTCAGATGATAGCGATGTGTGCTCTGGCAGTAAAAGTGACTTCGCCATCAAAAAAGGAATAGCCTTAGGCCATCAAAGTAGCACTGATATACTTCAGATTGTACTTAAAGATGTCCATGGAGATTGGCTTGTAAATAAAAATATTGCAGCAACCTTAGCAATTGTTTTAAGAGATTCCTTAGCTGAGTTATTAGGAATCCAAAATCAGGAGCTTTTATGTGATGTACAGCAAGCAAAAGTTGATGGAAGACTTACAGAATCGATACTGATTTTTGATAAAAATTCCAGCGGATTTAGTTCTAATTCGGGGCATCTTATAAATCGAATGCTCGAGAAAGCTCGCAAGCAATTAATGTGTCCAAAGAATTGTAAATCCAGTTGTCCGAATTGTGTATTGGATTATGATCAAAGATTCAGGGAAGATGAATTAGATCGTCACCTAGCGCTACAGTTTCTTACGCCAGATTGGGTCGAAAAGAACAAACTACCTTCTAAGTTGGACTATTTTGATGGACAATCTGAGATTGAACAAGAGTCCATCTTTTCAGGCCTAATTAGAGAACTTGAGAATACGACTGAACATTCTAAAGTGGTTCAGTTATTTTTAAAAGGTGATGTCAATGAATTTGACTTGTCTAATTCAAACATCAGACAAACAGTCCAAAAATTGGCCTACAATAAAGGTATCGAAGTAGATATTAATATTGATGCTTCCTGCTATGATAATCTTTCCGTCGAAGACAGGTTTGTAATATCATCTCTGTTAGGCATTGAAAAGGTTAACCTGTATAAGGTTCCCTTGCTTCCAACTTTTAAAGGTGCTTTACCGATTGCCGCTATCAAATCCAGCAATAATTCACATTATTGGGTCAGTGAACATCCCAACATTATTGAGGGAAATGAAAGCTGGGGAATCGTTGAAGATGAAAAAAGACCTATTGTTCATGCTGATTGTAAAGTAAAATTAACCCGAGACCAAGTATCACTTTCTGAAATCAAGGAATCACTCAAAGGACAAGCAGACTTAGAAATTTCTGTTCAAGATGAGCTCGATAAAAGATTGCATGAATTTGGTGAAGAGTTTTGGAAGTTTGTGTCAGATCGACATAGTGAAACAAAGACAAGCTTGTTAAATAGCCAGATTTCAATCAAAAAAATTGAATATAGTGACCGTTATCTTTACAACCCATTATGTTTAGGTTTGGTAAATTCAGTCATAAAGGGTTTAAGGAAACTGGTTGGAACTGAACGGTGGAATGAGGCGCCAATTCTCATACATACAGCTAACAAATCAGACCATTTGAGACCTGGTAATCTAATATTTCACGATTGGATGGATTCAAAGGATCGAGATGCTGTTTTTAAATATCTATTCCAAAAATCTAATCTCAATTTAGATTTGAATGTGCAGGATAGACGTAATTTAGAACATGCCAGGTCTTTTAAAATTACGTTTGAAAACGATTCAATTTTAACGGTTAGGTTAGATCAAGGAGTTGGGTACTGGAAAGTTGAAAATCCTCGGTACTCAAATAGGCGAACCACACGTGAAAACACAACCTTTGAGTTTAAATCTGTCAACCAAGGAGAAGCCGGTTTAGAAAAAGAAGCTTCACAGATTTTAGATAAAAATCCTGTCTTGGTTGGTAATAGCTATCCTACTCAGATTTTTGTTAAATGGAGAAAGACTGAAAGCATTAATAATTGATTGTCACAAGATCGTTAAATTCACTCAACTTTTTATTTTAGATTATTAATTCCATGCTCCAAAACCACTCCGAACACATCAATTTCATTTGGACTATTGCGAACCTTTTAAGAGGGCCATACCGTCCTCCTCAATACCGAAAGGTGATGTTGCCGATGACCGTTTTGAAGCGGCTGGATTCAGTACTTGAACCTACCAAGGATAAAGTCATTGCGAAGTTTGAGGAGATTAAAAACAAAGATTATCCTCAGGATGCTATTGATCGTATCCTGGAAAAAGAGGCCGGACATAAATTCTACAATACCAGCCCTCTAACGTTCAGTAAAATGGTGGCTGCACATGAAAATATTGCTCAGGATTTTAAAAACTATATAAAGAGTTTTTCTCCTAATGCTCAGAAAATTATCGAACGATTTAAGTTTGAGGGAGAGATAGAAAAACTGGATGAAGCAAACCGCTTATTTAAGGTCATGAAGGAGTTTGCCAAGATTGACCTGAGCCCGGAAAAAGTGAGCAACCTTGAGATGGGTTATATTTTTGAAGAGTTGATAAGAAAGTTTAATGAGCAGGCGAATGAAGAAGCCGGGGACTATTTTACACCACGCGAAGTGATCCGACTAATGACTCACGCTCTGTACGCATACGATGATGACTTTTTTAACAAAGAGGGGCTTGTCGTTAAAATTTACGATCCGACGTGTGGTACGGGAGGTATGCTTTCCATCTCTGAGGAGTATATCCATGAGCATAGTGAAGGAATTAATATTGGCCTGTTCGGACAAGAGTATAATGATGAATCCTGGGCTATTTGTGCTGCGGATATGCTGATCAAGGGAGATAATCCGGAAAATATTAAATACGGAGATACACTTGGAGATGGGAAAACGGAAGATCAGTTTCCCAATGAAACATTCCATTATATGCTTGCAAACCCTCCTTATGGTGTGGAGTGGAAACCGGAAGAAGATGAGGTAAAAAAAGAGTATGAAAATAAGGGGTTTAGCGGTCGGTTTGGAGCGGGATTACCTCCCATTAATGACGGATCACTGCTTTTTCTACAACACATGATTTCCAAAATGGAGCAACCGCCTGAAAAAGGTGGCCGTGGTTCCAGAATAGGAATTGTATTTAATGGTTCTCCTCTTTTCTCCGGTGATGCCGGTTCCGGGCCAAGCAATATTCGGCGCTGGATCATCGAAAATGATTGGCTGGAAACAATCATTGCTATGCCGGATCAGCTTTTCTATAACACAGGTATTTACACCTATATCTGGATTGTTACCAACCGTAAAGAGACTGAACGAAAGGGTAGAATACAGTTGATCAATGCCGCTGACTATTTCCAAAAAATGCCAAAAAGCCTTGGCCATAAGCGTAATGAAATTTCAGAATCTCAGATTGAAGAAATTACGCAATTATATGGAGCTTTTGAAGAAAATGAACACAGCAAAATATTTGATAATCAGGAGTTTGGATATATAAAATTGACTGTTGAACGCCCTTTGCGATTGAACTTTCAAGTTACGCCTGAACGTATTGAGAAGCTTTGGGAGGAAACCAGTTTCCAGAATCTTGCAAAATCCAAAAAGCGCAAAGATAAAGAAGCACGAAAGAAAGAGATTGAGAAAGGTGAAAAACTACAGCAATCAATCGTAGATGTCCTGGCAACACTGGATCAAGAAAATCTATACAGAGATCGTGAAAAATTCCTGGATGATGTTGAAAATGCCATGAAAAAAGCGGACATAAAATTAAAAGCCAATATTAAGAAAGCAATTTGGAAGGCTTTGGGCGAGCAGGATCAG
>PWFQ01000076.1 GCA_003554105.1 Clostridiaceae bacterium | reverse complement strand
GGGCAATAGAAAGAAGCTGTCTCTGACCCTGAGAAAGACCATCTCCGTCTCCGGTCAACACCGTTTCATAGCCTTTATCAAGCATCCGGATAAAACTGTCGGCATTAGCAAGGCTTGCAGCTTCCATACATTCTTCATCAGTGGCATCCAGGCGTCCGTAGCGGATATTATCCATGACGGTTCCGGAAAATAAATGCACATCCTGTAACACAATCCCCAAAGACCTTCGCAGGTCTTTTTTTCGTATCGTTTTAATATCAATCCCATCATAGAGGATTGTTCCGGAGGAAATATCGTAAAAGCGGTTAATCAGATTGGTAATCGTTGTTTTTCCTGCACCGGTTGCACCGACGAGAGCCACTTTCTGACCGGGTTTCGCATAGAATGTAATATCATGGAGCACCGGATCTCCTTCAACATATAAAAAATCAACGTTTAACAATCGAACATCACCTTCAAGGGGAGTAAAGGCAGACTCTCCGTTTTTCAGTGGTTCCTTCCATGTCCAGCACCCTGTCCTTTCATGGCATTCCTGAATATCACCATTGACGATTTTTGCATTTGCCAGAGTAACGGTTCCATGATCTTTTTCCTCAATTTCATCCAAATGTTCAAAAATTCGTTCAGCTCCGGCGAGAGCCATGATCACAAAGTTCAATTGTTGTGATACCTGGGCAATGGGCATGATAAAGCTCCGGGAAAGCTGCAGAAAAGAAGCGATGATTCCGAGGGTCACCACATTTACGCCCGTGAAGCTTATATTGGTTATTCCGAAAATCGCCATCATTCCGCCGAAGATTGCTAATAGAACATAAAGAACATAGCCCAGATTGTTCATAATCGGCATAAGAATGTTGGCATAGGTATTTGCTGCAGTTGTGTTTTCCGCCAATTCATCATTGAGTCGGTTAAACTCTTCTTTCGCTTTCTCTTCATGATTGAACACCTTAATCACCTTTAAGCCATGGATCATCTCTTCAATATGACCATTTACGGCTCCTAAGGATCTTTGGCGGGCAATAAAGTGCTTTTGAGAGTTCCCTGCAATATATCGGACCACTTTCAATACAAGAAATACAAAACCCACTGCGAGGATGGTCAACCAGAAACTCAGATACAGCATGGCGAGAAGGACTGCAAGAATTGTTGTGGCGGATGACATAAACTGTGGTAAGCTCTGAGTAATCATTTGGCGAAGTGTGTCGATATCGTTACTGTAATGACTCATGATGTCTCCGTGACTGTTTTTGTCAAAATAACGGATAGGCAACTCCTGCATGTGGGTAAACATATCGTCCCGAATCCGTTTTAAGGTTCCCTGTGCGATTCGGACCATAATTAAATTGTAGGTCAGTGCGGACAGAATGCCTATCATATAGATCATTCCCATGATGGTTAATGCCCGAAAAAGCCCTGAAAAATCGGGGGCCGACTCTAAAAGAAGTGGAGCGATGTACTGATCAATCAAAACCTGTAAAAAGAGGGCTGCACCTGCATTAACAGCGGAACTGATCAGTATTGCGATTCCAACCAAAATTAATAACGGTCGGTAATGTCCAATATAAGAAAGTAGCCGTTTGATGGTTTTCCTGTTGATTGATCGGTTCTTTGCGATCTTTGAAGCTTTTTCCAAGGTTGCGTCGGATCTACTCATGGATTTGCCCCCCCTTCACTTGTGATTCATAGACTTCACGATAAATCGGGTTGATTCTCAGCAAGGAGTCATGGGTGCCTTTGGCTACAATTTCTCCCTCATCCATAACGATAATCTGGTCAGCATCCTTAATGGAGGCAATACGCTGAGCAATAATCAGTTTTGTGGTGTCAGGGATTTTCTCCAGCATGGCTTGGCGAATTTTAGAATCCGTGTGGGTATCCACAGCGCTCGTAGAATCATCAAGGATTAGAATTCTCGGCTTCTTAAGAAGTGCCCGGGCAATGGTCAGACGCTGCTTCTGCCCACCGGAAACATTGCTTCCCCCTTGTTCGATGAGAGTATCGTATCCGTTGGGAAGTTCATTGATAAACTCTTCCGCCTGGGCGAGTCTTGCGGCTTGCAGGATTTCTTCTTCGGAAGCATGTTCGTCGCCCCACTTCAAATTATCCCGAAGGGTCCCTGAGAAAAGCACATTCTTTTGAAGGACAACAGCTACCTGATCCCGTAAAGCCTTAAGATCATAATCCCTCACATCTATACCACCGATGCGCACAGCTCCGCTGGTTACATCATATAGCCTTGGTATTAGCTGTATCAGACTGCTTTTTGATGACCCGGTTCCACCGATGATCCCCACAGTTTGCCCTTGAGGAATTTCAAGGTTAATGTCAGAAAGGACCGGCTTTTCCGATTCCTCCGAGTAGGCGAAGCTGACATTTTCAAAAGAAATATCCGCTGTTGAAACGGTTTTGACCCCGTCCGGTTTACCGGTTAATGTACTTCTCTCATCCAACACTTCGACAATTCGTTCAGCGGATGCCCTGGAAATGGTCATCATTACCAGAACCATGGAAAACATCATCAAGCTCATAAGTATCTGCATGGTATAGGTCATTAAACTCATCAGCTGGCCGGTGCTTAAGCCGAGATCCGGATTGTTTCCGCTGGCAACAATGGTTCTTGCACCGAACCATGAAATAAGGATCATCGAAGCGTAGATGACAAACTGCATCAAGGGGAGATTTAGAGCAACAAGTCTTTCGGCCTTATAAAAGCCGTCATAAATTTCCTGAGAAATTTCCTTGAACTTCTCTTTTTCGTAATCTTCCCGATTAAAGGATTTTACAACTCGAATACCACGAAGATTTTCCTGAACAACTTTATTCATTTTGTCATAGGTTTTAAACACTATCCGAAAAATGGGAAAAGCGTTCTTTATGATGAAGAACAAACCGATTCCAAGAACAGGAAGCATGGCAAGGAAAATCAGAGAGAGTCGGGCATTAATACTGATGGCGGCAGCAAGGGAGAATACCAACATAATTGGGCTCCTCGCAGCCATTCGAATCACCATTTGAAAAGATTGTTGTACATAATTAATATCCGTAGTGAGTCGGGTTATAAGACTGGAGGTGTTGAACTTGTCGATATCAGCAAAGGAAAGATCCTGAATATGATAGAAAATGTCTTGTCTCAGGTTTTTGGAAAAACCTGCTGAAGCAATTGCTGCATGTCGACCGGCCATAGCGCCCAGAAAGAGAGCTAAAAAAGCGGCAAGCAAAAGGAGCAGACCCATCTGAAGAACCACACTCATATTTTCCTCATCAATACCCCGGTCAATCAGATAGGCCATGATAAAGGGGATGGCAACTTCCAGGATGACTTCGAACATTACATACATCGGTGTTTTTAAAGCAGCCTTGCGATACTCCCGAAGGCTGCTGAGCAGTCGTTTGATCATTGAGGTTCCTCCAGTTTAGGGATGTTCATTATTATTTTCTATAGCCTATCATACCATAAAATCTCAGGATTAAACCAGAGAGGACAAATATAGCTGATACAAAAAAGAATAAAAATTAAACGACAATGATTATCAAATACGATGTTGGGTATCATAAAAATAGTGATCAATCATTCTTTTGTGTTGTTCGATTGTGAGTTGAAAAACCTGCATGAGAATCCTGCACAAAGGAAAAATCCAATATAGGAGGAATCGAACTATGAAATTTACGCTACCTGAATTAAGACATGCAGTAGATGCCTATGAACCCCATATTGATGCAAAAACGATGGAAATCCATCATACCAAGCATCATAACGGATATGTGGAGAAGCTTAATGGTGCCTTGGAAGGGCAGGGAGAGTTTCAGACCTGGGATCTTCAAGAGCTTCTCAAAAACCTTGTTCAGTTACCGGAGAACATTCAAACTGCAGTAAGGAATAACGGTGGTGGACACTACAACCATACCCTTTTCTGGGAAACACTTTCACCTGAGGAAGTAAAGCCGGGAAGCGAATTTTTGAAAGCCATTGATGATGCTTTTGGCTCCATGGAGGAATTCAAAGGAGAATTTAAGGATGCGGCCCTCAAGCGATTTGGAAGTGGTTGGGCATGGCTGGTTCTTGATCAGGGCAAACTGAAGATTACAAGCACACCAAATCAGGATTCTCCAATATCCCACGGACAAATCGAACTTCTCGGTCTTGATGTTTGGGAGCATGCATATTATCTGAATTACCAAAACAGAAGACCGGATTACGTAGATGCATTCTGGAATGTTGTTGACTGGTCAGTGGTTGAAGCACGGTGGCAGAAAGCGAAATAAACACCGTGATATAACGAGAATGAAAAAGAATTACATTAACTAAATCGATTACTGCTGTGGATGGAAAGTATATCAATCATGGCAGTAATCGATTTATTTTGAAGCATATAATGCTTAAGAGACGTATTAAATTATATAAAGATTTAAAATAGGTATAATAGCAGATCGTAACATGTCAAAAAGTGATGACCTAGGATGATTGCTTTTGTGATCTCTGCCAATACCGGAGGAAGATATTAAATGCAGGAGGGAATGACATGGAAAACAGATATCAAATTCTAAAACGGGCTCCAACACTGGAAGAGAACATAGAGCTTTGTACAATTATAGGATGGAAGGATTTTATGAATTTTGAAGTGGCGCAGAAATCTCTCGATCAATCAATTTTTGGTACCGTGATTCAATATCAGGACAAAATTGTTGGGATGGGAAGAATCATTGGTGATGGAGCAATATATTATTACATACAGGATATCGTTGTTTCACCTGAGCACCAGAATAAAGGTTTAGGGAAATTGATCATGGAAACATTGATGGAATATCTAAGTACTCATGCTCCCCACAAAGCATTTGTAGGGCTCTTTGCCAATGAGGGAACACAGGGGTTCTATCGAAAACATGGATTTCATGCCTACGATGCGATGGAAGGAATGTTCAAGGTGATGCTCAATGAAGG
>PWFQ01000081.1 GCA_003554105.1 Clostridiaceae bacterium | reverse complement strand
ATGATTGATGAAGCCAGAGATGCAGCCTACGACAAAATGGTTGCAGAAGCCCGGGGTCTTGGAGCAGATGCTGTGGTTTCAATGCGATACTCCACATCCGCCATCGCTCAGGGAGCAGCGGAGGTTATGTGTTACGGAACAGCAGTAAAGCTTGTGGATGCGGACTAGGAATGTAAATTGAATCCCCCGAAACGTCAACGGATGATCCGGCGTTTCGGGGGATTTTTTTGTTGAAACAGTTCCTTTGATTGAACTGCCGGGTCGTTTTTTGTTATGATAAACTCAGAGTGATATTAAAAGGAGTGAAACCATGTTTGAAAAACGGATCTTTCAAAACCGTATTATGATTGAAGAAACAAAGGAAGAGGATCTCGATCAGGTCATCGCCATTGAAGGCAAGGAGGAGAATCGCCCCTTCGTCTATCAGTGGTCAAAGGAGGATCATCGGAGAACCATGGCTTCCGTGGACGAGATGCATCTTGTCATCCGGAATCTTGAGGGAAAGATGATCGGTTATATGATTCTTGCGGGAAGAACCAGCCCCCACCTGTCCTTTGAGCTGATGAGGATTACCGTCGATGAGAAGGGGAAGGGTTATGGAAAGCTGGGAGTTCAATGGGTGATGGAGTACTGCTTTGAAGAGCTGAACTATCATCGCCTGTGGCTCGATGTGTTTACGGAAAACACGGGAGCCATCGCTTTGTATGACAAACTGGGATTTTATGAGGAAGGAATATTGCGGGATTGCAAGAAATATGGAGACCGCTATCGCTCGATGAAACTCTATTCAATGCTGGAGGAGGAATACAGGGAATGCAGGGAAAAGTGGAATTAGAAAAGGAAATTCAGAGGATTGACGGACGGGGATATAAGGCCTATAAGGATCTGAAGGGGCTCTATGATTTCGGATCCTTTCAGCTGGCCATCGATTATGTTCAGGGAGACCCCTTTGCCTCTCCATCCCGACTTCGGGTGATTGTTCCAATGAAGGTGGCAAAGTTTCCCGGGGAAACCTTCAATACTCCATATAAGAAAATTGCCTTTAAGGATTATCTCACACGGTATTTTCATAAAGTGCTTCAGAGAGAATACCGGGGTGTCGGAGGAACCGGGAAAAGCGGCATGCTCACCATCGATGCTCCCGGTCAGGAGATTCTTGACCGGACATCTGTCTATGTGGACCATGAGAAGGTGGAAGCCCGCCTTGAAGCGGGTCTTCCTGCAAAGGGACGGAGAATTCTGGGAAAGGGCTGTAAAATCATCTTTTTTGATGTGCTTCCCAAGATCGTGGAAAAGGCGTTGCTCTATGATAAAATTCCAGAAGACGAACTTCTCAGTCATATCCAATTGGCGGAGGATCAGCATGCCCTCCGGCAGGCATTGGAAAAAGAAAATCTCATCGCCTTTGTGGCCAACGGAAGCATTCTGCCCAGAGAAAGCGGGATTTCACAGAAACCCTTAGGGAAGAATGCAGTACCCTTTATAAGCCCTGAAAGTATGGAAATGACCTTCCGGCTTCCCCATAAAGGAGAAATTACGGGAATGGGCATTAAAAAAGGCATCACCCTCATCGTCGGTGGCGGCTATCATGGAAAATCCACTCTCCTTCAGGCATTGGAGTCAGGGGTGTATGAACATATCCGTGGGGACGGTCGGGAGTTTGTTCTTGCGGATCCCATGGCTATGAAAATCCGTGCCGAGGATGGACGAAGAGTGGAGAAGGTGAACATCTCTCCCTTTATCAACAATTTGCCCCAGGGAACGGACACAGTGGCCTTTTCTACGGAGAATGCCAGCGGATCCACCTCCCAGGCAGCCAACATTATAGAAGCTCTGGAAGGGGGCGCAACCACCCTTCTGATCGATGAGGACACCTCTGCAACCAACTTTATGATCCGGGATCAGCGGATGAAGGAGCTGGTTCATAAGGAAAAGGAACCCATCTCCCCCTTTATCGATAAGGTCGGGAGTCTACACCGGGAGAAGGGTGTTTCCACAATCCTTGTGATCGGAGGCTCCGGAGAGTATTTCGACGTGGCGGACCGGGTCATCATGATGGACGAATACCGGCCGAAGGATGTGACAGAGGAGGCGAAGGCCATTGCTGAAAGAGATCCCGACTCATCCAGGGGAGAAGAGCATGCAGCCTTTGGAGACATTACTCCGAGACGGGTTTTGAAGACCTCCTTTCCCAGGGATCGGAAGGGCATCAAAATCAAAACAAAAGGGGTCAAAACCCTTCTTTATAACCGTCTGGCCATCGAGCTTTACGGCATTGAGCAATTAATGGACTACAGCCAGACCAACGCCATCGGGGAGATCATCAGAATCCTTGCTCAGGGCCGCTACGATGAAAAGCAGACCATCTCAGAGATTCTTGACGACATCCATCAGCTGATCAGCACCGAAGGATTGGAAAAAATCGCGAGTTTTCAAGGGCATCCAGGGAATCTTGCAAGGCCCAGAAAGCTGGATGTACTGGCAGCGTTGAATCGCTATCGGAACCTTAAAACACTCCCTTCCAGCAAACGTTAATTAATTAACGATACCTCTATACAAGGCATGAGTTTTATGATACAATCCATTTGGTAGTTTGAATATGAAAGAGAGAAGGGACGAAATGGAAAAGTTTAGAAAGCTTTTGCTGAAGTATGCCAATAATGTGGAAGTGATTCTGGCCTTTCTGATCATCATCGGAATGACCATCGGCTTGGTAACAGTTGTACGCTATATGTTTGAGATCCCCCAGGTGGGAATTACTGATTCCTATGAGTTAGTGAAGAAATTCTTAAGTATGTCCCTTTTACTGGTGATCGGGATCGAGCTTGTGCTCATGCTCCTGTCCCATTCATCGGTCAGCGTGTTGGATCTTGTGCTTTTTGCAACGGCACGGAAGATGTTGATTTACAGTGATACGATGATTGATCTTTTTATTGCAACAGCTGCGATTGCAGTTGTTTTCGGGATTAAAAAATACCTTGTGACATCAAAATATATGCTCCGGGAAGGAAAGATTCTCTCCGCTGCATCTCCCATCAAAAACGTGAACTTTGACATCGATACGGAAATTCCTGAAAACCGTGCCACCACCATTGGTGGTCTCCTCTGCCGCTTGTCAGAGGACGAATGCAAGCCCATCGAACCGGGAGCGGAATTCGTCATCGGGGATATTAAACTGAAGATCGTGACCATGAAGGACGGTCTGATCGAGGATGTTCAGATTCAGGAGCTGACAAATAAAAAAAGCGGGATCAGAAGCTCGAGAAAAAACAGTAATCACGATCCTAT
Organism: Clostridiaceae bacterium; assembly: GCA_003554105.1. Classification (GTDB taxonomy): domain Bacteria; phylum Bacillota; class Clostridia; order Peptostreptococcales; family T1SED10-28; genus T1SED10-28. The sequence continues at coordinate 1,673 of PWFQ01000081.1, read as the reverse complement.
CCAGCCATAATATCCAGCGCTAAAAAAATCTTTCTAACCCATTTACAAAGGGTGGGTTCTATTGTATAATAAGTTTTGTCGCTAAGACGAGGTTAAAACGAGGTAAAACGAGCTGATGTGGCTCAGAGGTAGAGCACCTCCTTGGTAAGGAGGAGGCCGGCGGTTCGATTCCGCTCATCAGCTCCATAAAATCAACATATTGCAAGGTGTTTGGGATGTGATCGATCCCGGGCGTCTTGCTTTTTTTATACAACAGCTTTACACAAAAAAACACCGGACATAATTCTGCCGGTGTTTTTTCATGGTGATAAGGAGAAAGTTGGAGGGGGATCCAATGCATCTATGCAATATTACCGTTGCTGTCCTGATGATCTTCCAAAAATTCTCGCCCTTTAGGGGTAATTTTTGTTGTTTCCAGATAGATAAGGAAGACTGAGTTATCGTAACTCCCCCGAATAACCGTGGCTCCCTCAATGAATCCCTCTTCTTCAAGGTTCTCGATAAGATCACCCAGAATATTCTTCTCAACAAAATAATGAAGAGAGCCGGGGATTTTATTTCCTTGGCTTAAGGTTTTCAAAATGGAAAGCTCAACCGTCCGTTTATTCATAGAAACCACCCTTTCACACTGAAGATCCATGGAGATGCTGATATGGTCCCGGGAATTCGATAAAATCAACATGCGATTATTTAAACCTCGAAATTGATGGAGTATAAGTCGAATCGTCCATCGTCTCTTTCTGCGATCTGGTATTCCTCCTGAATTTCAGTTTGATAAGTTTCCCGGGAAACCGCTTCCATCTGAACTCCTGATAACAACACTAAACTGGCCGAACCTAAAATTAACGTGGATAAAAATACTTTTTTACTCATGAACACTCATCCTTTCATTTTTTATTATTTTCTCGTTCTTTACTCTGGTTTAACTTTATTCTATACTAGATACTAGAGGATGAAAAGCGAAATGGACTGCGCTTTTTGTCGAAATCATAGGAGCACATGCATGGAAATACCAGAATGAAGGAGTGTAAATACATGGATAAACCCTTTGAATCCTTCGCCCGGCAGTTAAAAGCCATCCGGAAAGACATCGGTCTCAGCCAGAGGGAAGTAAGCGAAGCTACGGGAGTTGCTTTGCGCACTCTTCAAATGATTGAAACCGGTAAAGTATTGCCGAAAATTGAAACCCTTCAGTATCTGTCGCCCGCCTATAAAGTGAACCTGATTCAGCTCTTCTCCGAGACGATGATTTCCGAGCCCGCCATGTATTATGAGTTTGTTAAGGAAGTGGAGTGGAAAATCGATCAGTCGGATCTGAGCCAATTGGAGAAGGACATAGAGACGGTGAAGAAATTTATCGAAACACAGACCAGTGAGTATTACATTTTACTACTGAACCAGTACAAGGCGATTCTGGAAAGCTATGCCCATATTAAAAAAGACTCGGATTATCAAAAGGCCTTGGAGATTTTGATCGAGGGACTGAGGCTTACCCAGCCGGACTATGATCTCAAACAATACGAAGAGTATCATTACTCGCCGATTGAAATCCGGTTATTGATGAACTTAGCCTTGGTTCATTGGAACTTGAAAAAGGACGAAATGTATTTCGACATCCTGAAATTTCTCTCCGACTATGTCTCGGAAAATGACAATCTTTACCCGAAGATTCT
>PWFQ01000017.1 GCA_003554105.1 Clostridiaceae bacterium | reverse complement strand
CAATATGGAGTCCTTTGCTATCAACCGCGCCGAGACTCACATCAGCGGACGTGTGATCGATTACACCAACACCGGCCTTTCCGGAGTAACGGTAAAATCGCAAGTGACCGGCCGGGAGACCGTCACCGATGAAAACGGGGTTTATCACTTTGATTTCGACAAGTTTGAACTGGCCGTATTGCGAGTTGATCTTGTCAGAGACCATATGGAGATTAAAGACACCCTGGTTTTCAGTAAAGAAGGATACTACGATCGAAACGAATATGTCCGTCGCTACCCTGAATCCATAAACGCACTCATGAACCACCTGAAGGACCATGAGAAGCTGAGATTCAGCACGGCCCAGTATCCCGCGCTTGCAGAGGTTTATTCCGAAAGCGGGTTCATGGGAGACAAAATCACCTTCACCGAGGTGGGCCACTACAGCGGCAGCGATATTGCGGCTATGGGGATCGCACCGGAAGACATCATGGGCGTCAGGCTCGCCCCGGGATATCGGGTTCGGTTTATTGCTCAGAATTCCCAGCCTTATTTAAAACCGGAGGATGACGATTGCTTTATAGATGATGGCCCTCGCATTCTCGGAAGTATTCAATCCTTGTACGTTGAGGAAATCCCCGAAGAAGTGCGCAACAGGCACCGCCCGCGCATCTTCCTCGCCATGCATGGCCTCAATAATCTCGCTCTGTCCGAGGAGGATGATAACTGGCCGTATGTTCAAGAACACCTTGACGGCTTTTTCTGGAACGCCTCTTTTATAAGTTGGGATGAAATGGCCCATCTGGTTGAAAACAGTCAGACGCGTATAGCGATCGATGAGCATGGCGGTCGAAGGCAGGGGGGGTCGTATGGCAACAGCATAAGCAGCTTCAGTGCGGGTAGAAATATTCAACCGCCAATGTATTACGAGGGCGTTCATTACTATAGAAGAAACCTTGAGAACGCCAGTCTTACTGAAACATTTACCCAGGAAGGCCGCGAAGCGGCACAATACGACCCATTGCCCCCTGGTGAAGAATGGCAGAAAATTAATCGTATTATGATGGGATTCCAGCCTCGACCCTTTGATGAGGTCGACGACACCGGATTGGCTGAAATAGAATTCTCACCCTTCATAGACACCTTTCATCATGGCGACGGTTTGTTTATGGAAGCACCTTATGCCTTTGGTATAGCCGGTTCTAATTACAGAACCTTTGTAAGGGCGGTGAATCTTACGCATCAAGATCGTCCGAACAAAACATTCACCTGGTTCATGTCCAAGGTCGGCAGATTGGACGAACCGGAGGAGATTGCCAGTTGGTTCCAATCACTGAAAAACCGGTATTACCTGTATGAGGACGCGGGTATATTTACCCAAGACGATGTTATCGCCCTGGTGTTTTACTGGCCAAGCGGCCAGGAAGAAGAGAGTATTCCTGCGACACCGGAACTTAATCCTGACGGAACGGCGGCTGCGACCATTACCGGAATTACGCGATGGCTGCTGCAGCAGTAAGCGTCTTCAGGATTTCAGCCACGTACGCGTTCTCTAACGCTGCAAAACAGGTAATTCTAATGCAGGCAATAAGGATTGTGAGCGCCGGTGTGTAATTGGATCAGATTGGGCGGTTTAAAAATCCGGGGCTTCAGCGGCGGGGAAAAACGGAGTTTTGGCCCGCCGCTGAAGATTGTGGCGGATTTGAGGTGGGTTACTTTTTGGGTTTTCTGGCGCGGTAGCTTTTGCCTTTGATTACAACCGTGTCGCAGTGGTGCAGGAGGCGGTCGAGCACGGCGGAGGTGATGGCGCTGTCGTTGCTGAAGATTTCCGCCCAGTCTTTGTAGGCTTTGTTCGTGGTGAGGATAATCGAGCCGCGTTCATAGCGTTGGCTGATGATCTGGAAGAGCAGGTTGGCTCCCGTTTTGTCTATGGGGAGGTACCCGAGTTCATCGAGTACGAGCAGGTGGGGAGTCGCGTACTTTTTGATCCCTTCTTTCAGGCGGCCTTGTTTCTGGGCGGCCAACAGGTCGTTGATCGCTTCAACGGTGTTGCTGTAAAGGACCTTGTGGCCTTTGCGACAGGCGGTCAGGGCGATGGCGGTGGCGAGGTGGGTTTTGCCCACCCCGACCGGGCCGACGAAGACGAGGTTTGCGGCTTTCTTGACGAACCCCAGTGCTGCGTGATGTTCGATTTGTTGACGCTCGAGTTGTTCGGGCCACTGCCAGTTGAAGGTTTCGAGGCTTTTCTCGACGGGGAAGCGGGCGGCTTTGATGCGCCGCTCGATGCCGCGTTGGCGGCGGGTCTGGTGCTCTCCGCGAAGCAGTTCGCCAAAGTACTCGAGCGGTCCGCTTTTCTTCTTGATGGCTTCTTCCAGGAGCGCTTCGTAGTGCTCGCGCATCCAGGAGAGTTTCAGCCCGACAAGGTATTGCTGGATTTGTTGGTGATTATCCATGGCTTTCCTCCTGGCTGTAGACGCTCAGATCGGTCGCCGGACTTTCGAGCTCGAGCAGGTCGCTTGGACGGCTCAGGTGCAGCGGACCCGGGCTCTCCCTGGGCCGCGAGCGTTGTTCGAGGATGTTGGCGATGTACTCGCTTGAGTACGCGCCGAGGCTGTGTCCGTCGCTGATTGCTTCGGCGACTTGCCGGGGCGAGTGGACCTGCACCAGGGCGAGGATCTTTTTGATGTGTTCGTTGGCGTTGAGCCGGCGCGTTTTCAACTCGCGGTAAAAGACCTCTGAGTGCTCGCCGAGTTGGAGGAAACGCTGAAGGTTCTTTTGCACGCGCGCGCGGTGGCGCTGAGCCAGAAGAGCCCGGGGGTGATCCGGGTTTTCGAAGTCGCCCCCTCTGCCGTAACTGCGGATGTGTTCGGCGATAACATTCCCTTCGTGGTAAACGAGCACCTTGTCCGGATACACGCGCGCATCGACGGGTTGGGAGGCGTATTCGGCCGGGACGCTGTAACGGTTGGCGTCGATGGTGATGCGGAAGGTACTCGTGGCGCGCAGGCGTATGGAGATGCCCGTATCGTAGGAGTTTAGCGGGAGGGCTTGCAGGAGCGCTTTTTCCTTCTCCCATAGCGTGAGGGGCTTTTGGCGGGTGTGCCGGTGCACGCGCACATTGGCGACTTCATCGAGCCAGCGGCGCACCTGCGCGGCGAGGTGTTCGAACCCATGGAGGCTTCGCCCGCGAAGGAAGTTTTTCTTCACATAGCCCACCGCGTTTTCCACCCGGCCTTTCTCATGAGGAGCGCGTGGGTTGCAGGCCACCGGCTTGAACCCGTAGTGGCGGGCGAAGTCGGCGTAGCGGGGATGGATGATCGCCGCAGTGCCTTGCTTGTGTTCGAGCACGCCGGTTTTGAGGTTGTCGATCATGACCTTTTCGGGCACTCCGCCGAAGAACTCGAAGGCGTTTTGGTGGCACTGTAAAAACTGCTCCTGCTTTTCGCTCAGAGTAAACTCCACGTACATCATCCGCGAGTGGCAAAGCACCATGACAAAGAAGCTGAGCCGGCGGCGGGTGTCGCCCACACCGACGCTGCCGAAACTGCCCCAATCGACCTGGGCGCATTCGCCGGGAGCGAAGGAGAGGCTCAGGTAGGCCGCGTTGCCGCGGGGACGTACCTTGCGCACGTAGTCTTTGACGATGGTGTAGCCGGCCGGGCAACCTTCTTCGCGCAGCAACTGCAGGATCTGCTGGGCGCTGTAGGGATGTTTCTCCAGCCAGGCTTTGACCAGGGCTTTGTAGGGATCGAGCTTGCTGGAGCGTCCTTTGCCCTTGCGCGGCTCGAAGCGCTCCCGGCCCAACCACTTCGAGACGGTCTTCTCGTCGAGCTTGAGTTCGGCCGCGATTTGGCCGAGGCGCAACTTTCGCTGGTGGCGCAGATAATGAATCCGAACATACTGGGAGTACTCGATCATCGCGGGCCTCCTTTCAAAGCGTTCTGGAGGATGTCTGTGATGCCGAGAGTTTCCCCGTGGCGCGACGGTTGCCCGGCTTGCTCCCCGGAGTTTTCAAGGCGATCTCCAAGATCGAGCACCTGGTAAAAGGGCGCCTCCCAGGCGATCAGCGAGGCTGCCAGCAGCTCCCGACGGGCTTCCTCCAGCTCCGACGCCTTGATGCCGAGGTTCTCGCACAAGGAACCCTGCGAATAATAGCTGATGCCTTCGGCGTCGGCCACGGTCACCAGAAACAGATAAAGCGCCCAAGCCTCGGGGCGACGGCCTTTAAGGAGCCGGCGGCGGACCAGGCGGTGATCGACCCAACTGAATTGGGCCGGAACCCGCCGCACTCGCGCCGGGTTGAGGATCTTCTTTTTCATGAGCAACCTGCATAATCGGGTTGGTGGCGACCCCGGACCGGATGCCCAGGATCTCTTGCCCGCGTTTGTGCAGATTCCTCAAACCGGTGGCGATGTCCTCTTGTAACGCACTTCCGCTTAAGTTCGCCATAAGCCCCACGACAAAAGGAGTTTGCAAAAACCAGTCCTCTTGTAACCCAAATCGGTTTAACTCCACATTATCCTCTTTATGGACAACGCTTTCCGGATTCCAGTCCTCTTGTAACAGATCCGCGCTTAAGGCCCCCTTTTTTCGCCGCCGGTACCCCGGGTTGCGCTCGCGCCAGCGCCGGACCCGAAGCACGTTCTCGGGACCTTTGAAGTAGTCGGGGTTCTTCTCCTGCCACCTTCTCTGGCTGGCCCGGGCGCTCTTTTGCATGCACTCGGACTTGCCGCAAAAGCGCTGTTTATGCCGATTCTGCGGACTGGGATGAAACCCCTCTCCACACCCCAAACACTTCCGCTTGCGTCGACGCTTCATGCGCCGAAACTAGCCGCCCGGACCTCAAAACGAAGGGAAGAAAATCCAGGAAGAAAAGATTTTTAGAGAAGGGTTTTCGAAGAAAATCGACGAAGAATATCCATTTTCATGCCGCCGCTTTCACGGTACTTTCAGATCGCCCGCAACAGAACACGTCAGGTCTTGATTCTTGACAACTGATTTCCTTCTGTGCTGTCGGACATAAATCCTGCATGGTGCACTCCTCGCAATACGGGCTTCTTGGCTTGCACAAGTATCTGCCGATTTCCCAAACGGAAAAATCGATAATTCCGGAAACCGGGGATTAAGTGCTCGCGCTTTGAAAATAACTTGCTCTTTGGTCGGTTCGCTTCCGCAAAGCCCAAGACGGGCAAACCGTCCAGCGCCGAAGTGGTCCACCGGTTTCTTGAGTTTCGCGGAGTCGGTCCGAAAATCGCAACGATGGGGGCGAACAATCT
>PWFQ01000075.1 GCA_003554105.1 Clostridiaceae bacterium | reverse complement strand
TCCCATGGCTCAGGTTTTACAAAGGAATCTACCGGTGCAACTTCTTGAACAGCTTCGCAAAAAGCACGTACTTTTGCTTCTGAGCCCAGGGAAACAGCTTGGATGATATCACTTCTTGGGTCATCAGGCTCAGGCTGTACAGGATATCCTGATCTTTGAAATAATAATCCGCAAAAAGTAGCTGATTTTAGTGCTTCGATAACAATGCCCGGCGCATAAAATAATCCTTGAAAGAGAGATCTGGATTGTCCAAATGTAAGCCCGCACTCTCTCTCAATTCCGGGTAGCGTATATTCTTTTGCCACTTTATTTATTAAATCTTGTTTTCCTGCAATATAGCCCCCGGAAAGTACAATTCCTCCCCCTGGATTTTTGATCAGGGATCCTGCAATAAGATCAGCGCCTACCTCAGTAGGCTCTCTGGTTTCAAGAAATTCACCATAACAATTGTCCACCATTATAAGAACACTTGAATTTATATTTTTTATTCTTTTTACAATCCTTTCGATCTCATCAATTGTTAAAGCTTTTCGAAAGCTGTATCCTGTAGATCTTTGAATATAGATCAGCTTTGGTGATTTCGCTTTTTTCAGCAACTCCTCCGATTTATCGAGATCAATTTCACCGGTCTCTAAAATAGAAACTTCTTCATACTGAACCCCTTGATTGATTAAGCTTTTCTCATAGTTTCCCGAAAGACCGATCAGTTCATGTAAAGTATCGTATGGCTTGCCGGTCACTGAGATCATTTGATCACCTGGTGCTAAAACGGCCTTAAGACATAGACCAAGGACATGGGTTCCATTTGCAAAGCTCGAGCGTACCAATGCATCCTCAGAGCCGAAAACCTCACTGTACAGCTGATCTATTTTTTCTCTTCCCAAATCATTGTATCCATAACCGGTTGGCCATTGGAAATGCTGGTCACTAAGACCGATTTTTTTCATTCCTAAAAGAATTTTGTAAAAGTTATACTCTTTAATACGCTCAAAATTCTTAAAAACATCAGCGAGATCATTCTCAACATCATTACCCAGTTGAATAAGCGATTCGGCGAGTCCATATTCTTTCATTAATAGTTCATCAGTTATATTGGCAGCTGTCATTGACCATTCTCCCTTTGTTCGTTGATATAGGATATGATGTCTTTCAACAAATCCTGTTGTTTCTCATAACGATCGACTTGAAACCACTTTAAAGAATCATATCGTTTGAACCAGGTAAGTTGACGTTTTGCAAACCTGCGCGTGTTTCGTTTTAAAATCCTTACTGCATCATGAAGAGGGTATTCACCGTCAATATATTTGATAATCTCTTTATATCCCAGTCCTTTAAAGGCAACACTGTCTCTCTCGTACCCTTTTTCAAGTAAAGTTCGAACTTCATCAATTAATCCATCTTCGATCATGAGATCAACTCTTCGATTGATCCGTTCATACAAATCCTTTCTTTTTCGGCTTAAAGCGATGACAATTGGACGATATTCCACTACAGGCCGGGGGTTTTCACGAAAGTTTCCCACGTTTTTTCCGGTTTCATAATTAATTTCCAAAGCTCGAACCACTTTGATCACATTGTTTGGATGAATTTCCAATGCAGCCTGGGGATCGATTTTCATTAGATGCTGATGTAATACGTCATTGCCTTCAACTTCTGCAGTTCTGTAATATTTTTTGCGAAGTTCGGGATTAGAGTGAGCATCTCCAAAGTCCATATCAAAAAGAAGAGAGTTAATGTAAAGTCCGGTACCACCGCTAACGATTGGAGTCTTTCCTTTATTCAGGATTCTTCGGATATGATCCTTTGCCAGTTTTTCATATTCCGCCACAGAGAAATTTTCATCAGGATTCACCACATCGACAAGATGGTGAGGAATTCCATCCATTTCTTCCAGGGTTGGAGTTGCGGTTCCAATATCCATCCCTTTATAAATTTGCATCGAATCCGCATAGATAATCTCCCCATTAAGCTCTTTTGCAAGGCTTATTGTTGTTTCGGTTTTACCGACTGCTGTGGGTCCGACAACAAAGATGACGACGGGTTTTTGTTGTTCCAATTTAAAGCCTCCTTCAGTGTTTATGGTATTCGTTTAAATAACTTTTCAATCTCTTTTTCCTGAACCATCATAATAATCGGTCTACCGTGAGGACAATGGTAAGGCGGTTTTAGATCCAGAATTCTCTCTAGCAGATGGATGATTTCTTTGTTATCCAGCTTTTGATTAGCTTTTACTGCTGCTTTACAGGACTTTTCTATGATGATTTCCTGGAGATCTTTTTCTTTTTCCTGGGATTTCAGTCGATCGATAATCTCCAGTATAAACGAAGTGTTTTTTGGCATACCAATGACTACGGGTACTTCACGAATGAGAATTGTGTTTTTCCCGAACTCTTCAATTGTATAGCCGACAGCCTCAAATTGTTCCTTGTAAAGCTGAAAATGAGAAAAATCCTCATAACTGAGTTGAATCGACTCCGGTTTAAGAAGACGTTGACGGACAATTTCTTTGTAATTTACTGCCCTTTTATAGTTCTCATATAACATTCTCTCATGAGCAGCATGCTGATCGATAAGAAAGAGGAAATCCTTTTCCTGAAACAGAATATATGACGTAAAAATTTGACCGAAGAGTTTAAAGCCATGAAGTGGATCGAGTGTGTAGGGCAAGGAATCGTGACCATGATTTTTAGCTGTCTTGAAGGATTCCTGCTTCTCTTGAATAGTGATTAATGTGTCGTTCAGGGATTCTCTGTCCTCGGATTCAATTTGTTTATTCAGTTTGGATTGAAGAGTTTTGTCAAATTCTTTTGTTCTTTTCAGCAATTCCCGTTCACTGGAAGGTTTAGTGGATGGAATATCGAAAGAAGAAGCAATGCTTCCCTCCTTCTTGTGATGATCCCTGGTGTTATTTTCTTTTTGAAATCGCTCTTCGGAAGCACTTACCGAAGGAATTTTATGATTTTTTGTCGGTTCATAAATCCGGTTATTACGACCAAGTGATTCTTTAACAGTTTCATAAATGAAACCGTATACGTCTGATTCGTTATAAAACTTCACTTCAGTTTTAGATGGATGAATATTCACATCAATTTCTCTGGAAGGTATTGTCAAATGAAGGATTGATATGGGGAATTTTTTTGTCATAACAGAGTTTTCATACGCTTCCTCCAGAGCTTTTGTAATCAAGGAGCTTTTTACTAAGCGCTGGTTAACAAAAAAGATTTGTAAATTCCGATTTCCTCTTGTATACATGGGTTGACTGATAAATCCTTGAACTTTTCGGATTTCTCCTCCCCCTTTGACTTTTAGCATATTCTTGTAAAAATCCTTTGGAAAGATGGATAACAGAACATCACTGAGATTACCATTTCCCGATGTAGTAAACATAATATTATTATTATTAACATACTTGAATCCGATTGTACTTTCAGCGATGGCTAAGCGTGTCATAACCTCATTAACTTTCGTTGTCTCGGCCTTACTGGTTTTCATAAATTTTCTGCGTGCAGGTGTATTGAAAAATAGATTTCTTATGATCAGGGTTGTTCCTTGATTTGCGCTTACTTCCTTCTTTTGAACTACTTCTCCGCCTGATAGTGCAATACTCATTCCTGTATCACAGTCTTTTTTGCGACTGACCATTTCAACTTCAGAAACTGAAGCAATACTTGCCAATGCTTCTCCCCGAAATCCAAGTGTGTTTAATTCATCAAGATCTTTGATTTCCTTGATCTTGGATGTGCAATGTCTTTCAAAAACCCAGTCCATATCTTCAGGATCAATACCCGAACCGTTATCGGAAATTTTTATGAAAGATTTACCCCCATCACGAATTTCAACTTGAATTTTTGTAGCATGGGCATCCATGGCATTTTCAATTAACTCTTTCACTACAGAATGGGGACCTTCAATTACTTCTCCGGCAGCAATCTGATTAATCGTATTTTCATCGAGCATTCTTACTCTTCTTGCCATGAGTATTCTCCTCTGCAATTTTTTTGACCTGCTGTTGAAGTTTAAACAAATAATTCATTGCATCAAGTGGCGTTGTTTCCATAAGGTTGATTTTCTTTACATCGTCTAAAATCTGCTTTTGATAAAAGGTTTGAAAATCCAGTTGACGTGGTTCCTGATCTTTGGATTTCTGCTGGGGTCCCAGGGGCTTCGGTTGAATTTTATTTGTGTCTTTTTTTTCTTCCAACCCATTCAGGATCCTGTTAGCATTATTAATGATGCTCTTTGGCAATCCCGCCAATCTCGCAACTTGAATACCATAACTTTTATCTGCACTTCCTTTTATGACCTTTCGCAGGAAGATGATATCTTCCCCTTCTTCCTTTACTGAAATCTGATAATTTTCCACGTTTACTAATTTTTCACTCAAGGAGGTCAGTTCGTGATAGTGCGTGGAAAATAAAGTCTTTGCCTTTAGATGACAACTGATCTCTTCGAGAATCGCCCACGCAATACTGAGGCCATCAAAAGTGCTTGTCCCTCTTCCGATTTCATCTAAAATCAATAAACTTTGATCGGTTGCATGGTTGAGGATATGAGCCATTTCAGTCATTTCCACCATAAAAGTACTCTTCCCTTGAGACAGATCATCACTTGCTCCCACACGGGTAAAAATACGATCAACGATTCCTATTGTTGCTTCTGATGCAGGTACAAAACAACCAATTTGAGCCATCAGAGAGATTAATGCAACTTGTCTCATATATGTTGATTTTCCTGCCATATTTGGCCCTGTAATAATTGAAATGGCTTTATCATTATGATCGATGTGCGTATCGTTTGGAATAAAGTCTTCTTCCTGGAACATTCTCTCTACAACCGGATGCCGGCCACCTTTGATTTCAATGGATGAAGATTTGAGAACCCTGGGTTTGATATAGTCGTTCTCTACTGCAATCTGAGCAAATCCTTTTAAAACATCGATCGTTGCTACGGCTTTGGCTGTTTTCTGAATTCTGGAAATTTCTTTTTTTATTACCTCTCTTACTTCAAGAAATAAATGATATTCTAATTGTGTGATTTTCTCCTCAGCACCGAGAATTTTTGATTCCATTTCTTTTAGCTCAGAAGTGACATAACGTTCACTGTTTGCAAGTGTCTGTTTTCGAATGTAATGCTCAGGAACAAGATGAAGATTTGAACGGGTAATATCGATAAAATAACCGAAAACTCTATTATATTTTACTTTCAAAGATTTTATACCAGTATGCTGACGCTCCTGTTCTTCAAGTGCTGTCATCCATTTGTGACCTTCTGTGGAGAGTAATCTTAACTCTTTAACTTCATCATTATAGGTTTCTTTGATGATATTGCCATCTTTTATCCCAATGGAAGGATCATCTAAAACTGCTTCCTCAATAAAATTCCAGACATCACTTAATAGATCAAAATCCTTCAAGAGCTTTTGACAAAAAGGGTCTCTGCTTGATTCAAGAATTGCTTTGATTTTTGGTAAATGGCTGATAGAGGATTTTAGAGAAATTAAATCTCTGGGATTTGCATTGTCGTATCCTATTTTAGATGTGAGACGTTCAAGGTCGTAGATGTTCTTTAAAGCGTCGTCCATTTCTTGCCGTTCTAATAAATGTTCTTTAAAATATTCAACAGTATTGAGGCGTTCTCGTATTTTGCTTTCTTTAATCAGAGGTTCCTCAATCCATTTACGCAAAAGACGTCCTCCCATTGCTGTAGCGGTTTTATCGATGACCCATAGCAAGCTTCCCTTCCTTCGCTTTAACTGAATTGTCTCGGTTAACTCAAGATTTCTCCGGGTATTGTAATCTAACGTCATGTTTTCTGATGTTGAGTAAAACATAATTTCATTAATATGACTTAAGCTTCGTTTTTGAGTCTTTTTAAGATAATCAATCAGCATTCCGGCCGAGAGAACTTCAAGTCCGCTAGGGCTGAATCCCATAGTATCTAAACGATCAACATGAAAATGTTGTTTAATTCTTCTCTCAAGTAAATCGGAGTCAACATCCTTCCTCTCCATTTCCTTACTATAAAATCCTTCTTTTCTTAATAAAAGAGAAAAACCATTTCCAAATTCTTGTTGAGGATCAGTATAGTAAATGATTTCCTTGGGTTGGATCTTTAGGGTCTCATCGAGTATCTGCTGGAGTGTTTTTTCATCGTTTCCCAAGTATTCAGTTGTATAGAACTCCCCTGTGGAAATGTCTACATAAGAAAGACTACTTCCTTTAGCAGAAAGATACATACTCAGCAAATAATTGTTGCTTTTCTCGTCTAGCAGCTTTGTATCGATCAGTGTACCGGGGGTGATAACCCGAACAACATCACGTTTGACAATGCCTTTTGCCTGGGATGGATCTTCCATTTGCTCGCAAATTGCAACCTTATAACCTTTTTCCACGAGTCGATCAAGATAACTTGTTGCCGAATGATGTGGCACGCCACACATGGCGGCTTTCTCTTCCTGTCCGCAGTCTCTGGCTGTTAGCGTGATTTCCAATTCTCTGGCAGCAGTAATGGCATCGTCAAAAAACAGCTCGTAAAAATCCCCAAGACGAAAAAAAAGCAAAGCATCAGGATATTCTTCTTTAAGCTTTACATACTGTTGCATCATTGGTGTGAGTTTATTCATGAAAGAACCTCCTTAACCTCCCCATCAAAGGAGTAGGTTTTTGCATCCAGAATCTTTACTCTTACGATTTTTCCTTCAAGGGAAGGATCTCCAGGAAAATTTACTGTTTTACTTGTCTCTGTTCTTCCTGTGTATATATTTGGATTTTTTTTACTGGATCCCTCTACCAGCACTTCAACTGTTTGATTTAACAATTGCTGGTTCTTATAATAAGCAATTTCATCAATCAATTTCTTCAAACGTTGGAAGCGAACTTTCTTAACATCTTCTGCAATATGCTCAGAACTGCGTGCCGCAGGCGTTCCTTCCCGTTTAGAATAGAGGAAAGTAAAAGCGGAATCAAACTTCACAGTTTCTGCTACTTTCAGAGTTTTTTCAAAATCCTTTTCTTCTTCGCCGGGAAATCCGACGATTATATCAGTGGTAATGGCAATTTCGGGTATTCTATTCTTGATTTTCGTGATAATTCTTAAGTATTCTTCCTGAGTATATCCTCGATTCATTTCCTTTAATACTTTATTGCTTCCTGCTTGAAGGGGCAGATGGATATGGTTGCATATTTCCCGGATATTTCCCATTGTTTCAATCAACTTTTCAGATAAATCCTTCGGATGAGATGTCATAAAACGAATTCTTTGAATTCCTTGGATTTCAGCAACTTTTATGAGTAAATCCGAGAAATCAACATTCCCTTCCAATGTTTTCCCATAAGAGTTTACATTTTGACCGAGGAGCATAACTTCCTTTGTTCCATTCGAAACCAGTTCTTCTACTTCTCTAACCACTTCCATTACTTCACGACTGCGCTCTCGCCCTCGTGTGTAGGGGACAATACAATAGGTACAAAAATTATTACAACCGTACATGATATTTACAAAGGATTTAATTCCAAATTTTCGACTGACAGCTAGTCCCTCGATAATTTCTCCCTCTTCACTCCAAACATCAATAATTGCACCTTCTTCTTCGAGAGTTCGCTGAAGAAGGGCGGGAAAATTGTGCAAGTTGTGGGTTCCAAAAATCAAATCCACGTGGGGATAGGTTGTTTGTACATAATCTACCACATGTTTTTGCTGCATCATACACCCGCATAAAGCAATGATCAAGTCTTTACTCTTTTTTTTCAAATGTTTGAGTGCACCCAGCTTCCCATAAATTTTCAGCTCTGCATTTTCTCTCACGCAACAGGTATTGAATATAATCAAGTCTGCTTCTTCCCGGGCATCTGTTTTTACATAATTCATTTGAGAGAGAAAGCCTTCTAATTTTTCAGAGTCATGCTCATTCATTTGACAACCGTGGGTCTCAATTAAATACTTTTTCCCAAACCCGCTCTTCAACTCAAAGAAACGATTACTTTCTTTTATTTGATTGATACTTTCATTGACATTATTCATTACCGGTGCTTTATGGTTACTTCTTTTCAATCGATTTCCTCCTTGCAAGATGGTCATATTTTCATTGTACAATTATAACATAAATATATTATA
This sequence comes from Clostridiaceae bacterium, assembly GCA_003554105.1. Taxonomy (GTDB): domain Bacteria; phylum Bacillota; class Clostridia; order Peptostreptococcales; family T1SED10-28; genus T1SED10-28. Next base: position 58,102 of record PWFQ01000075.1, on the reverse strand, counting down.
AAATCATGGATTGCCAGGACCTTTTAACCTTTAAATAGTCAGAATTCTCAGGTACTGATTCACTCTAGGATTTTATTCAGAACCATGATATGATATACATGATAGGTTTAATTAATAACAATTTGGGAGGGATGGTTGTGCAGTTATCAAAAAGATTAACGGCGATGCAAGAATCACCAATTCGAAAGTTAGTGCCTTATGCGAAACAGGCAAAGGCAGCAGGAAAACATGTTTTTCATCTGAACATTGGTCAGCCGGATATTGAAACTCCGAAATCTTTTATGGAGGCCATTCGTAATTTTGATGAAGAAGTTATTGCGTATACTTTTTCTGAAGGAATTCCGGAGCTGATCGATGCCATGATTAAGTATTACAAAAAGTATGATATGCATTATGAAAAGGACGAGATTTTAATTACCAATGGAGGCTCTGAAGCTCTTTTATTCTCAGTGATAGCAGTTTGTGATGCAGGCGATGAGGTGCTTGTACCTGAGCCATTCTATACGAATTATAATGGATTCACTTCAGCGGTTGATGTAAAAGTCGCTCCTATTACAACAACACCGGAAGAAGGTTTCCATCTTCCTGACCGGAAAGCGATTGAAGAATTAATCAAACCAAAAACAAAAGCGATTATTCTGTCTAACCCCGGTAACCCTACCGGTGTAGTTTATACAAAAGAAGAGGTTGAAATGTTGGCAAGTTTAGCGAAGGAATACAATCTCTTTATCATTGCTGATGAAGTTTATCGAGAGTTTGTTTACGATGATTTAGAGTTTACCAGTTTTGGAAATATAGAGGGTGTCCAGGACCGGGTTATTGTTGTTGACAGCGTTTCTAAGCGTTATAGCGCATGTGGTGCAAGAATCGGATCTGTAGCGACAAAAAACAAAGAGTTGATAGCGCAAATGCTGAAACTTGCACAAAGCAGACTTTGTGTTGCAACCTTGGAGCAGATCGGCGCAGCAGCCCTTTACCAGACTGAGCAGAAGTATTTTAAAAGTGTAAATGATGAATATGATAACCGACGGATGATCCTTTTTAATGCTTTACAGGAAATGCCCGGTGTTTTATGCAAAAAGCCTACAGGAGCATTCTATATGAACGTAAAATTGCCGGTTGATGATGCTGAGAAGTTTGTCATATGGCTATTAAAAGATTTTGATTTGGATGGAGATACCGTTATGATGGCTCCTTCTGAAGGGTTCTATGCAACTCCGGGCCTTGGTCGAGATGAAGTGAGAATTGCTTACGTTCTTAAAGAAGATGATTTAAAGCGTGCTATGCAAGTTCTGAAAACCGCTTTGGAGCAATATCCTGGAAAAACAGTTTAAACAGATATTCATTACCCTATTTGCATCCTGTTGAAAAACCATAACAAAAGTGCTTAACTCAATGGCTGAGTTAAGCACTTTTGTCGTATAAAGGTTATTTGGTGTTCAATTTGTGAAGCGTCTTCTAAAAAGGGAAATCTGAGTTTAGAACCTGCAAAGAATAATTCACTGAATCGATGACATCTTTTGTACTGACCATTTCACAAGTACTGTGGATATAACGTGTTGGAATAGAAATTACTCCGGAAGGAACCCCTTCTTTAGAAAGATGAATTGCTCCGGAATCTGTTCCACCAAACTCAAGGACTTCTATCTGATATGGGAAATTTCCTTTTTTTGCTTCGTTAACAAGGTGTTCTTTGAGTTTAGGATGAGTAATCAAAGAATTGTCCCGAGCTTTTATAGCAAGTCCTTTGCCCATTTTCAAAGCCATTGTTCTCGCCTTGGGTGTATCCCCTGTCATTGTTACATCATATGCAATCCCGATTTCAGGCTCCACTCGATAGGCAGAGGTCTTTGCACCCCTAATCCCCAACTCTTCCTGGACCGTAAAAACAAAATAGAGATCGTTTTTCACTTCTTTAAGCTCCTTGATCGTTTCCATCATAATATAGCATCCGATACGATCGTCCAAACTGGGAGAGATGACTTTCAAATCATCAATTGTCGCATCGTGATGATACCCGCAGACATCTCCAATTTCCACCAGTTTTTCAGCTTCCTCCTTGGAGGTTGCTCCAATATCGATATACATTTTATCAAGTTTAAGGTCTTTTGCACTTTCCAGGTGTTCACTACCGATGACACCGATTGTTCCGTTGTTAAAAATTACTCTTTGAGAAAGAGAAATTGTTGGAGAAATGCCTCCGATGTTAGTAAAACGCAAAAATCCATTTTTATCAATATAGGTTACCATGAAGCCAATTTGATCCATATGGCCCGCCAACATTATTTTTTTACCCGGTCCTTTTTTACGAGCAATAAGGTTTCCTAACACATCAACCTGAATTTCATCAACATAGTCTTTTATTTCATTTTCGATAAACTGACGTACTTTTTCTTCATGCCCGGAAGGCCCGAAAGTCATTAAAAGTTCTTTTAGTACTTGATCATTAATTTTCTCCATATTTATCTGCCTCCTTTTGATCGATCTTCGATAAAGCGGATAAGTAAATCCTTCATATGATTAAAGTCTCTCGTATCCATTACAGAAACCGGTGAATGAATATATCTGCAGGGAGTTGCTAAAGATAAGACACTGGTCCCTTCTTTAGCATATTGGAACCTGCCTCCATCATTGCCGCCAAAAGAATTGCGGCGATATTGCCATGGGATTTCATGCTGGTTTGCAACACGAATCAAATCTTTAACATGGGATTTCTGATAGATCGACGTCCGGTCCATAATTGATATCGCAGGACCTTTGCCTAACTCTGTTGTTTTCAGGTGATCCTCTACTTCCGTAGCATCTCCGCATGTTGTCCCTTCTAAAACTAATACTAAATCAGCATCAAGGTTATTTGCCGCGACGGCAGATCCACGGAGTCCTAGTTCTTCCTGGACTGTGAAAATGCCTGTAATCCTGACATCTGTTTCCAGTTTCAGCATCTCCATTGTCATCCAACAACCTACACGATTATCCAAGGCCTTCGCTTTTACTTTATGATCCCCAAATTCACGATATTCACTAATAAAATTGATGTAATCTCCCGGAGATACCAAATTTTCGGTCTCTTTTTTGCTATTCGTACCGATATCAATGTAGAGTTGATCGATTGTGAAAGCTTTATCTCTTTCGGGCGCCTTCTGCATATGGATCGGTTTTGCGCCGATGACCCCCTTGATGCGATTCTCGCCAATTTCTACGACTTTGGACACCAGTATTCTCGGATCCATTCCACCGACAGGAAAAAAACGGATAAGACCGCTTTCATCAACTCCCTTAACCATCAATCCCACTTCATCCATATGTGCTGTAATGGCAATATGAAGATCTGAGTCCACATCATTTGAAACAATGAGATTACCTATTCGATCAATCTTCGGCTCCATCCCGGCATCTTTGAAATAAGATAACAGAAGGTCTCTTAAGGGTTTTTCGTTGCCTGCAACAGCATGGGTCATACATAGGTCTTTTAATAGCATAAAAATCCCTCCAAATCTTCAGAGTTGAAGTGTGTAACCAGTTTGGAGAGCAATCTGCCTGTATGTTTAACATCCTGATAGTCGATGGTTTCAACTGAAGTATGCATATATCGCAGGGGAATCGACAGCAAACCTGTAGCGACTCCTCCACGGCTAATTTGCATTGCCCAGGCATCAGTACCTGTAGCGCCGGGTGCGACTTCAATCTGGTATGGTATGCTGTATTCTTTCGCAAGATCCTTTAATCCCTTGAAAATATTTGGGTGAGTGTTCCCTCCAACTGATATCGCAGGGCCTTTTGACAGTTCAATCGTATCATGGGTATTTAATTCAGGTGTTTTGCCGAATCCGACATCAACGGCAATACCCAAGTCAGGTTCAATTCCATAAGTAGAAGTAATCGCTCCACGGGTTCCAACCTCTTCCTGTACCGTGAGCACAATATAACAGTCGATATCGTGCTGAACGTCTTTAAGGTCGCTTAGTGCTTCATATAAGCTTACAACGCCTGCACGATCATCTAAAGCCTTTCCTGCTAGCCTTCCATTGGATAACTCCACAAGGTCTCGTCTAATCGTAACAATATCCCCTACGGATACTTTTTCAGAAGCATTGTCATAATCGTAGCCGATGTCAATTCTAAGATCCTCAAGCTTGATAGAATTTTTATGATCACCACCGGTAATATGAGGAGGCAGGATTCCTATTACTCCGAAATGATTTTCCCTCCCATGAACAACTACTTCTTGGCAGGGGAGAACTCTTTGATCAAATCCCCCGATACCGGTTACATGGAGATACCCATTCTTATCGATTTTTTTTACCATTAAACCGATTTCGTCTAAATGAGCCGCCAACATGATTTTACCGTTAGAAGTTCGACCTTTCTTAAAAATGACGATATTTCCTAACGCATCTTGTCTGATCTCATCAGATAAGGGCTTAAAGTATTCTGAAACTGTCTCAAATAAACCTTCTTCATATCCTGAAACTCCAGATGATTCACTTAGTTTTTTCAAAAGAGCTTTTCCGTACATAGTCCGCCACCTTTCCTAGAACTGATTTATCCTAAAAAGAAAGAGCCTTATTAAGACTCTTCATTTTTATCTTCTTTGTCTTTAAACATATCTCCCAGAGTGAATTGCTCATCATTAAAGCTGTATTCCTTAGGAGTATCTTCCTGCTCTTTTATTTCTTTTTTCTCTACTTCTTCCTTTTCTTTTTTCGTCTCTTCCATTAAAGCTTTCATACTTAAGCTGATTCTTTTGTTCTCTTTATCGATGCTTAAGATCTCAGCTTGTATCTCCTGCCCCATAGAAAGTTCATCAGAAGGTTTTTTCACATGCTTAGTACTGATTTCAGATACATGGACCAACCCGTCCACTCCCGGTTCAATTTCAACAAATGCTCCAAAGTCCAGTAGTTTGACAACCTTTCCTGTGATAATGTCTCCTTTGCTGTGATTCTCTTCTATTGAATCCCAAGGATTAACAGTTAAGGATTTTTTACTTAAAGAAATACGCTCCTTTTCTTTTTCCAGTCCGATAATTTCTACTTCAACCTCGGCTCCCTCACTGTATAACTCTGTAGGATGCTGGATCTTCCCCCAGGACATTTCAGAAATATGAAGGAGTCCATCTATCCCACCTAAGTCAACAAATACGCCAAAGTCTTTTATTTGTGTGACTTTACCGGTAAGTACTTTTCCGACTTCCAGCTCTTCCAAAAGCTCTTGCTTTTTAGCATTTTTTTCACGCAAAAGAAGATTTTTTCTGGAAAGTACGACTTTGTTCTTTCTTTTGTCAAAATCAATGATTTCAGCTTGATAGGTATTCCCTACAAATTCTGTCAGGTCTTTTGTATAGCGATCCGATATGTGACTTGCGGGTATGAAGCATCGAATTCCGCTGCTATAGGCGATGAGTCCTCCTTTTACTTCGCTTTGTACTTCCACATCTATAATTTCATTATTTTCGTGAGCTTTTTCAATGGTTTCCCATCCTTTTTGTGCATCTACTTTTTTCTTTGATACAAGAACATTTCCCTCTCCATCATCAAGCTTAATAATATAAACCTCTATTTCATCTCCCACATTTACCAAATCTTTTGTGGAAAGAGAAGGATCATTTGTCAGTTCCTCTTTAGGAATTATTCCATCAGATTTGTATCCCAGATTTAAAACCACTTCTTTTTCCTTTACGTCCATAACTGTCCCCATGACGATATCGCCCGGATAAATCTTATTCATTGATTTTTCAATTTCTTCCATGAAATTCTCCATGTTTTCGTTAGAATTATTCAACGTAAAACCCTCCTATTTAGCTAATTTTTTATTTAAATTTGTTTAAATATCTTATGACGTCTTTAATGACCCAGTCAGGTGTGGAAGCACCGGCAGTAACACCAACTCTTTCAAAATGACTTAGGTCTTTTCCACTTAATCCTTCCGCTGTTTCGATGTGGTAAGTACTATCGGGAAGCAGTTCTTTGCAGATATTTACCAGCTTTTGTGTATTTGAACTGTTAAATCCTCCAATAACAATCATTGCATCGACTTGACCGGCAAGGTCTAGGGCTGCTTCTTGGCGCTCTTTTGTTGCAAAGCATGTGGTATCAAACTTCTTTACATGTTTACCCATTTTCTCTAGAATTCCACTCAGTTCATGAAACTTTTTTAAAGGCATTGTTGTTTGTACCACAATGCATATATTCTCAAAGGTCTGATCTTCGGGGATATCTTCAATATCCTGAATTATTATGCCCTGTCCTTGGCACCAACCGTTTATTCCTTTTACCTCAGGATGTTTAGGATTTCCGATAATTACAATTTGATATCCTTTTTGGTGGTAATCTTTTACAATATTTTGAATTCGTTTTACGAATGGGCAAGTAGTATCAATCAGATCAATCTGTTTTATATTTGCTTCTTCATAGACGCTTTTTCCTACTCCATGAGAACGAATAATGACGGTTCCTTCGTCAATATCCTTGATTGATTCAATAACATCCAATCCCGAATCTTTTAATCGATCAATGACTTGGTTATTGTGAATGATCGGTCCCAGAGAGTAAATTGATTTATTTGCTTTTTCTTCTGTCGCTTCAAAAGCTTTACTAACTGCTTTTTCGACGCCAAAGCAAAAGCCTGAGCTTTCTGCAATTTTTATAATCATTACTTCTGCCATGTCCTCCTTTTATTGATTTTGATTTCCACAGTTAAGATTGTTCAGCAAATTGATAATTTTATCAGCGACATTTTCTGAGGTGAGGTTGGTTGTGTTGATTTCAAAAGCATCTTTGGCTTTTACTAAAGGAGCTGCATCTCGTGTTGAGTCCAAACGATCCCGTTCGATAATATTCTTTCTTACTTCATTCAATGTAACCTGATCTTTGCTTTGCTTTTCATTAAGCTCTTTAAATCGTCGAATCGCTCTTTCATCAACTGATGCAGTTAAAAAGATTTTTAAGTCTGCATCAGGCAATACATGGGTTCCAATGTCCCGCCCATCCATCACGACATCGCGATCAGCAGCAAGCTTTTGCTGAGCTTTGACCAGATTATTTCGCACTTCCGGAATTTTAGCAACGATGGATACCTTTTCGTTTACCCGAGGATCACGAATCTCTTTCGTACAGTTTCGTCGGTTTAAATAAATTTCAGTACCATCTTTGGAAAACTCGAATTCAATGGTTTCAGATAATTTGATAATTTCCTTCTTTTTATCAAAAGAAAGATTCTTCTCTATAACTAGAAAAGTAACTCCCCGATACATTGCACCGGTATCTATATAAAGATAGCCAAGCCGTTCTGCTATATTTTTTGCGACGGTACTTTTCCCGGCCCCTGCAGGCCCATCTATAGCAATTGCGATATTCTTCATTCTAGCCTCCTTCTCACGTCCTTCGGTGTCCAAAATCATTCCATTATCAATTATACATTATTATGGCACTATGAACAAGATATCTGTTGGAAAAGAACGTGAAAAGAGAGCCATTCCCTCTGGTTAAGTTCAGGCTCTCTTAAATCCTAATATTGTCGTTATATTATTATTCTTTATTGTTATAAATATGGTATCGTTCCCATATTGCTTCCAACTTATTAAAGTACTCCGTAATTTCATCCTTTTCTCTCATTCCCACAGCGACGATAATTGCGTTGATCAAGCTTAAAGGGGCAACTAATGAATCCACGAAGGAAGCCATATTGCTTTTTGCTGTCAGTGTATAATCACAAATTTCATTCAATGGCGATAATGCAGTATCTGTGATTCCTATAATATTAATGTTTTGTTCCTTCATGTACCTTAAAGCTTCAATCGTTCGATTGGAGTATCGGGGGAAGCTTATACCAATTACCAAGTCATTCTCCTTTACACGCAGAGTCTGTTCAAAAATATCACTTACTCCATAACCAACAATTCGAACATTATCAAGAATCATATTAAGATAGAAACCGAAATATTCTGCTAAAGCTGTAGAACTACGAAGCCCAACAATATAGATCTTCTCAGCAAGAAATATTTGATTGATCACCTTTTGGAAAACATCGTAGTCAATACTGTCGAGGGTACTATGGATATTTTCCATATCCGCCCGAAGAACTTTACGGATAATATCACCTTCGTTTGTGTATTGAGTGCCCATCTCAACTCTTTGAACCGTGGTTAATTTCGTTTTTATGATTTCCTGTAGACCTCTTTGTAATTGAGGATAGCCCTCAAAACCTAAGGTGTTTGCAAATCGAACGACAGTGGATTCACTCACACCTACAGTTTGACCTAATTTGGAGGCTGTCATAAATGCTGCCTTATCATAATTGTTAATGATAAATTCAGCAATTAATTTCTGTCCTTTACTAAGTCGGGAAAAGCTTTTTTGAATTTGGGAAATTAAATCTCGGCTTTGATCAACCATTCTCTTAACCACCCTAATCATTTTTTATTTTCTATATGGTATATGACGTTTATCTCCGCTTTTCAACCAATTTATATCCTTCTGCTAAAGCCAGTTTATTTAGAGATTGGGTTCCTGGCGGAACACGTTTTAAAACCGCCTTTTCCAAACTCTCTTTTGTTACAACATTTGTGGCTTCCTGTATAACGCCTAATGCCACAATATTGGCAACCATGGCTTTGCCAACCTCTTCTTCCGCAGTCTGCATCACCGGTATACGTATAACATCGTAAGGGTATCTGTCAGTATCAAACTCGACATCAGAATCAATGATTAAGAGACCTCCATCTTTAAGATCAGTAATATACTTGCAGTAAGCTTGTCTCGTTAAACATAAAAGCACATCAGCATCCAGTATCTTTGGATAAAATATATCTTCGTTGCTGATAATAACTTCTGCCTTACTGGCACCACCTCTAGCTTCAGGGCCGTAGGATTGAGATTGAATGGCATTTAATCCGTCAAGGATTGCTGCCTCTGCAAGGATAATCCCTGCCAGAATCAATCCTTGTCCACCGGATCCTGTTAGTCGTATTTCAGTACGATTCGTCATCTTAATCCTCCTTCTTGAATTTATCAATGATTTTTTGATATTCTGCACAAAACTCCGGTTGATCTTTTTTCACAAACTCACCGATGATCATTTTTCCTTCAACTTTCTCTTTCGGAAGCTTTGAAGCCACTTTAATATCAACAGAGGTTTCTTTTAAGTTCAACATCATTTCTGCAGCATTTCCGATCCGATTTTTTCGTCCATAGTAAGTAGGACATGTACTGACACCGTCCACAAGTGAAAATCCTTTGTTATACAATGCATTTTCGATTATTTGAGCCAACTGTTTTGCATGATATACTGTTCCTCTTGCCACATATGTTGCTCCTGCTCCTTCAGCAAGTTTGCAAATATCAAAAACATTGTCTGAATTTCCATAGGGCGCAGTAGTTCCCAAATCTCCGCAAGGTGTTGTAGGAGAGTATTGCCCACCTGTCATACCGTAAATATTATTATTAAACACAATTGTTGTAATATCAATATTTCGACGTGCAGCGTGAATTAAATGGTTTCCTCCAATGGCAGTTGCATCTCCGTCTCCCGAAATCACGATGACTTTTAATTCCGGATTGGCAAGCTTTACACCGGTAGCAAATGCAAGAGCTCTACCATGAGTTGTGTGTAAAGTGTTAAAATTCATATACCCTGGAGCACGTGAAGAACAACCAATACCGGAAATCACACACACTTTTTCTTTGTCATACCCGGCATTGTCGATGGCTTGTGCAACGGCTCTCATTAATACCCCATGTCCGCAACCGGGACACCAAATATGGGGTAGACGACTCATACGAAAATTATCTTGGATCAATTTACTTCCAACAGCCATTTACAGAACCTCCTCGATTTTATTAAGAACTTCTACAGGAGTAATGGTTTCGCCATTCCCTTTCCCTAATAATGAAACTTTACATTGATCTGTAGCGACGCGGTCAACCTCATAGTAGTATTGACCTAAATTCATTTCAACAACTAAAAGATTACTCACTTTTTCACTCAGTTCCCGTACTCGTTTTTCAGGGAAAGGCCAGAGAGTTATTGCTTTAAATACACCAACTTTATAACCTTTTTTCTTAGCTTCTCTCTGAGCACTTAATACTGAGCGACATGCTCCACCGTAAGAAAGAATTAATAAGTCCATATCCTCAGTATCATACTCATCATATAAAAGGAGATCATCTAAATTATTATCAATTTTGCCCATGATGCGATCCATTAAAGTTTGAGTGACCTCAGAGCTGTTGGATGGAAATCCGAACTCATCGTGCATCAATCCGGTAACATGAAACGCAAACCCTTCACCGAATGCAGCCATTTTAGGAACTTCTTCAGAATTATCAAAGGCTTTAAAGGTCTTTTTTTCATTTTTAGAGGGTCTTTTGCGATTGAAAATCTCAATTTCAGAGGGTTCCGGGATTTCGATTTTTTCACGCATATGACCGATTACTTCATCTAACATAAGAAATACAGGGGTTCTGTATTTTTCTGCAAAATTAAAGGCTTGAACCGTTAGATCAAAGGTTTCCCGAACAGAGCTTGGGGTTAGTGCAATCACAGGATGATCTCCATGAGTTCCCCATTTTGCTTGCATGACATCACTTTGAGAAGGAGATGTTGGAAGTCCGGTACTTGGTCCACCTCTTTGAACATCAACGACTACACAGGGTACCTCTGTCAGCATCGCATAGCCTATATTTTCCTGCTTTAATGAAAACCCAGGTCCGCTTGTTGCAGTCATTGATTTTAATCCTGCAAGTGATCCACCAATAGTTGCAGCCATTCCCGCAATTTCATCTTCCATTTGAATAAATTTTCCTCCAACTTGAGGTAACCGTTGGGCAGAGATCTCAGCAATTTCAGTTGAGGGGGTAATAGGATACCCTGCAAAGAATTTCATTCCTGCTGCAATGGCACCTTCAACACATGCTTCATTTCCCTGCATTAACTTAATGTTCTTATTCTCCATTGTTATCCTCCTCTAAAAATATTGCAAAATCAGGACATCGCAATTCACACAGACCACATTTAATGCATTTTTCATAATCGGTCACGTGAATTTTTTCCCTTTTGACCTCCAAAATCTTTACAGGACAAAATTCTACACAAATACCACATCCCTTACACCAAGAAGTATTTGTTTTCAATGTCAAATCCTTGTTTTTTGACAAGAGATTCACTCCCTTCAAATGTTTGAGCCACGCTCTTAAATAAAAGAATATCAAAGTTCAGGGGCAGATGCAAGTTATATTTCATAATTTATAGAAAAATCAAATATTATGCAAGATGAATTTCAATCTTTGCAATTGGCATCAAATATAATAGCAAAAGACTTGTTTGTACGCTATTTTCTATATATTTTTGCAATAAAAAATCATAATCCTTCAATTTAAGAATACTTTGTTTACCAATGAAAAAGGACCGAAATCATAATATCGGTCCTCTCATGGTAAATTTTATTACACTGGGTGGGTAAATTCTTCCTCATTATATAGACTTGTTTCAATTTTGTATTGAGAAACCCATCGTTTTTTGAAAAAAGGTAAAGCGACTTGCGGGAAAAGTGCATAGGATAAGACATCTTCATCCTGCTCTATATATTCTTTTATTTCGTTTCTGAATTTCTCCAACTGGGGTTCTATATGATCTGCCGGTCGAGTTGTAATTACTTTCCCATCACCAATTATTTTTTTAATCACTTCCGGATTCATGGGCTTAGGAGGTTGACCATATAAACCGCTTACATAGTCTCGAACTTCTTTTGGTGCCATTTTGTATCGTTCACCGGTCAGAACATTAAATACTGCCTGCGTTCCAACAATTTGACTCATCGGTGTTACTAAAGGAGGATAACCAAGATCTTCCCGTACTTTAGGAACTTCTTTTAAGACATCATCCAACTGATGTTCTTTTTTCTGAGCTTTCAGTTGAGAAATCAAATTGGAAAGCATGCCACCGGGAATTTGATAAATCAAAGTGTTTGCGTCAACGCCCAAAACCTTGGGATCAATTAATCCTTCTTTGAGATATCGGTCACGGAGTGGCTTGAAATAGTCAGCCACATCGCTTAGCTGTTTTAAATCCAGACCTGAATCAAACTCTGTATCTTGAAAAGCTGCGACCATTGGCTCTGTAGGAGGCTGGCTGGTTCCAAGGGCAAGAGGAGAAATTGCTGTGTCAATAACATCTGCCCCGGCCTCTACCGCTTTCATATAAGTCATGGAAGCTACACCGCTGCTGTAATGACTATGCATTTGAATCGGGATTTTAATCACTTTTTTCATTTCTGAAACCAACTCGAAGGCAACATAGGGAGTTAAGATTCCTGACATATCCTTGATACAAATCGAGTCTGAACCCATATTCTCCAGCTCTTTTGCCTTATCGACAAAATACTTTACATTGTGAACAGGACTTAAAGTATATGATATACAACTTTGAGCATGCCCACCCTCCTTCTTGATTGTTTCCAATGCAGTTTTAAGATTTCTTGTGTCGTTTAAAGCGTCAAAATTTCTTACAATATCAATTCCATTGTAAATCGCCTTTTTGACAAACTCTCGTACCACATCATCAGAGTAATGTCGGTATCCCAAAAGATTTTGCCCTCGAAGGAGCATTTGCAACTTGGTATTCTTTACTCCTTTTCGAATTTTTCTTAACCGATCCCATGGATCCTCCTCTAAATAGCGAAGGCTGGCATCAAAGGTTGCCCCTCCCCACATTTCCAGGGAATGATAACCAACCTTATCCAGGGCCTCCAGAATAGGAAGCATGTCTTCGGTTTTCATTCTTGTGGCTAAAAGAGATTGATGGGCGTCCCGCAGTACGGTTTCTGTAAACTTCACTTTTTTTGTCATATGATCTCCTCCTTATAGGTTGAGTGTTACTAAATTATATTTTATTGATTAAATAAGCAACAGGTGGAAATTTATTGTTATAAGGTAAGTCGATTCGAAGGATTCTCACTTTACTCGGTCGCAGAGATGACAAAAACAGCTCCAGTTCCTCTTTCTCCTTCATTCCTTCTGAATGGCCATGATAAATAATCATACTTATAATTCCACCTTTATTTAACAGCTCTAAACCTTGTTTTAAAGAATCGATGGTAGTAGCCCAGGACGTTGCAATATTTTTATTCCCTTTCGGTAAATAACCGAGATTGTACATTATGCAATCAACCGGCTTTTCAATATAATGTTTTAGGTTTTCATGACCGTCCTTAATGAGATAAATCCTCTTATCCAGTTCCTCACCGTAGCCTTCAAGAATTAATCGATTTTTTGTGCTTTCGATGGCCTCCTCTTGAACATCAAAGGCAAATACGACTCCCTTCGGCAAAAGGTTTTCAGCGAGAAACGCAGTATCATATCCATTACCCATGGTACAATCAATTCCGATGGAATTCGGTTTCATGCAACTTTTTATGATCGATTGAACAACGGTGGTAGTATTAAGAAGTCTGGAGCACATTTTATTTGTTCATTCCTTTACAGTGACTCTTAAAAAACTCGTCAATTTTAACTCGATAATATGAAAGTCCCCCAAGTTGTTTAATATTATAATCTTTAGACTGAAATAAATTACTTACTTCATCCCACAAGGTTTCATGAATAAAACAATGATGAAACCCGTATTTCCGCAGAATGTTTAAACTTCCTCTCAAAAGTCCATCCATATAAACTAAATGATTAATGCTTAGATAAATGTTTTCCAGCAAAACGATAGAAGTAAGCAGATCATCATCTTGACATTTGTTCTTAATAGTCCGTTCACTGAGTCCTGCTAAATGATCGTTCTCATAGATTCCAACTTTAATATTTTCTTTGTTGTTCGGAATTTCTTTTATCAATATCATTATACTCCCCCAATGTTTGAATGTCCAGTTGGACCATTATTAAGAAGATTCACGATTGAATTGATTTCATCTTTTCTGAGGTGGCTCCATTCACCTTCTTTTAAATTGCCCAATTTGATTGTCCCGATTGCAATTCTTTTTAAATCAATCACCGGGTGATCGATTCTATCACACATTTTTCTAATCTGTCGATTTCTGCCTTCAAACAGTGTAATCTCAACCAGTGTCTGATTTAATTTCTGATCGACATTTTTTATCACCATCTTCGCTTTCTGAGTTTTTACTCCCTCAATCATCAGACCGTTTTCGAAAGCCTCTATCTTGCCCTCAGGAGGAACACCCGCGATCAAAACACGATAGGTTTTAGGAACATGATATTTGGGATGCATCAAGAGATTTGCAAATTCTCCATCATTCGTTAAAAGCAATAAACCTCTTGAGTGGTAATCAAGGCGGCCGATGGGATAAACCCGCTCTTCAATCGAAAGAAGATCCAAAACTGTTTTGCGATTGAATTGATCTTTAGCGGAAGTAATAACTTCCGATGGTTTGTTCATTTTAATATAGATTTTATTCTCTTCAATTTCTACAATTCTACCGTCAACCTCGATAATGTCCGTATTTCTTTCAATTTTTGTACCCAATGATCGGACAATCTCACCGTTTATTTTTACACGGCCTTCTTCAATTAGTCGTTCACTTTTTCTGCGTGATGCAACACCGGCATGTGCTAAATATTTTTGCAATCTCATTCTTCCACTCCATTGTTATCTTGGGGCTCTTTGCTTTCATAGATTGACAGTTTTGGCAATTCTTCTAAACTTTTAAAGCCAAAACGCTTTAAAAAGTAGTCTGTGGTAGCATAGACAATAGGACGGCCAATTTTTTGCAACCGGTCTTTTTCAAAAATTAAATTTTCCTGAATCAAGTTCGATAATGCTTTGTCAGATTTGACACCTCTGATACGCTCAATTTCATTTTTCGTTATCGGTTGTTTGTAAACAACAATACTTAAGGTTTCAAGTGTCGCACGACTTAGATTTTTCTTTTTTTCAGGTGTAATCAGACGGGATATCGACTTTTGTGCTTCATCCTTTGTCGTTACTTGGTAACTTTCATTTATCTGTATAATTTCCAGACCATGCTCAGGTTTCTGATAGTGTTCATCTAACTCAGCAATTGCATTTTGAACTTCTTCGACATTTTCCCCCGTGGCTTTGGAAAGATCTGTTAAGGAGACAGGATCTCCCCAAGCAAAAAGAATTGCCTCAATCCTTCCTCTTAATTCCAAAGAACCCATTCACTCACCTTCCTTTGTTAAGCACTTAGTATATTTTCCGCAGTTTGAATTTTGAGGTTGAATAATCCATCTTTTTCATGGATTGTAATTGTGCGGTTTTTGACCATTTCCAAAACTGCCAAAAAAGCTGCAATAAGATGCTGCCTGCTTTCTGACAACTCAAACAATTCCTCAAGCCTCATCATCCTATTTTGTTTCAGTAACTTCTGAATTTCAACCATCTTCTCTTCAACACTGACTAAATCCCGTTCGATTGGATTAAAATCGTAGGAAGATGATTTTTTTATTTTCCTTTCCTTCGTAACTTTTTCCCATACTTTAATAATATCCTCCGCCATAATATATAAGCTTCCTTCATTGCTCTCTTCATCAATATATTTAGAGAGATCCTCTCCCGGCTTAAAATATCGATCTTCTAAGCAATGTTGTCGATTATGGAGTTCAAGGGCAAAATGCTTAAAGCTTCTGTATTCCATCAATCTTTCTACCAAATCGATTCTTGGATCCTCTTCCTCTTCTTCTATTATAGTTTTCGGGAGCAACATTCTTGCTTTGATCTCGATTAATGTGGCCGCCAGTAACAGGAATTCACTAGTTACTTCAAGGTTACATTCTTTCATTTGGTTAAGATAGAGAAGAAATTGTTCTGTAATTGTAACTACAGGTATATCATAAATATCGACTTTGTTTTTATCAATCAGATCCATTAACACATCCATTGGACCTTGATATGCATCTACGACAATTTCATATCCCTTCGTCATAATTTCTATTCCCCTTCATTTCTTCATAGTTTTTGTAGAGCTTTATTGCATAGTATCTTTCATCATCTTTGGTATAGACTAAACCTTGTATTTTTGCCTTCAAGGTCTCCTTTAATATTCGTTTAAATACCGGTCCGGGTTTGATCTTCATATCTAAAAGGTCTTGACCTGATATTACCAGCCTGATTCGTTCAAGTTTTAATTTGTAATACATGAGAAAATGTTTGACATTGTTATTGTCGCAATCATTATAATAAAAAATAATGCTTTCATCGGACACATCTTCCAATAAGGAATAAATTGTATATGGAGAAACGTTCTCCTCCTTCAATATTCGGTAAATTTTTTCTCTTCTTCCCAAGGAAGATAAAATTTCTTCGCGATCGCCTTTATTCCCGACGTAATACATAAGGAGCTCATGAAGATTTCTAAGATTACTTTGACTAAAAAGTTGCCGTACAATCAAGTGGATTTTATTGATTTTAGATGAATCAATCATGTGAAACTCTTGAATTGAAACCGTAAGATTCTCAATTTTTTCTATTGTGGAACTTTGTAAATTCAATCCTCCTCCAAGGGCAGAAAAAATCTTCAGCTCTTCCATCAGCCGTAAACTTTTTTTTAAGTTTTTGTCCTTTAGAATTCCAATTAGTTCATCCCTGATACGGTCGAAACTTAACTTTTTGATCATATCGTCCTGAACAGCCTGAACAATGAATTTCTTTGTTTCCTCTTCAATAATAAAATCATATCGTGAAGCAAAGCGTATACCACGAAAGATTCTTGTAGGATCTTCAATAAAACTTAAATTATATAAAACACGAACTATGCCATTCTTTAAATCTTCCAAACCACTGAAATAATCAATTAGTTGATAGGGATGATTTCCACTAAGCTGAATGGCCATGCAATTAATCGTAAAATCTCTTCGAAATAAATCATTCCAGATTGTTGATTGTTCAACTTTTGGTAATGCAGCAGGATACTCGTAATACTCTCTTCTGGCGGAGACAAAATCGATGTGCTGACCGTTTGTCAAAACTATCGAAGCAGTTCTAAACGACTCATGCTTGATTAATCTTCCCTTAATCTTGCGATTTACTTCATGAGCTAATTGTATTGCATCACCCTCAGTCACAAAATCCAAATCATCATTTGGAACATTTAATATAAGATCACGTACAAAGCCTCCAACAATGTACGTTTTTTCTTTCTTGCTTTCATCAGCATTAGCTACGAGATCAATCACTGCATTAATCTCCGGATCAAGGCGAGAAATTATCTTCCGAACATCCAGAATCTCATAGGATTGATCATAATTGGACTTGTACCATCGAGGGATGCTGTCGCCATGAATCATTTGGAGCAGATTAGTTCTCGTCACAATTCCAATGATTCGGTCATTTTCCATTACAGGAACACGACCAATGTTATGTTTAGTCAGCAAGTCATTGATTTCACTTATGCTGGCATCAGGACTGATCGTGATGACTTTTTGACGCATAAAACCTTTGATAGGAGCATGGGAAAGATCATGAATAATGGCTTTATCGAGATCCGTACGTGAGATTATTCCAATTAAATCATCATCTTTCACTACAGGCATCCCTGTATGTCCGTAGCGGAGCATTACACGATTGGCTTCCTCTACCGTCATATCTTCGAACAATGTTTTCACGGGATAGCTCATAATGTCCCTTGCCTTTAATTGAGGCGCAATTTTACTTTTCAATAATTGAATCAACTTCTCTTTCACTTCCTCTATAGGAATTTCTTTTATCGAAGCTGACCCTGCTCGGCGGTGTCCTCCGCCCCCTAAAGGTTCCAATATTTCAGCAATATTTATTTCGTCTTCCAGACTACGACCGATAATGTAGATTTTTTCTCCCATTTTGGATATAAGAAACAACCCATCTGCATTTTTAATATGAGTGATTTTACTGGCAATATTACTGAGTCCATTGATATATCGTGATTCCTCAGAAGTCGAAAAATAGATCTGGTGGTTTTTTATTTCCATACTCTCGAGATTCGTTAAATGAGTCATTAACAGACGATCCTGTTCATCGCTGGTAACTTCATAGAGATACTCGTTAACAATATCAAGATTAGGGTTTTGCCTGAATAAATATGCCACAACCTCTGCATCTTCTGATGTTGTACTTTTAAATGTAAGACAATTTGTGTCCGCGTATATACCCAAAAGGAAAAGAGTTGCTTGAAAGGGTGTGATTTGTATTTTCTTGCGAATGATTTCCCTGAGGAGCAAAGTTGTGCATGCACCATAAGGTTCGATGTATCGATAGGGTGTGTCTATGGTCTCTTCAGTAATACGATGATGATCATAAATCGTAACATCGATGGAACGATGAAGCAGTTCCTCGTATTTTCCGATTCGATTCGATGTATTTGTATCAACAATGATTAATGAGCGAACTTTATCAAGATCGATTTCGTTTGAGGGAAAAATCTGTAACGTATATTTATAGAGATTAATAAAACTTTTCAACTCGCTTCCTAATTTCCCTGAATAGGAAACCACTGCATCGGGAAAAAGCAATTTACAGGCCACCATGCTTGACAGGCCGTCAAAATCCAAATTCTCATGACTGATGATCAGTTTCATTGCTTCACCCCTTTGGTATAAAATTCAAATGTTTGAAAAATAGGGTAGATTTCTCTACCCTATGAGGAAAATCGTTCTATTCGATCCTTTGTGACGATGCCATAAATAATCGGTCTGCTCTCAACACTTTCGTCATGGATTTCATATGCTTTTTCCAATGTATCCCTTCCAGCAGGAAATTTTTCAGGATTGTTATAATATATTTTTGCAATGGTCTCGTTTTTCGCTACATAGTCACCTATTTTTTTTATCAGTTCGATTCCCACCGAATGATCAATGCTGGTGTCTTTATTGAGACGACCTGCACCCAAGTATAATGCGGCTTTCCCCACCTTTTCTCCTGAAAGTCGGTGAATATAACCTGCCTTGCTTGATTTCAACTCATAGATATGTTCAGTTTGATAAAGGTCTTCAGGATTGTTGAAGATGGAAGAGTCACCACCTTGTGCTTCCACAACTTCAATAAAACGCTTATATGCTGTTCCGTTATCAATCACTCTTTGAATCCTGTTAATGCCTTCTTCAAGAGATAACACTTTTTTCCCGACAAACAACATATAGCCACCGAGATATTTACATAATGTCAGTAGATCATCCGGACCCTTTCCTTGAAGAATGTCAACTGCTTCTCTTACTTCGATACCATTTCCCACAGTATTTCCCAAGGGCTGCTCCATATCCGTGATGATGGCGACAGTCTCTTTTCCAAGTCCTGATCCAATATCAACCATGGACTTTCCAAGTTGAAATGCCTCATCAATGCTTTTCATAAAAGCTCCGCTTCCAGCTTTTACATCCAAAACAATTCCATCTGCTCCGGAAGCAATCTTCTTACTCATGACACTGCTGGCGATTAATGAAACATTATCAATCGTCGCCGTAACATCACGCAATGCATAGAATTTTTTATCTGCAGGAGCTAATTCATGGGTTTGACCTCCAAGGGCAAACTTCAGCTGATTCACCTGATCGACAAATTGATTCACTTCCAAATCAACATGAAAGCCGGGAATTGATTCCAGTTTGTCGATGGTACCACCGGTATGTCCCAATCCTCTCCCTGATAACTTTGCAGTGGGCACTCCATTTGCAGCGACCAGGGGCCCGAGAGCAATTGTCGTTTTGTCTCCCACCCCACCTGTGCTATGCTTGTCGACTTTAATTCCTTCAATCATAGAAAGATCAATTATGTCGCCGGTTGCAATAATTTCATTCGTAAGGTGGATGGTTTCTTCAGAAGTCATTTTCTGAAAATAGATCGCCATCAATAATGCACTCATTTGATAATCCGGAATAGTTCCGTCATTATATCCCTTTACAAAGTAAGCTATTTCTTCCTTTGATAAAGTATCTCCATTTCTTTTTTTGTAGAGAATGTCGATCATTTCCATTCCTGATCACCCTTTACTTTAAGATAAGTGATGCAAAGCTTTTTCCATATGGTGTCCTGTCAATATTAAGCATTTCACTGATTGTAGCTCCAATATCTGCAAAGGAGTTTCTAGTTCCGATGTTTACACCGGGAATGATCATCGATCCATAGATTAGCAGAGGAATATATTCCCTTGTATGGTCAGTCCCTTCATATGAAGGGTCATTACCATGGTCAGCGGTAATAATGAGTAAATCATCCTGCTTTAGTGCTTTTAATAAGTCGGGAAGATGATGATTTACTTCTTCTAAAGCACTTTTATAACCCTCTACATCTCTTCTGTGACCGTATTTTGCATCAAAATCCACAAGATTTGTGAATATAATCCCTTTTGAATCACTTTCTAATGCGGATATGGTTTTTTTGATTCCCTCAAGATTTGATTTAGAAGGGATTTCTTTACTGATCCCTTTGCCATTGAAAATATCATGGATTTTTCCAATTCCGATAACATCATTGCCTGCTTCCAGAGCATAGTCAAGAACAGTCTTCTCGGGAGGTTCTAATGAGTAGTCTTTTCGATTTGAGGTTCTTTCGAAGCTTCCCGGTTCTCCAATAAAAGGTCTTGCGATAACCCTCGCAACACTAAATTCTCCGGTTAAAATTTCTCTTGCAATTTCACACATTGAATAGAGTTCATCCAAAGGAATGATTTCTTCATGGGCTGCAATTTGAAACACACTATCTGCTGATGTGTAAACGATGGGACTCCCGCTTTCCATATGTTCTTTGCCAAGCTCTTCAATAATCACTGTGCCGGAGGCTGGCTTATTTGCTAAAACTTTTTTCCCAATTTGATTTTCAAACTCACGGATGATCTCTTTGGGAAACCCCGCGGGAAAGGTGCGGAATGGTTCATCCATATGAAGGCCGGCGATTTCCCAGTGCCCTGTGGTTGTATCTTTTCCATTTGAGTACTCCATTGATCGTCCATAAGCACCTTTTGGATGGTTATAGGGAGGGAAGTAGTTTACTTCTTCAATGTTTCCTAAACCCAGTTTAAGAAAATGATCCATTTGAATTTTCGGGTAACTTTTCACGATGTTACCCAGTGTATTAGCGCCTACACTGTTAAACTTAACAGCATCCGGTAAAGCTCCGATTCCAACGCTGTCTAAAATAAATAATACAACTCTCTTTACCATATTAAACACTCCTTTATGCCCGGGGATGGCTTTTCACATAAACATCTTTTATCCGATTTTTTTTCAAGTCCATATACATTTGGGTTGTTGCTATGGCAGAGTGGCCTAACATCTCCTGAACCGATTTTAAGTCCGCACCATTTTCGATCAAGTGAATCGCAAATGAATGTCTCAGTGTATGAGGGGTAATTTTTCTATCAATGTTCAGCATATTTGTATAACTCTTGATTATTTTCCAGAACCCCTGTCTTGACATTCTTGTGCCTGTATAATTCAAAAATAAGGCCTGCTCATCAGAATTATTAAGAAAGCTGATCCGTATATTATGTATGTAATGCTTTAAAGCTTCCAGAGCATATTTCCCAATTGGGATCGTACGATCCTTTTGTCCATGACAACACCGGATAAACTCAAATTCTAAGTCCACATCCTCGATATCCAGTGCGATAAGTTCGCTGACGCGGATTCCTGTAGCATAAAGGATCTCCAACATGGCTTTGTCCCTCGGTCCTTTTCTCGTATCTAAGTCGGGAAGCTGCATCAATTGATTCACTTCTTCCAATGAAAGTACTTCCGGGGTTTTTTTAACTGTTTTAGGACTGTTAACCTTTTCAACCGGATTTTCGTTTAGGATTCTGTTCTTTAATGAGTAATCAAAAAACTTTCTCAAAGATACGATATATCTAGAAATAGAAGAACTTGAGCATTTTCTCTTCTGTAATATGATAATGTAGGACAAAACTGTGGTATGATGGACTTTTCTTATATCAGTAATGTCTTTTTCGGACAAAAAGCGGAAAAATTTCTTCAAATCACGTTCGTAGGACTTAATTGTATTTATCGAACGGTTTTGTTTTTGTAGGTAAACAAGGTATTGATCAAGTAATTCCTCCATAGTGTTAACTCCTTTATTGGTTTTCTTTTGCCATTAAAATTCCGATAATTGATTTACTGTCCTGGATTTCTCCGTCGTTGATCATTTTTATAGCAATATCCAGTGGAATCTCAATCGTCTCAATGTACTCATCTTCATCGGGAGTAGCAACTCCTTTTTTAAGTCCCCTCGCATGGTAGATATGGATTTCCTCATTGGAAAAACCCGGACTTGTGTACGCTTTGGATAAAAAATGAATTGATTCACATTCATAGCCGGTCTCTTCTTTTAGCTCTCGCAGTGCGCAATCTTCAGGATTTTCTTTTAACTCGATTTTTCCTGCCGGAATTTCTAAAAGAAATTGTTCGAGCGCTTTACGATATTGGCGAACAAAAATCACCTTATTCTCTTCAGTAATTCCTACCACACCAACAGCTCCAGGGTGTTCGACAATTTCTCTTTTAGAATACTTTTTATCAGGCAGTTCTACCGTATCAACTCTTACTTTAATTACTTTCCCTTCATAGATTCTTTCTGATTTAAATGTTGGTTCATTATGTTCCATTATTTACCTCCATAAGCAAAATTATAATTGCATTCGAATTTTGTCTGATAGAACAGCAATGAATTCTGAATTTGTCGGTTTTTTCTTTGAGTTTTTGAATCGAGGAAAATCATTAAAAACAGATCTGATAGGACTTTGACTTCCCTCTTTCCATGCCACTTCGATTGAATGTCTTATTGCTCTTTCAACTCTGCTGGGAGTTGTATCAAACTTTCTTGCAATTCCAGGATATAACTCTTTCGTAATAGCATTCAAATACTCTTTGTTTCGTACAACCATTATAATTGCTTCTTTAATATAGGCATAACCCTTTATGTGGGAAGGAATTCCGGCATCATTCATTGTTTTTACCAACAGGTTTTCAATTTGCAGGAGATCTTTATCTCCATTATTTACATTCCTATCTCTGAATGATCCTTCATTAGTAAATTCTTCTTTAGACTCCCTCACCCGCTTAAGGAAAAAATTCAAATCGAAAGGCTTTACAATATAATAGTCCGCACCCAAATGAATCGCTTTTTGGGTAATGCGGTCCTGCCCCACTGCTGATAAAATTATTGTATAAGGCCTGCTCTTCCTATTATTCCTATGTAACTCTTCTAGTACACCCAGACCATCAAGATGTGGCATAATAATGTCAAGTATTAAAACATCCGGTTTACTTTCTTCGACCAGCTGCAAAGCTTCAAGACCATCATGAGCTATCCCGACAACTTCTATATCCTCCTGCTTGTTTAAAAACTCTTTTAATACATTGCAAAATTCTTCATTATCGTCAACTAATGCCATGCGAATCTTATCTTCATTCAAAGTAATCCCCCCTTTTTCATTATAAACCAACTTAAAATCCTGCTGTTTACCGATTACTGTACTGTATACTGAAGCAGTTCACTTGCATGTCTTCGGGTAATCTCTGAGTCCGTACCTCCAAGCAAGCGGCCAATTTCTTGGATCCGTTCCTCTATTAAAAGTTCCCGTATATACGTATTGGTGTTTTCGTCTTTTGAAGTCTTGTATATGAGAAAATGCGTATCACCCCGTGCTGCAATTTGTGCCAGGTGAGTAATACAGATTACTTGTCTTTTTTTGCTGATACCCAGCAACTTTTCTCCCACTAAATGTCCGGTTTCTCCACTAATTCCTGCATCGATTTCGTCAAAGATCAGGCAGGGTATTTTGTCAACATCCGCCAAAAGACTTTTTAACGCAAGCATTACTCGTGAAATTTCACCGCCTGATGCTATTTTTGTCAATGGCTTATGATCTTCTCCGGGATTGGTCTTAATTAAAAACTCTACATGATCATATCCCTTTTCGTTATATATCCGTTCTTTCTTTGCTGATTTTGCTAATGGATCTATTGATATAAGCAATTCTCCCTGAGGAATATTAAGATCTTTTAATTCTTTTGCAACTCTATTCTGTAACACTTTGGCAGCATCTGTTCTTTTTTTATGTAAAACAGACCCTAAGTCTTCAAGCTTCTTTTCCTTTACTTTAATCATATCATTTAATTCTTTCACTTTTTCTTTGCTGTTTAGCAGTTGATTATAAGTCTTTTTCATCACAAGCAGCTCTTGTTGAATATCTTCAATATGGTTTCCGTATTTACGTTTCAAATGATTTATTTCTGCAATTCTTTCATTGATTGCAGTCATATGCACTTCATCATACTCAATGTGATCGTGATAATCCCTTATTTCCTGATACAGGTCTTCCAGTTGAAACTGGATATCTTCAAATTGTGTTTTGAAACCATCAACCTTGGTATCGATTCCGGAAATTCTGTCCATAATTGCATGAGAACTGCTTAATTGGTCAATTGCACTGTTTGTCATCGATTCGTGTTTCAGAATTTCAAGAATTTGACCTAACATCTCGTAGAGCTCTTCACTATTAGATAAGATCCGATATTCTTTGAGAAGCTCTTCCTCTTCTCCAATATTAAAGTTAGCGCTTTCGATTTCCTTAATCTGAAAATCGAGTAAATCAATTTGTCGTTCCCTTTCACGATCATCAATACTCAAACTCTCTTTTTCATTAATCAGTTGTAGATATTGAGAATAGGAAGACTGAAACTCCTTCAAGACTTTAAGGGCTTCAGTACCAATATAATCATCAAGAAAATCAATATGTTTGCTTTTATTCAGTAATGACTGATGACTATGTTGTCCATGTATGTCAATTATCAAGTCTGCTACGTCTTTAATTGTAGCATTTGTGACAATTGATCCGTTAATACGGCTAACACTCCTTCCACTTTTATGTAGCTCCCTTGAAAGAATGAGATGATCATCATCACCGTTCAACCCAAGGTCCATCAGTTTTTTTTTGATTAATGGAGTTTTTAGAAAAACCGATTGAACGAATGCCTTTTCTGATCCTTTACGAATCCAATCACGATCTGCCCTTTCACCTAGAGTTAATTTAATACCATTAATGATAATTGATTTGCCGACACCGGTTTCACCGGTTAAAATATTCAAGCCTTGACGGAAATTTACATGAATCTCATCAATTAAAGCAAAATTTTTAATCTCCAGCTCTAAAAGCATCTTATTTAAACCCCTTATCGGTGATATTTTACTTCATTAAGGTTTTAAACTTCTCTTTAATATTTTCCACATCTTCTTCGTTTCTGATCAGAACAAAGATTGTATCGTCTCCTGCAATCGTACCGACAATTTCCTCATAATTTATTGCATCGATTGTTGAAGCAGCAGCCTGTCCTGCTCCGGAAAGAGTTTTAAGGACAAGAATATTTCCTGCATGATCGATTGATAAAATCGAGTCTCTAAATAAGCGCATTAATCGATCGGATAATACCGTACTTTGATTATCCAGTGTAGCATACTTATACCGGCCTGATTTCGATAATGTTTTTATCAGTCGAAGTTCTTTAATGTCTCTTGATACAGTTGCCTGAGTAACATTCAATCCTAATTTTCGCAACTCCTCCGATAGTTCTTCCTGGGTTTCAATTTCTTTATTTTTGATAATTTCCAGGATTTTTGCTTGTCTTGTATACTTCATCTTTTTAGCCCCCTAGAGATTGTGACTTATGCAATCATTTACTATCATTGTAACAGAGTCTCATGTGCGATGCCCACAAGTATTTCTATTTCTTGAAGTTTTTTTTCAACAGGATCGGTTTTGTCTCTTTCTGACAAATGGGCTAAAAATTCGATATTTCCCTTTGGTCCCTTCACCGGTGAAAAAGATAGGTTAAGAATTTTGAAGCCAATTTGCTGGAAACTCTCTAAAACATTGACCAAAACCTTCTTGTGGATCTGTTTATCTCGAACCACACCGTTTTTACCGATAAATTCTTTCCCTGCCTCAAATTGAGGTTTAATCAACACAACCACTTCACCATGATCCTTCAAAAGTTTTTTTACCACCGGGAGAACCAGTTTTAGAGAAATGAATGAAACATCAACGGTTATGAGTTCCATTTCCTCTCCAATCATTTCAGGTATCACGTTTCGTATGTTCGTCCGCTCCATAACCACAACTTTATCGTTTTCTCTTAAACTCCAATCTAGCTGTCCATAGCCAACATCAACTGCGAAAACTTTTTTTGCTCCATTTTGCAGCATGCAATCAGTGAATCCTCCGGTTGAGGATCCAATATCCATTACAACTTTATTTGTTAAGTTAATGCTGAATTCCTTAAGTGCTTTTTCTAATTTAAGCCCACCTCGACTAACATATGGTATAGGATTTCCTTTTATAACAATGGGATGATCCAATGATATTTTTGTTCCCGGTTTATCAGCAATATAACCGTCTACCAGAACTTGACCTGCCATGATTGATCTTTTTGCTTTTTCGCGACTATCAAAGAATCCCCGTTCTACCAATACGATATCCAATCGTTCTTTTTTCATAGCCATCTCCTTACTTTGAAATCCTTCGAAGATGAGATCTCTTTTTGTCTTTGAGTGTCAGTATCCTTTGTACAATGCTATACTCATCAATCTCATAGGTTTTATAAACCTCGCTCACTGAACCATGTTGGATAAATTCGTCGGGCAAAGCGAAGGTCGTGATTCTTTTTAATTGATCATGATCATTCAACAAATGAGTGATTAACGAGCCCAAGCCTCCGATTGATGCATGATCTTCCATTACTATCACTTGGTCAGCCTTTGCCGTCAGATCCAAAATTAATTGATGATCCAAGGGTTTAGCAAAACGCAAGTTAACAAGGGTTCCAAAGATGTCATACGATTTGAGTTTTTCCAAGACCCTTTTTCCCGAATTAACAAGAGGTCCAAAAGCAAAGATTACCACATCGTTGCCTTCAAAATTAATGATTTCACCTTTTCCTGTTTGTATATTTTTCTCCGAATTGAAGTCGCACTCAAGCGCATCTCCTTTTGGATACCGGATTGCAACCGGACCAGGTTCTTGAATTGCATATTTGATCATCGCATTCAACTCGGTTCCATTCATTGGCGATAAAATTTGCATATTCGGAATCATCGACAGGTAGGATATGTCATAAATTCCTTGGTGAGTTTCACCATCAGCCCCTACAACCCCGGCTCGGTCTAATAAAAATGTTACCGGTAGATTTTGCAAAGCTACATCGTGCAGTATTTGGTCGAATCCACGTTGTAAAAACGTTGAATAGACAGCAAAAACCGGGTTCAAACCGTTAGCGGCCTGCCCTGCGGCCATTGTGACGGCATGCTGTTCTGCAATTCCAACATCAAAGAAACGATCGGGATATTTATCCTTGAACTCGTTCATACCCGTTCCATCAGGCATGGCGGCCGTAATTGCTGTAATTGAATGGTTCTCATATGCCAAATCAGTCAAAGACTTCCCTGCAACTTTTGAAAAAGAGAACTTCTTAGATTGTTCCAGTGGTTGTCCGGTCTCCTTATTAAAGGGACTGACACCGTGAAATTTTTCAGGTCTTTCTTCTGCAAAAGAGTAACCTTTCCCTTTTTTAGTAATCAGATGAATAATTACCGGGCCGGAAATTCCTTTAGCCCGTTTTAAAGCCTCTAAAGTATCATGATAATTATGACCGTCAACAGGTCCTATATATGTGATTCCAAGTTCTTCAAACAATACACCGGGGACAAAAAAATACTTGATGCTGTCTTTGGCTTTACCTGCTGTTCTAATCATGGTTTTTCCAAGAGCGGGGATGTGGTTGATTAGAGCTTCAACATCTCCCTTCACACGACTATAAACCGGCATTGTGCGAACTTTGCTCAAATACTTTGATAGTCCGCCAGTATTTTCCGAAATTGACATTTCATTATCATTCAGGATAATATTCATGTTTGTCTTGCTTTGCCCTGCATGGTTGAGAGCTTCGAAAGCCATTCCTCCTGTTAGTGCGCCATCACCAATAATTGCAGTAACTGAGTATTTTTCATTTTTAAGATCTCTTGCTGTAGCTATACCTAAAGCGGCAGAGATTGATGTAGAGCTATGCCCTGTGTCAAAATGATCATGTATGCTTTCATTTCTTTTAGGAAAACCGCTTAAACCATTAAACTGTCGCAAAGTTCTAAATCTGTCTTTTCGTCCGGTTAGAATTTTGTGCACATAACTTTGGTGCCCCACATCCCATACAATTTTATCCACTTGGGTATTAAACACCTGATGCAGAGCTAAAGTTAATTCCACAACTCCCAGATTTGAAGCAAGATGACCTCCGGTTTTTGACACGTTATCAATTAAAAATTCTCTTAGTTCCTTGGCTAAGATTTGTATTTCATTATCATTCAGTTTTCTTATGTCTTCCGGTGATTCGATATGATCTAAAATGTTCTTCATATTCTTCACTCGCTTTCTTTTTTTACTTATTTTCTTTTATGAAATCAATTCCCAGTCCATCTTTAAGTCGAGTCAAGATTTTAGCAGTTCTGAAGACGATCTCATGGGATTTATATACTGCTAAATTCTTTCCAAGCGCTTTGCCTCCAACGGTCAAAGAAGCGATAAAACTGGTTAAAATAATCGTTAAAATTCCTCTATGGATAAAATCGATCTGCAGAACAATACTAGCACCTGCTACACCACTAATAATACCACAGATATCACCTACGACATCGTTGCAGAAATTTGAAACAACACCGGTATTCTTTTTAAGTTTTATAGCATATTTTGCACCACGAACTTTATCAGAAGCCATTGCATGGAAAGGTTTGTCTGATGCAGCAGTAATTGCAATCCCGACCATATCACTTGCAACCCCGAGAAATATTATGCAAATTAGAATCAAAAAAGACAAAAAAATTTGGGTGTTGTTTAATATTGATTCAGATGCCAAAGTAAACAGGATCGTTAAAAAGAATGTCCATATGGATATCACAACTACCCATTTCAAGTTATACTTCGTCCAGATATATTTAAAATAACGTTCATTTTTATTATGATTTTTCTCGCTCAATAGAATCCTCCCAGTAAATAGATATAAAGCTGATAGGTTCTCTATCAGCTTTACAGTGGCAATGCACTTAGTAAATTTTACGGCTTAGGTCCAGTTGGATTTCCCCCTTTGATGCTGTATGTCGCCATTACAGTGGTTTCCCATTAAATCAAAGTTTGCCTTGTCACCACAGGCAAGACTGGATTACCACTTAGTCCGTACTGTAATCCTAAATGCACCTCTTAATGAACAGTCCAGGAGTTTTCCTCAACAATAAACAGATCTCTTAGCCTCTTTTGCAGTATAGGTTTCAGGTAGCGATAATCCGACTCTCAGGGCCCTTTAAAGAATCGAATCTGATCTCCCTATCCACCTATTCCACTCAAGGCAGGCTACACTACAGTTTCCTTGGAAAGCTGTAGGTTTCACCCTTTGAAAATACTAGTTGGTCTCCGCGAAGCGAGGGTCAACGCCCACATGCCCTTGTGGATCGCCCCCATCTCCTTACTCTCAGAACTGACCCCCGACTGGGCGTCGGCAGCCAAAACTAAGAACTTCATCGATGTGCCCTTCGACGGATTTTTAGCCCCGCCTTCAAAGATCGGTTTATTGACTGGAGTGCTGTGCCACTGTTTTTTATAACTAAGTATAACATAGTTATCAACAGATATCAAACCATTATGTTAGCAACAATTATGCCAAGTATGGCTCCCGCAAAAACCTCAATAGGAGTGTGCCCGATTAACTCTTTCAATCGCTTTTCTGTAATTGGATGATGGTCTCCTTTTTGTCCTTTTTCCTTTTTTGATTTTCTTTGTACCTGAAGATCATCAATCATTTTGTTTACAATGATTGCCTGTTTACCGACTGCTCTTCTCACTCCTGCAGCATCGTACATAACCACAAGTGAAAACACAATAGATACTGCAAAAGTCGCAGAATTCCAACCATGATTCAATCCAATCGTAGTGCTTAATCCCATAACGAAGGAGGAGTGGGAACTTGGCATTCCTCCTGAGCCGATAAACCTGGAAAAATTAAAGGTTCTATCTCTAATCAAAGTATGGACTACCTTAATTGATTGTGCTATAAACCAGGAAAAAAAGGCAACAATCAAATAGCTGTTTTGTGTAACTCCCTGAATAAAATTCACATTATTTCCTCCTCAGTCTTAGTGATCTCTCATTATAAGATAATCACATAAGTCCAACAAAAATTGAGATTTTGGAAGATAGTTCGTTAAAAGCTCTTTTGCTTCCTTTGTCAGTTCCTCAACTTTTCTTTGGGATTCTTCTACTCCAAAAAGCTTCGGATAAGTTGATTTATCGCAATTCTCATCGGATCCTGTTTTTTTCCCAAGTTTTGATTCGTCACCTGTGATATCAAGAAGATCATCTTTAATTTGAAAAGCGAGTCCTAAATTCCCACCAATCTTCTCAACGTTTATTAAGTCATCTTCGGAAGCTTTTGCTAGTAAAGCTCCTGAAACCATTGCAGCCGTTATCAATGCACCGGTTTTGTTTTTA
This sequence comes from Clostridiaceae bacterium, assembly GCA_003554105.1. Taxonomy (GTDB): domain Bacteria; phylum Bacillota; class Clostridia; order Peptostreptococcales; family T1SED10-28; genus T1SED10-28. The sequence goes on along the minus strand of PWFQ01000075.1, from coordinate 27,633 downwards.
TGAATATAGTTGAGCGTATTCTTCGATATTTCTTTCCCTTCCGATAAAATATCCACAACCTGGCCACCGATCATACCTTTAACACCGGAAGCTTCTGAAAGAATGTAACTGCTTTTCGCTGTTCGAACAGGATCACTTGAATGAATAATCTCTTTTAAAAGTATTTCATGAGCAAGGTTTAACAGACCATCTCCCGCCAAAATCGCAATGCTTTCACTGTAAACTTTATGATTTGTCAGCTTTCCCCTTCTATAATCATCATTATCCATTGCCGGTAAATCATCATGTATTAATGAATAAGTGTGAATCATTTCAAAAGAAGCTGCCAGTGGTAAAGCTTCCTTGAATTCCTGGTCAAAAAGCTCGTAGCTCGCCAGCACCAGAATAGGGCGAAGTCGCTTTCCGCCTGCAAAAACACTATAGCGCATCGACTCATAGAGAATATCATTCTCATCATTCTCTTTTTCCAGGTATTGATCAAGAGATTGATCCACAAGTTGCTGATATTTTTCTATTTGTTCTTTAAAGTTCAATGATCTTCCTCCATTTCATCAAGTGTAATTTGTTCAGTAATAGATGGTTCATTATTTAATTCTTGAACGATTTCAAATGCCCGGTCCTCTTTTTCTTTGAGAATTTCCTTTGCTTTTCTGTAAAGTCCTGCACCTTCTTCGTAGAGCTCCATCGATTGGTCAAGATTAAGTTCATTCTTCGTTAACATCTCTAAAATCTCATCCAGCCTCTGAATGATCTTTTCATAGCTTAAGTCATTTCTTGTTTCTTTCATGTATATCGTCCTCCAAGATTTCAGTTACTTTTCCATTCACGATTCCATCATAAAGGTGAATTTGAATAGAATCACCCTTTTGAAAAGAAGCTTTTTTTGATAAAAGATTGCTGTCATTGTCAGTTATAAAAGAATACCCTCTTTTAAGTATGTTTTTTGGACTAGTAGCTTCAAGCAATGCGCTCAAATGTTTTAATTTTTGATAATGGTCTTTATATTGATTATGAATTGCTGATGTTAATCTTTCAGAGAAGAGATCAAGTTGCTCACTTTTACGTTTTAAAGTGTTTAGTGGTGAATAAAAATCCAAGCTCTGTCTGATTGATTGACATTTCTGGATTTCATACTTCAGTTTTTGCTTTATTATAGAAGAAAGTGAAAGTTTTTTATCGGTAATTGATTGAATCACATTTGACAGAACCGGTACTGCCATTTCTCCTGCGATGGAAGGAGTGCCTGCCCGCAGGTCAGACACATAATCGGTAATTGAATAGTCCTTTTCGTGTCCCACAGCGGATATGATCGGAATCTTACTTTTAATAACGTCATCAATCACTTTCATTTCATTGAATGCCCAAAGCTCTTCTAAAGATCCGCCGCCCCGACCGATAATCATCAAATCCACAGGATTATCATTGAAATAACGAATGCCCTTGGAAATTGAGGAGGGTGCGTATGGGCCCTGTACAATCGCCGGATAGAAAATGATTTTAACTTTTGGATTTCTTCGATGAATTACAGTCCGGAGATCCTCGATGGCAGCTCCGGTTTTTGCTGTCACAATCCCTATTGTATCAGGAAAATAGGGTAGTTTTAATTTTCTTTTTTCATCGAAGTACCCTTCTTTTTCAAGCATATTTTTACGTTCCAAATACTCTTCGTATAGTTTTCCAACACCATCCAACTGGATATCTTTCGCATTGAGTTGGTATTGTCCGCCTCGTTCATAGACGGAAATAGAGCCCTTTACTATAACCTCCATGCCATCTTTCAAAGGCAGGCTGCTTATAATGGCATTTTCATAGAACATTACGCAACGCAACACTGAATTTTCATCTTTCAGAGTGAAGTATATATGCCCGTTATTATGGTATTTTACATTGGAAAGCTCACCTTTTACTTTGAGGTTAAATAAGATAGGATCACTGTCAAGCAAGCGTTTTATATAGCGGTTAACTTCTGAAACCTTAAGACTTTTTATCTCCATCTGGATCACTCCCGGAAGTACATTTCCTTATAGAATCAAGGACTCCGTTAATAAACATTGGAGCTTTGTCATCACTATAATCTTTTGCTATCTCAATTGCTTCATTAATCGAAGTCGGAATATCTATTTGATCATAATGAAGAATTTCTGCAACACTGACTCGCAAAATAGATAAATCCACCTTTGCTATTCGATCCAAAGTCCAACCCTTTAATTGTTTTTCAATCATTGTATCGATTGCATTTCGATGTTGAATAAATAGTTCTGCAATAGTTAATAAATATTCTTCCTGATTCTTTCCATCTATAAGAAATTCATCGTTATTTTTTAGGATACTGATTGAAAACTCCTTTTTTATCTCCATTTCGTAAAACACTTTAAGAAGGAGTTCCCTTGCTTTTCGTCTTTTCATGAATGACCTCCTAGGATGTTTGCGGAAATTGGATTCCGTGTATATTGATGTTAATTTTGCTTACTTTAATGTCCAGGATCTGTTCTACCCCGGCTTTAACCTTTTGTTGAATATCCCAGGAAAGGTTTGGTATTTTCGTGCCATAATAAATTGTTACAAAAAGATCCACCTGTAAACGGTCATCTTTTTGACTGATTTTGACATTCTTGCTAAGTTCTGCAACTCCTTCAACTGCTTCTGCGGTTTCTTCGATAATCCTTTTAATCACGTCATCGGAAATAATGATATCTCCGTAATCTCCAACTTGTTTCATGATATTCCTCCTTATTGTTCATCTTAGATCTTTCAGAATTTGTGGTTTAATTATAACAAAAAGAAAGCTCAATGTACATTTACATTGAGCTTTCATCAGCAAAATTCGGACTATTCCTTATCCTCTTCCACGGGTACTTCTTCATTGCATTCCGGGCAATGAATTTCTTCATTGTCATAAAGAAGTTCATCATCGACACAAATAATTTCTTTGCAGGTAGGGCACTCAACTTCAACATAATCCAACTCATCTTCAAACAACTCATCTTCCACATCTTCAAGGTCTTCATCAATTGTCTCCACATAATCGGCTAGATCCAATTGGTTTTCGTCAAGTTCAACAATTGCATCTGTAAAGTCCTCAAGAGTTTCAATAATTTGCATTAAAATTTTACCTTCTTTTGATTCATTGTTGATGTCCAGACCATCCGCTAATCCTTTTAGATATGCTACTTTTTCATATAAATGTTCCATTTGTACCCCTCCTTGGATTTTCATAGTCTTTTTTAAAATCTTGTTTAAACTCTTGAAATATAATCTGATGATCTTGTATCTACTTTTACCCGATCACCTTCATTGATAAACAACGGCACTTGAATTTTCGCTCCGGTTTCTAAAATGGCGCTCTTGGTAACATTTGAAGCTGTATCTCCTTTGACTCCCGGTTCAGTTTCAGTAACCGTCAGTTCCACGAAATTTGGAGCTTCCACCTGGAACACTTTCCCTTGATAAAATTTCACCATAGCATTGTCGTTTTCTTTTAAAAACGTTATTGCTTCCTCTACATCAGTGAAAGTAAGAGGAATCTGTTCATAGGTTTCATTGTCCATAAAATAGTAAAATTCCCCATCAGAGTATAGGTATTGCATTTCTTTTGTTTCAATGTGAGCTCTGGGAAATTTGTCATTGGGATTAAATGCTCCCTCCTTTGTTGCACCTGATATAAGATTCTTGTACTTAGTGCGTACAAAAGCAGCTCCCTTACCCGGTTTAACATGTTGAAAATCCATAACAACATAGGGTTGTCCATCCATTTCAAAAGTCATGCCTTTTCTGAATTCTCCTGCTGATATCATCTACTCATCCTCCATTATTTCATTTACATCTCTATTTTATGTGATTTATTCGTTAAGTGCAAGAAATAATAGGGATTTAGCAGGAGATTTCTATGAGATCCTTCGGTGAGTTGGATAAAACTTCATATCCATCTTTTCTTACAACGACCAGGTCTTCAATTCTTACTCCTCCATATTCAGGAATATAGACACCCGGCTCGATTGTTATGACATTTCCCGGCTCCATTTTTTCCTGCCCTAAATGATTCACATGAGGAAGTTCATGCACTAATAAGCCCACGCCATGGCCCAGACCATGTCCAAAATAGTCTCCGTAGCCGGCATCAGTAATTATATCTCTCGCAATATTATCCAGCTCAATTCCTGTGATACCATCTTTCACAGAATTAAGAGCCTCCATTTGAGCCTTAAGGACTACATGGTAAATTTCCTTTTGCCTTTCGGTTGCTTTTCCAAGAACAAAACTTCTCGTCATATCTGAACAATATCCTTCATAAACACACCCGAAGTCCAAGGTGATCATATCACCTTTTTCAATGACTTTTTCACTTGCAATTCCATGCGGAAGGGATGATCGAACACCGGATGCAACAATGATATCAAAACTTACTTTTGCCGCTCCTTCATTTTTCATGAAAAATTCTAAAGCATTTGCAACATCCCTCTCTTTAATGCCTGGCTTAATTTCATTCAGTATATAGGAATACGCCTTGTCAGTAATCTGTGCTGCATTTCTTATTTTACTAATTTCATCTTCCTCTTTAATGCTTCGAATCTTCAACAAGTTCTTATCGAGTGATTTAATATCTATATCCGGTAATTTTTCTGTGTATTTTAGATATTGTTCATATGTAGTATAATCCTCCTCAATAGCAATGGATTCTAACTTTTCGTTCTTTATTACATTCGTAAGTGAATATTCTTTGCTTGTTTTAATAATTTCATATCCCTCTGCCTGTTCTTTTCCCTGACTGATATAGCGAAAATCTGTTACTAAGAGATTTTTATCAGGAGTGATTAATAAATTTCCTGCACTGCCTGTAAATCCGGAAAAATACCTCCGGTTTTCAGGACTTGAAATTAATATACCATGCACCTCTTTCTCTTTGATAAGCTCCTTTACTTTTTGAATTCTATTCATTTCAGCACCTCCAAAGTATGATTTAAAGAATACTACCATTATAACACAGTCATCGTAAAATCAGTTTAATAGCCTTGATAATAGCTTGCTATTTTCGGAAGAATAATGCTGACTTCATCCTCTAAATAAACAATTTCCGGATAGGTTAATGTTACATAGTAGATAATTGCTGTATTACTATACTCGCCTGATGCTTTGTAGTGTATTTTTCCATCGAGGGAAATAAGTTCCCCGTGTATTACATATCCGTTATTATAAGTCTTAAAGAAAGGTTTTTCGATATTATTCCAAAAGCAGTCATCCTGAAGCTTCTCCTGGAGTTGTTGTTTGAAATTCATTAAACTATGATCAAAGCATTTTAAACATACATTACTAAAATTTTCATCAGCAAGTTGATTAACCTCATGAAGAATTTTATGATAATACAGCAAAGAAGATGACTCAGCGAGATAATATGCACGGGTATTCTCGTATTTTCCTTGGACCTTTAAGCTCTCAATAAGAAAGTACCGATGAAAAGAAAATAAAACCAAAGAAATGACGGAAAAAAATAATAAAAGAGAAATGAGGATGTACCCTTTATTCCTGTTCATAATCATTCCCCTTGGGATTAATTCTAAATACCCTGGTGATTTTGAAATATTCTTCTATTGAACCCTCCATTTCAAGTTGAAGCGATAGCAATCCTGTGTTTTCATATTCAACTGTCAGTTCTTTTACTCCTTTAATCAATGTGTTATATTCTTTGTTTTTATTGGTCATGAGCTCTCCTCTGTTTCTGTCATAGTAAAGATATGTATTTCGATCAACCCGACGATTCCCACTAAAATCAAAATATGATGTTTCTCCCAAATAATTTTTACATGTTAGGGTGCTGGACCATTTATCGTATTGAAAGGTTTGTTGGTCCATACGTTTCGTCATTCGATCGATGTAATGTATAGCATATTGCATTTCTTCAAAGGTATTTCGATGATCAAACTCTTTGGACCAATGTGTATAGGTCAACAGAAATATTCGTAGCAAAAACCCTAATAAGAGAACGAACAAACAAAGAGTCACCATCAGCTCAATTAAAATAATTCCACCAATGTTTTCATTTTTTGAATTATTCTTTGTGACGAAAAGAGAATACTTCAATGGACATCATCTCATCTCTTTCTCGATTTTCTAAGTGGATTATGTAGATGCTTCCATCATAGAATGAATCTTCCTTTGAAACAGTAATACGATTGCCTCTTTGTGATTGATAATGATCCTGGTTTCTTAAATATACTTCGGTTGCATTTTTCAATTCAATAATGTCGAAATATCGATCATTTAAATGCATATATGTCTGAACTTGTTGGTACAGATTGTGCGTTAATAATAACGTTACGATACTTAGCAGACCGATGCTTATAATCATTTCGATTAACGTAGCTCCTTTAGACTTCAAATTCATATCCATCTAATCAATCCTTTCCAAATCAACTCTGGATGATCCTATGCTGAGTGTGATTTTATATAAATCCGCTTTTTCGTTTCCAATCAAAATATGGTTATAAGAAGTCGTTCCATTTCGAGAAAAAGTGACAGAATTTCCATTGAAAAAACGGATAACTATATGTTCCGGAATGGAAAGCTCTTGAACTGGTTGACTCCCCCAGGAATTTTTCTGCACAATTAATTGATTGTTTCTTATACGAACAAAGTAGGAACTCTCTTCATATACACTTAAATGTCTTGCTAGTTTTATGCTTTCAAAAATCTCATGGGTGGTGTTGTTGATTTCAATCTGTTCTTTATGCCAAACACTATGAGGATGAACAATCGCAAACAATAACGTCATAATCCCTAAAGCAACAAGCAGTTCGATTAAGGTGATTCCTGAGATTTCTGATATTTTAATTTTCAAACCCCAGATCTCCTCTCATTTAGGCAGTTCACTACCAGGATTTATTATGGTTGTTGTTCCTTTCGAACACCAATGAACTTCATCTTTATAAATCAGCTGCACTATACCTTCTATACCAAAAATAAATCTTGAGGATGAACTTTGTGCTTTTGGTTTCTCAACAGCCAAGCCACCATGTCCAAACAACTCTTTTTCAGAATTTGGCCATCTGCCTCTTACTTGATGGAATATAATCATATGATTACTTACGATTTTTGCATTGCTTAAATCTACTGTTAATGATCCTCTTTCGATATAACCTGATGTTCTGGGTATAGCAATTGACATAATGATTGACAATATTGCAATAACTGTTAAAAGCTCTATTAGTGTAAATCCTGCTTTATTCATCATCTCTCACCTCTTTTTAATGGCTCTAGGGAAGAATTGCATCAAAGGTGTCTAACATCGGCAGCAGAATTGACAGCATAATTAACCCGATGTACGAAGCCATTATTATAATGATTACCGGTTCTAGAATTTTGTAGAATTTTGTCATGCTTTGAATGTGCTTTCCCTCCAAATAATAAATCATACGATCCAGTACTTTAACCAAATCTCCAGACTCTTCCCCTGCGCGAATCAAATGGATCATAAATGGAGAAAATAATTTTTTATTTTTTTCCATTGCTAAATGAAGAGAATCTCCAAGATGCAAGGAATCTTCTACCCCTTGCAACGACTTTGCAAAGAAAATCTGATCTGAATCATCCCCTATATATGCAATTGCTTCCGGTATTGTTGCTCCACATTGTATCAATGTTTTTAGATTCTCAGAAAAAGTTAACTGCATCTTTGCAATTGACAAACTATTGATCACAGGAACGATCATCGACAATTTGCACAGTACCCTCCGAATGAGATTGTGAACTTCATTGTTTCTCATAAGAATTTTCGAAATACATCCTAACGTCAGGCTTAAAAGGAAAAACCAGAGTAAATGATCATTAATAAACATAGGTATTTTAAAGTACCATGGATCAGGGCCTGTTTGTGTCCCTTGTTGATTTTCAAAACTTGGTATGATCCATTTAGAGGTCAATATTAATAAAAATAGTGAGCAGACGAGTAAAATTTTAGGATAAACCATGATTGCATTCCGTTGTTTAACCCAATTCAGTTCTTTCTCATAAAACTCTCGTAAAGTCGAAAGAGAATGATCAAGATTGCCACTTGCTTCACCTATACCAATGGTATGCACATAGAACGAAGGAAACAGTTGTGGGTGCAAGCAATTTTTAATCGATGCTCCTTCTTTCAAAGAAACATTCATGTCCTTCAACTTGTTATGATAAGCTGAGCAGGTTATTGTTTTTTCAAGTATCTCCATCGATTCACTAAAACTCAGCCCAGATAAAACCATTACTTCCAGTTGATTTGTAAAATTTATCAACTCTTCCAACTTCTTTTGCTTAGACATCATAATTGATGTTCCGATCGAAAATCCCATGGAAATTCCTCCTAAAACTCATCAGTAAACAATAACTTTCGATACTCGCTGAAAGGAATGATCCCACTAAATAAAAGAGATTTTCCTTGCTCGACCAGATTGTACTTATGAATGATCCCTAACTCTTTTCTAATTGTTTTACGGTCTGTTTTTCTTCGTATAAGATCTTTTACGCGATCATCAAACAATAACACCTCAGCAACAAGCACACGAGTAGTTGTACCTTTTTGATTACAAACTTTACATCCTTGACCGATCATAATATTTCCCGGACATTCCCCTCCCAATAACTCCATCTCTTCTTCTGTTGGTATTACTTTAATTGAACAAAAGGGGCAGTTTTTCTTCAATAACCTTTGTCCTATAATTCCGTTCAAAGCGGAATTCAAGTAATACGGCTGCACTCCCATATCAATTAATCTTACAACCGTACTAATCGCATTTTTAGTATGTAATGTGCTCAATACACGATGACCTGTAATTGTTGCTCTTACAGCGAGTTTTGCGGTCTCCTCATCTCTGATTTCACCAATCATAATCACATCGGGGTCTTGACGAAGTACATATTTAATAGTTTTATGAAAATTTACATTTGTTTTTTCGTTAATTTGACATTGGTTAATGTTTTCAATTTGATATTCAATAGGATCCTCTATAGAGGTAATGTTTAATTGTTGATGATCAAACTGTTGCAGTATCGAATATAATGTACTGGTTTTTCCTGAACCTGTTGGACCGACACAAAGCAACATTCCGTTTTGAAAGTTCACGAAATCATTAATCATTTTTAATTGCGTGGGAGTAAAACCCAGTTTATGAAGCTGCAGATATTTTTTTTGTTGATCCAATAAACGCATCACCATCTTTTCTCCAAAAATTGTTGGAATAATAGATATTCTGACATCAACTTTATATGCTTGATTATTCCTCTCTGAAATATATTCCATTTTTCCATCTTGACAGTTGCGAAAATCTGCAATATTCATTTTGGATAAAACTTTAATTCGAGAGAGCAGCTTGATATATAGCCGATGTTCCACTTCTTTATAAGTAAATAAGTCACCATCTTTCCTGAAGCGAACAATTACATTCTTTTTTTTCGGCTCGAAGTGAATATCGCTTGCTTCTTCCTCTATCCCCTGATCGAGAATATGATTCACCATTTCCACTACTTCAGGTATTTTATTTACTTGCAGAGCTGCCAGGTCTTCCTTTAAAAATATCTGGGGAATGATTTCTTTCAATTTTCCCACCTCCTATGCTTATTATTATTCGATATCTTTGGAAATTTTCCTTTTTTCTTTCAAATTCTGCCTTAAGTTGAATTTCTCTAAAAGAATGTTGGAATTTGAATCTTAAACACAAAAAAGACCGCAAAAATACGGTCTTTTGTCGAAAAATAAATTGCTAAAATTAAGTAAATTAAAAAGCGTATTACATTTGTAGCTACATTAGGATCATTACTGATATTTTTTTATGAAATATTTTTCTATCTTTCTAACAAAGGCTGTCCACCAGAACTCTTTGCTTTTTATAGGCTTTAATAGTATTGTTGTAACTCCAATAAGATTTCCTCCAAGTATATCGGTAAAAATTTGATCACCTACTATACAGGTTTCTTCTGTTGAGGTCTCTAAAATCTTCATAGCTTTTCTAAGGTTTTTTCGCATTGGCTTTCTGGCATTAAAAATATATGGAAGATTTAAGTCCTTCGCAAACAGCTCCACTCTTTTACGATTATTGTTTGAGACTAGACAGATTTTAAAACCTTGGTGCTTGATGTTCTCCAGCCAACGGATGATTTCTTCAGTCGGTAAATCTACATCCCATCCAACTAGTGTATTGTCAATATCGATGATTAGTCCTTTGATCTTGCGTTCCTTTAATAATTCAATTTTTACATCAACAATGCTTTGGAAATATAAGTCAGGTGTTAAAATTTTCAAATTGTCACCTCATTCATTGCTTTATCATTATGACTTTTTCTCTCGAACAGGGATAATTAATGCAGTAATAATCCAAACAACACCGCCAATTATTCCGTTAAAAGAGAAGGTTCCATTAATGAGATAGAGTAGAAGTGTGGCCACAACTCCAAAGATTACTCCATGAATGATGGGCTTTCTGGAATAGGTCATCATCGCTGCCTCTTTTCGTTTATTTTGATTCACTTTGATATTTTTCCAGCTGTTTTCTTGCTTGAACAAGTTTAATTTGATTTTCAAAAAGTTTGTTTTGAAGCTCATTGATTACAACTTCATGTTTTTCGCTTTCGTCAACTTTTTCTTCAAGTCTCTTTTTTAAATCCAATGTTTCTGTTTCGTACTTCTCCTTAAACTGCTGAAGTTGTCCATTGGTCTTCTTAAGATTAAAGTTTTCCATTTCCAGGGAATTCTTTTCCTCCTTCAAGGATTTTAAATCATTTTTTAAGGAAGTGAGTTCTTTGAGAGGTTTTGCGACATCGTTTTGAAAGCGGTACAGTTCATCTTCCAATTTAAGGATTTGATCGGCCATGTTAATGCTTGTCAGAACAGCGATCATCGAAGTACTCAACCGTTCATTTGCTTCTCTAATTACTTGCATTTTTTCATCTACATAGTTGCCTACTTTCAGCAGATAATCCTTAGGTTCTGAACCAACGATGGGGTATTCTTGGCCATTAATTTTGATCAATACTTTGTTTCTTTTCTCCACGTTTATATCCACCCCTCCATACTAGAATATCGAGCTGTTTTTCAACATTATATCATAGAATTATCAACTATCTCAAACGAGCGTCAAATTTTTCCTTTAATTGTAGTAACACTTTGTCATGAACTGCCGCTACTTCTTTTTCCTTTAATGTTTTTTCCGGATCTCTGTAGATTAAGTTATATGCGATACTTTTGTAACCTTCTTCAATTTGATCGCCCTGATAGACATCAAATAGCTCAAAAGTTTCTAAAATACCCTCCGTAAAATCCTTTAAGACCTCCTCGATTTCCCCTACGGCAACACTATTATTAACAACTAGAGCAATATCTCTTTCAATAGAGGGATATTTTGGCAGAGGATAGAAATGTTTTTCCAAGTCGGCAAGTTGTATCAGTTCAGTAAATTCAAGCTCGGCAACATAACATTTCTTTTCTATATCATATGCATCAGTTACTTTTGGATGGATTTCTCCTACTATTCCCAGATACTCGTTATTCATGTAAAGATTTGCAGTTCGACCCGGATGGTAAGTCGGATGATGCACTTCTCTTCTAAATCGAACCTCGGTAATCTTCAAGGTATTCAATAGTTCTTCTATAATCCCCTTCAAGGTGTAGTAGCTATCTTTATCGCCGTACATTCCTATGACTAATTTAGTCGTTTCCCTTGGCAAGATTTCTTCGGAATGATGGAAGGTTCGACCGATTTCAAAAGCTCGAAAATCGCTGCTTCCCTTTTTATTGTTTTTATCCAAAACATCCATCATACTTGGGATTAAAGTTGTTCTCATTACACTGGTTTCGTCTCCCAAAGGGTTTTTCAGCTGAATCATCTTTTGCAACGGACTTTCTTTATAGATTCTACATTTATTCACACTGCCAGGACTGACGAAAGAGTAAGTTAAAACCTCATAGAGCCCTTGAGATGTTAAAGAGGTTTTTGCCAAATTTTCAATCTTTCTTGATGATAGCAGCCCCCCTAAAGTTACAGTAGCAGTAGGCATTGTTGAAGGAATCACATCATAGCCGTAAATTCTTGCAACCTCTTCGACAAAATCAACTTCTTTTACAAGATCATTGCGAAAGGTCGGTGGTTTTAGATTCAATCCTTCATCGAGTATCTGTACTTCAACTTCCAGACTGGTTAGAATATCACTCATTTCCATCTTTGGGATGTTTGTTCCAAGCATTTTATTAATTCGATCATCCCGTACAAAAATTTCTCTTTTCATAACTGGATTCGGATAGATATCAACAGAGTTTTTCAGTACTCTGCAGTCTGTCATTTGCTGAATGAGTTGGCAGACTCGGTTTGCTGCAGTAATTGCAATTTCAGGATCAACGCCTTTTTCAAATCGACTTGATGCTTCAGTACGCAGATTTAACTGTTTGCTTGTCAATCGAATATGATCAGGTTCAAAATTTGCCGATTCTATTAAAACCGTTTTTGTGGCGAGAGTTACCTCGGAATCTAAGCCGCCCATCACACCACCAATCGCTAATGGTTTTACCCCATCAGTAATCATTGTTTCTCCACCCTCAAGTTCCCGTTCTACCCCATCTAATGTTTCAAATAATTCTCCAGGCTTACTTTCTTTAACAACAATCTCATTTGTTTGTATTTTGTCCAAGTCAAAGGCATGAATGGGTTGTCCGTACTCCAGCATCACATAATTCGTTGCATCGACAATATTATTAATAGGACGAATTCCTGCTTTCATCAATTGAATTTGCATCCAGTCAGGCGATGGTTCTACAGTAACGTTTTCCAACACTTTTCCAATGTATCGTTTACATCCATTTTGATCCTCTACTCTGATTTTTACTTTTTCATGGGCGTCATTTGAAGCTTCCCTGTAATTAATCGATGGATAAACCAGCTTTTCTTTTATTGTAGCAGAAACTTCTCTTGCTATCCCCAACATATTTAAACAGTCGGGACGATTTGGAGTAATTTCAAATTCTAAAATATCATCATCAAGATCAAGGATTTCCTTAAAATTCTTTCCAAGTGGGTACGTCTCCTTTAAAATCCATAATCCGTCTTTTTGGCTTTCGGGAATCAAGGATTTTGGAATACCCAATTCATCGTGGGAACACATCATCCCTTCAGAGTTGACTCCGCGAAGTTCTCCTATTTCTATTTTTAAACCACCAGCGAGAGTTGCTCCTTCCAATGCCACAGGCAAGTAGTCGTTTTCCTTAAAATTCTTTGCTCCTGTGACAATCTGTATAATTTTGTTGCCTACATCCACCTTGGCAACTACTAGTTTATCAGCATTCTGATGTTCCTTTATTTCCAGAACCTTTCCTATAACAACATGATCAAATGATTCACTTAAGTTCCGAATTTCTTCTACATTCGATCCTGACATCGTCATTCGATCCCGTAGTTCTTTTGAATCAATAGATATTTTAACATAGTTTTCCAACCATTTTCTTGGTGCTAGCATTATTATCCCTCCTTAATTTACTTGAATTGCTTTAGAAAACGTCGATCATTCTCAAAAAACAAACGGATATCATCAATATCATGTTTAGCCATAGTAATTCGATCAATTCCCATACCAAAAGCAAAACCGCTATACTTCTCGGAGTCAATACCGCAATATTCAAGAACATTCGGATGAACCATTCCTGCTCCTAATAGTTCAATCCAACCACTGCCCTTACATATATTGCATCCGATTCCGCCACATTTGAAGCAGGAAATATCCATTTCCGCGCTTGGTTCAGTAAAGGGAAAATGATGAGGACGAAATTTAGTTTTTGTATCATCTCCAAAAAATCGTTTAGCAAATACATCAAGTGTTCCTTTTAAATCACCTAAAGTGATATTTTCATCAATCACTAAACCTTCCAACTGATGAAACATAGGTGAATGAGTTGCATCCGGTGTGTCATTTCTAAAACAACGCCCGGGTGAAATCACTCTGATGGGAGGTTGAGCATTTTTCATCACTCGTATTTGAACAGGTGAAGTTTGAGTTCGAAGTACCAAGTCCTCAGTAATATAAAAAGTATCACTTAAATCTCTGGAAGGGTGATTTTTAGGTGCATTAAGGGCATCAAAATTATTTTCGACAGTTTCAATTTCAGGACCTTCCACCACTTTAAATCCCATAGATATAAAAATCTCCTCCAAGGACTCGACGCTTTGATTTAAAGGATGCAAAACACCCACCTCCTTTTTCACACCAGGCATAGTGATATCGATTATTTCGTCTTTTAATTGTATTTCAAGAGCTATTTCCTCTTGTCGTTCTTTCGCTTCTGAAAGTGCATTCGTGATTTCTTCTCGCACAACATTAGCTAATTCACCAATGATGGGCCTTTCTTCCTTACTTAACTTACCCATTCCCCTTAGAATTCGGGTGACTTCTCCTTTCTTACCTAAATACTTAACTCTTAGATCTTCAAGCTCTTTAAGGGAATCCGCCTTCTGAATTTCATTCATTCCCCGCTGTTTAATTTCTTTTAGCTGTTCCTTCATTTTTTTCGCCTCCTTTTTATGATCAAAAACAAAAAAGCTCCGCCCCCTCATTGAAGGGACGAAGCAGACTCCGCGTTACCACCCTAATAGCATTTCATTTACGTAAAATCAAATGAATAGCCTCTCATATCCATAACGGCGGTTACCGGCAGGACTTACTGGAATTTCAGTTCTGCATCTCCAGAGGGAAATTTCTGTTTACAGGGTATGCTCTCAGCCTAGACAAACCTCTCTGTATCCTTTTTAAGGGTTGTAAACATACTAACCTCTTTCATTAACTGTTCAGTATGGAATTAATTCAAAATTATATCACAAATCAGTTTTAGGAACAATCTTTCATTAGAATTTCCTGGTTTAAGATAATCTTTTTTCTGCTATTTTATAAAGAAGAATCCCTGCAGCAACTGAAGCATTTAATGATTCCATTTTTCCATAGATCGGTATTTTTATTGTGTGGTGAGAAATATTTTTTATTTCTTCTGAAACCCCGAACCCCTCATTTCCGATAATTAAATTCGTTCCTCCATCATATGACAGCTCGCTGTATGAAGAAGCTTTCTGCAAAGAGCTTACATAATGAGTCACTTGATATTCTTCTAGTTTTTGTAACTCAGCACTGCTTTCTAATTGAACAATAGGCAAAGTGAAGGTAGCACCCATTGATGCTCTTACTGCTTTTTCACTATAGGGATCAGTAGTACCTTTTATTATAATTGCAAAATCAACACCTGCTGCTTCTGCAGTTCTAAGTATTGTGCCAAGATTTCCGGGATCCTGTACGCAATCAAGAGTAATGATAAACGGTTTGTGTTTGAACTCTTTCATTAGATTAGTGAAATTGTATTCTTTAATTCTTACAGCAGCCAAAACACCTTGGGGTGTTTCTGTATCTGCTAACTTATCAAAAATTTTCTCCGGCAGAATAATATAATCGATCAACGATTCACAAGAACTGAAAACCTTTTTGAAAGCTTTCCCAGAATCTGAAAGATCAAAAACATCTGAAACCAAAATTTGTGCAACAGGTGCCCTATGTTTAAGTGCATCCATTACTAACCGGTATCCTTCTATGAGGTATGTATTTTCTTTATACCGATATTTTTTGTTTTTAAGTTTCAAAATGTCCTTTAAAGTTTGATTTTCCAAGCTACTGATCCGTTTTTCCACAAGATCCCTCCTCTTTTATAATTCTAAAAGAAAAGAGTCCCGTTAGGACTCTTTGTATTCAGTGTGACTATGCTTCAAGTTTCTCCTTTGCAGCAGCAACCAGCTTTGCAAAGTTTTCTTTATCATTCACAGCCAGATCAGCTAATATTTTTCGGTTTATGTTAATATCAGCAAGCTTAAGCCCGTTCATGAATCGAGAATATGATAACCCGTTTGCTCTTGCAGCTGCATTAATTCTGGTAATCCATAGCTTTCTAAAATCACGTTTTCGCAGCTTACGTCCAATGTATGCATATTTTAATGATTTCATTACAAATTGATTAGCGGGTCTAAACAGTTTACTTCCGCTTCCCCGAAATCCTTTTGCCAGCTTTAATACTTTACGGTGCTTTTTCTTTGCATTAACTCCTTTTTTAACTCTTGCCATGTTAATAATCCTCCTTCGATTTCTGTGTTTTACCTTGCGATTAGTTGATCAATTCTGCTTTGATCACCCTTAGAGACAAGTCCGGCTTTTCTAAGGTTTCTTTTTCTCTTAGGAGATTTCTTCCCTAGAATATGATTAGCGTATGCTTTTGATCTCTTTAATTTTCCACTTTTAGTTCTTTTGAATCTTTTGGAAGCTCCTCGATGTGTTTTCATTTTTGGCATAATAATATCCTCCTTAATTTATACTAGGCTTGTTCTTTTTTTGGCGCAAGAATCATGATCATTTGTCGTCCTTCAAGTTTCGCAGGTTTTTCAACTACGCAAAGTTCGTCTAATATTTCTTTAAAATGATCCATAATTTCCTTGCCTTTATGAGTGTTCTTCATTTCACGCCCTCTGAATCGAAGAGTTACTTTTACCTTATCTTCGTTTTTGAGAAACTTTTTAGCTTGATTTGCCTTGATGTTTAAATCATGTTCCTCAATATTAGGACTTAGTCGAACTTCTTTAACAGTAATGACTTTCTGATTTTTTTTAGCTTCTTTTTCCTTTTTTGCCTGCTCATACTTGAATTTTCCATAGTCCATGATTTTGCAAACAGGCGGCTTGGCTTTAGGGGAAATCTTTACAAGATCCAATCCCTGTTCATTCGCCTTTTCTTGTGCTTCCCTGCCTGACATAATTCCTAATTGCTCGCCGTCATCCCCAACCAATCGCACTTCTTTGTCACGTATTTCTTCATTTAGCTGCATTCCCTTTTGATCTTTAATTTTTATAGCACCTCCTGTGAAATAAAAAAAACGAATAGTAGAAAACTATTCGCTTCAAAAAATTGTGACTCACCGTAATACGGTTTGTCAAATCAATTCTTATTTACCCTACGAACATTTGTTGTAAGGTGAGAAGCGAGCCTCTACTTTCTATCAACTTAGTAAGTATATCAGCAGATCTTCCATTTGTCAAGAAGATCTGCTGAAATCCTCTTCTACTGCTTCTTCCTCTTATTTATGATCTCATCAACAAGTGATTGTTTAAACTCATCAAAGTTCAATACACCTACCTCGCCCTCGTCTCTGGATCGCACAGAAACAGTTCCATCCTCAACTTCTTTTTCTCCTACAATCAGCATATAGGGAACTTTCTCAAGCTGTGCCTCGCGGATTTTAAAACCCATCTTTTCGCTGCGATCATCAACATCTACGCGAATTTTCTCATTAAACAATTGATTTCTTAATTGATGGGCATAGTCCTTTTGTCGATCAGTAATCGGTATAATTTTTACTTGTTCGGGAGCCAGCCATGTGGGTAATTTGCCAGCAAATTCTTCGATTAGAATGGCTATGAATCGTTCTATGCTTCCGAAGACCACTCGATGAATCATAATTGGTCTGTGCTTTTCACCGTCCTGTCCAATATAGCTAAGATCAAATCGTTGGGGCATTTGAAAGTCTAATTGAATCGTTCCGCATTGCCAGGTTCTTTGAAGGCAATCTTCCAGATGAAAATCAATTTTCGGACCGTAAAAGGCTCCATCTCCTTCATTCACTTTGTAATCCAAACCTTTAGCTTCAAGAGCTTCTCTCAAGGATTCTATTGCTAAATCCCAATCTTCATCTGAACCCATTGAGTTTTCAGGTCGTGTGGATAGTTCAACATGATATTTGAATCCGAATAAACTGTAAACATAATCCACCAATTCAATGACTCCGATTAACTCATCCTTAATTTGCTCCGGTAACATGAAAATATGAGCATCATCTTGAGTAAAATATCTTACTCTCATCAATCCATGAAGCGCGCCTGACAGTTCGTGTCTGTGAACTTCCCCTAATTCTCCCATTCGGATGGGTAAATCCCGGTAACTATGGATCTTTCGATTATAAATCAGAACAGATCCGGGACAATTCATCGGCTTTACTGAGTAGTTGGCATCATCAATTCGAGTGAAATACATGTTTTCCTTATAATGATCCCAATGACCTGACTGTTTCCACAGCTTTTCATTTAATATGATTGGGGTTTTGATTTCATCGTATCCTCTTTGTCTATGCTCTTCTCTCCAAAAGCTTTCCAGTTCATTTTTAATGACCATGCCCCGTGGATGAAAAAACGGGAATCCCGGTCCTTCTTCCCTAAGACTGAATAAATCCATTTCCTTACCGATTTTTCGATGATCTCTCTTTTTGGCTTCCTCCAGTCTCTGAAGATACTCTTCCAGATCTTTCTTTTTCTCGAAAGAAGTTCCATAGATTCTTTGGAGCATTTTATTGTTCTCATCACCACGCCAGTAGGCACCTGCAACACTTAACAGTTTTATCGCTTTGACTTTCCCTGTATTGGGTAAATGAGGACCTGCGCAAAGGTCAATGAAATCTCCCTGCTGATAAAAAGAGATTATTTCACCCTCTTCCAATCCATCAATAAGTTCAACCTTGTAATCCTCCCCTTGCTCTTTTACAAATTCTATTGCTTCTTCCTTGGGTAGAGTAAACTTCTTCACTTCATGTTTTTCCTTGGCGATTTTTTTCATTTCTTTTTCAAGTTTTTCCAGATCTTCCGGTGTAATTTTATGGTCAAGATCAATATCATAGTAAAAACCGTGGTCAATAGCCGGTCCGATTGCCAGCTTGGCTTCAGGATAAAGTCTCTTAATCGCTTGTGCAAGAATGTGGGAGCTTGTATGCCAGAAAAACTCTTTTCCCTCTTCATCATCAAACTTTAGGAGCGTGAGCTCACCATCTGTATTAATAGGATCCATCAAGTCCAAATATTGGTCATCCAACTTTCCGCCAACAATGTTTCTTGCCAAGCCCTCACTAATTGACTTTGCAAAATCATAAACTGTTATTCCCTTTTCAACTTCTTTTTTCGATCCGTCTTTTAAGATTAGTTGCACTTTTTCCATCTTGATCCCTCCATTTTCTGGTATGCGTAATGATATTCTCAATCAAAAAATCCCCGCCTATGTGCTATAGGACGAGGATATTCCCGCGGTTCCACCTAAATAGATTTTACAATCCACTTAAAAGCCATAACGCAGCTAACGTCTTTTCTTTAGGAAAAGAAACTCCGGGGTAGTTTTCAGATAAGGATATATAAAACACTTCCAGCCATAGGTGTTTTTTCTCTGAGATATAGTGCCTTTTCTTACTCTTCCCCTTCATAGTCGATCAACCAAGTATGATATTAATAGTAAATTATATTCTGTAACCCTAAAAATGTCAATAGTTTATCTCAAGTTTTTAAGTATGTCAGAGAATAATGAACAAAAGAAACCCTTGAAAAACACCAATTAAAAATCCTATAATTCCTCCAAGTGCTTCTATATGTTTAAGTTCTCTTGATGCAACATCTTTGATGATTGATTCCAGCTTGTAGATTGGAAAACGGTTAATACGCTCTTCAACAAGTTTTGCAATATGATGTCTTTCAGTACTGTCTTTACTGATGTTTTCAATGACATCAAATAACATTTCTTCTCCTTCCTGATCGATGAGATCATTCACATAAAGCTGAATCCTATCAAATACTCTTATCGGGAGAAAAGATGGAGTGCGACTGGCTATTATCTTGCCTAATCTGAATTTCATGTGATCCATCAACTTGACTCTTTCCCGTTCGGCCAGAACTTCTTCAAGAATATCCTCCATTGAAATGAAATCCTGCTCAATTTTTTCTCCAATTGTTCTCGCAAGATCTTTCTTCCGTTTAGGTATCAGTCCATGGATCGTCCATCCGGTAATCGGAATTTTTACCGGATGGATTGGACGGAACAAAAGCTTAACAGCAATTTTATTGGTTATCCAGCCAATGAGTCCGCCAATGATTCCAACAGCTGTAATATAAATGATCACCATTACGATTTCCCCATTTCAAAGCTCAAGTAAGTTTACTTGCTTTCTCTTATAAGCGATTTTAAATTTTCTTGATTAAATTGATAGGTTTTATTGCAGAAATGGCATTGTAATTCAGCGTGTCCATCTTCATCTAAAATTTTAGACAGTTCATCTTTCCCTAAGCTTATTAAAGCTTTTTCAAATCTTTCCCGATGACAATCACAATGATATGCAATCTCATATTCTTTCATAATTTCAGGAGCGAAGGGCCCCAACAACTCTTCTAAAACCTCTTTTTCATTCTTACTTTTTGCAAATAATTCTGAGACTGACCCAATTTCTTTTATACGCTCTTCTATAATAAATGCAACATTCTCATCAGTTTCAGGCATCAACTGAATGATAAAGCCTCCCGCACTCTTTATTGTATAATCAACGTCCATAATCACTCCTAATCCAACAGCTGAGGGAGTCTGCTCGGAATGCATAAAATATGCCGCGAAATCTTCGCCGATTTCTCCACTGACAAGTGGGTAGTTACTGATGTATGAGTTTTTCATTCCAAGATCTTTAATGATTGTGATTTCTCCATCAGTTCCTACTGCTCCACCGACATTCAACTTGCCTTTTGTAGGCGAATCCACTAGAACTAGAGGATTACCAACGTACCCTTTCACATTTCCTGTTGCATTACTGGTTGCAATCATCGTTCCTATAGGTCCATTCCCATGGATCCTTGCGGTTACTTTATTGTTTTCACCTTTCAGCATTACTCCTAAAATAGAAGTTGCTGTTAATAACCTTCCCAATGCTGCTGTTGCAACTGGAGAAGTTTGGTGGATCGTTTTAGCGTCTTCTACCATATTCGTGGTATTTGTAACGAAAAATCTTATCTGTCCATCAAGAGCAGTACCTCTTATTAATTTACTTGTCACGGTTTCCCTCCTTCTCATGCAAATCTCTATCTGCACAGTTAAAAAGACAGATTGGAGATCCAACCTGTCTTGGTTAATGGCAATTTTGCAAGCACCTTAAAAGAACTATTCTTCAACGGCTTTGGTCACATTTGTTGCTTGAGGTCCTTTTTCACCTTCAACAATTTCAAATTCAACGGTTTGGCCTTCTTCTAATGTTTTGAACCCATCCATTTCAATTGCTGAAAAATGAACAAATACATCGTCTCCATCTTCTCTTGAAATAAATCCATAACCTTTTTCCGCATTAAACCACTTTACTGTACCTTTTTCCATTGAATAATTCCTCCTAAATCATTACTTATTTAAATGATACTCTATCATTTAATGTGATTATACTATAGGTGAGTTTCGTCTGTCAACTAACTAACGGCTTTTTCCAACGAGGAAAAGGATTCTTTCAGAGGTTTTAACAGGTGGTCGATCGTGTAAGTCGTCATAGACTTTCACCCAGGAAAACCCTGCATTCTTTAACAATGAAGTTAACTCAGAAACCGAATGCGCCTTTTGAACATGGTACTCTTTCATCTTCCGATAAGTATCCTGATCTGATTTAACAAAAATGGTTAACTCCATTTCTACAATAGACTCTTCTTCAAAAAAACTGTTCTCCCACAGATAACTAATGTTATCACGATCTTCACCAAAAGTGTTATTTCCAAGAATCTTTTCAAGCTTATATCGACTGCTTATATCAAAGATAAATAATCCTTTGTCTGAAATAAGCTTATATACTTTCTCGAAAAAACCTTCCAGATCCTTTTGATTAACCAGATAATTCACCCCGTCACAACCACAAAGAACGTGATCATAAGTAACATTTGTGGGAAAACTCAGCATATCATGTTGAATAAAGGATATACCACTGCCAAAATCAACTCGTTTTTCTTCAGCAACCATTAACATTTCATTGGATCGATCAACACCTGTAATTCTGTACCCTCTTTTATTCAAGGGAAAGGACAAATTTCCGGTTCCACAGGCAAATTCAAGAATATGTGTCGAATCTTTGGAGTATGGAACTGAATAAGTCCGAATTAACTGGTCAATGCGTTCTGACCATAAGTCATAATCCACATTATCCATCAATTCATCATACACACTCGCTAAATTTGAGTATCCTTCCAAATCGTCGACCTCCTTATACACCAGATTTTATGATCTCATAAAATTGATAGCCGACAAAGAAAATAAAAATTCCTATAACAGGATATATTGGCCATAAATCTTTGAATAAAGTACTGCCCTCCCTGATAGAATCATCTTTATCCGTCTTTTGCTCCGATGAAAAGATCATTGCATGTCGCTCCTCATATTTTACAGGCTTTCTGAATCGTTTTAGAAGTAATAAACCAGCAAATCCTGTTCCTAAAGAGATAAAACCGAAGATTAGAACAGCAAAAACAATTTCTGTTGTATTTATGATTTCAATACCTCCGGATTCAGCTAACCCATCAAGGTCCTCAATCCACTCTTGACCGATCTCATTTATTCGGTTCACAGCGAACCCTAAACTTACTGCAAAAGCATTGTTGAAAATGTGCCCAATAATTCCAGCCCATATAGAATCGGTTACTAAAACCAGGTACCCGAAAACGACTCCAAAAAGAACTGTTGCTCCAAGATTGTAGATGTTGAAGTGAAATATCCCGAAAAGAATTGCTGTAAACAGAATTGCAAACTTATAACTTACTCCTTCAAAACTTCTTAAGAGAAAGCCCCGAAAAAAGATTTCCTCACAAATCCCAGCTGAAATCGCAATGATGAACAAATAAAGAATATATTGACGAGGATCCGTTGGAGTAGGAACCTGAGGAATATTCAGTGACCCAAATAAACTTAAAAACAGCATCACCAATGTATTCAACAAAACAGCAATCGGATAGATTAACAAAGTTATGAGGACAACATAAACTCCATCTCTTAAGGATAACTTGCGAATTCTTAAGGCTTTTCTTATATTAATATTTTTCCATTTTAAATAGACAATCGGAGGTAATGCAATAATCAGGTACTGAGTGATCAGTATTTGCAACTCAAAAGGTAACGCTGACGAACTGATGAGAAGACTGATTCCTACAAAAAGTAACCCTAGAGCAAAGAACAAAAGGCTTCCATCATATACCTTTAATCTAATCATTCTTTCGATCCCTTCCTGTAACTGCAAAAACGTACGGGATATTACGGTAATAATCGCCATAATTCAGTCCGTAGCCTACAACAAATTTATCAGGAATCGTAAATCCTACATAATCAGGAGAAAGTTCAACTTTTCTTCTTTCGGGTTTGTCCAACAACACGCAGCATCTTACACTGTTGGGACTCTTAGCAGAAATATGATCCATGACTTTTTTCATTGTTAAACCGGAATCTGCTATATCGTCAGTAATAAGTACATCATATTCCATTAAATCTTCTTGGATATCTGCTAAAATACTTACCTTTCCACTGCTTTCCGTTGCATCACCATAGCTTGAAGTCGTCATAAAATTCACCTTAACAGGGATGCTGAGCTTTCTTACTAAATCGGCAGTAAAGATAAAACTTCCCTTAAGTAAAGAAATCACATAGAGTTTTTTATCTTTATAGTCTTCAGAGATTTGATCTCCAAGTTCCTTTAGTCTCATTTGAATTTCTTGCTCCGAGCATAAAATTTCCCACTCTTTTCTCTCAATGTCCATCTATACCTTCCTCCTTATTTCGTTTAAAAATTAGAATTGCTAACATTTTATAATGAAAAAAACAGGCTGTCAAATAATTGTGACTGCCTATTTCCATCAGCTCTTAACCCCTCCGATTAAGGGATTGTAGTATATTCTTAATTTCTTTCAGCAAAACGATAATTTTGTTCAATGAATACTGAATTGACACAAGAATGATCAATGCAATAAAGACTACAGCAATATATGGCTCCACTAAAAGTCACCTCCGGAAGAAGTCGCCGCTAAGGCGACTTCTTTGATTCGTAACATAAGTATATTATTGTAAACCATCTGACTAAAATGGATTTGCTTTCCGATCCGTTTCCATTGACTCATTGAAATATTCATAGTGTTCCTTGGGAAAACTGATTGTATTTTTGGAACCGTCACTGATAAAAGGTCTTCTGTTACCGGTTTCAAAATGATTAATCCAGTCGTACATCCCCACATTATCTACATTCATTTCACTGGCTCTGACCCGCTGAATCTTTAATGGGTCAAAGTTTATATGGTAAGGAGAAAAATAGGGTTGCCAACCCACCTCAAGAATAGCAATATGCTCGTAAATGATATCATCATACCCCCCCCGATGAAGATAAGTTTGAAGCTCTTCTTTGCCAGGCCTTGAGCCAAATGGAAGAGCTAATGTATTCACATCGTAATCAGGCAAATATTCTCTGACCATTTTTGTTAATCTTCCTAATTCTCTTTGTAACTCCTCTGCATCTAAGTCAGTAAAATTTGCATGAGTATAGCTATGGTTTCCAATATCCATTCCGTTCGCAACAATGAATTCAAGTTTATCTCGCACAAACTCCTCTTGACCGAAAGGAGTTCCTCCATTTATAAAGAAGGTTGCCTCCAAAGGAAAATCAGGATTTTCCTCATGAAAATCGACTAAGATACCGACAGCAGAATCAGGGTCGATGATCCATTCACCGGTCTGGTCTTCAATCATATTAAAGTTATTTTGACGACCGTCGTCAAAAGTCAATACAACAGGTTTCATTCCTGCTTCCAAATTGATTTTCCCTTTAGCATAGTCCTCTAGACTAACTGGTCTGAAATCGAGATCATAGAGGTTCTGTAAATCCTGACGGAAATTGTCCGGAGTTCTAACCCATGTATCTTCAGGTTCTGATATATGGTGATACATTAGAACCATTACATCTCCCAATTCATTGGCATTTACTTCCTCAGGGTTTACAACTTCTTCTTTAGTATCTTCTTGAGATGCATTTTCCTCTCCCTCCTTATCACTTTCATGATCTTCTATGGGATCCTCATCTTCTTCAAATTCAATTATATCTTCCTGTTCAGAGTTTTCATAGTCATGATTTCCGTTTTCTTCGACTGAATCGTTTTGTTGATCTTGACATGAAACTAATGTGAACAAAAGAATAATTAGCAAAATGACCAGAAACGATTTCATTTTTACCATGTTAGTATCTTCCTTTCGGTTAAAAATTAGTTTATGGTTTGCCAACAGGACAAGATGCTATGCAAATCCCGCAAACAGAACCTCTTCCTATCCCTTTATAATGATTCTTCATATGATCACTGCAGGCTTTAGGATCATAAATTCTTGAGGACTGCCTTTCATCCCAATTTTCTCCTGAAAGGGCTGAAGCAGGACAAAGATTCACACATATTCTACACTTTCCGCAGAGACCTTCTCTGATCGGCTTGTTTTCTACTAAAGGCATATTTGTCAAAACTGATCCCAGACGGATTCTCGGTCCATATTTTTTCGTCACAATGCTTCCATTTTTACCGATCCATCCTATTCCACTTCTTGTTGCTACAGTACGATGTTGAAATATTCCGCGATACTTTTGGTCATTTTTATTTACGCTTTGAGATGCTGGAACTGCATATGTTTCATATCCCCAGTCTTCGATAAGCAATGTTAATTCCAGGAGTCTTTGATCGATAAAAGTATTAATTGTTCGGTATCGATGAAAATATGTGTGGGTCGGTGATTGATTAATTTCAACTTCTTGCATGATTTTATTCGAAATTGGTAAAGAAACACTGATTCCGTAGTTTAAGTCGCTGAGGTTTCCAGGAAGAAGACCCTTCACGCTGCAGAAACCCCAAAGGGGGAAGCCCGCTGCTGAGATCATTTTAATGAGTTCTTTTTCTCTTTCAGACTGTATTTTCATCTGTCGTTGCCCCCTGCGTCATTAAAATAATCCTTTTCAAAAAATTCATTATGTCTTAAGATAGTATAGGAATAGAATAAATGAGGTGATGTGATGTTTTATAATAATGAAAATCAAGCAGAAAATAAATTATTAATTCTCTATCTGCTTAAGCTATCCCCTAGAGCGGTTTATCAACAGCCACTATCGGATCTTATGATTTCCGGAAATCAGATGGACTATTTTACAATTCAACAAACGCTCGGTCAACTAAAGAAAAGCAAATTCATCAGGGAAATTCAAAGCTCCTCAGAACACAGAAAACTAATGATAGAGCCGTTGGGAGTTCAAACATTAAACTATTTTCAAAACCGGCTGTCTAAAAATCAAATTCATACAATTGAAGAACTATACAAGAGGAACCGGAACGCTTTGCTTAATAATATTAAAATTCAAAGCTCTTATGAGAAAATCTCCGACCATCAATGGAAGGTGTCACTTTACTACAAAGATGAAAGAAATGAAGAGTCTCATTTATCCTTTACCCTGAACTCAGAAGATGATGCAAAAGATTTAGTGCTCAGATGGGAAAGCAGGTATCATGCGTTAATTACCCAATTGAAAAAGACTTTACTGAACTCTGGTGAAAGAGAAGTCAGGGAGTAAATCCCTGACTTGTTTACTGCTTCTTTTGTAATACTTCAATACGTTCTTCAAGAGTCTTTAGCATCTCTTGGAACTTATTAAGCTTTTCTTTTTCTTCTTCAATCAAACTATCAGGAGCTTTTGCAAGAAATCCCTGATTACTCAATTTTCCTTCTGCTCTCTTTACTTCAGACTGTAATTTTTTCCTCTCCGTAGTTAATCGGTCAATTTCCTTAGAAATATCCAATAGTTCTTCAAGGGGAATAAAAAATTCGATTTGATCAACAACAGCTGCAACTGCATCTTGAGGTGCGTCGGTTGAATGTTTGATTTCAATAACCTCAGAAACACCTGCTAATGCTTTGAAATATTGGATGTGAGCAAAGATCATTGCTTTTTTCTCCGAGTCCTTTGCAAAAATCATCAGCTTCGCTTTTTTTGATGGGGGAACATTCATGTCCGCCCGTAGATTTCTTAAGCTTTTTATCCCCTCCATTGCAAGATTTACTCCTTCAACCTCTCGAGGATAGTCATTTTCAGAATTGTATTGAGGCCACTGTGCCACGATTACACTTGAGCCGTCATCATTCATGTTTTGCCAGATCTCTTCAGTAATGAAAGGCATAAAGGGATGAAGAATTTTCAGGATATTCTCCAGTATATGGTTCAACATGAATTCAGCTGCCAATTTTTCTTCGGGATTTTCTCCGTATAAACGGGTTTTGGAAAATTCAATATACCAGTCACAATATTCATTCCACACGAAATCATATATTTTCTGTAGTGCAATTCCAAGGTCAAATCGTTCCATATTGTCGGTAACTTCCTTCGTAACTTGATTAAATCTGGATAAAATCCAAAAATCTGTGGAATTCAGATTCTTTTCTACATCTTCATAAACTAATTGTTTTTCACCCCGGTTCATTAAAACAAAACGGGTGGCATTCCACAATTTATTCGCAAAATTACGACTGGATTCTAATCGCTCCAAGTGAAATCTCATATCATTTCCCGGAGTATTTCCCGTAATCAATGTGAATCTTAATGCATCAGCACCATATTGATCAATCGCTTCTAATGGATCCACTCCATTTCCCAAAGACTTGCTCATTTTTCTTCCCTGGGAGTCCCTTACTAATCCATGAATTAATACATACTTGAATGGAATTTCTTTCATAAACTCTAGTCCTGAAAATGCCATTCTTACAACCCAGAAAAATATTATATCG
>PWFQ01000013.1 GCA_003554105.1 Clostridiaceae bacterium | reverse complement strand
TGATTACGGTGAAGCAGTGGGAGATTTTCCCCCATATCCCGGGAGACCGGCTGCAGGAAACCTCCTACACCGACATTTTTGAGCAGCAAAAAAAAGAGCCTGTCAAATTCATCGGCTCTTTAGTGTCGAAACCTTCGATTTCCAATTTATATGCATCGGTGAAGCATGAAGTGGAGCATGGATTTTAACTCAGTTGATCTTAAAACTTCTGTTTCATCATGATATAATTTACAACCCCTGTGACAACGATGATGATCAGGATTTGAGGCAATTGGCCCTGGAGCCCGCTCTGGCTGTTAAAGCTTGTGAGATGCATCAATCCCAAAACCGCTCCAAAATTTACTGCCCCATAGATCAACACCTTGATTATTTTTGATACCGTGCTTTTTTTCCCAAACATCATCCCACACCCCATTCTAAAGTTAAAATCCTATTCTTTGTACATGTCATCACTATATAAATACCCTTTTCATGATGGATTTAAAAAGTAGATCAACATTTTACACGAAATGACACGAAATGAACCGTAACCAGTGTGTCCTTTCGGACAAGGTCCCTGTCCCTCTGTCTGAGGTCCCTCTGTCTGAGGTCCCTCTGTCTGAGCCCCTCTGCCTGACTGATTTTTAGGAAAAAACGGAAGGGATTTTATGCCATTATAACGAATAGTATAGTATGACTCTCATTTAACAAAGTGAGAATGCGATCAGTGGACAAACTGTGACAGGAGGGAAAAAGAATGACGAAGAGATCTTTTCAGCAACTTCTATTTTTTATCATGCTTTTTTTCTGGTTGGTTTTTTCCTTAGAGCTCTCCATCGTCAATGTTTTTACAGGAAGTGCGGTTTCCGTCTTCGTGGTGATGCTTTCAAAAAATGTCCTCTACACCGAAAAAGGTCCGGTATATCCGCTACCCGGAATCTCTGTTTTGATCATCTACAGCCTGAGGCTGATTATCGATATGTATTGGTCAGGATTCTGTCTGCTGATGACCATTATTAAAGGAAATGCGGATCCCATGATTTTTTCCATGGACTTGAAAACCGATAACCCCTTGATTTCAACCATCATTGCAAATTCCATAACTCTCACCCCGGGGACTGTCACTTTGGACCAACAGAAAAATCGACTGCTGGTCCTTTCAGTAAAAAATGATTATCAATATGGTAAAACCATTGCCCGGGGAATCAGTGCTAGGCTTGAAAATCCCTTCTTGAAAGGAGGGCTCCGATGATCACCATAACGATGTATCTATTGATAATCGCCATCGCAGCAACGACTCTGAAGCTGTTGATCAGTCCCACCATTTGGGAGCGAATTCTGGGATTGAACTTAATCACAGGAAAAACCATAATGCTTCTTCTGCTGATGGGAATCCAAAGAGACAACCTCTTCTTTCTGGATATTGCTTTAACCTTTTCCATTGTAGGCTTCCTTGGGATTACCCTTCTAACTCGATTTTTAGCAGGAGGGGGGAGACAAAAATGATGACAGCCATCTTCCTTATCATCTCCTGGGTATTCATCCTCTTTGGATTAATCGGGTTCTATCGCTTTGAGAATATTTACATGAAAATACTCATCGCAGGGAAAATTGATACTGTGGCTTTCTTCTCCATCATCATCGGAATGATTTTCCACCAGGGTCTCAGCCCGGAAAGCCTGAAGCTCTTTTTCATTCTCCTGTTTTTTCTGATTACCAATCCTCTGAACAGTCAGTTCATTGGACGTTCCGCCCTTGTAAACGGAATACCCGTAAAAGAGGGGCAGCCCATACAAACCTCCCCCGTTGGAGAAAAAGCAAAGGAGTAATACGATGGATCTTCTTCTATCGATTCTGATTCTCACATTAATCATCGCTATGCTGAGAGAAAATGATTCCCTGAGACTGGTCGTCTATTTTACGGGGTTCTCTCTTTTGATGTCCGCATTATATTTTCTTTATCATGCCTATGACGTGGCTCTGGCGGAAATTGCCATCGGTAGCGCAATTTTACCCCTGATCTTTATAATTGCCATCGGAAAGCAAAAGACCTTTGTGGTAATCAGCAGGGTAAAGGATGATTTTATGAATGAGGAGGAAAACAGCCCCGGTCAGACCTTACTCAGAGGCTTTGCTCATCGATACGGCCTTAAAACCGAGATCCATTTTGAAGGTCAAACCCGGCTTAAAGGTGCTTTTCGTCGCAGAAATGCAGATCTGATGGTGATCAAAAGCCGTAGGGATGGGAAATATATTTTTCTGATGAAAAGCAGTAGCGTTTTACACTACAAAATGCAAAGAATCGTCGAGGGGCATCGTAATCTTCGCTTTGAAGTGGTGGAGGAGGATCAGATCTATGATTAAAAAAATAAGAACACCTTTACTGATCATCATGCTGATCTTCATTTTTCTCTTCAGTCTCAGCGGAATTCCCGGGATTTTGGAAGAAGAACCGGATAGCACTATCGGGGACCTTGTGATAGAAAGGGGCTACAGCGACACCTCCTCGAAGAACCTTGTGGCGGCAATTTTACTTGATTACCGATTGTTCGACTCTGTTTTTGAGGCTGCCATTCTTCTGATCTCAGCTGCGGGGGTTCTGTATATGACTAGGCTCCCCCTGAAGGATAAGACCATGAAGGGAGGAAAGGGAAATGAAAGACAGTGACAGCATACGATGTATCGCTCGAATTCTCTATCCCTTTATGCTTCTTTTCGGCTGCTATATTATTATTTTCGGTGATGTCAGCCCCGGAGGAGGCTTTCAGGGCGGCGTGATTCTGGCCACTGCCAGGCTGGTGACCCTTTATATTCCTGAAAAGGCGGACATTGATGTGGAGATTTTCAACCTGGCGGAGAAGCTTCTGTTCCTGCTTCTTCTTCTTTTGGGTTTGCTCAGTCTTTTTACCGTCGGAGGTCTCTTTACCAATGTTTTATCCGCTGAGCTTCCCCATGAGATCCGTCGGTGGTTTCTTGTGATCCTGAACCTTGCCATCGGAATCAAGGTGTCATCAGGACTTACTTTGATTTTTACTCAATTCGTAAAGGAGGGGGAATAAATGCCGATGCTTACCCTTATCCTTCTCATGATTGGACTTGGGATCTATGGAATGGCCACCAGTCGACATCTCATTAAATCCGTCATTTTCCTGAATGTCCTGGAGGCGTCGGTCATTCTTTTCTTTTTACGGCTCTTCACTTCGGATCCCGGGGCGGTACCGATTTTGAACGGAAACAACGGGGCCTATGTCGACCCCCTGCCCCAGGCTTTAATGATTACTGCCATCGTCATCGGGGCTTCGGTTACCGCACTCACACTCATGATGAGCATTAAGCTTTACCATCAGTACGGAACTCTGGACTGGAAAACCCTTTTGGAAGTGGAGGATCGACAATGATGGAATATCCCTTGCTTGTGATCATCCTTCCGGTAATTTTTGCAATCCTTATTTATCTGATCAGGCATCCCATGGCAACAGCTCTTGCTTTTGTCTCCCAAGGGGCGATGCTTTTTGTCGGTTTTCTTTATCGTGGAGATTTTTTCCCCCGGGGAGAGGTTTCCTTTTATATCGGGACCTTTGGGGAAGGATTGAATATTGCCTTTAAGGGCGATGAAATGACCTATTTCTATTCCCTTTTACTGATGATGATGTGGTTTTCCATCATTCTCTATAGCTGGCCCCACCGGAAAAACGAGCCCCATTTCTATTTCTTTCTTCTTTTTTTACAGGGGGTCTTTATGGGGATTCTTCATACGAGGGATTTCTTTAATTTATTTCTCTTTATTGAGATCGCAACGATCCTATCGGCGATCCTGATCATTTACAAAAAGGACGGACCTTCACTGAGGGCGGGGATGTACTACCTCGTTTTTAATACTGCAGGAATTTTACTGTTTCTCCTGGGTCTCACCCTGCTTTACCGCTTAACGGGAACCTTAAACATGGACCTTGCAAAGGAGATTCTGGAGGAGAGCGGAGAAAGCCGGGGTCTGATTCTGATTTTTTCGTTAATGGTGGTATCCATGGGTGTGAAATCCGCTTTTTTCCCCGTGTATAATTGGTTGCCCAGAGCCCATAGTGTGGCGACCAGCAGCATTTCTGCGATCCTGTCCGGAGTCATGGTAAAAAGCGGTGTGATTGGACTCTATAAAATCCTTACTGTGATACCTATGGAAGGTTACAGGGTGTTTTTCATGGCCCTCGGACTGATCACCGCACTATCGGGACTGGTTTTCGGATACAGCCAGTGGAATATGAAGAGGCTGCTGGCCTTCAGTACCATCTCCCATATCGGATTGATTCTTATGGGGTTTGCTACCTTGGGCGCAGGACAAAATGGGGGACATCAGGGAGCGTTAATTCATATTGCAAACCATGGAATCCTGAAGATCCTTCTGTTTCTCTCCGCCGGCATGATCATAAGAGGCTATAAAAGCTATGACCTGAGGAGGATTCGGGGGATTTGTCAGAAAATGCCCTCAGTGGCCTTCATCATGGGTTTTTCGATTCTTTCCATTGTCGGCTTCCCTCTCTTTTTGGGATATCAAAGCAAAGCAATGATCGGTGATTCCCTGAGGGAGTTTCCCGTCTTTTACCTGGGCTATCATGTGATTAATCTCGGAACGGTGATGCTGTTCAGTAAGCTTTTATTCATCTATGGCAAGGATTCGGGATCGGTCCATCCTGATGAGAAAATAAAAACCCACCCTTTGGAAGGATACGCTTTATGGGTGGGTGTCGGAACCGGTTTATTGATGAATGGAATTCAGCTGACCGCGGAGGGTATAGGAGCACTTCTCTTTTCAGCATCCCTCGGCATCGGCTCATGGATCACATTCGCTCTCTATATCTCGGGAGCGTTCATTTTAGTGAAATGGCTGGAATCCAAGGATCTACTGTTTGAAAAGATTCGATCCTTTGAGCTTTCCTTCCAGGCAGCAAATTATATGATGGTGCTCTTTCTCTTTCTTATGATTTTGTGGAGTCGTGGCTGGGGGTAAGACAAAACATTCTCTTTAATAAAACACAAGGGGTCGGTTCTTTTGTGTCATTTATACAAGGCTTTAGAAAAATCACTTCATTAAAGGGTTTTCCCCAATTTCCAGTCCATTCCATTTCATTCTGCCATTCTCAAATATTTCATACAACAGAATTGTCTGTTATTTCTTGATTTTCAAAACAAAAAGAAAAACTGCCCTGCAACAGGCAGTGATGATTAGATCATATGGTATTAGATTTTGCATCTTATTAGATTTTAACAATAGAGAAGCCTTATCGTTGGAAGAGAAATGTTCATCTGCTGCGGAAGCTTATGTTGTGCTTTTTTTACTTCGTAATGAAAAACCCTTTGTCCACAGCGTAAGATTTTATATTACTTCTGCTTCTCTAAGATGTTGATATATCAATGGTTTGCGCGATGACACAAATGAACCGTCCCCTCCGTGATGTTATATTCTTTCCAAAAACCCTAATGATAGTTAAAATTTCATAAAAGTACTTTTACTGAATTTCTT
>PWFQ01000030.1 GCA_003554105.1 Clostridiaceae bacterium | reverse complement strand
TACGGGAACCTGCTGCTGGCCGATTCGACACAGGTCCTCTTTTTCAAGGAGAATCACATGAAAGCCTATGATTTGGATGAGTTTTTTGGAGGTTTGGAAAGATAACGAAGAGAGGAAAAAAATCGTCATTCGGGGAACTCAACCCTTGTGGCGATTTTTTATTGTCAAATTCTATCACTATCTTATCGGGGGCCTTTTTTAGTCAATTAAACCGATTGGTTGCACTTTCATCCACGGACTTTCCCATAAGCAACCTGAAGTTGACAAAGTGCGTAGATAAATGGTGTGCTGCAACTTCAAAACATCGTATAATAGACCTATCAATAATAAGAGGAGGGGAAACTCCATGATGTCCGAACAACTGATTGAGCTTAGAAAAAAGAAAGGAATCAGCCAGGAAGAGCTTGCCCATGAAATCGGTGTCAGTCGACAGGCGGTCTCGAAATGGGAAACCGGTCAAGGCTTTCCCGACACGGATAAACTGATTAAATTAGTGGAGTTTTATGATACATCGGCGGATTACATCCTCTTTGGAAGAGATCCTGTACAAGAGGAAGAATCAATTTGGAAGGATAAGAACTTTGTCAAGGCAATGGTGTTTTTCGGCATGATCACAACGATTATTGCTCTTAGCATCATCATCTTGTTTTTCCGCTGATCCCCGGTGTAAACAGAACAGTATGAAGAAGCTGTGGCGGAGGATCTCTTATCGATGCTTAGAAAAAAGGAGTGAAAGATGATGAAACCGATCACATTGAAATACGGGTCGATAAATAAACTGGGAGGAGTGGCGGCTTTATACGGAGCGGTGGTGTATGTGATAACGATGATCTTTTTCTTAGCGGTGCTGGATTATCCCAATATCACTGAGCCTGCAGAGAAGGTTGCAATGATTGTGGAGAACCAGACGCATGTGATTACTCTACGGTGGTTATCCTATGTATTGTTCGGGGTGGCTTTAGTCATTCTTTCCGTTGCTCTCTACGAGAAAATAAACCTGAAGGATTCTCTGATCATGAAAATCGCCACACTGTTCGCATTGATCTGGGCGACCTTACTCATTGCCAGCGGTTTGATTTATAATCATGGAGTCGTTGTGGTTGCAGGGATGTATGAGGGGGATCCGAGTCAGGCGGTGTTATTGTGGCAGGGGATTGAAGTTGTTTCATCCTCCTTAAGTTTTAGCGATGGAGAGTTGCTGGGCGGTCTGTGGATGCTTCTGGTGGGAGTGGCAGCCTTACAGTCCGGCGGTTTGAAAAAAGTCTTGGCGATTGTGACAGTCGGCATCGGGATCGCCGGGATCATATCCACTCTTCCCCCGCTAAATCTCTTAGGTGCACTGTTTGGAATCGGACAAATCATCTGGTTCGTATGGATAGGATTGATCCTGCTTCGCGATCGAGGTTCTTTGCAGCCACCCGAATAATTTCGGGTGGCTGTTTCATTTTGCCCTTTTGGCTCGAAGCATTGTTTACTGCACAGAAAAAATGTCAGAGAATATTTCAAAAAAACGATTGACAAGAAGTCAAAAAGGTAGTATATTACCTATAAAGGGTAATGCATTACCTAACCGGGGAAGGGAGTCGATTATTATGGAGAAGAAAGAGAGTGTTACGGACAAGCATTCCACTTTTGCTTTGCTTCTCATTATCACCAATCGAATGGAAACACTGATGACCAGAGATTTAAAAGAATTCGATGTGACAACAAAGCAATGGTTTTTGTCTGCAACCATCAACAGTGTTTTTGAAGAACCTCCGACAATCAAAGAGGCGGCGAATGTGATGGGCAGCTCGCATCAGAACATCAAGCAAATTGCATTGAAGCTTGAGCAGAAAGGATTGTTGAAGCTGGAAAAAGATCAAAATGATGCACGGGTGACCCGATTAAGAGCGACGGAACAAAGCACCGGCTTTTGGGAAAAAACAGTGCCTAAAGGAGAGGAATTTATTCATCGGATGTATGAAGAAATCGGAGAGGATGAACTGGAAGTCACAAAAAAGGTTCTGGATAAGATCGCATCGAATCTTAATGAAATGGAATGAAGTGAATCTGCGCTTCGAACTGGGAGATACTGAGTTAAACGAGTGTTTTGGTGAATGATGATCCCTCGAAGGATAAGTATAGGAGGAGAGGTCGTTGAATGTGTATTACTGTATGAAATGGATTGGAAAGATCCTGTTGAAACCCTGTTTAAAGAAAAGGGTAATAATGGGAAAGTAGAATGGTATCCAGAGAAACCAAGGAGGAAGAAGAACATGGAAACATTAATCGCCTATAGTACAAAGCATGGAGCAACGGAAAAAGCAGCGAAAAAGCTGGCTGAGAAAATCGGAGGATCGACCACTCTGATCAACCTGAAGGATCTGAGGGCCAAGTCCGTTGATTTAGCCAAATTTGAAAGAGTCGCAATAGGAGGCTCGATCTATGCAGGCAGCATTCAGAAGGAAGTAAAGGAATTTTGCATGAAAAATGAAGAAATTCTTATATCAAAGAGGCTGGGGATCTTTATCTTCTGCGGAAACGAAGAGCAGGCGGAAGATCAGTTGGCCGCTTCCTTCAGTGAAAAAATCCATAGCGGGGCCACGGTTAAAGGGCATTTTGGTTATGAGTTCAACTTTGAAAAACTGAGTTTTATGTCGCGGTTTTTTGTGAAAAAAGTATCGAAAATTACAGAGAGCCAGTTCCGGTTGAACGAGGAAAACATTGCCGTCTTTGCTGAGGCGTTGTAATACAAAATTGTAAATCAGCCACCCGAATAAATATTTCGGGTGGCTTTTTTAAGCTAAAAAAAAGGAATATTTTCATGAAATGGAGAATAATTAAATACATTGGAAAAAGATTACTTGCAATCCGGGAATCATTCGAGTTGAGTCGGAGAATCGATATATCGGGATCTATAACGTATCAATCAGCAGAAATTTATAACTTAAGAGTAATATTGTGTTGAAAAAATGTTGAAATTATTACATATAAGTTATATAATACTCAATAAGAAGGGAACAAGGCAGATGAATATAACCAAAATGGCGAAGATCATCTATCCCGTATCATTTAACACTCAGTACGTGTATGCTTATCGTGAGTTAAACGATGAGTTGCGGGACTTAATCGAAACAAGCGGTTACAAAAATGAGTTTACAAGAAAGTATCGGAGAAGTCTTTTGATGCTGGAGAACTTAAAGGAAAACTGCACAAAGCAAAAGACCTTTGAAAAACTGACAAATGAAAAGGATCTGTATTCTATTCGATTAAAGGGAGAAAAGAACATTCGCATTCTCTTAACTTTTGCAAAATTGAACAAGAGTGATATCGTCATATTATTATATGCATTTCAGGAAAAAGATCAGAAGAACAAGAGTAAAACAAGTTATAGCAAGGCTATAGAGATTGCACATGAAAGAATCAATGATCTGAAAAAATCATAAGATCAAGATGTATGGGAGGTATGAAGATGGAAGTGAATCAAGATTTGTTAAAGAACCCTTGGGATGTCATTGATGAAATTGCTGATGATGAAACACAAGAAAAGTTCGAGCTGGACGATATTTTGGTGGAGATCTCACTTAAAATTATTAACTACAGGATTGAGAAAGGGATTACACAGAAGAAGTTGGCTGAGAAGTTGAATGTATCTCAATCGATGATCTCCAAGCTGGAAAGCGGTGAGTACAATCCTACGATTGAGCAATTGTGGAAAGTATCGAAAAAATTAGGCTGGAACTTAGAACTGCAAATGAAAAAACCGGTTGAAACAGATATCTGGAATCAGCTTGATACGGAAATAGACTTTGGCAATGAAGCGCCGAGTGATGAAGAAATGATGAATCAGATTGCGGAGGGAGCGTAATGGACTCAAAAAAAGTTCTTGCTGATTTTCAGTTTGTAAGAAACAGGGTATCGAATTTTTCCATAGAGACAAAGTCATTGGGCAGTAAAAACAGTGCCGTCGATGTGAACTATGACATTGATTATAATATTCTTGAAATGACAGAAGAGGAAGATCAATACGTGGGATTACTTGAACTGATCATCATAATTAAAGCGAAAATGAAAAATTCGGTTCTATTTAAGGTTCACCTGACAATGGAAGGTTTTTTCGTTGGGAATCCGAAGAAGTTGTCACTGGAACATTTTGAAGAGATGCTGGAGTTAAACGGGATTGCGACATTATCCCATCTGAGCAGAGCATATATTTTATCGGTATCCTCATTGTCCGGCCTACAGCCCCCAGTTCAATTGCCGATGATCAATGTGCATAAACTTCGGGAAATGAAAGAGAAGAAGAAACAAACAAAGGAATCTCAGGAAATGAACTAGCAATGCGATTGTATTGGACGTATAGAGAGAGGGAAGCGTCTTGGTTCTCATTAAAAAGCCACCCGAATAAAACTCGGGTGGCTTTTGCATTTCAGGGTTATGAATCCTCCATCCAGGATTATGAATCCTCCGGCTTCTCTGAAGGAGGGCTGCCGCACAGTCCATAGAAATACAGGCGGGCCACCGACTCCCGGAGATGGGCGTTCTCTTCGGAAAAAAACGAGGGATCCCCAAGAAAGTGCTGAAAGGAACTGATGTACATCATCACCGCCTGGTCGGGAAGGTCCGGCTCCAGGTACCCCTCCTCTTTTCCCTGTTCAATCAGCCGGAGAAAGAGGGGGTAGCTTCTGGTTTCTCCGAAATGCCGGATCATCTCCAGAATCTTCGGGTCCTGGACATCGAGATCGATAAAGGCCTTTTCCGCCTTGGCAGAGGCTTCGTTTTTATTGAAGAAGAGGCGGTCAACTTTTTCTTTGAAAGTGTGGTCGCCGGCCACAAGCTCTTCCGATTCCCTGAGTTTCTCATCCATATAGTCATAGAAGACATCCCGCACCAGCTGATCCTTGCTGCCGAAGTAATTGTAAATAGTCACCTGGGAAACCCGGGCTTCCTTGGCAATCTCCGCCACGCTGACATTCTTCGGTCCTTTCCTGACAAAAAGCTGAAAGGCCGCTGTTTTGATGTTCTTCTTTTTTTGCTCTTTTCGCCGTTGGAATCCGTCCATCGCTTTCACCTCTCTCTTAGGATACTAAAAAATATGAAATAAAACAACAAAAATAGTTCAAAAACCCTTGCATTTGATGAAAAAGGGGTATATTATGAACTATATAGAAGAAAATATTTCATAAATTACAGTGATTTTTCAGGATCATCAACAGGATCATCAACGGAAATACACAGAAATGAGGTGGAAAGGATGATTCAGGTAAAGGATCTATCAAAGGTGTACTCCAATGGAAAGGGAGTGTTTGACCTGGATTTTCAGGTCTCTGAGGGAGAGGTCTTCGGCTTTCTCGGCCCAAACGGTGCAGGGAAAACCACGACGATCCGCATGCTCCTGGGGTTCACTAATCCCACAAAGGGAAGCAGCACCATCAACGGACTGGATGCACGAACAAAGACCGAGGAAATCCAGAAATTCTTAGGATATGTCCCGGGAGAAACCGCTTTTTTTGACAACATGACAGGGACGGAGTTTTTAACCTTCATCAGGAAAATGAGAGGCTTTAACGGAAAGGACCGTGAAAAAGAGCTGATCGAGCGCTTCGAGTTGGATGCCAAGGGAAGGATCCGGAAGATGTCAAAAAAAGCGGTTTCTCAC
>PWFQ01000054.1 GCA_003554105.1 Clostridiaceae bacterium | reverse complement strand
TAAAGGCTTCCATGATGGATTTTGCAATTGGATGATTGGAATAATACTCTCCGTGTGCACCATATTTCATCAGTTCATCTTTAGAAACTCCTTCACTTGGAGCAATATCAATCACTGAAAACTTTCCCTTTGTGAGAGTCCCTGTTTTATCAAAAACCACAGTATCCACCTGATTCAGAGCTTCCAGGAAATTGCTCCCCTTAATAAGGACCCCCCGACTGGAGGCTCCACCGATTCCACCGAAAAAACCAAGTGGAATTGATATAACAAGAGCGCACGGGCATGAAATCACAAGAAAGACCAACGCTCTGTAAATCCAGTCATTAAAGGAGGCACCTTCAATCATCAGAGGCGGGATTATTGCCAGGCCTAATGCTGTAAATACAACAATCGGTGTATAATATTTTGCAAATTTGGTGATAAAGTTTTCCGTTGGTGCTTTTCGATTCCCGGCATTTTCCACTAGGTCCAGAATCTTCGAAACCGTTGAATCTCCAAAATTTTTAGTTACTTCCACAAGAAGGAGACCTCCCGTATTGATAAACCCGCTTAAGACTTCATCATTCTCATTTACATCCCGAGGCATTGATTCTCCCGTTAACGCAGAGGTATCCATTGAAGATTGTCCTTCAAGAACCTTGCCGTCCAAAGCCACTTTTTCTCCGGGTTTAATCATGATGGTTTCACCAATGACAACATTCTCAGGAGAAACCTCAATTTGTTTTCCCTCGCGGTTGACCCGGGCAAAATCCGGTCGAATATCCATAAGATCACTGATGGATTTTCTTGAGCGATTCACCGCCAGGTTCTGAAAATACTCGCCCACTCGATAAAAAAGCATAACAGCAACGCCTTCAGGATATTCTCCAATGAGGAATGCACCAATTGTGGCGACACTCATCAGGAAGTTTTCGTCAAAGACCTGTCCCCGCAGAATATTTTTCCCTGCACGAAGGAGAATGCCTCCACCTACAATCAGGTAACTTCCCCCGAATAGAAGGAATCGAAAAATTGACTGATCACCCATTAAAAATGCACTCGCAAATATGACTCCCCCCACGCCGAGACGAATCCGATTATTTCTCATTTCTGTCAGAGTGCTTTTCTGCTCTTTTCTCTTTCCTCCTGCTTGTTCCGGATAGTCACCTTTAATCACCATACCGGGCTCAATGCGATCCATAATTTTCAGAGATTCCTTGAGAATAACTGTGAACTCTGCCTTCTTATCGGTGATAAGGGTGAATTTCATGGTGGCAAAGTTCACCTTGGCTTCTTTTACGCCTTCCAGGCGGTTGATCTTTTCTTCAATTTTCGATGCGCAATCTGCACAGGACAGACCTTCCATTAGGAATATTTTTTTTAATCCGGTTGATTCCAACAATGTCCCTCCTTCCAGGTCATCTCCTCATTTTACGGTGATAGAAGTTATTTTTCATTGATATGACTAAGACCCTGATCAAAGATTCCCTTCACGTGATCATCATCAAGTGAATAGTAAACAACTTTTCCCTCTTTTCGATACTTGATCAGTCTTGCCTGCTTGAGAATTCGAAGCTGATGGGAAATCGCTGACTGGGTCATGTTTAAAAGAACTGCGATATCGCATACACACATTTCCGCTGAAAACAGGGCATAGAGAATTTTCACTCTGGTACTGTCTCCGAACACCTTAAACAGATCCGCCAAATCATAAAACTGCTCAACTTCTGGCATATGCTCTTTCACACTTGTCACCACATCCTGGTGGATGATGGTACAATCGCATTTCTCCAGTTTCCCCTTTTTCACAATCACAATAATTCCCCCTTTGATCAACTTTCTCTAATATCATAAACCCGCTTATATGTGAATACTTGTTCATATGTTTGTTTATAGTGTACTTCCTCCCTGCTGAACTGTCAACCCTGAAATGAACATAAAAAAAACTTCGATGTTTGGAACCGAAGTTTCTTCGTTAGTTGACCGACTTATGTAATTCGATAGTGAAAATAGGGAACTTCCCGCTCATCGCTCGGAGATTTTTTCCCTTCCATAAGAGTGGCTCCCATCTTCTTGTAGAACTTTGCAGCCCTGTCGCTGGTGATAAAGGTGAATTCCTGTATTCCTTGATCCTTACTCCAGCTGACAAGATGCTCCCATATCTTTCTTCCGTACCCCTGATTGATCCATCGATGATCAATATAGAAGTAGACCAGCTCACTGAAGCCTTCCTGTGCTTTGATTCCCCAAAATCCGATCACTTCGTTTTTGTCCACTCCGTAAAAGACATGTTCCTTCTCGATAAATTCCTCGGTAATGTTATACTTATCATCAAAAACATCCATAAAATTCTCCCCTACGTCCCAAATCTTCTCCGATTCATAGGCAATTTCTCTTAGCATATTCAAATCAAAGGTTTTCGCTTTGTAAAATTTCATTTTGCTCCTCCTGATGTGGTTAATTGAAATAGTAAATCTTTTATACTCCAACTATATGAATGGATTTATTATATCATACTATTTTGCTTTCATGGGAATGATCCCAGGTTTTACGTTCAACTTTTCAATACCTTCACAAAAGTTGGGTATGAATGCATCATGAAGGTTTTCATCAATGTACAGTCAAAGGAGGAATAACTATGAAAATCGAACTTTGGATGGACCTTGTGTGTCCATATTGCTTTTTAGGTGCGAGACACCTGAGATTGGCACTGCAGGAGCTTTCTTTGTGGACAAATGTCGAGGTTCAGATCAGAGCCTATGAGCTTGATCCGGATCGGCCGCTTTATGTTGGGAAGGGTCTCATTGAAACTCTGATGAATAAATATGGAATTACCTCCGAAGAGGCGGTGGAAAACATGGAAGAAGTAACTCAACGAGGGGCTGAAGCGGGAATTGATTTCCGGTTTGGCAAAGCAAAACCTACAAACACCAGGGATGCTCATCGTCTCATTAAGTATGCTCAATCCGAGGGAAAGGCCTATGAGCTGTCCGAAAGAATTTTTCAGAGCTATTTTGAAGAAGGTGGATTAATCAGTAATCATGAACTGCTTTTAACGCTTGTAAAAGGTGTTCATCTTGACCAGCAAAAAGCAAAGGCGGTTCTTGAGGACTCCTCTTTTTATCTGGAGGAAATCCATAGAGACGAATCCAGAGGAAGTGATCTGAACTTTGATACGGTACCCTATGTTTTAATCGATGATCATATAATAATTGATGATTCAGGCACTCGTGAACTTTA
The DNA here is from genome assembly GCA_003554105.1 of Clostridiaceae bacterium. Taxonomy (GTDB): domain Bacteria; phylum Bacillota; class Clostridia; order Peptostreptococcales; family T1SED10-28; genus T1SED10-28. The sequence continues at coordinate 3,031 of PWFQ01000054.1, read as the reverse complement.
CATGGAAAAGCTGAAAAGAACTCAACAAACATAATCATTCAAAAATGGAGGCCTATGCGATGCTTTCTTTGTTAATCAAAAGCTATCAGATATTTTACAGACATTGGAAACAGTATCTCTTTTTCGGAGTGTTCTATCTTTTTTTAAGCAGTTACATTCTTATCCCTTTTTTAGGGATCTTTTTGCAGCGCCTTTTATTGTTTATGGGTACCGGGGTTCTTTTGAATTCAAATGCTGTATCTCTTTTGCTTGATCCCAGGGGAATGATTGGTCTGATCCTCCTCTCCGGCTTTGCAGTTTTCTTTATCTTCCTGGAAATCGGCACCTTAATCCTATTAGCCCATAAGCATTCCCGCAATGAAAAGGTTTATGTGACAGATAGTATGGTAACCGCAATAACTTCCATACGTGGAATAGTTGGTATGGGAGGTCTCGTTTTATCTTTTTTCTTTCTCGTTATGCTTCCCATCATTAATATCCCAATCATGCCTGGCATTTCAGGATTAATTCGGGTTCCCGAAATCTTTATGGAAACAATTATGGCTGCTCGGATCACTCAGTTTCTCTATTTTGTGACCATTGGAGTTTTTGCATATATTCTTTTGCGCTCCATTTTTACTCTGCATATCATGATTCTTGAAGATAAGAAAGTATTTTCGTCCATAAAAAAGAGCTTTGTTTTGAGTAAAGGAGTCAATTTTAAGATTGTAGCAAAACTGATAATTTTCGACCTGCTTCTTTTTGTGGCAGGATCCATCGTCTTTACGCTGATCTCCTTAATTCCCCAATGGTTCAATATTTCTGTGGGATATTACTTAAGTCGTCTCTTAGTGACCTTTTCCGGACTGCTAACCTTAAGTTATGTATTGATGCTTCTCCCCCTTAATGTCATTTTTATTTCACAGCTCTACTATGAAGTGAATCAATCGATGAAGGCTGCGCCCTCCGTCAGCCTTTCCTCATTAAAAATCCTCCAGAGACTGGAGTCAGCAATTTTTCGTCTAATCGGCGGAAAACGGGCAACCATTGCCTTCATCTTGACCGTAACCATTATTGCATCCTTTTTTATGGGCTTTGCAGTGAATCAGTCCACCATTTATGTTGGTCGGGACATAAAGGTGATTTCTCATAGGGGAGTTGTGGAGGATGAGTTTGAAAATTCCTTAAGCGCAATTCGGTCATCACTTAATACCGGTGTTGATATGGTGGAGTTTGATATTCAACTGACAAAAGATGATGTGCTTGTTTTGAATCATGATCGAACCTTAAGACGAACCTTCGGGCTAGATGTGAGCATTGGAGATTTAACCTATGAGGAGATTTCAAGTCTTGACGTTAAATTGCCTGAAGAGTTCCACCCGGAGGATTCCATCCTTCCTGCATTGGATGAAGCTCTTTCACTAATCAATCGAGACACGCTAATACTGATTGATGTCAAGACCCATAATGATGCAGAAATAATGGCAGAAAAGATTGCTGAAGCCATTGATGAACATGACCTTCTGGAGCATGCCTATGTGCAATCCTTTGATCGGAGATTTCTTAGAAGGATCAAGGAAATCAATCCCGATATTGTTACAAGTCAAATATTGTATTTTTCCGTCGGTGACATCACTCGGCTGGAAACCGACTTCCTGACCATCCACCACAGTCTTCTCAGTCATGATCTTGTAAGAAGAACAAGACGTGCGGATAAGGGGCTTCTTGTATGGCCTGTCAATCGCGAAGAGGATATTCACAATGCCTTGCAATATGATATTGACGGGATTATTACGAACGACTCACTCCTGGTAAAGGAGATCCTGGGTCGTGAAACAAGGCCTGTAAATGAATAAATCCAGTAAAAAATCGCTTAAGCAGGTTTCCGCCTGTTTAAGCGATATAATAATTCTCTCGTCTATCAGAAGTTGTCTAGTTGTTTAAAATTTCTTTGATTCTTCTAAAATCATCCTCCAGCTTCTTTAAGTTTCCAATGGCCATTTGATATTCTTCACGGAGCCGTTTATTTGCATCAACTTCCTCTTTAAGCTCCTTGTTCAGCTTTTTGGTTTGACGCAGTTCTTCATCCAGTTCCTCGATCTTATCAATCAGTTTTTTCACTTTTTTGTAGTGATCCTGAAACACATCAATAAAGCTGTCCTCAAACTTTTTCGCATACTGGACGAGCTCCTGAAAATTCTCTTCCTTCTGTTCCACTTGTTGCTCAATTGGGTCAAGAGATGATTCAGACTCTACTTCAGGCTCTATTTCAGTTTCATAATCAGAATCACTTTCAGACTCAGGCTCAGCTTCAGTTTCATAATCATGTTCAGTTTCAGGATCTGTCGACGGTGATTCTTCCATCTCTTCCTCAGGATCATCCACCAGTTCCGCACTGCCGTTGCTATAAGATCGTCCTCTGGGCTTCTCATAGGATGAACCTTTATCCTTGTTCTCCATATTCTCCTTAATTTCCCTGTTTTTCTCCTTCTCCACTTCGTCTTCCCGCTTTTTCAGACGCTGTTTTGTCACTTCCTGAATATATATCAGGTTATTCTTCAGTTCATCAACATGGGAGAAAGCATATTCTTTCTCCTCCATACCCTCGTCGGTATGGTCTGCTCCTGTAGGATCTTCACTTTTTGCATCGTTCTCATTCTCTGTATATTCATCCTCTTCATAAGTCATTCCCTGTGGTACGGCCTTCTCAATTTGAGGCTCTGCCGGTTCATGCTCTGTTGTTTGAGGTTCTTCTCCTTGAGGCTCTGCCGATTCATGCTCTGTTGTTTGAGGTTCTATCGTTTGTGGTTCTTCCGGTTCATCGAAGAGATTTGCCCTTGCCATTAAATAGCTTTCATCAAGATGCTCCATCTGACCGAAAAGGCTTTGAAGTGCATCTTTATACTGCCAGTAGGTTACCCCCGGTTCATACATTAACTCAATGAGGTCCTCTTCCCTGATGGATTCCGCAAAGATCCGTTTTTGCATGAAAAAGAAACGTTTGACAGGTGTTAATTCAGGCTCGTCAAAAATATCCACATTGGCCTGCTTT
>PWFQ01000061.1 GCA_003554105.1 Clostridiaceae bacterium | reverse complement strand
AGTTAAAAGAAATAAAAGAAGCCGCAGATCGCTGTACCGTTCTTAGAAGAGGGAAGTACGTTGGAACCGTTGATGTGAAAGACACCTCGGAAGAGAAGATGGCTAATATGATGGTTGGTCGCGAAGTCAGCTTCGAAGTAGACAAGGAGCCGGCAAAACCGGGAGATGTGGTCTTTGAGATTCAAAAACTTACCGTAAAAGACAACCGAAACCTGGAAAAAGTTAAAAATTTAAGCTTAGAAGTTCGTACCGGAGAAATCATGTGTGTTGCTGGAATCGATGGAAATGGACAGTCAGAGCTGGTTGAGGCATTAACGGGTTTAAGAAAGATTGAAAGTGGCAAAGTTCTGTTGAAGGGCGAAGAAATTCAGGATTTTAAAACCCGGAAAATCACCTTGAAAGGTGTGGGACATATCCCTGAGGATCGCCAAAAACGCGGATTAATTATGGATTACAGCCTTGAGGAAAATTTGATTCTCCAAACCTATTTTCAAAAACCTTTTTCAGATAAGGGAATTTTGAATTTTACCGAGATCCGTAAATTTTCCGACCAACTGATTGAAGAGTTTGATGTTCGAACAAGTCAGGGAAGTCAGTCAAGTGCAAGGGGAATGTCTGGAGGAAATCAACAAAAAGCGATTGTTGCCCGGGAACTGTATCGATCACCTGAGCTTCTCATTGCAGCTCAACCAACAAGAGGGCTGGATGTTGGTGCAATTGAATATATTCACGAACGGCTTGTAGAGGAACGGGAAAAAGGGCGGGCAATTCTACTGGTGTCACTTGAAATGGAAGAGGTGTTAAATCTCTCTGACCGTATAGCAGTTATCTATAATGGAGAGATCGTTGGTTTGGTGGATGCCAAAGAAATCGATGAAAACAAACTGGGACTTATGATGGCCGGATCTTCGAAGAAGGAGGTATTAGGAGATGACGAACATTAAAACTTTTCTATCCGATGAAAAACATCAAAGTTTTCTGATTCCGGCGATTGCCATTGTCTTAGGTTTTCTCTCCGGTTCAATTATTATGCTGCTAAGTGGTTTGAATCCTGTTGACCTCTTTACATCCTTTGTAAGGGCAGTGACAGGGATCAACTTACCTAATATCGGAACAGATCGAGATGTTTTTAACTCCCGATATTTTGGCGAATTCTTTGTGTTCTCCATCCCGTTAATTCTTACCGGATTATCTGTTTCCTTCGCATTTCGAACAGGACTCTTTAACATTGGCGGAGAAGGACAGGTTATGATGGGGGCATTATTCGCTTCAGGTGCAGGGATTTTCTTGGATTTCCCCCCTTTGATATTCCCTGTCGTGGTTTTAATTGCAGGTGCATTGGGAGGTGCAGTCTGGGGGTTTATTCCCGGTATTCTGAAGGCGAAATTTCGCGTTCATGAAGTTGTTGTTACGATTATGTTAAATTATACCGCTCTTTATGTCAGTAATTTTTATATTCGCAGCTGGGGAGAAGGAAATGCAATACGAACCGAAAATCTTCCAAGCAAAGCCACTTTACAAAGTGACCTTCTATCAAGTTTAACAAACAACTCCCGATTACATTGGGGATTTATTGTGGTAATTGTTTGTGCTGTGATTTTTTGGTTTATTATTAATAAAACCACTTTCGGGTATGAATTGAAAGCAGTTGGATTCAATCCCCTGGCATCGGAATATGCAGGGATGAAAGTACAGCGAAATGCGGCTTTGTCAATGACGATTGCCGGCGCTTTTTCCGGTTTAGCTGGAGCGATGCTGGTTGTAGGCACTTTTGGCTATGGAAGGGTGTTACCGGGATTTGAAAACTATGGATTTGACGGAATTGCAGTTGCACTAGTCGGGGGAAGTACTGCTCTCGGCTCAGTTCTTGCAGGTCTTCTTTTCGGAGGACTGAAAGCAGCTCAGCCGATCATGCAGGTCAGCCGTATCCCAAGGGATATTGCGATTATAATTATTGCGGTGATCATTATCTATGTTGCGATGAGAGAACCTTTCAAACAACTTCTTCTGAAACTTAAGGCAAAGGAGGAGGAAAACTAATGGATTTATTAATCTCGATGCTTTCTTTAACCATTGTTTTCTCGACTCCGATCGTGATTACATCCTTGGGAGGAATGTTTTCCGAAAGAAGTGGAGTTACTAATATCGGATTGGAAGGTCTGATGATGTTTGGAGCATTTACCGCTGCATCAGTGTTATTCTTTATTGAAGGGGAGACTGCTCTGGCTCCGTGGATCGCGATCTTCATTGGTGCTCTGGTGGGTGGACTGATTTCTTTGATTCATGCATATTTGAGTATCCATGCCAATGCCGACCAGATTATCTCAGGAACAGCGATTAATCTTCTGGCAACCGGGGCGACAATTTACCTTGCACAGGTCATTTTTGGTCAACAAAGAACCAATAGTTTTTCCAACAGCTTTTCCCGATTTACGTTTCCTGTTTTAAGTGAAATTCCTTTTATTGGACCGATCCTGTTTCACCGAGTCTATTTGACTGTACACTTGGCAATCGTTCTGGTGATTCTCAGCTGGTTTGTTTTGTATAAAACCTCATTTGGTCTTCGCTTAAGAGCAGCGGGAGAGCATCCAAGCGCTCTGGAAAGTATGGGTGTCAGTGTCTATAAAATGCGTTATATCGGTGTAGTCCTATCAGGAATTCTGGCAGGTCTTGGTGGAGGAATTCTTGTTCTCACCCAGGATATTCAATATACAGTTATGAGTATCGGGGGAACAGGGTTTATTGCACTTGCCGCATTGATCTTCGGCCGCTGGAAACCTGCTGGATTGCTTGGAGCAGGAGTGTTTTTCGGATTCTCGAGGATTTTTGCCCTGTACTCCAATCGCTTTGCCATTCTGGAACCTTTCCCTGATGCATTTTTCTTTGCACTGCCCTATGTGTTAACCATTATCGCATTGGTGCTATTCAGCAGACAATCGGTTGCACCGAAGGCAATTGGTAAACCCTACGACAAAGGGGAGCGGTAGGAGCAATGCAACTGTAAAATGATACCAATGCAAGTATTATGCCAAAAGTAAAGCTTTCTTCATGAAAGCTTTATTTTTTTGACGAAAAATGGTATAATTCAGCTATACTATGAGAGTAAGGGTGATCAACTTGAGAATGGGTTACGGTTTGGAATTAACACAATCCCAAAAATTAGTGATGACACCGCAATTAAAGCAGGCCATCACGGTCTTACAATTGAATTCCATAGAACTGGATACCTACGTAAAAGAACATATGGAGGGTAATCCGGTTTTAGAGTTAACGGAAGTCAAGGAAAAACCCTTGAAGGAAAAAGAAGAAAAGGATATTAACTGGAAGGAGTACATCGAAGACTTTGATAACCATCATTATACTCCGAACCAATACAGTCCGGATCGTGATGATTTCAATTATGAAAATGTAATTTCCAAAGAAGCCACTCTACATGAGCATCTTTTATCCCAATATAACATGACGAGAAAGAGCAGCATATACCCTGCTGTCGGAGAATATATCATTCATAATCTGGATGAAAACGGTTACCTTTCCATGTCCTTGGAGCAGATTTCTGAGGATCTGAATACGGAATTGGAAGTGGTGGAAGAGGTTTTATCCATCATTCAAACCTTCGACCCGCCCGGGGTAGGGGCAAGGGACCTGAAAGAGTCTTTACTGATTCAATTGAAGCTTAAAGAAATTACCGATCCGAGGATGTTCGCACTTGTGGAAGAGCATCTTGAAAAAATTGCCTCGAATAAGTTTCCGGACATTGCTAAGGCTCTTCAAATTCCTGTAGCGGAAGTACAGACGATGTGCGATTTTATAAGATCCCTGGAGCCGCGACCCGGCAGACAGTTTATTAACGTACAGAACAAATATATCACTCCGGATGTAATCGTGAAAGAAGTTGAAGGGGAATATGTTGTGGTTTATAACGAGTCTTCTGTGCCTCGGCTGTATATCCGGGAGGATTACAGGAAAATGGTGCTCAGCGAGCAGTCAATCAACTGTGAAGACACGAAAAAATATATTAACGATAAACTGAATGCCGCTCTGTGGCTCATTAAAAACATTGAACAGCGGAAGCAAACCATCTATCGGGTAGTGGAAAATATTATTGATCGACAGAAGGATTTCTTTGAGAAGGGGAAGCGTCATCTGAAGCCATTAACCCTTCGGGAAGTCGCAGAAGATATTGATGTTCATGAGTCCACGGTAAGTCGCGCAACGAATGGAAAGTATGTTCAAACTCCCGTGGGAACCTTTGAGTTAAAATATTTCTTTTCCAGCGGAATTGAAACGCGGGAAGGAAACTCCCTGTCTTCCAACAGTATTAAGGATTTTATCCGGGAAATGATCGAAAAGGAAAACCCTCAAAAACCCTTAAGCGATGAAAAGATTGCAAAGCAATTGGAACTGCAGGGGATGAAAATTTCAAGACGAACCGTTGCAAAATATCGGGATGACCTGGGACTCCTGTCTTCCTCGAAAAGAAAACGTTATGAGTGACAGATTTTGGGTATATAATTTTAGGTAGAAACCTTGGAAACATGAAATAATTTTGAAGAGCTACACAAAATCACGGTAGTATGAAAGATCTCCCTGTTGTATAATGAGCTGTGAAAACTTAAAAACCCCCAAACGGGGTTTTTCCATAGGGATTAATAAAGACTCAATGAAGATGGAGATTCCATTTGCCACTCATCCTCTTACGCAGTCTTTATTTAAAATACATCCTTGATAATTAAAAAACAAAGGAGGAAATTCAATGAAAAAAGTTGCAATTAACGGATTTGGAAGAATTGGAAGAAACGTATTGAAATCGTATTTTGAGAAGAGTCTGGACTGGGAAATTGTTGCCATTAATGACTTGACCGATGCTAACACCCTGGGGCATTTATTGAAGTATGACAGTGTGTATGGGAAATTTACTGAAGAACTGGTAGTAAAAGAGAACTCTTTAGTGATTAATGGAAAAGAAATTAAGATTTTCAGTGAAAAGGATCCCGGCAAACTGCCATGGAAGGAAATGGGAGTTGATATCGTGATTGAGTCAACCGGTATTTTCAGAACGAAGGAGGAAGCGTCAAAACATATTGAAGCGGGAGCGAAAAAAGTCTTAATTACTGCACCTGCCAAGAAGGAAGACATTACCATAGTTATGGGCGTAAACGAAGATCACTACGATCCCGAAAATCATCACGTTATATCCAACGCCTCATGTACCACGAACTGCCTGGCTCCATTTGCTAAGTTAGTGGATGATGAGTTCGGCATCAAACGGGGAATTATGACAACGATTCACTCTTATACGAATGACCAGAATATTTTAGATCTTCCTCATAAGGATTTACGTCGGGCAAGAGCGGCAGCTCTTTCAATAATCCCAACAACCACTGGAGCGGCGGAAGCGGTTTCCCTTGTTTTACCCCAATTGAAGAATAAATTGACAGGAATGGCCATGCGAGTTCCAACTCCTACAGTTTCGGTTGTTGACCTTGTAGTGGAAGTGGGAAAAGACACCTCGGTGGAGGAAGTCAATGAAGTGTTTAAGAATGCAGCTGCAGGACCGCTAAAAGGGATTCTTGAATACTCGGATGAACCTTTGGTGTCAGCAGATTATATTAAAAGTGATTTTTCAACAATCATTGACGGTTTGTCAACTAACGTCCTTGAAGGAAATATGATTAAAATCATAGCCTGGTACGATAATGAATGGGGATATTCAGTACGGGTAGTGGACCTGGTGGATTATATGATTCAAAAGGAAAAATAAGGAGGAATCTTAATGAATAAGAAAACCTTAAAAGATTTTACCTTTTATGACAAGACGGTTCTTGTACGATGCGATTTTAATGTGCCTATGGACGAAAATCAGAAAATCACCGACGACCGTCGAATCCAGGGAGCCCTGGATACCATACGGTATTTGGCTAAAGAGGGAGCGAAGATTGTATTAATTTCTCACTTGGGACGTCCTAAGGGAAAACCGGATCCGAAGCTATCGTTGCTGCCGGTTGCAAGACGACTTGAGCAGTTACTGGGCTCGAAAGTGCAGTTCTTTCAGGATGACCTGGTAATCAGTCAGGAAACGAAAGACGAGCTTGGCGTAATGAAACTTGGAGAAATTGCATTGATAGAGAATATTCGTTTCAGAAAGGAAGAGACTGACAACGACCCGGCTTTTGCCAAGGAGTTGGCGAGAATCGGCGATGTCTATGTGAACGATGCTTTTGGAACGTCCCATCGGGGACATGCGTCAAACCTCGGGTTGGCATCGATTCTTCCATCCTGTGTAGGATTTCTTGTGGAAAAAGAGCTGGAATTTTTCTCAAAGACCTTGGAAAACCCTGAACGCCCATTTATTGCTATCATTGGTGGAGCAAAAGTATCGGATAAAATCGGAGTGATTGAAAACCTTCTGGACAAAGTGGATTTTTTGATGATAGGAGGAGGAATGTCTTACACCTTCCTACATGCAATGGGGTACAACGTTGGAAAATCAATCCTGGAAATAGAGAAAGTGAATCTGGCAAAAGTTCTGATGCAAATTGCAAAAGATAAGGGAGTGGAGCTTCTTATTCCTATTGACCATGTTGTTGCCGAAGAGTTCAGTAACGACGTTGATTTTTGGACACTGGATTCCGAAAACATATCTGATGATGTGATGGGTTTGGATATTGGAGAAAAAACCGTTGAACGGTATTCTGATTTGATTAAAAAGGCTAAGACCGTAATATGGAATGGACCAATGGGAGTTTTTGAAATGACCAACTTCCAAAGTGGAACCGAAGGAGTTGCAAAAGCTTTAGCAGAAAGCAATGCTGTCACCATTATCGGTGGAGGAGACAGTGCTGCAGCCGTTGAAAAATTTGGATATGCTGAAGCAATGAGTCACATCTCTACCGGAGGAGGAGCGTCATTAGAACTTCTCGAAGGCAAGGAACTGCCGGGAATTGAAAGTATTCAGGATCGATAAATAAATCCAGGGGACCCATGTTCTTATAAAGACCGGGTCCCTTCTTCGAAAAAAACCAACCGATGTATTGGAAGGTTGAAAAATTTTGGTATACTCATAAGGAATATACCTGATCGAGAAAGGATGATGGATATGAGAGTCCCAGTAATGGCTGGAAACTGGAAAATGCACATGAACTCAAATGAAACGAAATCCTTTATTCATGATTTACGTGGAAGAGTAGAAGATACCGAAGTGAAAGTGATCCTATGCGTTCCATTTACCTCGATATCCGCAGCAAAAGATGCCCTTGCCGGAACAAAGATCGGCCTCGGGGCACAAAACATGAGCTGGGAGGAAAAAGGTGCTTTCACCGGAGAAATCTCTCCCGATATGTTACTGTCTGAAGGTGTTGAATATGTGATTATCGGTCACTCCGAACGGAGAGCGATTTTCAAGGAAACCGACGATATGATAAACAAAAAAGTCGTAAAGGCTCTTGAAAAAGGGTTGATTCCGATTTTATGCGTAGGAGAAACCCTGGAAGAACGGGAAGAACATAAAGCGAAAGAAGTGACTAAGCACCAGTTAAAGGAAGCGTTAAAAGGTGTGAGGGTCAAAGAAATGGAAAAGATCATAGTCGCTTACGAGCCGGTTTGGGCAATTGGAACAGGGAAAACCGCTTCGCCGGAGGATGCCAATGAGATGGCAGTCTTTATTCGCGAAACTCTCAAGGAGCTTTATGGAGAAGAAACCTCTGAAGAAGTGATTATTCAATATGGAGGAAGTGTTAAGCCGGGGAATGTGGAAGAAATCATGAATCAAAGTGATGTAGACGGAGCTCTTGTAGGAGGAGCCAGTTTGAAGGTTGAAGACTTTGAAAAAATCGTGAACTTCTAGAAAGAGAGGAACTTATGAAGAAACCAGTAATGCTGATGATTCTGGATGGACTTGGTCTCCGTGAGGAAGAAAAAGGAAACGGTGTAAAAAAAGCGAACATGGTTAATCTGGAACGATATATGAAAGACTATCCCATGATACGACTGAATGCCAGTGGTGAGGCTGTAGGGCTTCCCGATGGGCAAATGGGGAACTCTGAAGTGGGGCATCTGAATATCGGTGCAGGAAGAGTGGTTTATCAGGAACTGACCAGAATCTCCAAGGATATCCGGGAAAATCGATTAATCGACAATGAAGGATTGAAAAAACTTCTGAACCATGTGAAAAAAAATGGAAAGAAGCTCCACCTGTTAGGTTTATTATCTGATGGCGGAGTCCACAGTCATAATAAACATCTGTATGAGTTGTTGCGGATTGCAAAGACTATGGATTTAAAGAAAGTCTATGTCCATTGCTTCACCGATGGAAGGGATACGCCGCCGAAAAGTGGGGCAGAGTACCTTTTACAACTTGAAGAAAAGCTGAATGAAATTGGTGCCGGTCAGATTGCTACAGTAGCAGGTCGTTATTATGCAATGGATAGAGATCAACGTTGGGAGCGTACGGAAGAAGCCTATCAAGCTCTTGTTCATGGAAAGGGTCCTATGGGTACTCTTCCTGTAAAGGATGTGGAAGCTTACTATGAAGAAGGTCTTACTGATGAATTTTTAAAGCCCACTGTATTTGCCGATGGTGAGGGAACCATTGATTGGGAAGACGGAGTACTGTTCTTCAATTTCCGCGCTGACAGAGCAAGACAGATGACTCGGGCTCTGACAGAAAAAGATTTCGACAATTTTCCTGTGGAAGATCTCAATCTCTACTATGCAACAATGACACAGTACGATAAAAACTTCACTCAAGTTCATGTTCTCTACCCGCCAATGATGATGGACAATACTTTGGGAGAGTACCTTTCCAAGGAAGGTATTCATCAATTGAGAATTGCCGAGACTGAAAAATATGCCCATGTTACCTACTTTTTCAATGGCGGAGTGGAAAAGGAAAATCCCAATGAAGACCGGGCATTAGTGAGTTCACCGAAAGTGGCCACTTATGATTTGCAGCCGGAAATGAGTGCTGTTGAGGTGACCGAAACACTTCTCGGAAAGCTGGAGGAGAATCGGTACGATTTTATTGTCATCAACTATGCAAATCCTGATATGGTTGGTCATACGGGAAATATGGATGCGCTGGTGAAGGCTCTGAAGACCGTGGATCGGGAGATGAGCCGTGTGGTGGAAAAGGTCAAGGAAATGGATGGTACAGTACTTCTCACATCAGATCATGGAAATGCTGAGGAAATGTACGATTTTGTCGATGACAAGCCTGTAACCTCTCATACGACAAACCAGGTGCCTTTTATTTTGATCGGGAATCATGGAAAGGCTTTAGTGAAAAGAGAAGGAAGCTTGTGTGATATAGCACCGACGATTCTCGACCTGATGAAGATAAAGCAGCCTGAGGTAATGACAGGGAAGACGCTAATTAAAAAATAAAGAATGTGAGGAAAGGAGATTAACATGGACCAGATTATAAATGTATACGCAAGAGAAGTATTTGATTCCCGGGGAAACCCCACAGTAGAGGTGGAAGTAGAACTTGCCAGCGGAGGAAAAGGTCACGGAATAGTTCCTTCAGGAGCATCAACCGGAGCTTTTGAAGCAGTTGAACTTCGTGACGGAGACAAGGACCGACTTATGGGAAAAGGAGTTTTGCAAGCGGTAAAAAACGTGAACGAACTCATTGCACCTGAGCTGTTGGGAATGGATGGATTGAATCAGCAGTTGATTGATCAAACAATGCTTGAAATGGATGGCACTCCTAACAAAGAAAAACTTGGGGCCAATGCCATTCTTGCAGTTTCCATTGCTGCTGCAAAGGCGGCAGCTGACACATTAGGTCTTCCACTGTATAAGTATCTCGGAGGGGTGAATGCAAAGGTTTTGCCTGTACCAATGTTGAACATTCTAAACGGTGGAGCACATGCTGATAATAATGTAGACATCCAGGAGTTTATGATTATGCCTGTAGGTGCTGAGTCATTTAAAGAAGGAATGATCCAATGCGTTGAAATCTATCATACGTTAAAGAAAGTGCTTCAGGAAGATAACCTTGCAACAGGTGTTGGCGATGAGGGCGGATTTGCTCCGAACCTTGAATCCAATGAGGAGGCTCTTCAAATTATCATTCGGGCAATAGAAAAAGCAGGATATAAGCCGGGCGAAGAAATCATGTTGGCTCTGGATGTGGCTGCGTCGGAGATTTATGATGGAGATGCCAAGGTCTATAAACTTGCAAGCGAAGGGGTGGAAAAGACCTCCAGGGAAATGGTGGATTTCTACGAAGAATTAGTGGAAAAGTATCCCATAATCTCAATCGAGGACGGACTGGACGAAGAAGATTGGGAGGGTTGGAAGGAGTTAACCGATCGATTGGGAGAAAAGATCCAAATCGTAGGGGATGATATTTTTGTCACAAACACAGAGCGTTTGTCCCGGGGAATCAACGAAGGGATCGGAAATTCCATCCTGATCAAACTCAATCAGATCGGTACAATCAGTGAAACCTTAGACACTATTGAAATGGCTAAGCAGGCAGGATATACCAATGTAATATCCCATAGATCCGGTGAAACCGAGGATTCCTTTATAGCCGATGTGGCAGTTGCCGTTAACGCAGGACAGATTAAGACCGGTGCACCTGCACGGTCCGATCGGGTAGCAAAATATAACCGGTTACTTCGCATTGAAGATGAGTTGAAGGAACAAGGAGTATATAAAGGCCTCAACACTTTCTATAACATTTAGTACGCTTTAGCATTAGCAGAAACAAAGAGCATGAAAGAGATGTTCAGACCTGATCCTTTTTCAAAAATAAAGGATCAGGTCTCTCTTTTATACCGGATTTTCTTTTCCAACGAATGGAACAATTTCATTGATTTTAACAAAACCCTATGATAGAATAACTATGTTAAGAACATGTATAGGAGGTGGAGGAATTGAGAACAGCATTAATGGTCGGACAAGTGATCGTATCCATCATATTAATCGCCAGTATCTTATTACAATCAGGGAAAAGTGCCGGACTATCCGGTTCAATTTCAGGTGGAGCGGAGCAGTTAATGGGACGACAGGCAAAAGGATATGAAGCACTCTTAAATAAAGTGACAACAGTAGCAGCGGTATTATTTATCGGTATTGCCTTGGCACTAGTGACAATTCAGTAAAATTTCATATTTAAGGAGGAATTATAGCGATGGGATTAGTACTTTTTGCACCCGCAATGGGTGTTGTTGCGCTTATTTTTGCCTACTTTTTAACCCAAAAGGTGAAAAAAGTAGAGGTTGGAACCGATCGGATGAAAGAAATTGCTACATACATTCATGAAGGTTCCATGGCTTTTTTAACAAGGGAATATAAAGCGCTCGTCATCTTTGTGGCCATTGTATTCGTGGTTTTAGGGGTGGGAGTCAATTGGTTAACCGCGGTGTGCTTCTTTATTGGGGCCCTTTTTTCAGGTTTAGCCGGTTTTTTCGGTATGCAGGTGGCAACTCTGGCCAACTCCCGAACTGCCAATGCTGCCCGAGAATCGGGAATGAACAAAGCTTTGGAAGTGGCTTTTTCAGGTGGAGCCGTCATGGGAATGAGTGTTGTCGGTTTAGGACTTATTGGCGTTGGAGGACTTTTCTTCCTTCTTGAAGGTAGTCAAGGAGCGGATTCTGCCGCGCAAATCATCACCGGCTTTGCTTTCGGAGCATCTTCGATTGCGCTTTTCGGCCGTGTTGGTGGTGGAATCTATACAAAAGCTGCAGACGTTGGAGCAGATCTTGTTGGAAAAGTTGAAGAGGGAATTCCGGAAGATGACCCAAGAAATCCTGCAACCATCGCAGACAATGTTGGAGACAACGTTGGAGATGTTGCCGGAATGGGTGCGGATCTGTTTGAATCTTATGTGGGATCTATTATCTCTGCAATCGCCTTGGGATTAATTGCATTTGATGGTGTTGTGGGAGCAGTTTTCCCCTTGGTTTTGGCGGCAATCGGTATCGCAGCCTCAGTGATCGGAACCTTCTTTGTTAAAGGGAAAGAAGGACGGGATCCTCAAAAATCGTTAAAAGCGGGAACCTGGGTAAGTGGAATCATTACTGTCATTGCAGCTTACTTTCTCAGTACGTCTTTACTTGGAGAAACAGGACCTTTTATTGCAATTGTTACCGGTCTTGTAGTCGGTATTTTAATCGGACAATTAACAGAAATTTATACATCGGATAAACACAAATACGTAAAGAAAATTGCAAATCAAGCGGAAACCGGAGCAGCAACAACCATCATCAGTGGACTGTCAGTAGGAATGTTATCTACAGCGGTACCAATACTGTTTATTTCTGTCGGTATCTATATTTCCTTTCACTTTGCAGGTCTTTACGGAATCGCATTAGCTGCAGTTGGAATGCTGGCGACTACAGGGATGACTGTAGCGGTAGACGCATATGGACCAATTGCAGATAATGCCGGTGGAATTGCAGAGATGTGTGATCTTCCTCCGGAAGTACGGGAAATCACTGACAAGCTGGATTCAGTCGGCAACACTACAGCAGCCATCGGAAAAGGATTTGCAATCGGTTCAGCAGCTCTAACAGCGCTTGCTCTTTTTGCGACCTATACCGAGGCAGTTCAGTTAACGGAAGTTGGAATCAGTGTAACAGAGCCTACCGTAATTATCGGACTTCTAATCGGTGGAATGCTGCCCTTCCTTTTCTCCGCATTAACGATGGAAGCGGTTGGAAAAGCGGCTTTTGAAATGATCGGCGAAGTTCGACGGCAGTTCAAAGAATATCCCGGAATCATGGAGGGAACAGAGAAGCCTGATTACGCACGTTGTGTGGATATCAGTACAAAGGCTGCATTAAGAGAGATGATTCTTCCAGGAATTCTGGCAGTTCTTTCTCCAGTAGCGATAGGAATTCTTCTTGGACCTGCAGCTGTAGGCGGTTTGCTTGCAGGAGCATTGGCGGCAGGAGTTGTACTTGCAATCATGATGGCAAATGCCGGTGGAGCATGGGATAATGCGAAGAAATACATCGAGCAGGGAGCCCATGGAGGCAAAGGAAGCGATGCTCACAAGGCTGCGGTTGTTGGAGACACCGTTGGAGATCCTTTCAAGGATACATCAGGACCATCCATTAACATCCTTATTAAGTTAATGACCATTGTATCTGTTGTATTTGCTCCGCTTTTCCTTCAAATTGGCGGATTACTATAATTAATTAATGACATTTTGCCCCTGATCCTGGATTAGGGGCTTTTTACTTTTGGAGGAGTTATCAATCACAGATTAATTCGATACAACTGCAAACTGACACAATTGATGGAAGAGAAAAATAGAGAGGAGTGAAGATCTTGACCGTTGAAATAGAGTGGCTAATTCCCTATCTTGCTGTAAATCTGGTCGGTTTTTTCGCAATGGGGATGGACAAATGGAAAAGTCAAAATGGAGGCAATCGGCTTCCTGAAAAAACAATGATTCTTCTGGCCGTCGTCTCCGGAGCATCGGGAATTCTATTAGGCATGGTGATGTTTCGTCATAAAACAGGAAAGAGAAAGTTTTATATCGGAATCCCGTGTATCTATGTGGTCTATAGGGTAATAATAGCAATAGGGATATGGCAAATCCTCTAAAAAAGGAGGTAATCGCTTGAAAATTAAAGAAAAAGTCGTAGAGTATATGGAACGGTCAGCCTATCGTCCTATGCTGAAAAAAGAGCTAATGAAGGTGTTTCAGATTAACAAGTCCCAAAAGGGAGATTTTTCCGAGGTTTTGAAGGAAATGGAGAAGGAAGGACAGATCATAAAAACGAAAAGCAATCGCTATGCGATTCCTGAAAAATTGGATCTCGTCGTGGGACGTCTTGAAGTGTTTCAAAAAGGATTCGGCTTTCTTGTATCGGAAAATCCCGATGCGGAGGATCTTTTTGTTCCTCCCGGAGCAATGAACGGTGCAATGAACGGTGACCGGGTCATCGGAAGAATTGAAGTTCAAAGCACTGGCAGTGACCGGAACGAAGGGGAGATTATTCGAATTCTTAAACGGCATAACAAAGAGATCGTTGGAACCTACGAAAGCAGTAAAAATTTCGGTTTTGTGACCCCTGATGATAAGCGGATACACCAGGATATTTTTATCCCGAAGGGTAAATCCGGTGAAGCCAATGAGGGCCAAAAGGTTGTGTGTAAGGTGGAAAAGTGGCCCGAGGGTCGACGGTCTCCTGAAGGAAAGATTATCGAAGTTCTGGGATATCAGCAGGATAAGGGAGTGGATATTCTATCTATTATCAAAAAGCACCAATTGCCTATGGAATTTCCGAAGAAAGTCTTAAAGGAAGCCGAAGGAATATCTGAAGAAATCAGCAAGGGAGAAATCGAAAGACGAAAAGATCTCCGGGATCTTAACGTGGTCACGATTGACGGGTGGGACGCAAAAGATTTGGATGACGGGATCTCCCTTGAAAAGCTTGAGAACGGGAACTACTGTCTTGGAGTTCATATTGCTGATGTCAGCCACTATGTGACAACGGGCTCGAAAATTGATGAGGAAGCCTTTGAAAGGGGAACCAGTGTTTATCTCATTGACCGTGTGATTCCAATGCTTCCCGAAAAGCTTTCCAACAATCTGTGTTCACTGAATCCGAATACGGATAAATTGGCAATGACCGTTTTTATGGAAATCAATTCCAATGGAGAAGTTGTCGATCATGAAATTTCAGAGAGCGTTATTAACTCAAAGCAACGGCTTGTCTATGGAGATGTATCCGATATTCTGGAAAATGACGACGAAGAGCTGAAAAAGAAATATCATGAGTATGTGGATTTTTTCAAGAACATGGAGTCTCTGAGCAAAATTCTCCGAAAGAAGCGAATGGATCGGGGGGCCATCGACTTTGATTTCCCTGAAGGAAAGGTAATTATGGATGAGGAAGGAACCCCTACGGACATTATTGAGGAAGAGAGAAGGATAGCCAATAAAATCATAGAAGAGTTTATGCTGGCGTGCAATGAAACTGTGGCAGAGAACTATCATTGGATGGAAGTCCCTTTCCTATATAGGGTTCATGGTGAACCGGACAGTGCAGATATAGAGGAGTTCAATAAATTCATTCATAACTTCGGATATCAATTAAAGGGAATACAAAATGAAGTTCGACCCAAGGTATTACAGCAACTTTCGGAGAAGGTAAAAGGAAAACCGGAGGAACGCGTGATCAACACTCTTCTTTTACGATCTCTTCAAAAAGCACAGTACTCACCGGATAACATTGGACACTTTGGATTGGCTGCTGAATTTTACAGCCATTTCACTTCGCCGATTCGACGATATCCGGATCTGATGATTCATCGAATTATCAAAGCTCAACTCAATGGTAAACTCACCAAAGGCTATGCCGGCCAATTGGACAAATCGCTTCCCAAAATTGCAGATCAGTCCTCGAAACGGGAGCGTGAAGCAGAGTCTGCAGAACGAGAAACAACTGATCTGAAAAAAGCTGAATACATGGCCAACAAGATCGGAAAAGAGTTTGAAGGAGTGATCGTCAGCCTGACCTCCTTCGGGATTTTTGTGGAGCTTCAGAATACAGTGGAAGGTTTGGTGAGATTAAGCTCAATGACGGATGACTATTATCACTTCGAGAGAAGCCAACAACAGATTGTTGGTGAAAGAACGAAACGCACCTTTAAAATCGGCGATAAGTTGAACGTTGTTGTGGATCGTGTCGACGTGATGGAGGGAGAAGTCACTTTCGTATTAGGTGAGACCGGCGAAGAGGAAAACGACGAGTAACAAGAGTCTGTGATTCTTCTCAAACCATTATAAAATGGGGTTTTGCGGGAACTGTCAGTCAATTGACAGTTCCTGCGGACCATGTTATAATGATTTAGGTATGAGAGGAATGCAATAATTCTAGCACAGGGGAATCAACTATGAAAAGCCATAATGGAAAAGTTATCGCAACCAATCGAAAAGCCAGACACGAATATTTTATCGAAGAGACCTTGGAAGCGGGCATCGTCCTTGTGGGAACAGAGGTAAAATCCATTCGTATGGGAAAAGTGAATGTAAAAGAGGGCTATGCCCAGGTCGAAGGGGAGGAAGTTTTTCTTCATGGTGTTCATATCAGTCCCTATGAAAAAGGAAATATTTATAACAAGGATCCACTAAGAGTTCGGAAACTCCTTCTCCATAAGAAAGAAATCCGAAAGCTGATCGGATACATTCAGCAAAAAGGGTACACACTCATTCCTCTGGAAGTGTACTTGAAAAACGGGAAGGTAAAAATTTCACTTGGAGTTGCGAAAGGGAAAGCCATCCATGACAAACGTCGGGATATTGCAAAAAGAGATGCCGATCGAAGTATACAAAAGGCCTTACGGGAAAGACAAAAACAAATCTAGGGGGCGTACTGGTTTCGACGGGGGTCTGAATCCGGTAGTAGCGAGTCGTGTTTCGCTCTTTCACACGTAAAAAAACTGAGCACTAAAGATAAACGCAGATAATAAATTTGCACTAGCTGCCTAATTTAGGCGGCTACGTCTCCTTCGAGTTACCCACAGCTCGAAACGAGGCGCCAAACTTCGTGGGGAACGATACGGGGGTTGTCTCGACCCTGTATTGCACAATTGAGACTAGCCAACCTCATAGCTTGTTGCTAAGCGCTGAGGAAGGCGAATGCTAAACTAGCAACTGCACTCGGAGAATCTGCCGGTGAAGGGCTCTCGGACGTGGGTTCAATTCCCACCGCCTCCACCAAAACCATAACAAATCCCCTGATTCCAGGGGTTTTTTATTGCAAAAAATCCAAATAGTATATGGTATAATTCAAGAAACGATCGGTTTCAGGAGGTGAGAAAATGAGTCATTTCTGCAGCTGCAAAGATCATTCCTGTCCATTTAACCCTCACAATGAGAGCGGCGAAGGAGGGTGTGACGGGTGTATTCAAAAGTGTTTGCGTGAAGGGGAAATCCCTGCATGTTTCTTTAATGCTGTTTCTGCCCAACAAGAAAATTTGAAGACTTTTACCTTTGAAGAGTTTGCAAGATTTGTTATAGATCATTGTAGAGAATCAAAGTGACTCTATGGATCTTATTAATCGTACATACGAGTTGTGAACGAAGTCTATGTGACAGAGGCGAAGTATGCTTATTGCTGTTAACGAAGACCAAAAGATTGTTTTAAAGATCACTAAGGGGGTAATATGATTATAAGAAAAGTAATCTAAAAATTCCGACAAAATGAGGAGCGATGATTTCTTAGTTGAAGTTGGACGCTGATAACTAAGAAGGAGCAGTAGCGTAACCGGCCGACGGGCCGGTTTTTGCTTGCAGGATTGTATGGCGTCATAGAGGAAAGGGAGGGATGAACATGCGTAAGGCTTTATCGGTATTATTGATTTTAATGTTAATCTTTGGTATGACAGTCAGCGCTTTTGCTGCTATTTCAAATGTAACTGTGGATCAGTCCGTAAAAACCATATCAAAGGGGGAAACTGCAAGTTATGTAATAACAATAACCAACGACAACGGAGGAAATGCCAGAGAAACGATGTTAAGCCTTGAAGGAAATGCCGTAATAAAAGAGGTAAGTACTTTTACTCCTCAAATCATCGATTTAAGCAGAAACAGTTCAGCACAGGTAACACTGACAATCGATACAGAGACTCTGACTGAAGTGGAATACTCATTTCAAGTAAAAGCTGAAGCTCCTGAGATTCAAGGACGTGGGAATGCTGGACAAAGTGCAAGCTCCTTTATAAGCGAAGAAATAATTCTAAAAGTACATGCTGCAACTGACCCGGACCCAGAGCCAGACCCAGAGCCAGACCCAGAGCCAGACCCAGAGCCAGAAATACCAACAACCGTTCATTATGTAGCTATTGGTGACTCCCTCGTTACCGGTTCAACGGGAATCAGCGGAACCATGACCAGTTATGTACATGGTTTTTTCACTCACTTGCAAAGCGTCTATGGAACTGATGATGTAACAAGAAGCATTTTAGGCAGTGATGGTGACACTACAGGTATTTTGTTGGATAAACTAATGAATGATCCAGCCTACATTAGTGAAGTTGAAAAAGCAGACATTATTACCTTAAGTATCGGCGGGAATAATATTATGCCTGCTGCTAGGGATAGCTCTTTTTGGGAGATAGATGAAGCCCTTGCTCAGAGTGGAACTGAAAATTTTGAAGAGGAGTATACTCAAATCATGGAACAGATCTATGCGTTGAACTCTGATGTGACTGTTATTGCAACTACACTGTATAACCCCTATAACAAAAGCAATCAGCCCAGAGGGTATAGTGGTGATACAGAACTCCATATCACAGCTGAAAAATATATTAATGAGGTGATCAATACGGTTATCAGAGAGTACCAGAATGATACCTATCATGTCGTGGACACCCATGGTTTCTTTATCGAAAATTATGGAACCAGCGGTAAAATGGGGGACGTCACCTTTTTCTATCCCCGCTATGTTTGGTATACATGGTGGTATGTACAGCTAACCCGGGATCCTCATCTCAATCAGAGGGGTCAGGATGAAATGCTGAAGCTTCATATTGATGTGTTTAATAGCGAAATGTCAACGATGACGAACTTAAGCTTCCAAATTGCTGCGTAAAGTAAGATCATTTTGATCGAATAAATTCAGATGGAACTCCTCCTTTCCGGGGGAGTTTTATTCTGAGTCTTTCCCATAAGAAAGGGTAAATATTCATTAGAGAGGATAACAGAAATCATGATTTGAAAGGAGTATGACGATGAGATCAGTAAAAGCAATTTTTCATATTGACGATCTTTCCAAATGGACGATGGTCTTGGAAAATGCAAAGGGTTTAATGCGAGCTGACGAAATCGGCTCGGCGGAAATTGAAATTGTTGCCACTGGTGAAGCGGTTCTTGGCTATAAAAACGGACAACTGGGAGACATTATTATGAGAGAAATTAAGGAGTTAATCGATAAAGAAGTAATCTTTGTTGCCTGCGCAGATTCAGTGAATAAACAGGGATTAAAAAAAGAAGATCTTATCGATTTTGTCAGGACCCCCACATCCGTAGCACTTATCCTTACAGTGAGGCAACAGCAAGGGTACTCGTATATAAAGATTTAGGGGGATATAACGTATGTTGAAAAATTCATTAAGAATTATCAGGGATCGTTATGTAAAAAATCAAGCTGGAAAAGTAAAAATTCCGAAATTCAGTGAAGCGCAGAATGTCCGTTACCATTTAATTTTCAGAGGCAGAGTTCAAGGTGTGGGGTTCCGGCTTTCCATGTATGAGCTGGCCCAAAGATTGGAAATTAGCGGTTGGGTAAGGAATTTAATGGATTTTACAGTGGAAGCGGAAGTCCAGGGCAATGAAGAAAAGATTGAATTTCTTCTGGAATCGATGGAGAAACTTCCCCAAGCTTCAGTGAAAAACATTGAGAAACGGAAGCTGCCATTAGTGAAAAATGAAATGGATTTTTTGATTATTAGAGAATGAAACTTCCGTAAAGGGATGTCAGATGAGTAAAGGGTAAGATAACTCACATCGTGATTTCAATCACAGCAAAGCACCCTCATTTCATCTATAATAAAGACTAGTTAGTGAAATATTAAGGAGGGATCATTCATGGCATTTGAAATTAATGATTACGTAAAGTGGGTAGGTACTATCGATTGGGAACTGAAAACATTTCACGGAGAAGAATACTCCACCAACCGGGGAACATCCTACAACTCGTATTTGATTGAAGATGAAAAAACAGCATTAATCGACACTGTATGGGCTCCTTTCAGCAAAGATTTTGTCAAAAACTTAAAAAAGGAAATCGATCTGCAGAAAATCGATTACATTATTATTAATCATGGAGAGATTGATCATAGTGGCGGTCTCATGGAATTAATGAATGAAATTCCCGATACTCCAATTTACTGCACAGGGAATGGAGTAAAATCATTAAAAGGCCAATATCATCAGGATTGGAACTTTGTCCAGGTGAAAACCGGGGATACGCTGAATCTTGGGAAACACACATTAACCTTTGTTGAAGCCAGAATGCTCCATTGGCCCGACAGTATGATGATCTACATGGATTTGGATAATATTCTTTTCAGCAACGATGCCTTTGGGCAGCATTACGCATCAAGTGAGATGTATAATGACTCCGTTGATCAGTCAGAGCTGTTCCAGGAAGCGATTAAATACTATGCCAACATTCTTACTCCATTCAGCTCCCTGGTGGAAAAAAAGATCAATGAGCTTCTTTCATTGAATCTGCCTGTGGATATGATTTGCCCCAGTCATGGTGTGATATGGAAAGAACGTCCTTTACAAATCGTTGAACAATACATGGAATGGGCGAAGGATTATCAGGAGGATCAGGTAACTGTTCTTTATGAGACCATGTGGGAGAATACAAAGAAAATTGCCGAAGCCATTGGTGAGGGGATCATGAAAAATCATCCGAGCCTGAGGGTAAAGCTCATAAATGTTGCAACTGCAGATAAAAATGATGTGATCACGGAAGTTTTTAAGTCAAAGGCGATTTTTATGGGGTCATCCACGATCAACAACGGAATCCTATCCCACACCGCAGGGTTGATGGAAATGATTAAGGGATTGAAGTTCAAGAACAAGATCGGTGCAGCCTTCGGAAGTTACGGGTGGAGTGGAGAATCTGTAAAACTTATTGAAAACGGATTAATAGATGCAGGTTTCCGAGTACAGAAAAATGGAATAAAAGTTCTCTGGACACCGAATGATGAAGACTTATATCGAAGTTCGGATTTCGGGAGTCGGATCATTTCAGATATGATTGAATAATATTTCTGAACAAAAAAGAGGAAATCCCTAAAGTATGAGGGTTTTCTCTTTTTTTTATGATTCTTTTGACAAAAAAAGAGGAATTTCTTCAATCATTGTAGAATTATATAATGCTATCTAAAAATATTCTCCATTTTTCAATGAATTGAGCTTAAAATAGAAAATATTGGGTAAATAATTATTTACTTTGGTTGTTATATATTTCACCTGCCAATCACTTAAAATGAAATGCCAGCGAATCGAACCGCAATAAGCCTGATATTTTTTCGAAATCACAAATAAAAATTAGAGCTCCGTATAAATTCATGGTATACTGTACTATAGACCTTCAAGAGGTGATGACCGATGGTGTATTTGCTTGCCGGACTTATGAGTTTTATACTTTTTTATCTTTATGATTATAACTCTGTTAATTGGAAAAACCCTGTTCTTCATCGCTTTTTTATGCTTGGAACTGTTATTTTAAGCGGAACCACGATGATGCTTCTTTGGAATTATCGCTTTCATATTCCTTTAGACACACCTGTTACATATATTTGGTTGGCTGTTAGTGTGGTATTTTTAGGACTGTTGATTTACACATTATTTTTTGCAATCCCATTCAATGAAACCTATCTTCGGGAATCGAAGGAACGAAAAACCTTTCGGGGAAGTTTTTATGGATGGTGTCGACATCCCGGAGTTTTGTGGTTTGGAGGCTTTTATTTCTCCTTATATGGTTTAATCACAAAACCGATTGTACTTTACGTAGCGATTTTTTACACATCCTTGAATCTTCTGTATGTTGCGTACCAGGATCGATGGATTTTTCCGAAAACCTTTACGGATTATGATGAGTATCAAGACCACCCCCCGTTTTTATTTCCAAAGTCCATCAATTTCATGCGTAAATAGCAGGAAAGGAGAACTGTATGAACCTAGAAGAGCGACTGAAGCATCAGGATTACGAGCAGATTTGGGACTATTACTGTGGCTTTCTTGATCTGGATCTTCCTCAATACATGGGAATTCAGAACCGATTAATGCAGGAGCAGATTAAACTCTGGTCCAACAGTGAGTTAGGCCAGTCCATTCTCAAAGGAAAAAAACCGAGAACCGTTGAAGATTTCCGGGAAGTCGTCCCTCTTACCACTTATGATGATTATGCTGATATTTTACTGAAAAAGAAAGCAGATGCCCTTCCTGCAAGTCCGGTTATTTGGATTGAAACGACCTGGGAAGTTGGAGAAAAGCCGATTAAGGTCGCACCCTATACCAGAGCAATGCTTGATGTTTACAGTACAAATGCAGCAGCCTGTATGATTCTTGCCACAAGCAAGGAACGAGGCACCTTTGACATCGATACCTCTTATAAGTTTCTTTATGCTTTGGCACCATTGCCTTATGTTACCGGTGTTCTTCCTCTTGTTATAAGTGAAGAAATCAACCTCGGTTTTTTACCGCCGGTGGAGAAGGCTCAGAATATGAGTTTTTCTGAAAGAAATAAATTGGGTTTTAAAATGGCTTTAAAGGATGATGTGGAATACTTTTTCGGTCTTGGCAGTGTAACGTATGCCATCAGCAAAAGTATCTCTTCTTTAGGATCTTCAAATGACAGCGGAAGCAGTTTGAAATCCGTCATGAGTTTGTCACCGAAAATGATCTGGCGCTTAGCAAATGCCAAAAGAAAATGCAAGGCTGAAAAGCGTTCTTTAAAACCGAAAGACTTATTTCACTTAAAAGGCTTTATGGTTGGCGGTACGGATAATAACTGTTACAAGGATGAGCTTGAGGATCTTTGGGGCATTCGACCGATGGAGGTTTTTGCAGGCACTGAGCCGGGACTGGTTGGCACAGAAACCTGGACAAGAAAAGGACTTTATTTCTTTCCCGACAGCTGTTTTTATGAGTTTATACCTGAGGACGAAATGCTGAGGAGCTTTGAAGAACCGAATTATAAACCGAGCACCCTGTTAATGGACGAGGTAGTTCCGGGTACGGTCTACGAACTCGTCATTACCATCTTAAAAGGTGGAGCCTTTGCAAGGTACCGAGTTGGTGATGTGTATCGTTGTATCGGCTTAACCAATAAAGAGGATGAAACAAAGCTTCCGCGGTTTGAATATATTGATCGCGTTCCTTCTGTCATCGACATCGGCGGATTTACGAGAATTTCGAAAACAACTGTTCAAACAGCAATTGATCTGTCAAAGATTGAAGTTACTGATTGGGTTGCCAGGAAAGAGTTCACAGAAGAGAATAAACCGTTTATGCACTTATATCTTGAATTAGACCCTAATGCCATGGTTACATCAGCTGCAACAAAAGAAATCCTCAGTGAAATTCTCAGTGCTTATTTTAAATACAAAGATCATGATTATATTGATCTAAGGAAGATATTAGGAATGGATCCATTGAAAATTTCTATCATCAAAACTGGGACCTTTAATGCTTATGAGAAACACTATAAAAGAAGTATCGCAAAAATGAATCCTAACAATTTTGAAATCCGCGGGCTTCTTGATGTACAGCGATTGTAAGTGTTTAAAATATTAATGATTAAGGGAGGTGAGAAAATGTTTGGAAGTGGTCTTTACTATAGTATATCCGGATTTGCAGTAGTTGGATATCTCTTCATCTTTATGATATTTATGAATGCAAAAAAAGATCGGTTAATTAATTCTTTTTTAACTCTAACCATGTCAACGATCTTCTGGACCGGTGGTTCTTTATTGATGCGTCAACAAATTTGGCCATCCTACATTTTCTGGTACCACGTATCCCTTGGAGGACTGCTTTTAATGGTGGTCAGTTATTTTCGGTTCATCAGTGCCTTCGCTCAAAGACGGAATAAAATCTTTGAATGGGTATATACTTCAATTCTCGGACTTATTTTTGTGATAAATGTTCCAACGGGATTTTTTCTTCACTGGCCTTCTGTAGAAGTTCTCAATGGTCAAGAGGTAATGGTCTACGATAAAATCACCCCATGGGTTTTTGTAATATTTGCTGTAGCATTGTTTATCGCAATCCATGTAATCTTCATCATCGGAAATTATACGAAAAATAATCCACGGGCGAAAAAGCAGATGGCGCCAATTATAATTGGAATAATATTCCTGTTTGCAACCCACTTTGCTTTTACTCTTCCGATTTTCAGTGGTTTTCCCATTGATATTATTGGTGGAGTTATCAACCTTGTACTTCTCGTTTATGTTT
>PWFQ01000055.1 GCA_003554105.1 Clostridiaceae bacterium | reverse complement strand
TTAAAACTTTTCTATAACCCATCTCGTCTATAAATAAACCCTTGCAGTTTGCATTCTATTCAACTATTATTTTCGTTGGATTTCACGGTCCAAGGTCCAAGGCTTAGGGCACAAGGTGCAAGTGGCGCGATAGCGACAACCCGACCCATCGGGAGCCCAAGGTGCAGGACTTAGGACTCAGGACTAAATTTGCAAACTGCCAACTGCAAACTGTCAACTAAATCGGACTCTACAAGGTGCTCTGCACACTTTGTTGTCCTTGAACCCTGTACCTTGCGCCCTGAACCTTGCTTTTAAATCGACCCATAACGGCTGTAATCCTGATCCTCGCGGCATTCATCTTTGGCAGCCTCGCCCTTAACGAGCTCTCCGTGGATCTGCTGCCCGATGTGGATTCCCCCAACCTGGTGGTGCGAACCGATTGGCAGGGTGCCTCACCGCGCGAAGTGGAAACCCGTATCAACGAGCGCCTCGAGGCGGTACTGAGTACCATACCGGGCATCGACAGGGTTCATGGTTTTGCCCGTCAGGGGCAGAGCGTGATCTAAAAGGCCATCCGGAAACATTACTTTTGCAAAAAAGAGGCTGTCTCTGACGGGAAATTCAGAAAAATACTCCACCTCACCGTACACTGAACCTAATCCTGATAAAAACCTTCTCGCTTATATTATAATTTTACTTGATAAGATCTGATCGTATGCCCTTCATCCGGATCTTTGTGGATTGTATAAATCTGCTTATCATTTACAAATTGAATTTCATCATGCTTGGACAGAAATAATGTACCCATTATCTCACCTTCCATTGTAAAAACAACTACCTGTTTACCTTCTTCAGTTGTGTCCACATGCAACCAAAAATAGTTTTCTGATACCCAAATATTTATAAATATGGGTTTAAATTCCGGAATGCGTGCTTCCAGTTCTCTGCGAACTTCATCTGACACACCTCCCAGATTAAATAAAAAATCCGTATCTGTTTTTTCCACTATCCGTTCCTCAACATGAAGAGAAATCTTCCTTTCAAACTCATGTTTTTGGGTATAAATTAACAACGCAGAGCTGTCGGGCCTGGCTATTACATAGCGGTTATTATCCATCACTCTAAACTGATCAGAATATTGATATGGAGGCCATCCAAGAATTGTCATGGCTCCACCGCTGGACATTCTTGCAACGGGGATTGGAGTTTTCAGTGTATAAAGTGAATCTACAAGTACATTTTCATATGTATCCACAATTGTAACCGGTACCCATCCATATTCTGCACCACTGGCAATTTTGGATCGCAGTTGATGGTTACTCCAGGACTCCCGGGCATAATATTCTGTTTCAGAACGTGGAGCAATGGTAAGCATCCGTCTTTCCTTAACCCTTTCCGGGATCCAGGATTTACTGAGTCTGTAAATAGGATCCTCTCCCCGGCTAAAGAAATCAATCTGTTGCGACATTCCTAAATAGCGTACCTTTAGGGTATCATTTACCCCTTTGTGAAGCGAAAAAATCTCCCCCAACTCACCGGGACCTCTTCCTTCTTTGGCAATTGTAGCCATATGCTTGCCTTCTGCACTAAATTGCTCAATCGTCATTTTCCCCCAGTCGGCTACCAGCATCGTCATATCAGAGAAAACCATAAGGTAACCTAAATTACCCGGTACATATTCAGAACTTTGGCCAATTTCCATTTCGATCTGAATATCAATCAAATTCAGTTCTCCATAGTCGATGAGCCCTGAAAATTTTGTATCCCTGCTACAACCAAATAATAACAGAAAAAATAACCCAATCAGTATGTTAAATTTATTCATCTGAGAAGCAATGATTATTTCGTAACTCCCTGAATTCAGCTGCTTATGTAACATCTTTAATTATAATACTCAGAGAGGAATTTATCCTCTCTGAACCTTTGTCGTTTTCAATCTGTTGATTTTCACTAAATACAGTGCCGATCAAATTGACAGCACCAATGGCCACAATTTGAAGAACATCCTGTCTCACCAGTAGAACAACAACACATGTATTGAACCTGACACGGATACACAACACAATCAGTACTTATATTTCCTGCAATAATTCCCTTCATTTCACTTCTATCTAATATTTGCATGGTGAACTCCATTTTTAATTTTCCCGTTTCGCCATACAGCCGGGTACGGGCTGTGTATAACCCCTGTTTGATCGCTCAAACATTCGTTTACTTCTTTGATATTCGTTTCCATCCGTTGATTCTTTGAGGGATGCCTCTAACAGCATACTAAATTAATTGGTTAGATGACCCCCTATTATTTTAGGGGTTTGACGGCGTCTCATCACCTCAGTTCTTTTGTGATATTATTATACACCCGCTCCAGCAGCCTCACGTCCTGCGTTATAATTTCGGCATTTCCGGTCATTCCGTTACGTGGCGGGATCTCATGTCCGTAGCTGGTTAAAAGGCCATCCGGAAACGTTACTTTTGCAAAAAAGAGGCTGTCGCGTACCGGAAATTCCGAAAAGTACTCCACCTCACCTTACACTGATCCAAATCCTGATAAAACCTTCTCGCTTATATTATAATTTTACTTGATAAGACCTGATCGTATGCCCTTCATCCGGATCTTTGTGGATTGTATAAACCTGCTTATCATTTACAAATTGAATTTCATCATGCATGGACAGATAAAATGTACCCATAATCTCACCTTCCATTGTAAAAACAACTACTTGTTTGCCTTCTTCAGTTGTGTCCACATGCAACCAAAAATAGTTTTCTGATACCCAAATATTTATAAATGTGGGTTTGAAATCCGGAATGCGGGGTTCCAGTTCTCTGCGAACTTCATCTGACACACCCCCCAGTTTAAATAAAAAATCCATGCAAAAAGGAACCACTTATTATTTTTCATAAATAATCCGGTTGTACAATAATCTCATTTGGAATACCCGTAAATTATCAACCTCAGCTCTTTTCCGTTAGTTCTATTAGGTATTTCACAACAAACTCAGCACCGGTCTCTTCATCTGTCTCCTTATTGTAGAGATACCCGTTTTTGATGTCAATAATCAGCTGACTCCTTGGGTGATCTAACTTTGCAAGAAGTTTCCCCGAACGGTCGAGTATCCACCATTCGAAATTCTCGAGGCCTGGATTGGCAAGTACACCTGCCCAAATTCTGTGTTCATCATCTACTTTTAATGCGATCAGAGGGGACGTTGATTCCGGTATTTCTTCATCAATATGATCAAAGGCGGTTCTGATATCACTCAGTGAATGTCTGGATGACCCGGTGTAGCTATTTAAATCCACCGGTACCCCTGCAATAGGGTAGTAAATTGCGGATTGATAGATGCCATTGGCATCATGCTTTTTGATCAGAAATTCACGGGTTAAAGCCGAGTATAGTGCATCATCAGGGGAAAGGGCTGTAATCGTGGTTCCCATAAACGGCAGCGAAATAATGGGGCCCGGCGGAACGGTCTGTGGGCGGACTGTGAAGCCGCCCGGAAAAACAAGAGGCTCCGTGTTCAGGACATCTCCATCGGTATTAACCAACAGATATTTTATCTCTGATCGACTTTCATTATCCGGAACTCTATTTATGAACCTTGCCAGGAGGTTGCCGTCATGCCTGAAAAGCGGAGTACCCAATTCAAAATCCACGACTGCTTCGTGCTTCCTTACATCCCACTGTTCTAATAAAACCGTGCTTACAAACGAGTAATCTTCGGCACTGTAGATATTTAACCGGCTATTTGTGATGTCCTGAACATACACCTTACCGGCTTTTACATCAGGAATGCCAGCCAACCCATATTCCCCCGGCCCCTGGCCAGAACGGCCTATTTGAGTCAGGTACGTTCCATCAGGCTGGAAAACAATGATACGATTGTCCGGAGGGAATGTCCCTCCTCCAAAGTTGACATCCAGAATAATTAACCTGCCATTTTCATCCACAACACCGTTTACAATACTCGTCAGGTAGGGTTCTCCATCAGCCCCATACGTCTGCACAGGAACCAACTCTACCGAATACTCAGGCTTAGCATCACCGGGGAAAATTGTGAGGTTTTCGACTTCCAGAATATGCTCCGGAATCTCATCGAGGATTTGGATGTGGCCAGAATCGTTCTGATTCGAACAGTGCATGAAAAAAAATAAACCAATCACAAACAATAACATCACTGTAGATTCTGAATGTTTCATCTTCTTTATTTTATTAATAATCAGTTAGTAGAGTACATAAATAAAAATCGAAACTCTCCTTAACGTTTTGGAGAGCTTCAATTTTAAATTGGGATAATTTCACTCAAAATTAGGGTGACGAGCAGAAATCATCGCAGTCCTCCCACAATCCCAATACTTCATTTATACATTCCTCGTAAGTGCCATCAGGATTGCCTGGGTAGTTTCCTTCCTGATAACTGCATTCACTTGCATAACAATTATAAACAGATGAACAGGCACAAGGGTCACCCTGATAACAACCAGAGCCGCCTGCAATGATACTTTTCATTTCGCTTCGACTTAAAATGCCTTCTGAACTTCCAGTTAACATTGATGGTTTTTTGAACATTATTGGTTTCATTAATCTATCTCCATTTAAATTTAACCCGTTTTTCCATTTGGAGAGGTACGGGCTGTGGAGTACCCCTGTTTGATCACTCAAACGCTCTTTACTTCCTGGAAACTCACCTCAACTCCTTCGTAATATTATTATACACCCGCTCCAGCAGCCGCAAATCCTGCGTGATGATCTCCGCCTGGCCGGTCATCCCGTTTCGGGGCGGGATGTTGTGGCCGTAGCTGGTCAGAAGACCGTCCGGAAAATGAACTTTGGCAAAGAAGAGGCTGTCGCGCACCGGGAACTCCGAAAAATATTCTACCTCTCCATAGACCGAACCAAACTCGTGATATGGGTAACCGCTGAAACGAACCAGCACCCGCTGCCCCTCCTCCACCCGGCCGAACGACTGCTGCGACACCGACAGTTCTCCGAACCAGGTTGTATTATCGGGCTGAAGGTAGAACAGCTCTTGCCCGGCCGCAACCGTCTGGTTTTCCTGAACAATTCCGGCATACACCACCCTCCCGGCAAACGGCGCCGAAATCAAGTAGTTCCGCTTCCATTCATCGATGGCGCTTTTCATCAGATTCAGGGACTGCAGAAAAACCGACCGCTGCTCCCCGATCCTCCGGTCCAGCTCCATGATCTCTTTCTCCCGTGCCGCCTGTGATGCGTGATTGCTGATGATTGCCGATTCGGACTGCCGGAGCGGAAGCTGTCGGGATGCCAGCTCACGCTCTGCCCTGGCAAGTTCCAGAGGTGAAATAAAATCCCCTTCCGCAAGTCGCTTTTGCATCTCAAATTCCCTTTCGGCCAGTTTCAAATCGGCCTGCTGGATCTGTTTCTGTTCGTGCAGTTTGACGAGCAGCTGCTGAGTGTAGTCCAGTTCGCGCAGCAATATCTCCCTCTGACGGCTGTAGAACGCTCCCGGCCGGTAGGATCGGTACTCCCTGTATGCCTGTTCAAAGCCCTGAAACATATTCTGAAGCTCCCCAAGGTTGCCGAAACCGGATATCCCAATTGTTCCATCGAACTCTTCATTCCCTTGTAGAAGCTGCACTCTGAGCAGGTCGATGATCATTGACAATTCGAGTACCTCTTCATGATCGGCCGTGCTCTCCATCCAGGCCAGAATATCTCCCTCTGCAACCCGGGTATCGTTCTCCACCGTAAGCCTGACTACTTTGCCGCTGATCCGGCTTTCCAGGGATTGCGGTGCGTGAATGGCGGTCAATTTGAGTGGTGCATTTATTACTTCGGGATATTTGATAACGGCTGCGGATAACAACACCAGTCCCAGAACCCCGAAAAAGGCGGTAATACCCCATCGTACCAGCCAGTGCGGCGGCCGGCCGATAATCTCCTGCACCTCTTCGCTTTGCACTTCCAGTTCGGGAAAAAGGTTTTTGAGTGATTCGGGTTTGGTTGGTATGTGGTTGTTGGTTTGTGGCATATTTTTAAGTGAAAAGTGAAAAGGCAAAAGTGAAAAGTCTCATAAATGTCATCCTGTCCCGAAAGCTTTCGGAATCAGGATCTCCTTTCTTTGATCGGGTCGGGAGACCCTGATCTTCATCAGGATGACGTAAGAGCCAACTTTTCACTTTTCACTTTTGCCTTTTCACTCACGTTCCCAGTTCCAGTTGATTTTTTACCAGTTCAAAATAAGCTCCTTCCCGGCCGGCCAATTCGCTGTGCGTGCCCTGTTCAATGATGCGGCCCTCTTCGAGCACCACGATGTTGTCTGCGTTTTTGACTGTGCTGAGGCGGTGGGCAACGACCACCACCGTCCGGTTTTGAAAAAATTGGTTCATGTTGTCCATAATGGCGCGTTCGTTGTTGGCGTCGAGGGCGTTGGT
>PWFQ01000068.1 GCA_003554105.1 Clostridiaceae bacterium | reverse complement strand
GTGGAATACATAAAAGAACACTTCAGATTAAAAAATCCGAAGGAGCTTCAGAAACTAGAAATTTTGAAACGGAATGACATTCTGAAAGCCTGTAAAGAGGAAGGAATGTCTATCAGGCAGCTGGAACGGCTTACGGGAGTGAGTTTTTCGGTGATCAGGTATGTGTGAAATATGAACAGGTAAGTTGGTTAGTTGGAAGGTTGGAAAGTTGGAAATGGAAAAAGGAACGAGGAGAAGAAGGTCTCTGTCACGACGATGGACGGTTTGTCCATCACTGTGTCAGAAACTTTCTGAACTTATTCTTTTGCTTAATCTTTCAACTTCTTAAAATAGCGGGCTGCCTGAGGAGTAACGGCAGTGCAAACCTACTCAAGCAAAAAATCAAGGATATTCACGACTTTGATTCCGGAATAGTCATTGAAGACGGTTTGATCCATGGTCAGAATATACTTTGGATAATTATCAGAGGTCGATTTGAGTGGTCTAAGTTCTCGAGTTCTTGTTGTTTCATCCATGATGGTGGCAGAAACCTGGAAGTAGATTTTTTCATCGGGTTTCGTCGCGACGAAGTCAACTTCCAAATTTCCGATTTTCCCAATCGTTACTTCGTAGCCACGGCGTAACAGCTCAAGATACACGATGTTTTCTAAAACATGACCGTAATCTGTTCCTTTCAGACCGGTGAGCCTGTTACGGATCCCCATATCCACAATATAATACTTTTCAAGTGTTTTTAAAAACATCTTGCCTTTTAAGTCATAGCGATTCGCCTTGTAAATGATAAATGCATTCTCAAGCATTTTCAGATAGTTATCAATGGTATCACTTGTGGTCTTTCTTCCACTGCTGGTGAGGTAGTCACTGATTTTCTTGGTGGAGACAATACTGCCAATGTTTGCAGCGATGAATTTTAAAATGCTTTCCAAGAGAGCAGCATCCCTGATGTTGTTTCTTTCAATGACATCCTTCATCAAGACGGTACTATAAACGCCTTCCAGAAATGGACCAATGGTCTCCGGGTGATCCTGCAGTTCCACGATCGTCGGAAGTCCTCCGTAGAGAAGGTATTGATCAAATTTTTCTGAGAGGCTTTTCTCTTGATCATCTTCTGTAAAATTGAGATATTCCTTGAACGACAGGGGCTGCATTTTAATCTCAACATACCTGCCCGACAACAACGTGCTAAGCTCAGAAGATAAAAGATAAGCATTCGATCCGGTGATATAGATGTCCACATTGGCATCCACAAGGAAGGAATTGATGACTTTTTCCCATGAGGATACCTGCTGGACTTCATCAAGAAGAAGGTAATGTTTCATATTTTTGTCGATGATGCGCTCTTTGATATACCCATGGAGTTCTTTATACGTCGTTATGTCATCGAATTCAAAAGACTCAAAGTTCATGCGGATTATGCACTCTTTAATGACGCCCGTTGCCATGAGATGATTTTCAAAAAGTGAAAGCAAGGTTGATTTTCCTGAGCGTCTTAAACCAGTGATGACCTTGATGAGTGGCTTATCTTTAAATCGAATGAGCTGATTGAGATAGAGATCACGATTTTTCATCATACCACCTCTCTTTATTAAAGTATACTCAAAAAAATAGAAATTATCAAGAGTTTTTCGAGTATAACAGTAAAACTTTGCTTTTATCAAGCTACTGGGAGGGATGCAAATGTTGGAATATCTTTATAGTTCAGAAGCGAGAAAACATCGTTTAAATGAAGTAGTGGTTGGAAGGTTGGAATGTTGGAAAGGGAAAAAGGAAAGAGGAGAAGAAGGTTTCTGTCACGACGATGGACGGTTTGTAGTGATCCATTGAAACCTTCTGAACTTCATCTATTAAGCTTGTACAACGCTTTAAAGACTGTCACTTTTGAGTGAACTGTGTAATATCAAAAATAGCCCTCTAGCGAGAGCTATTTTTTCTTTATCTCAATTGAAAGTTTCAACTCGACATCAGGAGGGACGCAGTTCTAATGTGACATGTTTTTGGTTACACTTAGAACCGTCCATCACTGTGTCAGAAACTTTCTGAACTTATTCTTTTGCTTAATCTTTCAACTTCTTAAAATAGCGGGTTGCCTGTGAAGTAAACTGCATCTCATACGTAGAACGATGGCTCCATCCTCAAGGGTACACTCCAATTCATGATCAAGACCGAGCTGACGGTAGTATTTTAAAGGGATCGTGATCTGTCGTTTCTTCGAAACACTGATGATCTTTCGAAATAACAAATTTACATAGTAAAGAGGATTGTTTCTTGTAAAACTTAAAGCTCTGGGATATAATGAAACAACAAACAAATGGAGCGAAAATAAAAACAGCTCCGAATGTTTGGACGGCAAACAAATATCTTTAGAACCAACAAACGGAGCGAAAATGACGAAAGCTCCATTTGTTGGTTTGTAAAAATGGAGATGGATGGATGTGAAAGATAAATTAAAAATTGATAAGATTAAGAACTATTTTGGAGACAAGCCTTTTACAAGTGAGGATCTTTATAATTTTTATGCACAATATGATCCGGACTTAAATAAGAGTACATTTCGTTGGAGAGTGTATGCCCTTAAAAATCATGGAGTCATCAATACGCTTAAACGAGGGGTCTATGTAACGAAGATAAAAAAGAATTTTGAACCTATTGTAGGAAAAAAGCTCATTCAGTTGTTTTCCAAAGTGCAAAAAGAATTTCCCTATAGTGATATGTGCATTTGGGAGACTTCTTGGTTAAATAACTTTATGGTTCATCAAGCGTTTTCCGGCAATATCATTTTAGAAATAGACAAGGATGCAGCGCCGGCGGTATTTGCGTTCTTACAGGAAATTCATAGAGAGGTCTATTTAAATCCTGATAAGCATGAAGTCAATAACTACATCATCTCCGGTAAAAATAGTATCATTGTTAAAAACCTTATATTAACATCGCCTTTGAAAGAAACACAAGAGATCATTATACCCACTATTGAAAAAATAATGGTGGATCTATTTGCAGATAAAGAATTGTTCGTTACTTATCAAGGGGCTGAGCTTAAAAATATTTATCAGGAGTTTTTCAGGATTTTTAATATTAACCAATCCACATTGAGGCAATATGCAAATAAAAGGCATATAAAAAATACACTGATAGGTTTTCTAAAAGAGGAAACGGATATAGATAAAGACGAACTATTTATATGAGGTGATTTAATGATACATGAGATAACTTATACAAAAGAATGGATCGAAAAGAAGAGCAATGAGTATAAGAGGGGGAAGAAGAAAGCAGATCCCATGCTTATTGAAAAAATCACTAAAGCACTTCATCTATTGGAGGAACTGGCAAAATCAGAGTTAGCATTTATTTTCAAAGGAGGAACATCACTACTACTACTTCTTAATCAAATGCATAGGTTTTCGATAGATATCGATATCATTATTGAGAAGTCGGAGAATGAAGTTGATATTGAGAAAGTACTTGTTAAAATGGTAGAGGAAAGTGATGTTTTTACTCATTTCGAAGAGAATGTAAGACAAGGTGATAAGGAAATCCCAAAAGCCCATTACAAATTTTTCTATAAATCCTTACTCGATGGGGAAGAAAACTATATATTGTTGGATATTTTATTTGAACAAGGCCACTATGCAGAGATTATACGAAAGAAGGTTGATTGCAGTTTTATAGAATACAAAGATCCCGAAATAAAAGTGCTTATGCCAAGTGTGGACTGTATTTTAGGTGATAAGTTGACAGCGTATGCACCGAATACCACCGGAATATCTTATGGAAAAAACAAAGAACTTGAAATCATAAAGCAATTATTTGATGTGGGTAATTTATTTGATGAGATGAGAAAGGTAGACATCGTCAGTAAGACTTTCAAGCAAATGGCAGAGCAGGAATTAGTTTATAGAGGAAAAGATCATGAACTAACCTATGAAGATGTACTTGATGATATCTTTGAAACTTCAAGGATTATAAGTGAAAGAGGAAGAATTGAAAAAGAAGTATTTAGTCAGTTGCAAACAGGAATAAAAAGAATAAAGGGCTACATTTTTTCAAAGAATTATATTATAGAAAGTGCGGTAAACAGTGCGTCAAAGGCGGCGTACTTATCTTTACTTATAAAGTATGGTATAACTGATGTTGAGAGATTTAATCCAAAACTCGATTTAAGAGAATATGTGATTGAGCACCCGGAATTTAGAAAGCTTAAGACGATTATGAAGTTTGATCCTGAAGCTTATTTTTATTGGTATAAGAGTATTGAGCTATTGGAAAATAGGGAAAAATTTAAATGAAGTAGTTGGTTGCCGTCCCTGTAGCGATATCTTGAAACCTTCTGAAATTCATTTATTGAGCGTCTTCAACGCTTTAAAGACTGTCACTTTTGAGTTAGTTGTGACATAACAAAAATAGCCCTCTAGCGAGAGCTATTCTTTTTTTATCTCAGTTGAAAGTTTCAATTCGACATCAGGAGGGACGCATCACTGTGTCAGAAACTTTCTGAACTTATTTTTTTCTATATCTTTTCAGCTGTTCATAGAAATTTTCACGGGTGCCTGCAAGGAGAACGATAACTTTTCTTCCATCAGTTTCATGAATCGTATAGGCAATTTCATAATTTACTCTTTTGTGTTTCACATCAACACCGTATACTTTTGCTAAATCTCCACGCTTCGGGCTTCCAATGTAAGGGTTATACATAATGTCTCTTAACGCTTTTTCGTAGGCTGTTTTCAAGGATTTTTCTTTCAACTTCTTAAAATAGCGGGCTGCCTGAGGAGTAAATTGCATTTCATACATCATTCGTCCTCCGAATCGAAGAGATCATGAAACTTCTCCCCATCCTTTTTTCCTGAAGCGATATCGTCAGCCTCTTCCAGCATGCGGTCAACTGCCTTTTTAATGTTTTCACTTTCCTCTTCGAACTTACGAACCAACTCATCTCCGGAATACCCTTGGGCGATGAGGTCTTTAAGGATTTCAGTGGAAAACTCGCTTGGCTCTCTTTTCAGAGGGCGTAGAACGATGGCCCCATCCTCAAGGGTACACTCCAGTTCATGATCAAGACCGAGCTGACGGTAGTATTTTAAAGGGATCGTGATCTGTCGTTTTTTCGAAACACTGATGATCTTTCGATCCATGGGATCGTGTTTTTTCGCATGTGCATTCATGTTTAAAACCTCCTTTACAGTAGCAGAACAAGAATTGTTTCTTTGTAATCATTATAACAAAGAAAAAAAGAAATCACAACTTTACATAGTACAGAAGGTTTCTGACACGACGATGGACAGTTCTAAGTGTAACGGTGGTGCGTGTCACATTAGAAGCCGTCCCTGTAGTGATCCATTGAAACCTTCAGAAAAAAAGAACGTCTCTCATTGCGAAGCAAAGCTTTTTCAATGCTTTAAAGACTGTCACTTTTGAGTTGTGAAACAGTAGAAAGTTGGAATGGTGAAAAACAAAAAAGTTCAAAATGGAAAAGCAAACTGAGGGTGAAAACTCCCCTCAGTTTTTTTAATACAGAAGGTTTCTGTAA
Source organism: Clostridiaceae bacterium (assembly GCA_003554105.1). Classification (GTDB taxonomy): domain Bacteria; phylum Bacillota; class Clostridia; order Peptostreptococcales; family T1SED10-28; genus T1SED10-28. Next base: position 1,028 of record PWFQ01000068.1, on the reverse strand, counting down.
CATCGAGGACGGTATATGTAACTACAAATGTAATACAGAAAATAATTTCAAAAAAAACCCCCCAAAATCTCTTAAAAATAGAGGAAATGGACCCTTATGTGATAGCAAAAAGTAGAAAGATTTGCTAGAATTAAGAAAAACTGAGGGAAACGAAGGAGTGGGGTTATGGCCAAGGTGGTAAAGAGTTTTGCGATCAGCGGTGTGGACGGCTATGTGGTGGATGTGGAGACCAAGGGGATTTCAGGGCTTCCCATGATGTCCATTGTGGGTCTCGGGGACACTGCGGTGAAGGAAGCAAAAGAACGGGTGGAGTCGGCACTGAATAACGGGGAGTTTTACTTCCCTCAAAAGAAGATTGTCATCAACCTTGCTCCGGGAGATTTAAAAAAGAGCGGATCCCACTTTGATCTTCCCATCGCCGTGGGGATCCTGCTTGAAACCGAGCAGATCACCAAGGTTCGAAAAGAGGACTACGGCATGATCGGAGAGCTCTCCCTGAATGGAAGGCTGAGAGGCTGTACCGGGGTTCTGCCCATGACCATTGCCGCCCGTGAGCAGGGAATCCATCACATGATCGTTCCCATGGAGAATGTCCGGGAGGCATCGGTGGTGGAGGGGGTGAAGGTCTATGGATTCAATCGGCTGGCGGATGTGTCGGAATTTCTTGAGGGAAAAGCTTATCAGGATGTGGAGACGTTAAAGGGCCGGGAATGGCACAAATCTCCTTTTGATCTTGATTTCGCCGATGTCCAGGAGCAGGATGCCATCATCGACTATGTGGTGGTTGCCGCCAGCGGAGGACATAACCTCTTAATGATCGGAACTCCGGGATGCGGAAAATCCATGATTGCAAAGAGGATCCCGACGATTCTTCCCTCCATGACCGAGGAAGAGGCCATGGAAGTGACAAAAATCTACAGTGTGGCAGGGCTCCTTCGGCAAAAGGAAAGCCTGATTCAGGAGCGGCCTTACAGAGCGCCCCACCATAATGCATCCACCAACTCGCTGATCGGGGGAGGAAACAATGC
>PWFQ01000051.1 GCA_003554105.1 Clostridiaceae bacterium | reverse complement strand
CGAAAGAAGTACATGACTTTCTTGATGAGTTTGGCAAAGACGGTTCAATCAATGATGCAACCAGAGCGTCTTCGGGGAAGGTGCTCAGTGAAATTGCAAAACACCTGCCCTTTATCATTGGCGGTTCAGCAGACCTTGAGCCTTCGACAAAAACCTATCTTAAGGAATTTGGTGAAATACAAAGAAATCATTATGAAGGGAAAAATATACGATTCGGTGTGAGAGAACACGGCATGGCGGCTATTGGAAACGGACTTGCCTTGTATGGAGGATTTCGACCCTTTGTCTCAACCTTTCTGGTATTCTCCGATTATATGAGACCGTCAATTCGTCTGTCGGCACTTATGGGAGTTCCGGTTATTTATGTTTTTACTCATGATTCCATCTATGTGGGAGAAGACGGACCGACTCACCAACCGGTTGAGCACCTGGAGGCGCTACGCATCATTCCCAATCTTAAAGTGCTTCGGCCAGCCGATGCTGAGGAAGTGGCGCTATCATGGAAAGAAGCCCTGGTACGAACCAGTGGCCCTACTGCAATTATTTTAACAAGGCAGGGTGCTCCCGGAATTCAAGGAAAAGCAGGTGTTAAGCAGTTCAGTAAAGGTGGGTATTTCATTATTGAGAACGATAATCCGGAAGTGAATCTTATTGCTTCGGGAAGTGAAGTTCAGCTGGCAATTGAAGTAAAAAAACGTCTTGATGAGAAAAGTATAGCATCAAATATTATCTCTGTTCCCGATCGACCTTCTTTAGAAGACCAGTCAGCAAAATATCTAGAGCAGCTTTTTGGCGATGATAAAGGGCGACATGTACTGATTGAAGCAGGGATCGGTCATGGATGGTATCGTTTACTGAGTAAAGATGCCCTTCATTTCACAATTGAGAATTATGGCTTAAGCGGACCGGGAAAAGATGTCGCAAATGAACTTGGCCTGGATCCCGTAAAAATTGCTGCAACCATTATTAAAGAAATCGGGAAGGAGTGATGTTATGTTTAAGAAAGTTCTGCTATGCACAGATTTTTCATCCCATGCAGAGGCACTACTGGCGACAATTGAAGAAATGGTTGAATTGGGTCTGAAGGAAGTGGTCATTTTCAATGTAGTGGATATCGATTCTGCAGGAACCAATGCTCCAACCTTTCAAAAACAAAAGAAAGAAGCTTTAAAAGCAGAAGAACGCAAGCTGACAAAGATGGGCCTTAAAGTGAAGATTGACATAAAAATCGGTATTCCCGCAAAGGATATCGTTGAAAAAGCTAAAGAAGAAAAAGCGGACCTAATCCTGCTTGGCTCCCATGGAAAGGGATTTATAAAGAGAATTCTTTTAGGAAGCACAACTTTTGATGTGGTACGCCTGAGTGAAACACCGGTTATGGTGGAAAAATACAAAAATATTGAAGAAAAGGGAGCGGAGCCCTTAATCAAAGAAAAGTTCAAGAAAGTTCTTGTTCCCATGGATTTTTCCTCTTACTCGAAGGATGTCATTGAAAAAATCAAGCAGATCGAGAAAATTAAAGAGGTGGTACTGGTCTCAGCCATCGAATATAGTCAAAATGAAGACGAGTTGGAGGAATCAAGAGACCGATTGGAAAAGCATCTCGGAAAAATCCGCCTGGATCTTTTCAACGCGGGATTCCCCTCCAATTACGTGATTAAAGAGGGAAGCGCATCAAAAGTAATTCTGGAGGTCGCTGAACAGCAAAAAGTTGATTTGGTGATCCTCTCAAAAAGAGGAGAAGGAAGAATTAAGGAATTATTAATCGGTAGTACAGCGACCAACATTATTACCAATTCCAAAATTCCCGTTCTTATTTTTCCGGTAGTTCCTGGATAATCAAAGTATTCTTTTTAGAGCCTCAGGAATCCTTTTACAGGATTTTTGGGGCTTTTCAACAAATCCGGTGTATTAATTAAAATCGTACTTTGTTATAATATAGTTGAAAATACGGGAGAAAGAAGGGAAGACGATGATGAAGCAGGATATAAAAGATGTGATGTTTACAAAAGAGGAGATTGATGCAAAGGTTCGGGAACTGGCAAAGGAGATTAACGAGCACTATCAAAATCGAAGCAAAGATCTGGTCGTCATCGGGATCTTGAAAGGTGCGAATGTTTTTTTGGCTGACCTCATTCGTCAGTTGGATTTACCGGTGTATATTGATTTTATGGCGGTTTCCAGCTATGGTACATCGACCAAGAGTTCAGGGGTCGTTAAAATCATGAAAGATCTGGATCTGGAAATCGAGAACAGGGATGTTTTAATTGTGGAGGATATTATTGATACGGGACTCACTCTGAAATATCTCACACAAAACTTAAATACCCGAAATGCCAACAGCATCAAAATCTGTACTTTATTGAACAAAGAATATCGAAGAATGGCTGAGATCCCTGTGGATTTTATAGGCTTTGAGATACCGGACGAGTTCATTGTCGGTTATGGAATCGATTTTGCAGAACAGTATCGAAACTTACCATACATCGCAACTCTAAAAGAGGAAGTTTACCAAGAATAGGAGGAGGTAGATCAATGAATGGTCACAAAATGATTCCTGTAGGACTATCGAATCGCCATCTGCATTTGTCCCGGGAAGATATGGACGTTCTTTTCGGAGAAGGCTATGAATTGAATAATGTAAAGGATTTAAAGCAGCCGGGACAGTACGCCAGCGAAGAAAAAGTGGATCTTGTCGGTCCCAAGGGAGAAATTAAAGGTGTAAGGGTACTAGGTCCCACTCGAAAAGTGACACAAATTGAAGTGACATTAAGTGATGGGTTTATTCTGGGATTAAAACCGCCGATCAGAGACTCCGGAGACATTGAAGGCAGCCCCGGTGTGTTGATCCGTGGTCCGAAAGGGGAAGTAGCGATTAATAAAGGGCTTATCGCTGCCGCACGGCATATTCATATGCATACAGATGATGCTGAGGTTTTTGGCCTTAAGGATAAAGACAAAGTAGCGGTTCGTGCTTCAGGGGAAAGAGCTGTGGTCTTTGAAAATGTTCTTGTGAGGGTAAAATCAGAGTTTTCACTGGAGATGCACTTGGATCTTGATGAGGGGAACGCAGCAAATGTTAAAAATGGAGATCTTGTTGAGATCATTCTTTAATCGAATCCTGACAATGGACGCATAATAATAGGAGGTAGTACATGGAACATTTATCAAGATATATCGATCATACGGTATTAAAAGCGGACACACAATTGGAGGATATTAAGAAACTGGCAGAAGAGGCGAAACAGTATAACTTTTTTGCGGTTTGTGTTAATGGGTGCTATGTATCGGAGATAAAACATTTACTCGAAGGAACCGATGTAAAAATTGCAGCAGTTGTAGGGTTTCCCCTGGGAGCCGCAACAATGGAATCCAAGGTCTTTGAAACTGAAGATGCAATCAAAAATGGCGCTTCGGAAATTGATATGGTCATCAATATTGGTGCTTTGAAGGACCGGAGATATGACTATGTCCGCGAGGAGATTGAAAAGATTGTACAAGCAGCTGAAAATAAAGCAATCGTAAAAGTGATTATTGAAACTGCATTGCTGACAGAGGAAGAAAAGGAAGTCGCCTGCAGACTTTCAAAAGATGCCAAAGCCCACTTTGTAAAAACATCCACCGGTTTCAGCACAGGAGGAGCGACTAAAGAGGATGTGGCATTAATGAAAAGAGTTGTTGGAGACAAACTGGAGATAAAGGCTTCCGGAGGTGTAAGGGATTATGCCAAGGCGAAAGAAATGATAGATGCGGGAGAAACCAGGATTGGAGCCAGTGCTTCAGTGAAGATCGTAAAAGAGTATGAAACAGCAAAATAAGAGGTTGATATCCTGAACAAAAGAAACCGATGGCAACAGACCATCGGTTTCTTCTATATAATCAACTACTCTGAATTGATTAAACATTAAATCTGAAAAGAATGATGTCTCCATCCTTGACAATATAGTCTTTTCCTTCCAAACGAGTTAATCCTTTTTCTTTTGCAGCGATCGGATTACCTGCGGAAATCAAATCATCATAATGGATAACTTCAGCTTTAATAAAGCCGCGCTCAAAATCAGTATGAATTTTTCCTGCAGCCTGAGGCGCTTTCGTCCCTTTTTTGATCGTCCAAGCCCTGACTTCCTGAGGACCGGCCGTAAGGAATGTAATAAGCCCTAAAAGATCATAGGAGGTATGAATTAACTTATCCAAACCTGAGAAGGATATTCCCAGGTCATCTAAGAATAAAGCTTTCTCGATCTCGTCCAGCTCGGAAATTTCCGCTTCGATTTTAGCACAGACCTTCACAATAGAAGAACCTTCCTTTGCTGCAATCTCTTCAAGCTGAACAAGATATTCATTTGACAAATCCTCATTGGTAATATAATCCTCGTTAACATTTGCAACATAGATTACCGGCTTGGAAGAAAGAAGATTCAGATCTTTGATAACTTCCTGTTCCTTTTCATCAAGATTCAACTCTCTGACAGATCGTCCCTGCTCGAGTTCCTCCTTTACCATTGTCAGGGTTGCTACATGAGATTTCAGACTTTTATCCGACTTAACCTGTTTCGTTAGTCTTTCCATTTTTTTATCAATGGCTTCCATATCGGAGAAAATCAATTCCAAATTAATGGTTTCCACATCTCTCATGGGATCAACACTGCCATCCACATGGGTGACATCGGGATCGTCAAAACAACGAACGACATGAAGAATTGCTGATACTTCCCGGATATGGGATAAAAACTTATTCCCCAAACCTTCCCCTTTGCTGGCGCCTTTAACTAAACCTGCAATATCATAGAAGTTAATGGTTGTAGGGACTAAACTTTTCGATTGATACATTTTCTGTAATACTTTTAAACGGTTGTCGGGAACAGACACCACACCGATATTTGGATCAATTGTGCAGAAAGGATAGTTAGCAGCTTGTGCTCCAGCCTTAGTAACTGCATTAAATAAAGTGCTTTTTCCTACATTGGGTAAACCTACTATTCCTAATTTCATCGAATCTTCCTCTCATAACTCATTCACATTGTCGATCATCACTTCGACGAACTTTTAAATTATACACTATTTGACGTCCATGATCAAGATAAGATGATCTTGATTGACTTTTTATACGGCATTCACTATAATGAAGGTTATCAAAACCGAGAGAACCTCTAGGAAAAGGAGACGATATCAATGGATCGCATTGCCTTTACAATATTTGGAATGAGTGTTGCCTGGTATGGTATTATTATTTCCTTCGGCATGTTACTTGGGGTTTTTGTTGCTATCCACAGGGCAAAGCAGGCAAAAATTAACCCGGATTATGTGATTGATTTAGCAATAATTGCTATACCTCTTGCTCTAATTGGTGCGAGGGTATACTATTTTATCTTTGCCTATAATCCGGATATTCATCAAATCAGTGATGTGTTTGATTTTCGATCCGGAGGGTTGGCAATTCACGGAGGAATTATTGGAGGAATTATAGGCGGTTATATTGTAACAAAATGGAGGAAAATTGATTTCTGGACTTTTGCCGATGTTGCAGGGCCCAGCATGATCCTTGGGCAGGCCATTGGTCGATGGGGGAATTATGTGAATCAGGAGGCCCACGGCGGCCCTACGGATTTACCTTGGGCAATTGAAGTAAATGGTCAAATGGTCCATCCCACTTTTCTGTATGAATCCCTTTGGAACTTTGGAATTTTTGCCTTTCTTCTGATTTACTCGAAGAAAAAAAAGGTGACAGGGGAGATTTTTCTCCTGTACCTCGGTCTTTATTCAGTAGGACGATTTTTTATTGAAGGATTAAGAACCGACAGCCTTATGCTGGGACCAATTCGTGTGGCTCAATTAATCAGCATAGTCATTCTCATTACTGTTATCGGAATTCGGCAATACCTTATGAAGCAGTCGGATAAGATTAATACAAAGGATATAAAGGGGAAATCTTCTTCACCAAAAGGAAAACAGAGAAAAAAAAGGAAAAAGCGTTAATTTTTCCATGCTTTATGTTCAAAAAAATCAAAATTTGGAGCTGCCTCATCTCATCGGGTAGCTTCTTTTATCATTTTTGCATGAAAAGATTGATTTTTAGGGATTTTTTCCACTTTTTTTAAGGAAAAAGAAGGAATTTCATGGGAGAACAGCGAATACAATAGGAAAGAAAAGAAATGAGGGCAATACATGGAATACCAACACACGTCCGTTTTACTCAAAGAATGCATAGATGGATTAAAAATTAAGAAAAATGGCATTTATGTTGATGGCACTTTAGGAGGTGCCGGTCATAGCGAAGAAATCCTTAAGCACCTCTCTTCAGAAGGATCTTTAATCGGAATTGACCAGGATCCCTCGGCATTAAAAAACGCTGAGGAGAAACTGAAAAACTACTCAAATTTCCAAGCTGTGCATAGCAATTTTCATGATATTCAAAACGTTCTTCTGGATTTAAGCATTTCAGGGATTGACGGTTTGCTATTGGACCTGGGAGTCTCCTCTCACCAATTGGATACACCTGAGCGAGGGTTTTCCTATATGCATGATGGTGAATTGGATATGCGTATGGATACAACCTCAGCATTGACTGCAAGTGAAGTCGTAAATACCTATAATGAGGATGAACTGACAAAAATCATAAAGGACTATGG
>PWFQ01000012.1 GCA_003554105.1 Clostridiaceae bacterium | reverse complement strand
TCACCTGCCTATCAAAGACATTAGTGGATCTGCCCTATTATAAAGCAAAGTTAATGCCAAGTTTGAATTTTTCTCTATTTTCAGTTAATTTTTTCTCCCTTTCCCTTTGTTTAGCCCTCCGAACTAATTGTTAAGAATTAAACAATTTGATTCTTTAAAATTTTCTGCATTTTGATGGCATAACTCCCCCTATTTATCGTTTGTTTGTGTCGGTTTTTCGACGTTTGTCAATTACCTGACAATTCTTTGGTGATTTCATTACAAGAGCCGAAGTAATCTCGACCCCTTATTCCATTTTGATATATCTCACCGGATTCTTCTGATCGTTTAAAAATTTCTCAAAATCTTCGTATGAGATGGTTATGCTGGCAGTGTTTACATTAGGATGAAAGGTGATTTTTCCCTCTTTTTTCAAATCCTCATCGACCAGAACAATCACTTTATTGTCTTCATTATTCATCAAACCGAAAACTGATACTCCTCCCGGTTCAAGCCCCAAGTGAGTCTTCAAGCGTTTGTCAGAAGCAAAACTCAAACGTGTGCTTCCAATCTTCTGAGCGATGGCCCGGGTATTAGCCTTTTTTTCGTGGTGCACAATTGCCAGATAGTGTTGATTTCCTTTGGAGTTTCTCAAAAATAGATTTTTACAATGCATCGGTTCGATTGTAAAATCCAAATCTTCGATATCGGCTATGGTCATTACCGGTGGATGCTCATATTTTTCATACTCAATTCCCAACGTGTCTAAAGCCTGATACACTTTTTCCGCCTCACTCATTTTATCACCAATCCTTTTCTTTATATTATTTTAAGAACTCATAGTGTTCTTTTACACAGCATGGACATTCTTCATTCTTCTGAAGCGGGAAGGTCTCATAGTCATTCTCCCAAAGATTGACATGGATCATGTTTCTCAACATTTTTTCCCGATTTCCACTTAAATATTTAACGGATTCATTGACCTGGTAGGTAGCTATCATACCGGTTATGGTATTTAAGACCCCATGGGTATCGGCTCGTTGGGTTTCATTTTTTTCCAGGGGATGCATCATCATGCAGCGAAGGCAAGGTCCCTCATCAGTGAAAAATGTTTTTATATTTCCGTGGTTTTCCACAGCTCCCCCATATATCCATGGAATTTTTTTCTTAAACGCACCATCGTTGATAATGTATCTGGTCGGAAAATTATCGGTGCAGTCAATCACCAGATCAATGCCCTCCATTAACTCAAGAATGTTCTCACCTGTACATCGTTGATTAACAGCTTCAAGCCTGATCTCCTGATCAACCCGATGAACATAATTTTTTACAGCATCCACTTTTAATGTCTCTTTTTTCACATCTTCGGGAAAGTATAGGATTTGCCGATGGAGATTGCTCAGTTCCACAATATCCTGATCTACAACCCGCAAAAACCCCACACCTGCTCTCACAAGCAAATTAATGACGGGAGTTCCTAACCCTCCACACCCGACAATTAAAACTTTTCCCTTTTCCAGGTTTTTTTGCCCGGCTTCACCCAGACCGTAGAAAAGTGATTGCTTATTAAATCTCTCATTCCGTCCCTCTGTCATCGGTAATCCTCTCCTCCTTTGATTTTTCAGATCCAGCCTGGTTTCGAGTTTTCAGATGATTTAGAAAACATTTTATCACAGGGCATCATGAAAAGCAAGAAGCCCCGAAGGGCTTCCGAGGCTTGTATTAACGAATCACGCAAGGTTGATCTTCCTTGTCGTAAACGATCTTTCCTTTTTTTATCACTTTTTCCACTGTACTTACACCAATATGGTAAGGAATGAACTTGTAAGAGTCGTGTTCAAGCAGAATCATATCTCCCTGCTTCCCGACGTCGATACTCCCAACGGTTTCAGCTCGATCCAACGCTGCAGCACCATTAATTGTCAATGCTGTAATCGCTTCTTCGGTGGTCATATCCATATACAATGTGGCTAAAGCAATAATAAGAGGAATCGATTCAGTAAAGCAGCTTCCGGGGTTCAAGTCGGTTGCCAGGGACAGTATTGATCCTCTATCGATCATTTCCCTTGCTCGTGCATATTTTTCCTTCAGGCTGAAGGCTGTGCCGGGTAATACTGTTGCCACAACATTCTTCTCAGCCATTTGATCGATTCCTTCATTGGAAGCTTGAAGCAAATGATCCGCTGATACAGCTCCCACCTCAGCTGCCAACTCCGCTCCTCCCAAAGGAACAATTTCATCCGCATGCAGCTTTACCTTCATGCCCATCTCTTTGGCTTTTGTCAGTAGTCTTCTGGAATCTTCCACAGAGAATACGTTTTTCTCGCAGAAAACATCACAAAATTCAGCAAGACCTCTTTCCACAACAACAGGAAGAACTTTCTCAATAATCTCTGTGATCATCTCCTCTTCCCTGCCCTTATACTCCTTCGGCACTGCGTGGGCTCCAAGATAGGTTTTAACAACATCTATGGGATGATCCCGATCTGTGTCCGCCATCACTTCCAGTTGTTTGATTTCGGTATCGAAGTCAAGTCCGTAACCGCTTTTCCCTTCAACAGTGGTCACCCCGAAGGAAAGCATCGAATCCAAACGCTTCATTCCGTCGTTATAGAGCTCATCTTTTCTCGCTGCCTTTGTTTTGCGAACACTGCTTAAAATACCTCCGCCTCGATTCATAATTTCCATATAGTCATCGCCACGCAGTCTCCAGGAATATTCTTCTTCCCGATAACCTCCCCAAATATAATGGGTATGGGAGTCCACAAATCCCGGCAGAAGGGATTTTCCTTTCGCGTCCAAGACTTCGTACTCTTCCAAGGGAAGATTCTTTAGAACTTCCTCTTCCGGACCGACCTTTTCAATCATACCGTCCTTAATCACAACAGCTCCCCTGGGAATAATATGAAGATCAGACATCTCTTTTCCCTTTTTCCCTTTAAAACCGCTACAGGTAACAACCTCCGATGTATTTTTGATCACCAGATGATTTCCTTTCAAAAAAATCACTCCTTTCTTAGGGAAAAGGCATAAGCCTCATCCTATGAAGCCTATGCCTTTGTTTAATCATTGTTTATTCCATCATTCGCTGCTCAAGCACCTGATCCATTGAAAAATCCTCAACTCCCAAGTAGTAAACCGCAGTATCAATCAGGGCTTCCATAGGAAGCAGTCCAATAATTTCGCTTCCAATGACATTGACTCCATACCGTTTTGCTTCAATTTTAATCAGCTCAAACACCCTATAAAGAGCTGTTTTCGTATAGTCAGTCATATTCATTGACACCTGGACGATCCCCCGATCCTTTAACTCGATTCCGATTCCTTTACAGTAACGAAATCCACCGGAAAGATGTCGAACATTTTTGGCGATTTGGTTGGCAAACTCAAGATCATTTGTATCCAAATTCACATTAAATGCAACAAGGGGCATTCTTGCTCCGATGGCAGTCACACCTCCGGTGGAATGAATATTCTTCCCGCCGAAATCCGGTTCCCATTCCTCCTGCTTAACCTTCTCTCCCATTTCTTCGAATTGTCCTTTTCGTATTTTGGCTAAATTTTCACGATGAGGTGCACTGGAAGATTTTTCATAGAGGAAAACAGGAAGCTGGTATTTCTCATAGACTTCTTTCGCTACTTCCTTACTCAGTTCTATGGCTTCATCCATCGTGACATTTTTTATGGGGATAAAAGGCACAACATCTGTCGCTCCCATCCTGGGGTGCTGACCCTCGTGTTTTGTCATATCAATTTCTTCCAATGCAATTCCTATCGCTTCCACGACTGCTTCTTTCAAAGGATCCGGTTCACCAACCAGGGTTACAACCGAACGATTATGGTCAGTATCTGAGCTGTAGTCCAGCAACTTCACTCCCTCTTTTCCTCTGAAAGCTTCCACTATGCGATCCACCTTTTTCGGGTCTCTTCCCTCACTGAAGTTCGGTACACATTGTACGATCTTCTTCATAAATGATTCCTCCCTTATTTGTCTTATTTCTTCTTAAAGCTTTTCTTCACCAGGTCCTCAACAAGTCCTTCCCTTGGAATAAATGGAATTGTAATATGATCGGTTCCATGATTATTCTGATTGTATTCAACGCTGGTGGAGATGGAGTTTTCATTCCTCGCCCAAGCCCGTCTTGCCACGCCCCCCATGACATCCCAAGGCATGGCAGTGCTCAAAATATCATCGACCCGACGGCTCCCGTCAAGAACCATACCGAATCCACCGTTAATGGACTTCCCGATTCCGACACCGCCACCGTTATGCAGGGCAACAAGACTCATTCCTCTTGCGGCATTCCCTGCAAAACACTGGGTGGCCATGTCTGCCATGACGTTACTGCCGTCTTTGATATTCGCAGTTTCTCTAAAGGGGGAGTCGGTCCCGCTGACATCGTGATGATCACGACCCAGCATAATAGGGCCCACCTCGCCTTTCCGTACCATCTCATTGAATTTTAAAGCAATGTTGGTTCTTCCCATGGCATCCTGATAAAGAATTCTCGCCTGGGTTCCAACAACCAGGTTGTTCTTTTCCGCATCCCGAATCCATACATAATTGTCACGGTCCTGTCCCCGTCGATCCGGATCAATGCAGTCCATCGCCGCCTTGTCGGTTTTTCTTAAATCTTCGGGATCTCCGCTTAAACAAACCCAGCGGAATGGACCGTATCCATAATCGAATAATTCGGGACCCATGATGTCTTCCACATAAGACGGGAAGATAAAGCCGTCTTTATCATCGATTTTGTTCTTGGAAATCTCTTTTACTCCTGCATCATATACGGCCTTCATAAAGGAGTTTCCATAGTCGAAAAAGTAGGTTCCCCGTTCCGTCAGTGTTTTAATTAGTTGAAAATGCTTTGCAAGGGTTTCATCCACTAAATCCTTGAATTTCTCCCGATCCGTTTGTAATAAATCCGTCCGTTCCTCAAAAGATACTCCTTGAGGACAGTACCCTCCATCATAAACTGCATGACAGGATGTCTGGTCTGACAGAAGCTCAATCTTCTCGTTCTTATCAACTGCATACTCAAGAAGATCAACGATATTTCCATAATAGGCAATGGAAATGGGCTTTCTCTTTTCCATACACTCCTTCGCTGTTTTGAAGACTTCCTCCAAATCGTCGGATATCATGCTGACCCATCCCTGATCATATCGGGTTTTAATTCTTGAATAATCCACTTCGGCAACGATTCCGACACCATTAGCAATTTCGATGGCCTTCGGTTGTGCCCCACTCATTCCTCCAAGCCCCGAAGAGACAAAAAGGTGTCCTCTCAGATCCTCGTCATCGCTGATTCCAAGCTTCTTTCTTCCTGCATTTACAATGGTATTGAATGTACCGTGAACGATTCCCTGAGGACCGATATACATCCATCCACCTGCAGTCATCTGACCGTAATTAGCGACTCCCATTTGTTCTGCAATATCCTGATCTTTAAGATTGTCAAACATTCCGATCATCAAAGAATTGGTAATAATAACCCGGGGTGCTCGGGGATGAGATTTAAACAAACCCAGGGGATGACCGGATTCAACAACCAATGTCTGATCTGTTGTAATTTCCTCAAGATATTTCATAATTAATCGGTACTGCATCCAGTTTTGGCAAACCCGTCCGGTTTCTCCATAAGTCACCAGCTCATAAGGATAAAGGGCAACATCAAAATCCAGGTTATTATCAATCATTACCTGCATTGCCTTTCCTTCGAGACAGTTCCCCTTATACTCATAGATGGGTTTTCCTCTAAGTTTTCCCTTTGGCCGGTAGCGATATCCATAAATTCGTCCCTTTGTCACCAGTTCGTCCAAAAATTCTTCCGCCATGACTTCATGATGCTCTTCAGGAATGTAACGCAGAGCATTTTTCAAGGCAATCTCGGTCTGATCAGAGGTTAATTTAAACCCACGATTCGAGGCTCGCCGTATCCCTTCCTGAAACTCAGGATAGTCGGGCAAATGACGATCAAGCTTGATCGTCATTGCCTTTTCAACTGTTTGATTACTTACCATTGAAAGAATCCTCCTTTAGAATAAACCGATAATGGTTCCGTCCTCTAATATGTCCATTTTTTCTGCAGAAGGTACTTTTGGCAGTCCCGGCATGGTCATAACATCACCGGTGAGGCATACGATAAAACCGGCTCCTGCAGAGACGTTTACTTCTTTAACGGTAATCTCAAAGTCTTTGGGTGCACCGAGCAGTGTCGGATCATCACTTAAAGAATACTGGGTTTTTGCCATGCAAATTGGAAGTTTATCCAGGTTCATTTCTTCCAGCTTTTGAATTTGTTTTTTCGCTTTATTGCTGAAAACAACGCCTTTTCCACCATAGATCTCCTTCACGATAATATCAATTTTTTCAGGAATTGATTTTTCAACTTCATAGAGGGGCTTATAGTTTGCTTCTCCCTTTTCCACCATTTTAACAAGGGTTTCAGCCATTTCCAGTCCACCTTCTCCACCTTTTGTAAATACCTCATTCAATGCAACTTCTACCCCGATCTCCTCGCACAGGCCACGAAGTACTTCGATTTCCTTTACTGTATCGTTGGGGAATCGGTTGATGGCAACCAATGCAGGCAATCCGAATTTACCGATGTTTTCCACCTGTTTTTTCAGATTGACAAATCCTGCCTTCAAGGCTTCCAGGTTTTCTTCATTCAAGTCTTTTTTGCCGACACCGCCATGCATCTTCAGCGCTCTGATCGTTCCTACAATCACTACAGCATTTGGCTTTAATCCACCATATCGGCATTTAATGTCCAGGAACTTTTCCGCCCCCAGATCCGCTCCGAAGCCCGCCTCTGTTACAGCATAGTCTCCAAGTTTCAGAGCCATTTTCGTTGCCATAATACTGTTGCAGCCATGAGCAATGTTAGCGAAGGGACCGCCATGAATAAATGCCGGTGTGTTTTCCAAAGTCTGCACAAGATTCGGCTTCATTGCATCCTTCAAAAGAAGCGCCATTGCTCCCTGCACCTTCAGTTCTTTTGCCAGTACCGGCTGATTTTTTCTTGTGTAGGCAACAATCACTCTCCCCAATCGCTCCTTAAGATCCGCTAAGCTGTTGGAAAGGCAAAGTGCCGCCATGATTTCTGAGGCTACACTGATCATAAAATGATCTTCCCTGACAAATCCATTTCCTTTTTGTCCAAGGCCCACGACAACATCCCTCAGAGCCCGATCATTCATATCCATTACACGTTTCCAGACAATTTGACGGCTATCGATGTCCAAATCATTTCCCTGATGGATATGATTGTCGATTGCCGCAGAAAGAAGATTGTTTGCAGTGGTGATCGCGTGCATATCTCCCGTAAAGTGAAGGTTGATGTCTTCCATTGGCACAACCTGAGCATATCCGCCACCGGCAGCTCCTCCTTTAACCCCGAAGACCGGTCCTAAAGAGGGTTCTCTTAATGCGATGACGGTTTTCTTTCCAATCCGGTTTAAAGCCTGACCTAAACCAACCGTTGTCGTCGACTTCCCTTCCCCTGCAGGAGTAGGATTAATCGCTGTTACCAAAATCAGCTTCCCGTCTTCTTGATTTTCCATCCGGTCAAAAAGATCCAATGAAACCTTCGCCTTGTAATTCCCGTACATCTCCAGCTCCTCAGCGTTGATTCCCGCTTCTTTTGCTATTTCAGCAATGTTTTTCATTTGTGCCTGTTGTGCAATTTGAATATCATTTAACATAACTATCCTTCCCTTCTTTATTGTAGTAAAGCTATCATATCTTTTTGCCGTCGAATTTACGTCAACAAAAACTCTTTTTTTGATAAAAATAAAAAATCTGAGAAAACCCAGATTTTTTTATTTGATTGACTGATTATCCTATACTGTTCGCAATTTTCTCCAGTTTTCGAAATCGATGATTCACACCGGATTTTCCAACGGGAGGGTCCATCATTTCTCCCAGCTCCTTGAAGCTTGCATCTTCATGCTTAATTCGCAGTTCCGCCAGCTGCTGCAGATGTTCCGGAAGTTCCTGCAATCCCATGGTTCTTCTGATTTTATCAATCGCCTCCAGCTGCTTTACCGATGCATTGACGGTTTTCGATAAATTCGCTGTCTCGCAGTTGACAATGCGGTTGATATTATTCCGCATCTCTTTGAGAATTCTTGTATTCTCAAGATCCATCAGTGCACTATGGGCTCCCATAATATTGAGCAGATCAACAATCTGATCTCCTTCTTTCAAGTAGACAATATGATACCGTTTCCGCGGGACAATTTTCGCATTTAAACCGAAACTGTTGATCAGTTCCTGGATTTTCACTGCGATGTCAAACCCGTCTGTGACAAACTCCAAGTGATAGGTTTTTTCAGGTGCGGTCACGGATCCCCCGGAAAGAAATGCCCCCCTCAGGTACGCTCGTTTACAGCATCTTTTTTCAAGGATATGTTCCCTGGGAAATCGGCGAAACAAATCGAGTCCCTGCTCCTGATCCAACAGTCCTAATTCATCCACCAGTCTTCGACTTCCCATTCCGTGGGTCATCACCATTTGATAATTACTGCTTTTTTTAAAGTTACTGTTTTTTCGAACCTTAATCTCCGGGTGAATCTGAAACACCTCTTTGATCAGCTTAAACACAACTCTTGCAACTCCGGGATTTTCAAAAGTCAGCTTGAGATTCAGCTTATTCTTCCCTGCATAGAGGGTCTCTCCGTTAATTGCAATAAATGCGGCAAGCAGTGCTCTTTTACAACAGGATTTTTCTATTTCAATCCGTGCCATTTCATTTTTTGCTTTTTGTGAAAATGACATTCAACTCACATCCTTAGCCTTCCTTCAGGTCTGTTTTTTCGATTTTCATATCGCTGTAATGCTTTTTCAATAATCCGTTTTTCATCCTCATATCGGGCAAGAGCGGCCACCTTGTCCCAATGGACAAAGATCGCCTCCACAAATCCTTCCTCCCTCTGAGGAGAACATTCAATGGACTTCGACTCCATCAAGTACCAATGGACGGTTTTGTGGACCCGTTCATCCTTCATCCTGGGATGGTGGAACTGATACTGTATTTTATCAATATATTCAAGAACTCGAGCCTTTACCTTTGCTTCTTCCAAAACTTCCCTTTCTGCGGTATCCTGAAGAGACTCTCCCTTTTCCCGTTTGCCCTTGGGCAGAACATAATCTCCGTTATATTTTCTTAATAGCAGGACGGCATTTCCGAAAACCACTACCCCACCCGCACTGATTTCTTGACTCACGATACGACACTCCCTTTGTTTTGGGTTTTCCTGTTTTCTAAAATCATTATAGCATAAGAGGAGAAGGGATGAAAATAAGGCCCCCTGCTTAGGAGGCCTTTGTTATTTATTCAACGGGTTTAAGTTTTGCAGTGAAGTGACGCAGTACTTGAGGTTCGTAGGTAAACTCATATCCTTTCAGCTCATGACGTCGGTCCCAGATTTTTATCAGAGCATCAGCAATAAAATCCATATGATTATAGGTATAGACTCTTCTTGGGATTGTCAGTCGCAAAAGCTCTAAAGGAGATTCAATATTCTCTCCCGTTTCCGGGTCTCTCCCCAATAGAAATGAACCGATCTCAACACCCCTTACTCCTGCCTCCTTATAAAGCTCTACTGTCACTGACTGAGCAGGGAACTGATAATAGGGTATATGAGGACAGAATTTCTTGCAATCAACAAAAACCGCATGACCACCGGTAGGCCGCTGGATTGGGATTCCCGCATCAATCAGTCGCTGTCCAAGATAAGCCACCTGATTAATTCGGCTTTCCAGATAAGCTTCATCGGATCCTTCATAAAGACCGCGGGCTAATGCTTCCATGTCTCTTCCGGAAAGACCTCCGTAGGTAGGAAAACCTTCAATCGGGACCACCATTGATCGGGCTAAAGTAAACAGTTCCTCGTCTTCCTTAATGGCGATCATTCCGCCCATATTTACAATTGCATCCTTCTTTGCACTCATGGTCAATCCGTCTCCGTAGCTGAACATTTCCCGGATAATTTCTATGATTCCCTTGTTTTGATAGCCGTCTTCCCGTTGCTTAATGAAGTAGGCATTTTCAGCAAATCGTGCGGCATCAAAGATCACCTTTAATCCGTGCTTATTTGCAATTTCCCGGACTCCCCGGATGTTTTCCATCGAGATGGGCTGACCACCGGCACTGTTACAGGTTACAGTCACAATAATAAAAGAGCAGTTTTGAACACCTTTTTCCTGAATGAACGCCTCCGTTTTTTCCAGGTCGAAATTCCCCTTAAAGGGATGTTCTTTTTCAGTATTATAGGCATCTTCAATCACCAGGTTGATGGCACGTCCACCCTTTAGCTCTACATGGGCTTTCGTAGTATCAAAGTGCATATTGTTTAATACGTAATCCCCTTTATTTTTAATAAGAAGTGGAAACAAAACGTTTTCAGCCCCTCTTCCCTGATGGGTTGGGATCACGTACTTATATCCGATAATGTCCTGAACGGCACTTTCCAGATTATAATAGTTTCGACTGCCTGCGTAGGACTCATCTCCCAGCATCATGCCTGCCCATTGGTTATCACTCATAGCACCGGTACCACTATCGGTAAGCAAATCAATGAACACATCATTTGACTTTAATGCAAATTGATTATAACCAGCGGCCTCAATAGCTTTTTCCCGTTCTTCACCGGAAATCAGTTTAATGGTTTCCACCATTTTAATTTTGTAAGGTTCAGGTTTTCTTTCAATCATGATCAGCGCCTCCTCAATATTTATGTAAAATCAGCCGGAATTCAGTTGATTTTATTACTATTTTGTAAGTATTCTACCATTTTTTTAATCTTTTTGCAAACCCCCGCCGAAAATGCTTTTTACAGGAAAGAATGATTTTTGAAAGAGCGATATTATCATGTCGGATATAATCTTTTCTTATATCCACCAAATTCTCTTCAATAAAGTGAATATCCATTTCCCTCAGCCTGCTTCGATCTTTCTCGCTTGCAATAACCAGTTCAGACTCCTGCTGTAAATACTTTTCCCTCACATCGTCGGGAATTCCGCCATTGTTAGCAATCACACAATCCAGGTGCAAGTTCCCATTGTGTTTCATCAATGCGTTTACATGATCCATCACCGTATACCCGTCGGTTTCCCCCGGCTGTGTCATGATATTGGTGATATACACCTTCGATGCTTCACACTCGGAAATCTGTTTTCTCAAACGTTCAATCAAAAGATTTGGAATTACACTGGTGTAGAGACTCCCCGGACCTAAAACCACAATATCAGCATCATCAATGGCTTTCAGTGCTTCTTCAAGGGGCTTGGAATATTTCGGCTTAATAAAGACCCGATCAATTCGACTGTTCATTTCCTTAGATTTCAGAGGAATATCCGATTCCCCTTTGATCACCTTTCCGTTTTCCAGCTTTGCATAGAGTGTGATGTTTTCCAATGAGACCGGTAAAACTTTCCCCGTTACTGCTAATACATTGGTCATTTCTTTTATTGCATCTTCAAAGTTTCCCGTGATTTCATTCATAGAGGCAATAAAAAGGTTCCCGAAGTTTTGTCCTTTAAGATTTCCCTCGCTGAACCGATAATTCAGGAGCTTCTCCATGGTCGGTTCCATATCCGCTAAAGCGAGAATACAGTTTCGGATGTCTCCCGGCGGCAGCATGCCCAGGTCTTCCCGTAAAATTCCTGAGCTTCCTCCGTCGTCAGCAACTGTAACGATCGCAGTAATGTTGGAGGTGAATTTTTTCAACCCCCTTAAGAGAACGGATAGACCCGTACCTCCTCCCACAACCACAATTTTGGATCCTTTCAGCAGATGCTTCTTGTGAAGAATCTGACTTCGCAAGTCACTTTTCGAGAAGGTTTTTAATTTGGTATGATGGAGAAAGAAAAAAAGCATCCCCCGAAGCGCAAAAATTACAATACCAACTCCGCCAACAAAAATAACGACTTTTCCATCTCTGCTTAAGTGTGGATCAACCCTCATAAAAAAGTGACTAAAGCTTGCAAATACCATACCAAGCCCCAGAAAAGCCAGAAAAAGATATTCCTTGATTCTCCAGCTTGCCTTTAGCAGTTCCTTTATAATGGTGACCCCTCCTTCCCAAATAAATCAACTTATACTCCTTTATTGCTTCGGTCTTTATCGCGATGATGAATACTCATCCGGTAGCCATGCTGCTCCAAATCAAAAAACAGACGATTGGCGATGGTTACGGATCGATGTTTGCCACCGGTACAGCCAATGGATACCACTAAATGATTCTTTCCTTCATCCACATAGTTTGGCATAAGAAACTCCATCAGATCCACAAGTTTTCGATAGAAAGTCTCTGAAGTTTCACTCTGCATCACATACTCCTGTACCCGGGGATCATCTCCCGTCAGCTCTTTCAACTCTTGAACGTAAAAAGGGTTCGGCAAAAACCGAACGTCAAAAACAAGATCCGCATCCAGAGGTATTCCGTACTTAAACCCAAAAGAGGTGATGGAAATTGTGAGATTCCTGCCTTGTTCTCCTTGAATAAAAATCTCCCTTACTTCTTCTTTCAAAGCTTTGACGCTTAAGCCTGTGGTGTCGATGATGTTTTTCGCCATTTGCCGGAGGTTTCTTAATTTTTCCCGTTCTTCCTTGATTCCGGATTCCAATGATTGAATGATCCCTTCTGAAGATTCATTTTTCGCCAAGGGATGCATTCTCCTGGTCTCTTTGAATCGCCTGATTAACTCCTGATCACTTGCATCGAGAAACAGTATTTCATAATGATACCCGAGAGTTTCAATTTCTTGAAGGTTTTGCATCAAAGCATCAAAAAATTCCCCTCCACGGATATCCAATACCACGGCGATTTTTTCCAGCTTTCCCGTGGACCGATCACATAACTCGGCAAATTTCGGGAGTAGCATCGGAGGCATATTGTCAACACAATAATACCCTAAATCCTCCATGTATTTCACGACCTGACTCTTTCCCGCTCCGGACATTCCTGTAATTATGGTGAATTCCACGCGATCACCCTCCAATAACGATTATTCTTCTCCGATCACTCGAACTTCCCGCTCCAGATCCACATCGAATTCTTTTTTTACGGTATGCTGAATTTTTGATATCAAGTCAAGAACATCCTTGGCAGTTGCATTGCCCCGGTTAACGATAAAACCGCAATGCAGAGTGGAGACTTGGGCTCCGCCCACAGTATAACCCTTCAGGTTGCAATCCTGAATCAATTTGCCTGCATAATATCCTTCAGGACGTTTAAAGACGCTTCCGGCACTGGGATATTGTATAGGCTGTTTTGTTGTTCGTTGGAGATCCAACTCCTTGATTCTGGCGAAAATCTGCTCCTGATCTCCTTTTTCCAGCTTGATTGCCACTTCCAGAACAGCATAGTCGAGCTTTTGTAATATGCTGCTGCGGTATCCCATCTCCAGCTTTTCAAGCGGCAGTTCAATCAAGTCTGCATTCTGATTTAAAGCAGTCACAGAGGTGACTATGTCCTTCATCTCTCCTCCGTATGCCCCTGCATTCATATAGACAGCACCCCCTAGACTTCCGGGAATTCCACTTGCAAACTCCATTCCTTTTAATGAGGCCTGGGCGACTTTTTTTGCCAAGCGGGATAAAAGAATTCCGCTTTGAGCCCATACCTCCTCTCCGGTAATTCTGCACCGGTTATAGCTTTCACCAAGCTTAATAACAACTCCCCTGATTCCCTTGTCTCTGACAATAAGATTGCTGGCATTCCCGATAATCATAAAGGGGATCTCTTCTCTCTTAAGCATTTTTACAGTGCTCTGGATCTCCTCTGTGGTTTCGGGTAATACCAGAAAATCCACAGGCCCCCCTATTTTAAAAGATGTATGATTACTCATTGGTTCATTTTCAAGCAGACGCTCATTCGGAATATGGCATCGTAGCAGTTCTTTAATCCGCTGGTTTTCTCTCATCATTATATCCTCTCCATTTTTTAATCTTTCATCGCTTTTAACGATAACTAAGCATCATTTACACAAAAAACAACTCATCTTTTGCAGACAGATGACCTTCTGTGATTGCTTCCATAAAATAAACATCAAAGATAAAATCGCATGGTCTTCCATCAAAAATAGGACATTCCGGATAACAGCCTTTCCCCCGTTTTTTTACTTTTAAAAGTCCTTTGGAAGAAACAAGGTAATCCCCCACTTTAATTTTGCTTTTATAGACTTCCAGGGAATCAAATATGATGTTTGCCTTAAATTTCCGATGGCAAAAACCCTGACCCTTATGATTTTTATTTTTCAACTGATGATAAACGGACTTTGGAATCGCTGTATAGTCCTGCCTTTTCTTCAAGACAAGGGGATCTACCCGATACCATCTGTCCTCCCTTTTCTCTCTTAACTTCCAAACTCGCAAGAATCAGCCTCCAATCTCAGACATATTTCTCACTAATATTTCATATTCATCACTGTCCATACAATGTTTTTCCGGCTTTTGCAGTGTTGCAAATTCAAGCAACTCTTCAAGTGAACCCTGTCCCTGCCGCAAGGCAGGAATTAAGTCAATTTCCTGAGAACTGTGAAGGCAAGGCTTTAATTTCCCGTCAAAGGTCAATCTCAATCGATTGCAGTCTCCACAAAAATGATTGGAAACAGGATTAATAAACCCGACCCTTCCCTTACCGTCTAAGAAGCGGTAATAAGTTGCAGGACTTCCACTTTCTCTTTTTACGGGTATCAATCCCTCGATCCTCTGATAAATTTCTTCGTTGGAGAGAAAATGCTCCTTCGACCAGTTACTGGCCTCTCCGATCGGCATAAGCTCAATAAAACGCACGTCAATCTCCCATTTTCGCGTCAGGTCTACCAAGGGCTGAATGTCCTCTTCATTTTCATCGCCAATAATCACAGTATTTAACTTAATTGGCTTCAATCCAACCTTCATTGCCTCTTCGATTCCTTCAAGCACTTGAGAGATCTCCCCACCCCTTGTAATTTTCCTGTACCTCCCGGGGTCAAGGGAATCAATGCTGATATTCACCCGATTCAATCCTGCTTCTTTTAAAGCTTTTCCATATTTTTTCAAAAGAATTCCGTTGGTTGTCATTGCAATATCCTGAATTTCAGGAATATCGGCCAATCCTTTGATCAGTGAGAGAATTCCCTTTCTTACCAAGGGCTCTCCACCGGTAATTCGTACTTTTGTAATCCCGAGTTTCACACTTTCCCCCGCCACCTCGAGAATTTCTTCGATGGATAGCACTTCCTTATGGGTAAGCTTTTCCACGCCTTCCTCAGGCATACAATATCTGCATCGAAGGTTGCATAAGTCGGTAATGGAAATTCTTAAATAATTGATCTTTCGATTATATCCGTCTTTCATGGTTTTCACTCCATCCTTAGAGCGTAATACGCTCTTCTCCGTGATAAATATTCAGTCGTTCTCCCCGGGCAAATCCAATCAGGGTAATATTCAGATCCTTTGCCAGCTCCACTGAAAGTTTTGTAGGAGCAGAACGGGAAATAACGACGGGTATGTTGATTTTACCTGCTTTAATTAACATCTCCGAAGTGATTCTTCCGCTGGTGATCAGCATCTTGTCCTCAAGAGATACATCACTCATAAATGCCTCACCGACAATTTTATCGACAGCATTGTGCCGACCGATGTCTTCGTGGAAGATTACAACTGCTTCTTCCGTACAAAGACCGCAAAAGTGGACTCCTCCCGTTTCCTTAAACAAGCCCGATAATTGATTCAGTTCCTTTGAACGCTGAAGGATTCCCTTTGGAGAAAACTTACTCTCCACTTCAATTTTCTTTGTTCCCATAGAGTCCAGAACATGGTAGAAAATCGTCCCTTTCCCACAACCCGTGGTAACCGTTCTTTTCCCGTATAGCTTCTGCTTTAATGCAGACATTTGCTTTAGCTCCACATGCATTTGACCCTTCTCTTCATCATAGTCCAAGGACTTTAAATCTTCTTTTTTCTGAATAAATCCTTCAGAGATTAAAAATCCTACAACCAGGTAATCAAGATTTTTGGGCGAGCAAAGTAAAGTTATAAACTCTTCTCCGTTTAAATAGATGGTAACCGGGAACTCTACAATCACCTGATCCTCTTTTACCTGTCGATCCCCACGGCTGTAATGTATAATTTCAATGACTTCCGTGCCCTCCAGTTTTTTCAATGCAAGCAACTCCTTACAGTAATGAATTCCTTATCGTTACTATATTTTAACATAGAAAACCAAAAAAATGCCATGATATCGAAAAGATTTTCGCTATCATGGCATAGAATTCATTTGCTTTTAAAGCTTTTAGATTAAATCCCCGTTCTGTATCTCTTAAGCAAGTTCCCGATTTAATATTTTTGCCGTTTGGCGGACAACTTCAGCAGCAACCCCTGCACAACGGCTGGATCGTTCAGGAGATCCAAAGGCAACGCCTTCCTTGTTGATGTATTTAACCACTGAATCGTAACAGAGAGTAGAGTCAGCAACAGTAACTGCGTGATCCGGGAAATCAGGATTATACACCGGCAGTTCCGCCTGTTTGTACCAGTCAAATAATTCTTTCACCAATGGATTCTGTTTATCGCCTGCAACTAAGCCAATAAACCCTGCTGCAACTGCAAGGGTTCCACACAAAGACGCCTCTAAAGCAAATCCTCCTGCAAAGGAACGATACATCATCGTTGGAATTTGATTATAGGGGTAACCTACTTCTTCCGCTAAGTAACCGAAAAGACCTTCGGCTGTACCGACACCTCATCCACCTTTTTCTTTATAGAATTTATACGCTCTTTCTGCTGCTTTATCCGGGTCAATTCTTGTGTACGCAACGGGGTATTGGACCTGTTCCGGATCCATTGCCATTTGCTCTTTCGCTTCTGCAATTTCCTGCTCGCTGCATCCTGTTAGAACACCTCCCATACCTCCAAGAAGTGTAACTCCTGCCAATGTGGTTCCCATTCCCTTTAAAAAATCTTTACGGGTCATGTTTTTCTTTTCGCTATTCATTGTGATCCTCCTTTTTATCTTGAGGCTAACGTTTGTATTCGATCAGATGAATTTCTTACTATAGCCAACTTGTTAATTATTTGTTAATATTATTATATCCAATACAATCCAAAAGATAAAATAAGGGTTTATTATAGACCATAATGATCGCTTATCTTCCTGCACAGATACCTCCTGCAGTTTCAGGCTGCATGATTAGTGATTATTGCTGACTGGAAGAGGGTATAATTCAGACGTGATACCATACAATCCGAATTAATTCAGAAAGGGTGATCCCATGAATTTACAATATTTAAAATCATTTTATGTCACAGTAAATCTTAACAGTATTTCCAAGGCAGCAAAGCAGCTTCACTTGACTCAACCGGGACTCAGCATGCAACTCCAGGCTTTGGAAAAGGAACTGGATTCCAATCTCCTTACCCGAAGTAATAAAGGTGTTGAACTTACAGAGGCCGGAAAAATCCTGTTCGATTATGCAGATACTATTCTCTCGATCCAGGATAATATCCAGAGAGATTTAAATAACTTTAAAACTGCGAAAAAAGAAATGTTTCTGGGATCATGCAAATCAATTGGAGAATACGCTCTTCCTTGCAGTATCTATGTCTTTAAGCACGAACATCCCGAAATCAACATCAATTTCAACATCTACAATACGGAGGAAGTGATCAAGAATCTTTCGGAAAAGTCGATTAATCTGGGAATTGTCCAGGAGATAGAGGAAGTCGAGGGCATCAACATTGAGCCGATTGCAGAAAACCCCCTAATGCTTGTTTCCTCTCTTCCAATGATTGAGAAAGAGATCTCCAGGGAGGAGTTTCGAAAACTTCCTATTATCATTCGGGAAAAAGGTTCCGGCACAAGAAAAGCAGTTGAAAAAGCTCTCGTTTCTTTAGAACTTGAATTGGGTGATTTGAATATTATGTATGAAATGAACTCCATGGAAGGAATTAAAAGTTCAGTAATGGCAGGAAAGGGACTGGCCTTTATCCCCGAACTGACCATTAAAAGGGAGCTCTATGACAAATCCTTAAAAGAAGTCAAAGTAAAAGATTTAAATATTTCCAGTACTTATGCCATCGCCTTCCGCAAAGGTCAAACCCTCTCACCCTATGAAAGCCAGTTCAAAAAATTCCTTAAATCCTCGAAACGAGGGTTCTGCTAAATAAAACAAGACCGGGATCTCCCGGTCTTGTTTATTTACAGTAAATATTTCATTAAAATTTTAGCACCGATATACGCTCCGATCGTCAGGAATATCCAAAAGATCCATCCGTGGAGTGAAAAAGAGGGGATTCCGCTAAAAACCGAGCCCACATTGCATCCGAAACTGATTCTAGCCCCGTATCCCATTAAAAAACCACCGCTTATTCCCACAATCAACTGCTTTTTGTTTTTTATTTTTCTTCGCTTAAACTCGTTGCTGGAGAGAGCTGAAAGCATCGCACCCAGAATAACGCTCAGGTTTAAAATACTAACTGTATTAAAAAGTAAAGTTTCCGATGGTCCCAGTCCATCATACACACCACTTATGTCGGTGTTCACCATCACCCCGAAGGTTTCAAGCAGCCAAATTCCCCAATAGAAAAATCCGCCGGTGACTCTCCATGGCGTACCCGTAGCTGCCAGAAGGAGAATATTAAGAAGGGCAAGAATTCCCCCTCCAATCATATAGGACCAGGGGTTTTTGAAGACCTTTTGATAAACCCTCATCTTCATCACCGCCTTTAGGTTTTTTCAATGTAAATCTCCCATTCTCCCTCATCAATTTCCACATAATCCATCTTTAATTTCTGTTTTTCCACCCACTCAATAACATTTGTAATGGAACAGTTATGATCGGTTTTCATAATCAGAAGATCCCCGATTTCCATTTTTTTCAATTCCTTAGATGCTTTAATTAAAGGAATGGGACACACCTCATACATGCAGTCCAGATAGATTTCCTTCATCACACTCACCCTTTCCCGTCATTAAACTTTCAATTTTATTTGATTTACAAGAATATATAAAATTCCGAGAATCGCCAACTGAAGAAACAACGCAGGATAGAAGCCTACAAAGTCCGGAAGATAAACAGTCCATCCGCCGTGAAACAAAAGATTTCTCCAAAAGTCCTCATGCCATAGACCGGCAACTACCGCCCCCATAATAAAACCTCCAAGAACAAAAATCTGCAAGGTGAAACCTTCCCCGACTCTCATTAAGGTTCCACTGGCACACCCCCCTGCAACCACCATTCCTAATCCAAACATTAAGCCGCCGATCACAGTATGAATGCCGAAGGGACGAATCATCCCGGGCAATTCCTCTACAAGATAGGTTTCACCTCCGATACTTAGTTGCTGCAGGACAAAAAATCCTACTGACGAAATCATTAAACTCACAATCACGGCTTTCAGCAACCCTGTCGTCCCAAGAGTGAAAGGATTCCTTAAGCTTGCAGCAAAGCAAAATCGTGATCGCTCCATACTGAAGCCCAACAAAATACCGATTGGCCATATCCAGAGATACAGTTCATCTCTCCGTGCAAATAAAACTCCCAAGAACAATAGGATCCCCAATAGTATCAGGGCGTATTTAATTTGTGTGTTCGGTCTTCTAACATCGACCCTGTGTTTATCCCTTTCCATTTCCCGTCTTTTCTTTAACTCCTCAATTCTCGATGTGCTCATCCCATCACCTCTCATTTCAAAGAAAGCAACGATTTCCTTCTTTGGAAATTCGTTGCCTTTAATCCTTTTCCTTCAACTTCTTGCGATAGATCACTGCAGATACCCAAATACTTAATTCAAACAGTAACATCATCGGACCAGCCAGTAATAGCTGGGAGATAATATCCGGAGGGGTAAGAACCGCCGAAAGAACAACTACACCCAGTAACACATATTTACGGAACTTTCTTAAAAGTTTCGGCTTCACAAGATTAAACTTCGTCAGCAGTAAGACCAGCATCGGCAGTTCAAATGCGACGCCGAACGCGAGGAGGATCGAAGAAACGAAACCGACATAGCTGGTGAAAGAAAAGAGGGGGCGGACACTTTCACTGGCCATTCCTACGAAAAAATCCACACTTAAGGGAATGATAAGAAAGTATGCGAAGATCATTCCACCGAAAAAAAAGAATGTCCCGAAAAAAATCGCAAAGAACAAAAACCACTTCTGCTTTTTTCCGATCCCCGGGATGATAAAAGCCCAAACCTGAAACAGAATCAAAGGAAATGTAACAAAAAAGCCCATTGTAATCGCTAAACGAATGTGAGCCATTAACAGCTCCGGTGGACTTAAATAGACAAAATCCACACCTGCTCCCGTCCGAAGAACCCACCCTTGTATTTTATCAATAAAGTAGAAGGCTCCTGCAGATGTAACAAACAATGAGAAAAAAATAACAAGAATTCTTCTTCTTAATTCCGACAGGTGGTCAACTAAAGTTAATCCTTCTTCATTCATCGAAACACCCTCCAGAGAAAAGGCGGAGTCAGGATGACCTTATTCATCCTTATCCTTTTCCTCTTCTTTTTTTGGCAGTTCCTTTTTCTTCTCATCTTCATCATCGTCCATCAGATTACTGGTTTCCTTTTTAAAGGCCTTAATCCCTTTCCCTAGACTCCTCCCAACTTCCGGAAGTTTAGATGGTCCTAAAATGATTAAAGCAACGATTAAAATAATGATCAGTTCCAATGGTCCTAATCGTCCAAACATGAATTTTCCTCCTCTTCGTTTTGATAAAATTATAACATATTTTCCATAAGGAAACCTTCTCTTTTCTTGAGTATGCTAAAATCTTATAAACCATAACTCCGGCTTATAACCGGCTATAATCGTCTCCACTGGTCACCTCTGAGATGGGTTTCTTCATTCTCAAGTGCATGATCGATTTCTTTCAGAAGCTTATCTTTATCAAAGGGAAGTGTTCCACTGAGAGCTACATAATTTGATGGATGGTTCCCCCGGAAGATCGTTTCATCCAGCTCCAGTTTGCGGATCAGAATTTTGGTCTCTTTCAGTGCTTCCACGGGAGAGAGCAAAGCAAACTCACCATTTTGAATTTCATTAAATAAAGGGGTTCCCTCCTGAACTAATAGAGTTAATAGTCCTAAATAATGAGGCTTTATTTTGCTGACGACCCTGGCAGACTCCACAGCATGTTCCAAAGAAAGCTTTTTGCCGCCAATCCCGGAAATCAAAGTGACGGACAAGGTCATTCCCGCCTCCATGGCTTTACGGCCGGCTTCAATCATTTCTTCAGAGCTGCACCCTTTATTGATCTTCCTTAAAACATTATCGCTTCCCGATTCAACTCCCAGATAGACCATATCAATTCCTGCTTCCCGAATTGCCTTCAGATCCTCTGAGCTTTTTCGAAGCAGATCCTTCGGTGCTGCATAAAGAGAAATCCGTTCCACCTCCGGGAACCGACCTTGAATCTCCTCCAAGAGAGAAAGCATCTCTTCAGTTTTCATCACTAAAGCATTTCCATCCGCAAGGAAAATTCTCTTTACCTGAGCACACTCTTTTCTTGCCAGGTCAAGGTCTTCCAAAATTTCTTTCTTTGATCGCAGACGAAAGTTTTTCTCCTTGTACATTCCGCAAAAAGTACAGGCATTGTGAGAACATCCGATGGTTACCTGTAAAATATAGCTGTATGCCTCACTTGGCGGCCGATAGATACTTCCTTCATATCTCATTTTTTTCACTCCAATACTCTATGATTAATACGTAGCTGTTTATAACTTCTTCCTCCATTTTACACGATTCTGCCAAAATATCAAAAGAAAAAGACTCCGTGGCATTGCCACGGAGTCTCAAATGATTGGGTGCATTATGCTTTTTCAATCGCAACTGCACTAACCTTTAACTCAGGAATTTTCGAGTATGGATCCAAAACTGCACCACTCGTCAATATATTTGCTGCGCCTTCAGCCCAGTGGAAGGGAATAAAGACAACTCCTTCAGCAATGGTATCTGTCACCTTTGCTTTGACTTTGATTTCTCCACGTCTTGATGCCACTTTTATCATGTCGCCGTCAGAAATATTTTTCTGTTCCGCAGTGACAGGATTAATCTCTATAAAGCTTTCAGGCATCAAATTGTTCAATCCCTCTGTCTTTCCGGTCATTGTACGGGTATGATACTGATAAAGCACACGACCCGTGGTCATGATAAACGGATACTCATCATCGGTAACTTCCGCAGATGGCTTATAGTGGATTCCCTTAAATAATCCAAGCCCTCTGGCAAATTTTTCTCCATGGAGGAACTTTGTTCCTTCATGAGTTTTGGTGGGACATGGCCACTGTAATCCGTTTCCATCAATTCTTTGATAATCGATTCCTCCATATTGTGGTGTCACTTTAGAAATTTCTTCCATGATTTCTTCAGCACTTTGGAGTTTTTCTTCATACCCTAATCGGTTCATCAAATCCACAAAGATCTCCCAGTCATACTTTGCTTCTCCCGGAGGATTGATAGCTTTTCGGATTCTTTGTACCCGTCTTTCCGTATTTACGAAGGTTCCATCCTTTTCAGCGAAGGCCGCTGCCGGAAGGACCACGTCCGCAAGCTCCGCAGTTTCCGTCAGGAAGATATCCTGTACAACCAGGAACTCCAGATTTTCAATTGCTTTTTTGATGTGAGCGGTATCAGGATCGGAAACCATTGGGTTCTCACCCATAATGTACATCGCTTTCAGATCTTTTCTAAGAGCATTATCCATCATCTCCGGAAGAGTTAATCCTGCCTCCTTGGATAATTCCACTCCCCATGCATCTTCGAATTTCTTTGCAATTTCCGGTACAGTTACCGGTTGATATCCTGGGTATACGTTGGGCAATCCTCCCATGTCACAAGCACCTTGAACATTATTTTGCCCTCTGAGTGGGTTTACTCCCGTTCCTTCCCTTCCGATGTTCCCGGTCATCATTGCAAGGTTGGAAATGCTCATAACACTCTCTGTTCCCGTGCTATGCTGAGTGATTCCCATACAATAATAGATGGCTGCCCTTTCTGCCTCACCAAAAATTCTTGCAGCTTTTCGTACATCTTCAGCATTAACATCACAAATTTCTGCAACCTTTTCAGGAGTATATTCCTTGACAATTTCTTTTACTTCATCAAAGTCTTCTGTTCTTTTTTCGATAAAGTCCTTGTCTTCCAGACCTTCTTCTAGAATTACATGCATTAAGCCGTTTGCTAAAGCGATGCTGGTTCCGGGCTTAATTTGAAGATACACGTCTGCGTATTTAGCCAACTCGATTTCTCTCGGATCGGCAACGATGAGTTTTGCACCATCCTGTACTGCGCGTTTCATCATTGATCCGATCACGGGATGATTTTCCGTTGTATTGGATCCTGTTACAAATAACACATCGCTCTTTGAGACTTCCGATACACTGTTTGTCATTGCTCCACTACCTAATGTTGTTGCAAGACCTGCAACTGTAGAGGAATGTCAGAGGCGTGCACAGTGGTCCACACTGTTGGTACCGATTGCAGCCCTCATAAACTTTTGCATCATATAATTGTCTTCCGTTGAAACCCGGGCAGAAGTTAGTCCCGCAAATACTGAAGGACCGTGGGCTTCCTTAATCTCTTTGATCTTCCCGGTAATTACATCATATGCCTCATCCCATGTTGCTTCCTGCAATCGTCCATTTTTCCGAACCAATGGCTTTTTCAATCGGTCGGGATGACTTAAAAAGTCAAAGGCAAACTTTCCTTTTACACAAAGCATTCGGTTGTTTACACCCTCTGCCGGTTGTACCTCGACAACTCTGTTATCTTTAACCAACAGATCCATTTGACATCCTACTCCACAATAAGAACAGGTTGTCCGCACTTTGTCCACTTCCCAGGATCGATACTTGACTTTCTTTTTTGGTCCCAGGGAATCAACAGGACACACTGATACACAGTTTCCACAGGATACACAGGTTGAGTGCTCCAGTCCCAGTTCAAAGGGAGTCCCCACATGGGTTTCGAAGCCCCTCCCAATAAATCCGATAGCGTTTGTCTGTTGCAGCTGATCACAGACCATTACACATTTTCCGCATTTTATACATTTATTTTGATCACTATAGTAAAAATCATTGGACTCATCAATCGGATAATTTGTTCTCTCACCATCAAAGGATGTCTCCTCAATTTCGTACTGATAGCAAAGATCCTGAAGTGTACAGCTTCCTGCTCTCTCACAGGTTAAGCATTCCAGAGGATGATCAGCAAGGATTAAATCCAGAATTTCTTTTCGTGCAACCACGACATCATGACTTTCCGTTTCAACTTCCATGCCTTCCCATACAGGGGTTACACAGGCTGTAGGAAGATTTCCCCCTCCCTTCACTTCCACTACACAAATTCTGCAGGATCCATGGGGTTTTAATCTTGGATCATGGCAAAAAGTTGGAATCTTTACACCGATCTTCTCCGCCGCTTCAAGAACGGTGGTCTCCGGTGCCACTTCCACTTTTTGGCCGTTTATCGTTACGGTAACCATAGGTTTAGCCTCCTTTATTCTTTCGTTTTTAACCTTTTACAATGGCGTTAAATGGACATGCTTCAAGACAGGCGTTACACTTGATACATTTCTCCGTGTCAATATGGTAGACTTTCTTTCCTTTTGTTCCGCTGATACAGTCTACAGGACACTTCGGTGCACAGATTCCGCACTTCTTACACTTGTCATCGATCACCTTGTATTCCAGTAATGCCTGGCATGTTCCCGCCGGACACTTCTTATCATTGACATGAGCCTCATACTCATCTTTAAAATATTTCAGGGTCGACAATACAGGATTTGGTGCTGTCTGTCCCAATCCGCAAAGAGAAGCGGATTTGATGGTCTTTGCCAAAGTTTCAAGCTTCGCAAGATCCTCCATCGTTCCCTTTCCTTCAGAGATTTTATCCAGCATTTCCAGCATTCGTTTTGTGCCGTCCCGGCAAGGAGTACACTTTCCACAGGATTCTTCTACCGTAAAGTCCAGGAAGAATCGTGCAATATCAACCATACAGTTATCTTCATCCATAACGATCATTCCACCGGATCCCATCATTGAGCCCAGTTCGATCAGATTATCATAGTCAATAGGTGTATCAATGTGCTCAGCGGGAATACAGCCTCCCGAAGGTCCTCCGGTTTGTACGGCCTTAAAGGCTTTTCCCTTCGGAATTCCTCCGCCTACATCATAAATTGCTTCCCGTAACGTGGTTCCCATTGGGATTTCCAATAGTCCGGTATTATTAATTTTTCCTGCCAAGGCAAAAATCTTGGTTCCCTTGGATTTTTCCGTTCCGATACTTGAAAACCACTCAGGTCCCCGAAGAAAGATTTG
>PWFQ01000046.1 GCA_003554105.1 Clostridiaceae bacterium | reverse complement strand
TAGCTATGCAAAAGTATGTATGTATTCCATGTGGTTATGTTTACGATCCTGAGGTTGGAGATCCTGATGCAGGAATCGATCCGGGAACATCCTTTGACGATCTGCCTGAAGATTGGGTCTGTCCCGTCTGCGGAGTGGATAAGAGCATGTTTGAACCGGAAGAATAAGGAATTTTACTTATAATCACAAACAAAAGACTCCAAGGAAAACCCTTTGGAGTCTTTTTATTTAATTTACAGCTGTTCCATAAGCTCCGGTAACAGTTTCTGATAGAGCTCCCTCGGATGATCCCCTTTGGAAAGAAACTTTGACAGGATCGGCGGAGAGAAGTATAACGCCAAAAGCTTCATCTGAGTTTCCTTCACCTTGACATCCTTTCGGATCTCTCCCTTCTCAATTCCTTCCCGCAGAAGAATTTCAAAAACTTCTCCCACATTGGGAATATAAAGGATGTCCTTGCTTGCCAAGCCTTTCTTCCCGCCATAAGGATGGGGGAAAAGGGGTTCGTTCAAAATGATCTCCGCTTCCTTAGGAAAGATAAAAAGAAGATCTGCCCGGGTAAATTTTGTTTCATCCTTCACTCCTTCATCCCTTCGGAGCACATGACTGATATATTTCCCGAAACTGTTGACATACTGACGATTTTCCAGGGCGGTAAATTCGAAAACGTATTGAATTTGTTCCTTTATGGAAATTCCCATGTCCCGTTTTCTCTTTAGTTCAAGCCATAGCCGGGTGGAAAAATAGTATCCGTAGTAGGTGAAAATATGCTCCCGTGATGGAAAGTAGTTGAAAAATGTCCCTCTGGAAATCCCCACCTCCATACAAAAATCATCAATGGTGAGTTCATCATCCCGTTGCTCCTTCACGTACTTCAAAAACACCCCGAGAAGGGCAAAGCGGGTTTTTGCATATTTCTTTTCTCTTTGAGCAAGAGTCTGCTTCTTTTTCATTGGATACACTCCCCGTTTATACTAAAGTATAATTTAATTATAAGGATTTCCGGCTCACTTGTCAATGGCGAGAAAGGGGAGAATGGCTTCCCAGACCTCCTCTTTTCCGGTCTTCTTTAAGGAAGAGAGCTTGACAATCATACTTTCTTTATCCATTTCCAGGGTTTGTCGTATGATTTTTTCATGTTTTTGCAATTGGCTTTTCCTAACCTTATCAAGCTTTGTGGCAAGAACCACCGAACCGTATCCGAAGTGCTTTAACCAGTTGTACATTAACACGTCGTCGTTACTGGGCTCGTGGCGGATATCCACTATCTGAACCACCTCATTCAAGGTGTTTCGTGAAGACAGGTAGGTCTCGATCATTTTTCCCCAGGATTTTCGTTCAGCCTTGGAGGTCTTTGCATATCCGTAACCCGGCAGGTCCACCAGATAAAACTCGTTGTTTATTAAGTAAAAATTGATAGTCCGGGTTTTCCCTGGGCTTCCCGACACCCTCGCCAGGCTTTTACGTCCCAGGAGAGTATTAATTGCTGAGGATTTACCCACATTGGACCGTCCAACAAAAGCAATTTCCGGAAGTCCGTCCTGGGGATATTGCTCGGGTTTTGCTGCGCTCATCACAATTTCTGCGGTTTTAATTTTCATCTTCTTCATCCTTTACGAGAGCATGCTGAAGCACGGTATCCATATCTTCAACAAAGACAAACTCCAGGGTTTTTCTTACATTTTCCGGGATCTCGTCAAGATCCTTCCGGTTGTCTTCCGGCAGAATGACCTTTGTAATTCCTGCTCTCTTGGCAGCCAGAACTTTTTCCTTGACACCGCCGATGGCTAAGGCTCTTCCCCGAAGAGTAATTTCGCCGGTCATTGCCACATCTTTATAGACGGGTTTATCAATGAGGGCGGATATAACGGCTGTTGCCATTGCCAGTCCTGCCGATGGTCCATCCTTTGGGGTTGCTCCTTCGGGGATATGAATATGAATATCCTTTTTTTCATGGAATGTCGGGTCAATATTGTATCGATCCGAAATGGATCGGATGTAACTGATTCCCGCCCGGGCGGATTCCTTCATCACATCTCCCAGCTGACCGGTAAGGACAAGCTTACCGCTCCCCTTCATCAGGGTCACTTCAACAGAGAGAGTGTCCCCTCCCACACTGGTCCATGCAAGACCTCTCACAATTCCCACTTCGTTTTTCAAATTGATCATATCGTAACGGAACAGAGGCTTTCCTAAGTACCTGGAAAGATTCCCCGGTGTAATTGTTACGGACTTAATGTCTTCTTCCACGATTCTTCGTGTGGCTTTTCTGCATAGATTGGCAATCTGCCGCTCGAGATTTCTGACTCCCGCTTCTCTTGTATAATAATTGATCAAATCTCTTAAGGCTTTCTCTCCGATACGAAGATTGGTCTTTTTCAGACCATGCTCTTTGATTTGCTTGGGAATCAGATAATTTTGCCCGATTCTGGTCTTCTCCTCTTCCGTATATCCTGCAATCCGTATAACCTCCATACGATCCAGCAGTGCTCTGGGGATCGTGTGAGCTGTATTGGCAGTGGTCACAAACATGACATTGGAAAGATCGAAGGGCACCTCCAGATAGTGATCCGTAAAATCCTTGTTTTGTTCCGGATCCAGCACTTCTAAAAGAGCAGATGCGGGATCTCCCCGGAAGTCACCGGCAATTTTATCGATTTCATCAAAAAGGAACACGGGATTCCGGCTTTTTCCTTCCCGTATGGAGGTGATAATCCGACCGGGAATTGCCCCCACATAGGTTCGCCGATGTCCCCGAATTTCCGCTTCATCCCGGACACCGCCCAGGCTCATGCGGACAAATTTACGATTAAGTGAACGGGCAATGGATTTTGCGATGGAGGTTTTCCCCACACCCGGTGGTCCCACAAGGCATAGGATGGGACCCTTGATGGTTTGTGAAAGCTGTCGTATGGCAAGGTATTCCAGAATTCTCTCTTTCACCTTTTCAAGTCCATAGTGATCTTCATCAAGGATTTCAGCAGATTTTTTCAAGTCCAGCTTATCCTTGGTTTCTTCATTCCAAGGCAGGTTCAGCACCCAGTCCACGTAGTTCCGGATTACTCCTGATTCCTGAGAACCGGGAGAGAGCTTTAAAAGACGGTCGATTTCACGATGAATTTTCTCGCTGATCGAGTCGGACAACTGAAGTTCCTCCAGTTTCTTTTTGTACTCTTCCACTTCCTCCACAACTCCTTCATCCTCACCCAGTTCTTTTTGGATGGCCTTGAGCTGTTCCCGGAGATAGTATTCTTTTTGCACTTTGTTTACCTGTTTTTTTACCCGTGTGTTAATGGTGTTTTCAATTTCCAGCACTTCAATTTGTTCCAGTAACAGGCGGTATAAGATTTCCAGCCGTTGATCGGAGTCAAAGGCTTCCAAAAGCTCCTGATTTTCCTTGGGGCTCAGTGGAACATTTGCCGCAACCGTATCCGAAAGTCTTCCCGGTTCTTCGATCTCATGAAGAGTAACAAGGATTTCCGGCGAAACCTTTGGGTTTTTTTCCACGTACTCTTCAAAGCTGTCCAAAACAGTTTTCATCAGGGCTTTTCCCTGCCGGGTCGCCACCTTGTCGTCAAACTTTTCCTCCACTTCTGCAACAAAAAACGGATCTTCCTGAACAAAGGAAGTGATTTCTCCCCGGGATATTCCTTCAACCAGTACACGGATGGTATCACCGGGTAGTTTTAACATCTGCTTGATTTTCGCTACGGTTCCCACATGATAGAAGTCTTCCGTGGATGGCATACTGATTTCCGCCTCTTTCTGTGAGACAAGAAACACCAGTTGATCATTGATCATTGCTTCTTCCAAAGCTTTGATCGACTGTTCTCTCCCCACGTCAAAGTGAAGAACCATATATGGAAAAATTGACATTCCCCTTAAGGGGATCAGTGGTAATTCAATTGTATAATCGCTCATACTGACACTCCTTTCATTCTCTTGTTGTGCTGAATTCTGCATTCTATTATAACGATTCCACAGCTCTTTTTCAAGAACTATACCCTATTTCCCAAATCTCTAATCAAAACCCCTGAACTTTTCCCACATCCTTATGGTATAATAGGGTGAAAGATTATTTCCTTGGTTTAGGAGGTTTTTTTATGTTTCAACGAGCATTTCGGCTCTTCATCATTTTCTTCCGAGTGGGTGCCTTTACCTTTGGGGGAGGATATGCCATGGTTCCCGTTATTCAAAAGGAAATTGTGGAACGGGCGGAGTTGATCAGCGAGGAGGACTTTCTCGATATTATCGCTGTTGCCCAGAGCCTTCCCGGAGCCATTGCCGTCAATACTTCCGTCTTTGTGGGCTTTAAGCTCTATCGTCTGAAGGGTGCGGCTTTTGCTTTATTGGGAACTGTTCTTCCCTCGATGATTGTCATTCTAATTATGGCAGCCTTTTATGAGCAGGTGAAGGATCTTGAAATCATCCAGCTCTTCTTTCAGGGAGTTCGTCCCGCAATTGTAGCACTGATTTTTCTGGCTGCAGTCAAACTGTCCAAAAGTCTGACTCCCAGCATCTATAACATCATTGTAGGAACAATCGCCTTTGGGGGAATTGTATTTTTCAGTTTTCATCCGATTTTGATGATTATCCTTGCTGCAATCTCAGGTCTGGTCTTTGAGCAAAGGAGGTCGGGCGATGGAACTGCTTAATATATTCCTTGTTTTCCTTCGAATCGGAGCCTTCAGCTTCGGGGGAGGCTACGGCATGCTTCCTTTGATTGAGCAGGAAGTGGTGAGAAACAATCAATGGCTGGAATTAAGTGAGTTTATTGATGTGATCGCCCTTTCCCAAATGTCTCCCGGTCCCATTTCCATCAATGCTGCAACCTTCATCGGCTTTAAGCATGTGGGAATTATCGGTGGGGTCGTGGGAACTCTTGGAGTCGTTTCCTTTTCCTTTTTGGCTGTAACCCTGCTGGCCAGTCTCATTTTAAAACATCGTGAATCGAAGGTCATGAATGGAATTTTCAAGGGAATCCGCCCTGCTGTAATAGGACTGATCGGTGCCGCCACGGTTTCTCTTTTCCAGACCTCAGTTATGGATTTCAGGACCCTGCTCATCGGTGTCATTGCATTGGGAATCCAAAGTTACTTTCGCCTTCACCCCATTATCATCGTATTTATTTCCGGGGGATTAGGCATACTTCTCTACCAGTTTTAAGGAAGCTTTTTAAAAAATAAGGATGGCTGTCTCCAGCCATCCTTTTCTTATGTCTGATTATGATGCGTTTTCCGCATGCTCTTCCTCTTTTACTTCCTTACTCTTTAATACAAAGGTTGGTGTTTGACCCTTTGTTACCGTTTCTTTGGTGATAATAATTTTATCGATGTCGTTACGGGAAGGAATATCGTACATGATCTCGTTCATAATCGATTCGGTAATTCCCCGAAGACCCCGGGCTCCGGTTTTTCTTGCAATTGCCTTCTTGGCAATTGCCTCCAGAGCGTTTTCTTCAAACTCCACAACCACATTGTCCAGTTGGAAGAGTTTCTTATACTGCTTTGTTAAAGCATTTTTCGGTTCCGACAGAATCTGGATCAATGCCTGTTCGTCCAACTCCTCCAGAGTGACAAGAACCGGCATCCGACCGACAAACTCCGGAATTAAACCGTAACGGATCAAATCCTCCGGTTCCAGCTTTTTCATCATTTCCTTCGCATCAACCTTATTGCTCTTTCCTACGTCTGCTCCGAATCCCATGGATTTCTTTCCGATTCGGCTTTCAATGACCTTCTCGATTCCTCCGAAGGCTCCTCCGCAAACAAACAGGATGTTTTTCGTATTGATTTGAATAAACTCCTGATGAGGATGCTTTCTTCCTCCTTGAGGAGGCACACTGGCTACAGTTCCTTCAAGGATTTTCAGTAAGGCCTGTTGTACTCCTTCTCCACTGACATCCCGGGTAATGGAGGGGTTATCGCTTTTCTTTGAAATTTTGTCAATTTCATCAATGTAGATAATCCCTTTCTCCGCTTTGTCCATATCAAAATCCGCTGCCTGAATAATTTTCAGCAGAATATTCTCCACATCTTCACCAACGTACCCCGCCTCCGTAAGAGCCGTGGCATCGGCAATTGCAAAGGGAACATTAAGGATCTTTGCAAGGGTCTCGGCAAGAAGGGTTTTTCCTGAACCCGTGGGTCCAAGCATAACAATATTGCTTTTTTCCAGTTCCACATCATCATTTTTTGACGGGTTGTTGATCCGCTTATAATGATTGTACACCGCCACTGCCAAGGTTTTTTTCGCATTTTCCTGACCGATCACGTACTCGTCAAGAATTTCTTTAATCTCCCGTGGTTTGGGAAGATCAACTGCTTCCTGTTCCATGCTTTCTTCAAATTCTTCCTGGATGATTTCCTGACAAAGGTCAATACACTCATCACAAATATACACATTCGGTCCGGCAATTAATCGTTTTACCTGATCCTGGGACTTCCCGCAAAAGGAACACTTTAACTGCTTCTTTTCTTCATATTTCGCCATTTTAACACCTCTTCCATGGGGTTAGGGTCGTTTCTCTATCACCTTATCAATTACCCCGTACTCTTTCGCTTCATCTGCCGACATAAAGAAATCCCGGTCCGTATCCTTTTGAATCTTCTCCAGGGGCTGCCCGGTTTTTTCATGGAGGATTTTATTCATGTGCTCCCTCATTTTCACAATCCGCTCTGCATGAATACGAATATCCTCCGCTTGTCCCCTTGTTCCTCCAAGAGGCTGGTGAAGCATAACTTCCGCATTGGGAAGTGCCACACGCTTTCCCTTCGAGCCCGCAGCCAGCAGGAATGCTCCCATGCTCGCTGCCATTCCCACACAAGTGGTTGCGATATCGGGCTTTACATGATTCATTGTATCATAAATCGCCATACCCGATGTAATAGATCCCCCCGGGCTGTTGATGTAGATCTGGATGTCTTTTTCAGGATCCTCCGCTTCCAGGAATAGAAGCTGTGCCACTACCAGGCTGGCGGTTTGATCATTAATTTCATCGGTTAAAAAGATGATCCGTTCCTTTAACAGTCTTGAATAGATGTCGTAGGAGCGTTCTCCTCTGCTGGTTTGCTCTACGACCATTGGTATTAAAGCCATTGTGCTCTCCTCCTTTAACCCTTTTCTTCTCTAAAAGGGCCCCGATGGACCCTTTGTACATTTTTCTTCTTTATGCCTCTTCCCCGGTGTCTTCCCCGACATTTTCCGGAGTTTCTTCCTCGGGTTCAACCTCGGTGATGTTGGCCTCCTTGATGAGAAGGTCCACTGCAAGCTTGTTTTTCAGGTTTTCCTTGATGTTCTCCCGCTCGCTTTCTCCGATGGTTTCCTTTATTTTTTCAACTTCCTGGCCGTATTGCTCTGCCATTCTCTGTAATTCCTCTTCCACATCCTCGTCGCTTGGCCGGATTTCTTCAAGCTCTCCGATTTTTTCAAGGGCAAGCTGGGTTTTCACCCGCTTCTCTGCATCTTCCTTCATCTGCTCCCGAAGGTCATCCTCGGCGGAGCCTGTCATTTCCAGATACTTGGCCAGTTCCAATCCCTGATAGCGCAGCTGCATGTCAAAATCCCGGATCATCATATCCGTTTGTCTTTTCACCACGGCTTCAGGAATCTCCACATCGACCTTTTCCACGATCTGATCCATGATTTGTTTTTCCACTTCCGATTCCTGCATTTTTGCTTTTTCTTCTTCTTTTTTCTTTCGAATATCCGCCTTCAGCTCTTCCAGAGAATCAAACTCGGAGGCTTCGGTGGCAAGCTCGTCATCAATGACGGGAAGCTCTTTTTCCTTGATGGATTTCACCTTCACCTTGAAGGTTGCCTCCTGACCTTTCAGGTCTTCAGCATGGTAATCTTCAGGGAAATTTACTTTCACTTCGGTTTCCTCGTCAGCCTTAACTCCTGCAAGCTGCTCTTCAAAACCGGGGATAAACTGCCCGGAGCCCAGGGTTAACTCGTGGTCTTCGGCTTTTCCCCCTTCAAAGGGTTCATTCCCAATGAATCCTTCAAAGTCGATGGTGAGAATATCTCCGTCCTTCGCCTCCCGGTCCTCGACAGGAAGCATCCGTGCATTTTGCTCTTGAAGCTTTTTCAATTCCTCTTCAATCTCTTCTTCGGCAACTTCCACTTTCGTCTTTTCCGCTGAAAGTCCCTTGTAATCGGAAATCTCGATTTCCGGCATAATTTCAATTTTTGCTGTAAAAGACAAATCGCTGTCAGGATCCACATTCTCAATATCGATTTCCGGTTGATTCACAGGATCAATCTTCAGATCATCCAATGCTTTTTCATAGGCCTTGGGAAATGCGATATTAATGGCCTCCTCAAAGAAGACCTCTTTCCCGTACCGCTGCTGAATAATCTGCTTCGGTGCTTTTCCCTTTCTGAATCCGGGAACGTTGAAACGATGCTTTGTTTTTTTGTATGCCTCGTTTACAGCCTTGTTAAACTCTCCCTTATCTACTACGATCTTTAAGGTGATTTCG
Organism: Clostridiaceae bacterium; assembly: GCA_003554105.1. GTDB lineage: Bacteria > Bacillota > Clostridia > Peptostreptococcales > T1SED10-28 > T1SED10-28. The sequence continues at coordinate 17,040 of PWFQ01000046.1, read as the reverse complement.
TTGTTTTCTTTTTTTACAATTTCTGAATTCATCTTGGTCCTCCTCTATAGTTATTGAATCACATCAAAAAACATCCAGATGAAATTGGATGTCTATCTGCTTATAATGAAAGTACATTCTTGTTCAACGATTATCTCTAATACTATCCAATTTTTGTTGTTATGTCAATACGTAGATTGCTTTTTTTAACCTCTTCAGGTGATCTCACCCGTGTTCTTCAGTGCCACCTTTACCAGCAGAGGACCGATAATCTCGAAAACAATCACTCCTCCCAGAACAACCCCGGTAATCATCCCTGAGGCATGGGGCATTTTTTCTTCCGCAATAATGCTCAAGCCGATGGCGACTCCGGCCTGGGGAGTCAGGGCAAGACCGATATTTCTTTGCATATTCACCGGCAGTGTGGTGAATTTTGATGCAAGATAACTTCCAAGACTCTTCCCCACAAACCGTGCGATGACATAACCCACGACAATAAGGCCTACGGTATCGAAAATCCGAAGGTCGAGCTTTGCTCCAGCCAAGGTCAGAAATGCGATAAAGATCGGCAGTTCCACCCGCTCCATTGTTGCAGCCAGTACCGCTCTTCTGGGGATCATATTTGTTGCGACGCCACCCATGATCATATTGACCAGTAAGGCAGACAGATTAAATTGATCTGCAAGTCCTGTGTTCACTAAAACCAACCCAAGGAGAATCGTCAATAGTTTCGGTGTCTCCGTATTTCTCCGGACCATCCATGCTAAAGCAATTCCTGCCAAGACTCCGAAAATGACTGCAAGGCCGATTTCCACGATCACGGAGGTAATCATTCCGATCCCAGCGATGGCAGGAGAATAGATTCCCTGAATAATGGCAGTTGCAATACCGAAAATCACAATACAGTTTAAGTTGTCGATGGCGACAAGGGCCAGTACATTCTTTGTAAATTCTCCCTTGGTCCGGTATTCATTAATAATGGAGATGACCCCTGATGGGGAAACCGTCATCGCCAAAATCCCTAAAATCACTGCCACGTCAAATGGGGCTCCTAGCAGATAGGTAAAACCGGTCCCTAAAATCAGGGTTAAAAGTTCATCTCCAAAGGAAATGATAAACAGCCGTTTCCCATACTTTTTGAAAACGTTTCGGTGCAGTTCTCCCCCGATAGAGACCGACAGGATCCCCAGGGCTATTTGATTGACAAAAGCAAGATCCCCGATCAGTTCCTTTGTAAAAAGGTTCAGAAAGGAGGGTCCCAGCAATAAACCGATCAGAATGTAGCCTGTGACTGAAGGAAGCCTGGCAATTCTTGCGGTCTTCCCTCCAAAGGTTCCGATCAGAAGAATGATTCCGATATAAAGCGCATGATTCACTATTTTTCACCCTTTTCCTTTTTTATAATCCCTTTGACAAAGCTTACAGGGACTGTAAAAATAATTGCCGTATCCGGTTTATCAATATCTCCTACGGCCTTTTCCACTGCCCGGATTGCTCTTTCCCTTTTGTCACAGCAGTCCACTACAGTGAAGATGGTTTTGCTGTGATTTTTCGTCGGATCGTCAATTTCTGCAAACATTGAGAAAAAAGGAACGTGATCCGCTAAAATGTGTCCCATCCCTGCGCTGTCGATCACCGTTGCTCCACTTAGTCCCTCTTCGGTAAATTCATCCAGTAAATCCGTAAGAAATTCCACCCGGTTTAATACAACCACCAATAGTTCCATAGACTTCCCTCCTTTTCATTATCAATCTTTCTGTTATTATATCGGATAACCCTGAAGATGAAAAGCAAAACAAATGAGGATTCTCCATCGGGAGAACCCCCACTGATCTGCAATTTCCTATGATGATTCACGATTATTCGGTTCAACCTCAGGGTTATAGCCGTTGTAATGCAGAATTTCGTGAAGCTTTAGGCGCTCAGGCCGCTTCCCTTCCGATGACCTGTGCTTTTCCGATAATTCCTGTGGAACCTCTTCCGCAAGACGTCCCATCGCCATTAGGGAAACCACATCCATTTCATCGGGAATTCCAAGAATTTTTCTGGTTTTACTTGGACTGTAGCCCGCCACCAGGTGGGTTTGAATCCCCAGTTCCTGTGCTCTCAAGAGCATAAAGCCCGTGGCAAGACCCGTATCAAAGTGATGATACACCCGACTTTTGATTACACAATCATAGTCTTTTTGCGTAATAATCGCAACAATGACAGGACCCAGCTTCATCCAATAGTTCCCGTCGGTAAGAGCGGGATAAAGCCGCTCCAGATCCTCCTTCTGATCCACAACAATGTATCTCCATGGCTGATTGTTTGAGCATGAAGGAGCCATTCTTCCCGCTTTTACAATTTCTTCAATGGTTTCTCTGGAAATCGGTTCCTTCGATAACCCCCGGTAGGATTTTCTTTTATTGATTGCTTCTAATATATCCATTTTATTCCTCCTTTTTAAATGCTTTCGATGCTATGGGATAAATACCCGTTTCCCCAGAGTCTAAACCCTGATTCCCCGGACCGGATTCCTCCAAATGAGCTTATGGATTTTTTATTGCCCTTCAACTTTTTTAAGAAAACAAAGGATTTTTTTCACAAAGTCAGATATAATAGAATGGTAAACACGAGAGTACTTAAACTATGAGGGGGATGTATATGGATTTAAAGAAATGCAAGCGAGAAACCCAGTTGGTGTACGGAGAGGCCTGTAAAACCACGGGATCTCACATTCAGCCGATTTATCAGACTTCCACGTTTGTTTTTGATAATGTGGATCAGGGCGCTAATCGTTTTGCCGGAGAAGAGGAAGGATATATTTATTCCCGGCTGGGAAATCCAACGGTAAAGCTTTTAGAGGACAAAATGGCACTCCTGGAGGAGGGAGAGGATGCCACCATTTACGGATCAGGGATGGCGGCGGTTAGTGCCGGAATCCTCGCTTTTGTTGAGCAGGGAGATCATATTGTTGCTCAGCGCTGTCTTTATGGATGTACCCATAGCTTTCTTTCCCATATCGTGACAAAATGGGGCATTGAAGTGACCTTTGTGGATGATGCGTCGAACCCGGAAAGCTTCAAAAACGCTATGCGGCCGAATACAAAGATTATCTATATCGAAACACCCGCAAATCCTGCAATGCAGCTGACCGACATCAAAGCCTGTGCAGAGATTGCCCACAACGGCGGTGCACGGCTGATTGTGGATAACACCTTTATGACTCCATACCTTCAGCGACCGATCACGTTGGGAGCGGACCTTGTCCTTCATAGCGCAACAAAATACATTAACGGTCACGGAGATGTGGTTGCAGGAATTCTTATCGGCAACAAAGAGGATATGGACCATATCCGAATGACCACCCAGAAGGATATCGGCGGGATCACCAGTCCCTTTGATGCCTGGCTTATGTTAAGAGGTGTGAAAACCCTGGCCATCCGAATGAAGGAGCATGAAAAAAATGCCATGAAAGTGGCCAGTTTCCTGGAGAATCATCCGAAGGTAGAGCGGGTGTATTATCCCGGACTTCCTTCCCATCCTCAGCATGAGCTGGCAAAAATTCAGGCTGACGGATTTGGAGGAATGATTTCCCTGGAGTTGAAGGGCGGTCTGGAAGCAGGAAAAACCATGATGAATACCATTGAAATATTCCACCTGGCCGTGAGTCTGGGAACAGTGGATTCTCTCATTCAACACCCCGCATCAATGACCCATTCCCCCGTTCCCGTTGAGGAACGCTGTGCGGCGGGAATTACCGATGGCCTTGTAAGAATCTCTGTCGGTATTGAAGATGCGGAAGACTTAATCCAGGCGCTGGAGAAGTCTCTGTCCACCATTTAGCCCTTAAAAAAAGCCGGATCCTAAAGGATTCGGCTTTTTATTTCATGATAGACCTTTTTAAATGCGTCAAAATCCAAGGACTGTTCTCCATCGGAAAGTGCCTCTTCCGGTCTGGGATGAACCTCGATCATTACACCGTCCGCCCCTGCAGCAAGTGCTGCCAGAGACATGGGCAGGACCAGTTCTCTTTTTCCTGTTCCATGGCTGGGATCCGCAATAACCGGCAACCCGGTTTCCTGTTTCATAATGGGGATCGCTGCAATATCCATGGTGTTTCTGGTATAGGAGTCAAAACTCCGGATTCCCCGTTCACAAAGAATGATCTGATCGTTCCCCGCTTTTCGGATATATTCACTGGCAAGAATCCACTCTTCGATGGTGGCGGCCATGCCTCTTTTTAAAATCACCGGCTTGTCCTGCTCCCCCAGGGTCCTTAGCAGGGAATAGTTATGCATATTTCTTGACCCGATCTGCAAATAATCCACAGCATCGTAGACGATGTCCAGATCCCTTGCATCCATCAGCTCGGTGGATGTCATAAGTCCCGTTTCCCTCTTTACCGCTTTATGGATCTCCAGTGCGTCTTTTCCCAGTCCTTGAAAGGCATCGGGAGAGGTTCTCGGCTTGAAGGCTCCACCCCGAAAATGGGTGACTCCCAGATCCTTAAGGAATTTTGCGGTTTCTATGGCCTGATCATAGCTTTCAATGGAACAGGGTCCCGCTATGATCATGGGCTTTTCAATTTTTATTATTTGATTCATTATCCTGTTCATTTCTCCACCTCTACATCTCTGGTCGAGAGTCTTTCTCTCCACCTTAACGTAGATACTATACTACTTCTTTTGGATAAAATCAAGTCTCAGCTATCTTCTTTTCAAGTAAGCGATTCCGTCGGGATGAATTCCCGCTTTCACTCTTTTCATCTCTTCCAGGGATGTGACATCTATAAAGGAAATGTCGTTGGTCTTATTGTTTGCCACAAAGGCACGGTCTCCCTCTTCGTTAAAACACACTCCTCCCGGCCAGATGCCGATGGGAATCCGCTTGATTTCCCAGGGGACTTCCTGTCCTTTCATCACATGTTTGGTATCGATCACCGATACATCCATGGAAAAACGGTTAGGAATAAATGCATATCGTCCATCGGGAGAAAAAACAATGCGAATGGGGCAGTCCCCTCCCCGGCGTTTATAATCAGGCTTCAAGGTTTCACGATTGATCACATGGATTGTATTATCCTCCTGGTTTGCAACGTATACATATTTACCGTCTTTAGAGCAGGCTACACCCTCGGGACCTCTCCCCACGGGAAAATGTCCCGCAATTTCTTCCTTTTCCACATCGATGATGGTAATATTATGGGATCCGATGTTGGGAACATAGATTGTCTTGCCGTCAGGAGATGGCTCAATCATATGGGATAAGCCCTGATATGTTGGGAATTTATTAATGATTTCATCGGTTTCCGTGTCGATGACAAAAATCATTTCCGAATAGGTCGATGCAACATACAGCTTTTTTCCATCCTCCACAAGATCCAGTCCATGGGGAAAATTGAATTCTTCATGGGTGATCCGTTTTACGATCTCAAAGCTTTCGTTATCAATCACATCGATGGTGTTTCCTAAAGAGCAGGTGACATAGGTTTTTTTACCGTCCATTGTTATCACAACTTCGTGGGGATTATGATCGGTTTCGATTCTTTTGACTTCCTCCCCCTTTTCCACATCCACAATGGAGATTGAATCTTCATCCTTGTTCAGTACAATCAGCAGTTCCTGCATTTCATCGTCCTCCTTCAAAATTTTTTGGTGATTCCTTCTTCAGCCGGATCCGAATAATCCTTCGGTTGCCTAAATATCTTCACTGTTAGTATACCACAGTCATTTTTAAGAAAAAACTCCCCGGGGAGATCCCGGAGAGTTTTTCTATGAGTTTACAATGAGCTTCTTTATGCTTTTTTCACTTCTATTCGGGTCATATGATCGTTCAGATTATATTCCTCCCCGCATTTCTCATTGCAGGCATCCAATGAGAGCGCCAGGGTTTCTTTTTTAATGTATTCCTTATGCTTTTCAATTCCCGCTTCCAGTTCATCATCTCCGGAGTAACGGATATGGATGTGATCCAACACTTGGAAATCCTGGTTTTTTCGGATCTGCTGTACTTTTGAAACGAATTCCCGGGCATATCCTTCGTGGATCAGTTCCTCTGTAAGGGTGGTATCAAGGATCACAAATTTTGTGCCCTCCATTTCCACATTAAACCCTTCCTTCGCATTAATGTTAATCATCAGATCCTCTTCTTCAAGGCGAAGGGTTTCCCCCTCCATTTCCACTTCAAGATATCCCTGATCCTTCACAATGTTTGCTGCTTTTGTGGCATCCAATTGGTTCAGTACCTTGGGAAGTCTTTTGATCTTTCCTCCCAGTTTCGGTCCTGCCACTCTGAAGTTGGGTTTTAAGCTGAAATTCATGTACTCCGTCAGATCTTCGGTAAACTCCACGGATTTGACATTCAACTCCTCCATAAGGAGGGGAGTCAGATCTTCAATAAGATCCCGTTTGTTTCCGTCCACGATGATTTTGTTCAGGGGCTGTCGTACCTTGAGCTTGGATTTTTCTCTCGTCGCCCGGCCGAGTCCCACCAAATCACGAACCAGATCCATGGGCTCCTCCACGGACTTTTGAATCAGGTCTTCCTTGACAACAGGATAGTCCGCTAAATGCACCGATTCTTTTCCTGTCAGCTTCTGATACAGCTCGTCGGCCATGAAGGGTGCGAAAGGTGCCATCAGTCGTGAAATCCCCTCCAGAACCTCAAAGGTGGTGTTGTAGACCGCCTTTTTATCCGGATTCAGCTCCGACGCCCAAAAACGCCGACGGGCCCGACGGATATACCAGTTGGAAAGGTCCTCGTTGACGAACTCCTGAATTTTCCGGACGGCCTTGGTCAAATCAAAGACGGTAAGATCCTGATCAACTTCCTTTACAAGGGTATTGTATTTCGAGAGAATCCATTGATCCAGCTCAGGTCGCTCCTTCTCCTCAACATGAAATTCCCCGGGATCAACTCCATCGGTATTGGCATACAGTGTAAAGAAATTATAGACATTCTCCAGTGTACCGAAAAACTTGCTCTTTACTTCCTTCAATCCTTCAATATCGAATTTCGTCGGTGTCCATGCAGGACTGACAAAAAGAAGATACCAGCGCAGCGCATCGGCTCCGTAACGATCAAAAAGCTCGAAGGGATCCACGGTATTTCCCTTGGACTTGGACATTTTCTTTCCTTCCTTGTCAAGGATCAGATCATTCACCAGCACCCGTTTATAGGGAGAGACTCCCTTCACAAAACTTGAAATTGCAAGAAGCGAGTAAAACCATCCCCGGGTCTGATCAATTCCTTCGCAGATAAAGTCCGCCGGGAACAATTCATCAAAATTTTCCTTATTCTCGAAGGGATAATGGTGCTGGGCAAAAGGCATGGCTCCACTGTCGAACCAGCAGTCAATCACCTCTTCAACCCGGTTCATGGATCCTCCGCATTTGTCACACTTTAAGTGAATGTCATCCACATAGGGTCTGTGAAGTTCCACATCATCCTGTACCTCTTCTATGGCTTTTTTCTTTAATTCTTCCCGTGATCCCACGGAGGTTTTGTTCCCGCATTCACAGGTCCAGATATTCAATGGCGTGCCCCAGTAGCGGTTTCTGGAAATCGCCCAGTCATTCAGATTTTCAAGCCAGTTTCCGAAGCGTTTTTCCCCCACGTAATCGGGATACCACTCCACGGTTTTATTGTTTTCGATTAATACATCCTTTATCCTGGTCATTTCAATATACCAGCTGGGCTTTCCGTAATAGAGAAGGGGTGTTGAGCATCTCCAGCAATGGGGATAGTTGTGTTCCTGCTTTTCCTTTTTGAAAAGCTTTCCTTCCCCGTGAAGCCATTTGATAATATCGATGTCCACAGCTTCATCCATGACGAAGCGGCCCTTCCAGGGGGTATCAGTGTATTCTCCCTTCTCGTCCACAGGCTGGAAGACGGGAAGTCCGTATTTCTGTCCCACCTGATAGTCATCCTCGCCAAAGGCCGGGGCAATGTGTACAATTCCTGTTCCGTCATCGGTGTTGACAAAATCTCCAACGGTCACAAAAAATGCTTTTTTATCGGTTTTCACAAAGGGCATCAACTGTTCATATTCCATATATTCCAGGTCTTTCCCCTTCATGGTCTCAAGAACTTCATAGTCCTCCCCCACAACCCGCTTCACAAGATTTTTTTCCACGTAATACACTTCCGTCTCCACTTTCACCTTCACATAGGTTTCTTCAGGATGAACGGCCAGGGCAACGTTGGACGCCAGTGTCCATGGAGTCGTTGTCCATACCAGGAAGTACTCGTCATGCTCTTTCCGCTTGAATTTGGAAATCACCGTATTGGATTTAATCTCCTTATATCCCTGGGAAACCTCATGGGATGCGAGACCCGTTCCACATCGGGGACAGTAGGGCAGAATTTTATGTCCCTCATAGATGAAATCCTCTTTGAAAAATTTGTCCAGGATCCACCACACAGACTCAATATAATCATTTTCCAGAGTAATATAAGGATTATCCAAGTCAATGGAGTATCCCATTTTTTCGGTCATCTCTCTCCACTGCTTTTCATAGGTGAAGACGGAATGACGACATTGATCATTGAACTTCTCCAGTCCGTAGGATTCAATATCCTGCTTGCTGGTAAGGCCCAGTTGCTTCTCCACTTCAATCTCCACGGGAAGTCCATGGGTATCCCACCCTGCTTTTCTTTTCACCTGATACCCCTGCATGGTTTTCAGACGACATACGGAGTCCTTCAGTGTTCGGGAGATCACATGATGAATCCCCGGTTTTCCGTTCGCCGTGGGAGGCCCCTCGTAAAACACAAAGGGGGTTTTCCCTTCCCGGTTATCAATGCTTTTGTCTAAAATTTTGTGATCAATCCAAAAATCCGAGATTTCCTGTTCCCGTGTTGCCACAGGTTCCTTGGACAAGCCTTTAAATTTTTCCATCCTCAACATCCTTTCCATTCCTTATTGTATTCAGCCTTCCCACTTTTTTCCTAACAAAAAAATCCCCAAGAACAAAGTCTCAGGGACGAAATTATCGCGGTACCACCCTCGTTATAAAGAATCAGTCGCATTCTTTATCACTCAATGAAAGTTAACGCCTTTCCGACGGACCCTTCTACGTGAAAGTTTCAAAGGGTCGGCTCCGGGATGATGTTCAGATCAGGCTTGTCATCGTCTTTCAGCCGGGGACGATGTCTCTTTCACTACAAGTCACTTCTCCTACTCTTCCCATCAATACCTGCTTATGATTTAATTCATTTTACACAATGGGTCAAAAACTGTCAAGTCCATCATGGTTGAAAAGTCTCTCCGGTAATTTCGATCACCATCATTGCCACGTCATCTTCAAAATCATGGTTCTCGAATTTTCCGAAGTCCTGAATCACCGTCTGAATAAACCGATCCTTACTCTCATCCAACAGCTCTTTATGATCACGCAACACCTGATAAACCGTCTCGTAGCTGTTTTCCTTTGCACCGTTCCCCACTTTTGTTTCGTAGAGTCCATCGGTGTAGGTAATGATATAATCACCCCTCTGAATCTCCGTCGCCACATCTTCATAATTTGTATCTTCAAAGACACCGATCAGGAAGCCGTTTTGCTCTAAAAGATCCATCTGATCGGAGGATTTTCTGTAGAGCACTGCATAGGGATGTCCTGCATTGGAGTAAATCAGCTGATTTTCTTCAATCAGTCCAACGAAAGCGGAGAAGCATAAATGACGGTTGTCGGTCATCATGTTGTAGAAGGTCGTGTTGATTTTTTCCAAAACTTCCTTCGGAGTCCCCGCCTCTTTGATCACGTGGTTAAAAATCACTTTCACCATGGAGGACACCATAGCGGCTGCCACTCCGTGCCCTGTAACATCTGCAATAATAAACCAGGTTTTATCCTGATCTTCAATGCAATCGTGGAAGTCCCCTCCGATTTGACTGGAAGGAAAGTATCTGCTGGAGACATCCACTTTTTTCATTTCCCCTTTTTCAGTAATTAATGCCTTCTGCAAAACATTTGCGATCTTCAACTCCTGAAGCATTTTTTCATTGACCTTGATCAACTCTTTTCTCTGCTCATAATACTTCAGTGCGTTCCGTACCTTCAACGGAATAATCACCTTCATCTGGTCCGCTGTGATGGGCTTTGTGAAATAGTCCAGGGCCCCCAGGCTTAAGGTTTCTTTAATGCTTGTCATGTCATCCACCGCGGAGTTGACAATGACAGGAATTTCCTTTGTCTCCGCATTCCCTTTGATCTCCCTTAAAACCTGGTACCCATCCTTTCCGGGCATCATCAGATCCAGAATAACCAGATCAATCTCCTTCTCCCTGACCAAGTCGATGGCCTGAAAACCGTCCTCCGCCTCGTAGAAGTACACTTCCTCCACACTGTTCTTCAGCACCTTTTTCATCAGTTTCCGGTTTACTACCATATCATCAACAACTAATATTTTATAAAGCATGCTACCCCCACCTTTATCTCATCTCTCTCCCTACTATATCAAATTATCTCTCTTCTGATAAGTTTTTCCTGATGCTTTTGTTTTTTTTGTTTAAAAAAAGGCCCTGATGATTTCAGGGCCGGGATCATCCTTATAAACCGAAAAGGAGCCAGGATACAAGGAAGAATAAAAGAAGAACTCCGATGAGCAAAGGGATGGCGTACATGCTGAAAGCAATAACCATGGCCAGAAAGTCTCCCTTTTCCAGTTCGATATGCTTCTTATCCTCATCCACTTCTTTTTTCTTCATCATATCAAAAAAACTGCTTTTATTCGGTTTTTTTTCCTTCTTGTGATCGTTATGATCATTCATTTTAGATCTCTCCTGCAAAGTGACAAGCAACAAAATGATCCTTCTCCAGTTCTCTGAATTCCGGTACCTCTTCCTTGCATATATCCTTGACATAAGGACAACGGGTATGGAATTTGCACCCGGAGGGAGTGTTGATATTACTTGGGATTTCTCCTTTGATTGCTTCCATCTTCTTGATTTTCCTCGGATCCGGCTCAGGAATTGCTGCCATCAAGGCCATTGTATAGGGATGGAGGGGATTCTCATATAACTTCCTCTTCCCGGTCAATTCGATGATAGAACCGAGATACATCACACCGATTCGGTCACTGATATGCTTAACAACACTGAGGTCATGGGAAATAAACAGGTAGGAAAGACCGAACTCATCTTTCAGACCGTTCATCATATTAAGAACCTGAGACTGAACAGATACATCCAGTGCAGAGACCGGCTCATCGGCTACGATGAACTCCGGATTCAGGGCTAAGGCTCTGGCTACACCGATTCTCTGCCGTTGTCCCCCGGAAAACTGATGAGGGTAACGGTTCACGTGATAGGAAGCCAGGCCGCACTTTTCAATGATGTCTACAACTCTGTCCTCATATTCCGCTTTGCTCACCAGCTTGTGGGCCAGCATTGCCTCTCCCACAATGGAGTTGACATTCATCCGGGGATTCAATGAACTGTAGGGATCCTGGAAAATCAGCTGCATTTCCTGTCTTAATTTTTTAAGTTTATGACTTTTCCAAGTGGAAATATCCTGGTCTTTAAAGATAATCTGTCCGGCAGTCGGTTCATAAAGCCGTACGATCGTACGTCCCAATGTGGACTTCCCGCAACCGGACTCTCCAACCAACCCTAAGGTTTCGCCTTTATACATTGTAAAGGATACATCGTCCACTGCTTTTACCTGCAGCGGTTTTTTAAACAGACCGATATTGACGGGGAAGTATTTTTTAACATTTTTTACTTCAAGGATTTTTTCTCTCATCTACTCTTCTCCCCCCTCATCAGAATATAAATAACAACTGACAGTATGATTTTCATTGATGCTGTAGGTGTCAGGATGTTTATGCTTGCAAATTTCCATTCTCTTATCACATCTCGGCTCGAAATAACACCCTTTCGGAAGCTCGAAAGGACTGGGTACGGTCCCTTCAATTGTATTCAGCTCCTCAACCTCACCCTCCAGCTTAGGAATGGAATTCAAAAGTCCTATGGTATAGGGATGCTTGGGATCTCCGTAAAGCTCCAGTACGGGAGCTGATTCCACGATTTTTCCTGAGTACATGACAATGACATGATCCGCCATTTGTGCAACGACACCCAGATCGTGGGTGATCATCATGATCGCTGTATTGGTCTCTTTCTTCAGACGGTTCATCAGTGCAAGAATCTGTGCCTGAATCGTCACGTCCAAGGCAGTTGTGGGCTCATCGGCAATCAACAGCTTCGGGTTACAGGCAAGTGCCATGGCAATCATGACTCTTTGCCGCATTCCACCGGAGAGCTGATGAGGATAGTCATCAATCACTTTTTCTGCCCGGGGGATCCCCACTAGATTCAGCATTTCAACCCCCACAGTTTTTGCTTCTTTTTTTGATAAGTTACGGTGAAGGATGAGGGCCTCACCAATTTGATCACCTACGGTAAATACAGGGTTCAGAGAAGTCATCGGTTCCTGGAAAATCATCGAAATTTCATTACCCCGGATCTCCCGTATTCTCTTGTTTGATGTCCCCACTAATTCTTCACCCATAAACCGGATTGATCCGCTCACAATTTTACCGGGCTTTTCAATCAGATTCAGAATGCTCATTGCAGTAATGCTCTTTCCACATCCGGACTCCCCCACAACACCCAGGGTTTTTCCTTCATGAATTGTAAAAGAGTTTCCGTCAACGGCTTTTACCACACCCTTGTCGGTGAAGAAATGGGTTGCCAGATTTTCTACTTTTAATATCTCATTCATTTTATCACCTACCTAATCTCTTTTGGATCCAGGGCATCTCGAAGTCCCTCACCAAGTAAGTTTACACTAACAACGGTTAACATGATCATGACTCCCGGTGGAATCCACATCCAGAGATACTCTCTAAAGACCGTGGAGTTGTTGGCAAGATAAATCATATTTCCCCAGCTCGGCATTGGAGGCTGTACTCCGAGGCCCAGGAAGGAAAGTCCTGCTTCCAAAAGAATCGCTCCACCCATTCCAAGGGTTGCACTAACAATAATGTATGCCAGTACGTTTGGTAATAAATGACGGAAAATACGGGAAACGTCGGAGATCCCCAGAATTTCCGTAGCCTGCATAAACTCCTGCTCTCTGAGGGAGAGGATTTGTCCCCTCACAACACGGGCGAGACCGGGCCAGCTTAAAATTCCGACCACAAACACAACGACAAGCAGGGTTCTCTCTGATGGAACCCATCGCATCGCTGCGGAGATGGATATCATCATCGGTAACAGGGGAATGGATTGGACAATCTCAGCAAAACGCATGAGAAATGCATCAAGCTTTCCGCCGTAATAACCGGACACTCCTCCCACAACCGTACCGAGGGAGACTGTCAATGTGGCTGAAAGCAGCCCCACTATGAGGGAAATTCTCCCACCGTAGAAGAGGCGGAACATGACATCCCGTCCTTGACGGTCGGTTCCCAGCCAGTTTTCTCTTGAAGGCGGCTGGTCGGAGTTTTCCAACTCAAAGCCATGGGCACGCAGGTTCACAAAAATCGTTTCACGGATGATTCGTCCGGTCCCCACTGCTTCCCCTGCAAATAATTGGTTTATATCTTCCTGTGTATAGAGGTCATCCAACTCATTCTGCTCGATAAAGTCTTCAAAGTGCGATTGGCGCACAACTTCGTCAAAACGGTTGAAGAAGGTCTCTTCAAACTCTTCGTCGATTTCAACCCCTTTTTCGTCCAGTGAATCCAACACTGTTGAACTGATTGCCGTTCCGGCATCCAACTCCATCGTTCTCCACAAATTAAACGAGAAAATCATGGGAATTACAATCACTCCCAGTACGATAAGGAGAAAGCCTGTTCCTCCTACCAATGCAACTTTATTCTTTTTAAACCGATTCCACGCAATCTTCCAGGGTCCTTCCGGCTTCAGGCGAGGAGTCGTTGTGGTTGTTTGATCATTTTTTATTTCAGACATTCGTTATCCTCCTCCTACTTTACTCTTACTCGTGGGTCGGCAATTCCGTAGGAAATATCCGCGAGAAGATTTCCCAGAACCCGTAAGACCCCATAGAATACAAGAGTCGCCATGACAAGTGATAAATCCTGATTTCGAATTCCTCTCAGCAGTACCCGACCGATTCCCGGCCAGATAAAGACGGTTTCCAGAAGAATTGCTCCACCGAACAATGCGGGAATCCACATTCCCAGAATCGTGATCAGTGGAAGCAGAGCATTTCGAAATGCGTGCTTATAGATTACCACTTTTTCCTTCAGACCCTTCGATCGTGCAGTTCGAATATAGTCCTGGTTAATGACCTCGATCACGGAGTTTCGTGTGTATCGGGTCAGTGTTGCCAAGCTGCTTAAAGATAATACTGTAACCGGCAAAATCATATGACTTCCAACATCTCTGATTTGTGCCCACAGACTGGGATATCCCCGTATAGCCATGATGGAGGTCTGCATTCCACTCATTGGGAGCCATTCAAAACGGGCAGCAAATACGAAGATCAGCAGTAGTGCAAAGAAAAATGTGGGCATCGATACCCCTAACAATGAAAACACCGTAAAGAAATTGTCAAATGGTCCGTATTTCTTCACCGCTGATTTGATCCCCACAGGGATCGCAATACACAATGCAATAATTAACGAAAAAAAGTTCAATAAAAAGGAGTTCCAGATGAAACCGAAAATAATATTACTGACTTCATCACTGTAAACCAGACTCCGTCCTAAATCTCCTGTCACTATGCGGCCTAACCAGCTTAAATATCGGATCGGCATCGATCGATCCAGCCCCAGCAGCTCCCGGATTTCCTGTTGTCGTTCAGGAGTTACATCACTACCCAGTCCCAAGTAGGACTGTACATAGTCTCCCGGCATAAAATCCACAACAATAAAAATCAAGAGGGAGATGGCAATCAGGGTGGGAATCAGCTGAAGTATCCTTTTTCCAATAAATTTTAACATACCCTCACTCCTCAACAGTTCGTGTATAAATATTAATTTTTCAATTGTCTAAAAACAGGCCTTACTTGAAACGAAGGCAATCTTACAAGGGAATGTAAGATTGCCTTCAATTTTCTCAAAGACTTAAATGTTAAGCCCTGTCAAGTTTATGATTCTTGGTCCATGTTTTAAAGATTTAGTTTCCGTGACCTTGGATATATGCATCTCTCATCGCTGCTACCCAGTTGTAGATACTGTGAGTTTCGAAGTTTTGCAGCTTGTTGTGGTAGAAGTCATAGGTTTCGTTGGCATATACAGGCATGAAGGCTGCGTCTTCAGTTAAGATTCGGCCGATTTCCTGATAGTGTGGTCTTGCTTCGTCGTCGTCCATGATTCTTTCACCTTCGTCGATCATTCGGTCGACTTCTTCATTTCGGTATCTTGAAGTGTTATTTCCACCGGATCGCACGTGTCGTGAATGGAACGAACCTTCGACGGTACCATGAGGATCGTAGCTTGTGATGGTCGTTGCAAGGAAGAACATGCTCCACTCTTCAACGTTGTTGTCAGAGTCATAGATTACGGTGTCAAGAATTGAGTTGAACTCTTCGTAAGCAACGTTAAGGTCGATGTTTAGTCCTTCGCCCCAGTCTCTTTCCCACATAGGAATGAGGGTGTCAAGGATATCATGATCTGGCATTGCAAGGATGTTAAGGGTTAAAGTTTCACCGTCTTTTTCTCTTACTCCGTCTGCTCCAACTGTCCAACCGGCGTCATCAAGAATTTGAGCGGCTCGGTCTAAGTCAAAGCTGTAATCCGGTAAGCTTTCTACCCACTCATCGGTTACTGCCCAAGATACTTGAGAATAAGGATGGAACTGAGTAGTTGCATACCCTTCAAAATAGTTGTCTACAAACTCTTGTAGGTTAAAGCTGTAGTATAATGCTTGTCGTACTGCCGGATCTGTTGTAGGTCCATGCTCGTGGTTTGTTTTGATGTAACCGTAACCACTTCGAGAATATCCATGGGCTACTCTGTCAGGATCTGCATCAACATTTCGGATATCATCAGGTGTGATTTGTCCAGCCAGAAGATCCACATTCCCTGCCATAAACTCCTCTACATCTGTTTGCATCGTTACAGATTCAAGAATAATCTCTTCGATTGCAAATTGATCTTCAAAGATGTAGTTAGGGTTTCTGTTCAGGTATACGTATTGGTCCGGTGCGAATACTTCCATGATATATGGACCGGATCCCATTGGTCGTGAGTTGAGTCCCTGAATTGCTTCAGTTCTTCCATAAGCCCATTGTGCTCCGTAATAGTGCTTAGGCATAATGTGCATTGTAGTGTTTGCAATATTTGTTCTTAACGCTTCCTTGAAAGTGAATTGTACTGTATAGTCGTCTAATGCTACAACTCCTTCAAAGAAATCTGCAGGGTCGTCGTCTGCAGTAATTCCAAGTTCGTCTCCTCGGAACTCGTCAAATCCGACTAATTCTCTTGCTACTGAGTCATATCGTCCTGTGTAGGATGGGTCAGACAGTAACATGTACGTCCATACTACGTCATGAGCGGTTACAGGCTCACCATCGGAGAAAACATTGCTTTCGTCCATAAAGAATGTAACCTGCGTTCCGTCTTCACTTACTTCCCAGTCTTCTGCCGCTTCCATTGTCCACTCACCGTCAAAGTTTCTGGTCATAAGCGGTTGGAATACGAAGTCAACCACGAATCCATCATAGGCTGATGAATAGTACGCTGGGTTGAAGTTTCCACCGATTTCCGTTACCCCGGCAATCAGCAGGTTCTCATAATCCTCGTCTGCCACATCATCGTCGTCATCATCGTCATCCGGATCTACCGCTTCACCGTTGTCGTCGTCCGGTGCCGGCTCGTCGTCTGCTCCCCCACAAGCGGCAAGGAACATACTGGCGATCATAAGGAACGCCAATAACAAAATTAACTTCTTTTTCATTCATACTCCTCCTTTAAAAAAGTTTTTTTCCAAATATTTTAGCGAGTAAAATATTTAAATCCATTATATAATCATTTAAATTTTCTGTCAATATTTTTACAGGTCTTTCGAGACCCTTAAAGTATTCATCGCATGTATGTTCAAGCCCTATCAAGGCATATAAACATCTCTTTTCATAAAAATTTTTTCACTTGGTGAAAGTC
>PWFQ01000062.1 GCA_003554105.1 Clostridiaceae bacterium | reverse complement strand
TATGAAGGGATAGCTGCTGAGCATTCATCCCTTTTTTTGCCGTATGAAGTGAAGTAAACAGTCCGGACATAAGTACCTCCTATACCTTCTGATCCACAAAAGTGGAAGTTTTTTTCTGATCACTGTATCCGCCCTTGGGTGAATAGGTTTCCCGATCCTTCGTGGATTCCTCTGCAATGCTTTTCAGAAGAACCTCCTGATAGGAAAGAGCCTGTTCTGTCAAAAGCCGGTTGGTCTCCTGCAGGTCCCAAATGCTGTCGATAAGAGCATTGACAGAGGCGTCCCTGCCCTCATCTGCTTTCGAGTCCATCTGTCCTTCCGCATCTTTCATTTCTTTCATTTCTTTCATCTCTTTCATTTCCTCAAGGCGGCCTGCCAAAGTGATTTTTTCCTCAACAATTTCAACAACCTCTGCCACATCATCCTTCATCAAAGCTTCCTTTTCCCTGAGAAGCAGGGAATGAAGGGATTCCAGAAGATGCCTGATCTCTTTATTCTTTCCCATTCCTACTCCCGTCCCTTCTCTTGGCTGATGGTCTGAAGAAGCTTTTTCCCGATGGCCTTGGGGTCCGCCTTGTAGGTTCCCTCAAGCACCGATTGACGAATGCCCTCCACCCGTTTGGAGTAGCCCTTCTCTGTTTTTGTTTCCATGGCCTTGGAGATTTCCCTTGCGGTTTGGGAGATTTCCACCTTCACTCCTTTTGAGGAGTTCGGGGTTTTTACCTCGGCCTTTTCTTTTTCACGCTTGATATGATGAACCTTCGGGTTCTTTTGCGCAGGATGAATTTTCATTGTAACCCTCCTTCTTAACAGTCTCTTACTTTCTTTATCGGAGATTTATGATCAGATTTAAGTCCTTTCACGTAAAAAACGGCCTGGAATTTCTTCCGGGCCATTTTCTCTGTTATAAATTTTTCAGTCGCTGCTCCTTGCTGACAATATCGGTGATACGGATACAGAACTGATCATTAATGACCACCACTTCTCCAAGGGCAATCAGCTTTCCGTTCACATGAATCTCCAGGGGATCGTTCACCTGCTTATCCAGCTCAAGAACTGAGCCTCTTCCCAAGGACAGGACTTCCCCCACGGTTCTGCTCTTCTTTCCGAGGATCACCTTCAGCTCAAGAGGCACATCCAGAATCACATCCAGATTCTTTTGAGCGTCCCCGGTTTTCTCCTCGGCATCCAGCTCCTGAAACACCGGCTTTTTCATTGTCACCTCGTCATTTCCCTTATGGGAGGCGTCATCATTCCCGCTCTCTTCGCCCTCCATTTTCTTTTGCTTGTCCAACAACAAATTGATCTCTTCTTCTGAAATGAGTTTATCATTCATTGGTCACCCTCCTCCTCCAATTCCTCTTGCAGTTCCACAGCGTATCTGCCGTTGGAAACCCCGGGTTTCACATGATAGTATTCCTTATTCTCCACATAGAGCTTTAACGGCTCACGGATATGGGTTCCCAGCTGTATGACATCGCCTTTCTCAAGCTTTAAAATATCCTCCACGGTAATGGTGGTTTCTCCCAGACTGACGGAAAGACCAATGGGAATTCTATGGATATGTCCCTCCATCGACGCCCGTTCCTTGGGGTTCACCTCGGTTTTCAGAGAGAGCATCATGGAATCCAGTTGATTCATGGACCGCTCCAGGGCTGTGTAGGGGATGCAAAGATCAATCCTTCTCCTGTTCCCGAGAAACTCCATCTCCATTTTGATATGGTAGACCACCTCATGGGGAAGGATGGTTCGGTTATGCCTGGAATCCGTATACACCGAGGCCAAAGATGCCTCAATGTCTTCAATCTCTCCCCAGGCCCTTTCATAGGGGGCAAGAAGGCTTTCCAGAAACTCTGCCAGAATGGAGAGATCGATGTCGGTGAAGACCTTCTTTTCAGAGGCATCAACCACCGAGGCGACGGACCCTCCGCACATCAGCTCAACCACCTCGAGGGCCAGCTGCTTTTCAATGGCCAGAAGATGATTGCTCTTAAAGGGCTCCACCCTCAGCTCCCCCATCACCGAGACTTTGGACATGGTCTCTAAAAACTCCTGAAAGCTGCTTTGTTCAACGGTCTCCACCTTCAGCTCCGTCTTGGTCAGCATCACATGGGAAAGACGCTGACTTGCGAACTTTCCGAAATCTCCGAAGACCCTCTTTGCAGTCTCGAAGGATTCATGGCTCATCTTCTCCGGTTTTTTAAAGTCATAATATGCGATTTCATTAATGTTCTCCACGGTCACACCTCTTTCAAAGTGCAGATTTTCTCAACATTATATCACAACTGACAAAAGAGTTTCCAATCTTTTTACGAAAGATTGTGAAAATCCCGGGGAGAACTTCGCCACATTGGTCGCCGGTTCAGGATTCTCATCAAGCTGTTTTTCCACAGACAGAAATACTCATCTGATTCGAATTTTTTTCATGGCGGAAATGCCGAAACACAGAAGAGGACACTTTTAAAACCCTTCATTTCCAATAATAAACATGTTGATGAAAAGGTCTATATAGTGGTAAAATGGAGAGGAAATTGTTAGAATTCTTCGTCAATGCTTGGAAATAGTGAATTGGCTATTAAATGATTTTTCGATCTGTGTCCGGAACGATAAAGGAGGGTGTTGTGATGGTTTCTTCAAAAAGCTGTAAAATAGTGCTGTGTGTGCTTCTCCTTTTGTGTGTTTCAGGTTCCATTTTTGCTTTTGGGCATGATGGCAGCGAAGATCTGCCGGATACAGAGATCATGATCGGTCCTTACGCAGAGTACCTGCAGGATTCTTCTAAAACTCTCACCTTTGAAGAATTATCCCGGGGAGACAGAGAAAACGACTTTCTTCCCCACGAGGACGAGGTGTTCACCTTTGGAATATCAAGGAATGCCTACTGGATTCGCTTTTCTGTTAAGGATGTCCTCGGATATAATGATTTATTTAATCCCGGGGGAACCGTTCTGTTCTATGATTATTCGGGGATTGAGCGGATTGACATTCATCTGCCCGTTGTGAGTGAGGGAGACGAGGAGTACATCACTTACAGAGGCGGATACTTTTATCGGGGATTACAGGATGAACTGGGGCATTTTTTCCCTGTTTTTGAACTGCCGGATCACCTCGACCCGGAAAGGCCCATCTACACCAGAGTGGAAAGTCAGTATTCCAACAATTTCTCCATGGGAATCTCAAATGGCCATGCATTCATTTCAGGACAGCAATCTTATACATTTTTGCTGGCCTTGGCATACGGAATCATGATCGCCATGATTCTCTACAATTTTGTACTATACATTGCCATAAAAGATCGGCCCTATATCCTGTATGTGGGCTATATGGTTTTTATGCTGATTTACCAGGTTGGAGTGACCGGAATTTTGAAGGTCCTGGATTTCCGCCTGGGAGAACTCCTTGAATATTATGTAATTGCAGCTACCTTCGCCGCATTGATCTTTGCTTTGCTGTTTTCCCGGGCTTTTCTGCAAATCGACCGGTACGTTCCGAAAGCCAGGCCGGTGATCTATGGCGCTCTTGCGTTCTGTGGTGTGGGAATCATCCTGGTTTTTGCAGGGCAGCAATACTATGCCAATTATATGGCTTATGTGCCGGGAGCATTTCTCCCGTTTTTCGTGATGACCGTCGCCCTCATCTCCTATCGCCGGGGAAACAGGATTGCACGCTATTACATACTGGCAACGGCGGTTCTTTTCACTGCGGTTGTGCTTTTCGTTCTTCGGGGAATCGGTGTTGTGGAGCATAGCTTTTTCACGTCCTACGCCCTGACGATGTCCACCAGCATCGAATCCCTGCTCCTTTCCTTCGCCTTGGCGGATCGCATCCGCCATATGAGACAAAATCAGGAAGTGGCGGAAAAAAGGGAGATAGAACTGTCAAGAATTTCCATGACCGACAGTCTGACGGGACTCCACAACCGCCGTTATTTTGACGAACTGGTTCCTGTGCTTTTAAAGGAATCCCATTTTTCCCGAATACCCCTTTCTCTGGTGTACCTGGATATCGACAACTTTAAAAAATTCAACGACACCTACGGCCATCCTATGGGCGATAAGGTGCTGCAGGCCTTGGCGAAAGTGGTGAGAGAGAATATTCGCGAAGCCGATCTTCCCTGTCGCATCGGCGGTGAAGAGTTTTCTGTGATCTTCCCCTCAACAGGTGCTCAGGAAGCGGAAAGAGTTGCGGAACGAATCCGGAAAAGCTTCGAGGAATTTGATTTCAGCAGCATTGCACAGGAAATTCCACGGGTGACCATCAGCATCGGTGTGACCACAGGCAAAATCGGGGAATCTGAAGAAGACTTGATCTGCCGAACGGATCGGGCTCTTTACCGGGCAAAAGCAGAAGGCAAAAACCGTGTGGTGGCCGACACTCTTTAGAATCATTTATCCAAAGAGTCTCCTGCTGATCAAGCTGCTCTGCAGTCTCAATCACTTAGGGATCGTCCCAGGTTCCTGAACCTCCGGCAAAGAGTTCCTCAACTGCATGTACCCTCCCGAAACGGTGGTTTTGATCTTGAACCATGAAATATTTAAAACCCTTCCCCTAGGAAAACGGATGATCCCCAAACTCCTCATCTGCACAGTGATAGAGATATTTCTCATCGATATCAGCGGGGTACTTCAGGTATATTCGGTTAGTCCGCCCCATTCCCTCCCGGACTTCATGGAGGAGTGCGGCTTCCTTCAGCTCTTTTTTGAATTTCATAATGGTCTTCGGATCCACACCCATCAGCTCTGAAAGGCTGAGGTCCTTCAGTTCCTTCTCTTCCCTCTTTCGAAGATCGTTTTGTGCGGGCTTGGTTTTAAAGCGGATAAAGACATTTCCCTTCTCATCAAACCAGCGATTTCTGTAGCTGAGACTCTGCCGGTCGTAGAGATAGGTATAGAGCTGCTTTGCCCCGTAGGATACATTGATATACCTGTGATCCGATAAAAACTTCAGCATGGGTGAAAACCGGAACCTCATTTGACTCGAACTGTGATAAAAACTCTCCATTTACATCCTCCTTGTCATCGATGATCAACATCGTGAATTTTTTAAGCAGTATAGTATACCAGAATAAAATCCGATTGCAAGGAAAATTTTTCGCTTTTTTCACTTCCGCCTGTTGCAATGAACAGGGGCATCCTCCCATTGATGAAGTCCGCTTTTTTCAAGCATTAGGGGCTCTTCTCCCCTTCATATAATCCGCTTTTTCCTCTCAGAAGTCCACTCTCTCCCCCCTAATGATACTGAAAGACCTTAAAAGAATTTAAAGAAAAAGAACTTAAGAAGACGGATCTTTAGTTTACTTAATATGTTCCGGTTGTGTCTTCACTTAGTCCTTCACTTAGTCCTTCACTTTGTTTAATCGAAACCTTAAACCCTTTGCCTTTAAAGGTAAGGAAGGTTATCAAAAAAACACTGTTTTTGTATTTTAATAAACACCAATAGAGATGGTAGATGAGAAAATCAAAAGAAAAAGTGATTTTTTAAACAGATCTTTTCATAATTCTATTTAATATTACAATTTCAAGGTTTCACGCTTTTTCTGTCCAGCTTTCCAACTAACCAACTTTCCACTTATTAAAACTCACAAGGGACAGTCTTTAAAGCATTGTAATTAAATGCTTTTATCATTTAAGCGTTTCCGGATGTTACAAAGGGGACGTGACAGAAACGTTTTCAACAAAAAACTGAGGGCAACCTCCGCCCTCAGTTTGCTTTCCCTATCCAACTTTTCTACTTTCCAAATTTCCAACACAATCCATTTCTACTTTACTAACTCAAGGTGACCGTTTTCATTTACGGATCACCAGCATATTCTTGACTTCTTCTTTTGTGTCTCGTGTCCATACTTTCAGAAGATAGATATAATGATTTTTCCGGTTTGGCGCATTAAGATATGCTTGAATCTCTGATTTGTATTCCTCAGCATAGTTCAGCAGGTCTTCTGCTAAATCATCCAAGGCTTCCTCAATGGATTTTCCCCATGCTAATAAATCTAACACTTCCAACTCCAGTGTGACGCTTCCATCATCTTCATTGATCACAGTCACATCCAGCCTGACTTGATCAAGAAGCGACTGATAGCTCTCTTTGCTAATGAAAATGAAGTCCTTTGTACCTCCTGCTATTTTCTTTTTCACTTCCACCGGAACTTTGTATTCATCAACTTTGTCAAGGGTTTCACCGAAATGTTTTCTCGCCTCTGAGCTATAAATATATTCCAACATTCTTCATCCCTCCTAGTGGATTTATTATATCACCTTTGTGCAAGTTGTACAAGTTGTACGTGTTGTGCAAGTTATAAAAGCGATTCAAAGTGAGTGATAACAAAGAATGTTTGTTCGCTTTCTGGCAAATTATGCTATAATAATTACCAGGTGCATCTTGCAGTATTGAACAGTCAGATTGCACCAAGGAGGTATTATATGCCCCCAAAATTTAAAGACCTGAAACGCTATTGTGAGAAGGACAATTGGGAACTGATCAGAAATTCTGACCACTTTTATTACAGGAAAACACTTGATGACGGAAGGATCTTGCGAACAAAGGTAAGCCATGCTGTCCATAAGGAAATTCCTAAAGGTTTATGGGAAAGAATCCTGAAAAAGCAGTTATGTCTTGATTCAGAAGAAGCGTTTTGGGGCAAAGTGAAGCGGTAGCCGGTGCTATCGCTTCCTTTGTTGTACATCTTCTCCAAACACAATGGTGCCAGTCTTTAAAGCATTGTAATTAAATACTTTTATCATCTAAGCGTTTCCGGATGTTACAAAGGGGACGGATTCTAATGTGACACGAATCACCGTTACACTTTGAACCGTACCCCTTTGTGACAGAAACGTTTTCAACAAAAAACCGAGGGCAGCTTCCCCCCTCGGTTTCCTTTCCCTATCCAACTATCCAACGAACCAACTACCTCACAGTTTCTATCT
>PWFQ01000080.1 GCA_003554105.1 Clostridiaceae bacterium | reverse complement strand
GTGGATTTCCGTATTGATGGGGAAGGGAATCCCTATGTGCTGGAAGTAAACTCAATGGCCAGTCTCGGACCGGAATCATCCTATGTGGCTGCGTCAACCACGGTGGGACTTCCATATAATAAGTTGATTCAGCGATTAATTGAAGTGGCATCTCAAAGATATTTCGGTCCAATCCTTGAGACCAGCGGAGAAGAGGCCCAGGAGTATGAAGCGGCAGCCTTCAGCTATATCACACAGAACCGTGATCAGATGGAAAATGAGTTAAAGAATTGGACGAATCTCTACACAGCAACAGATGATCCGGTCAGCAAGCAAGCTTTTATCCGGAAATTGGACTATCGGCTTCGCAAACTGAAAATCAAGAAAAACGTTCATTATACCGGAGGAAAATCTCACTGGTTCTGGACCGGAAAGCAGGGGTTCCAGGATGGAACAGTGTTTGTTATTCCAATGGATATCCCCGGAGATCGGGGATCCTATCCGATTCCATTTAGAAAGGAGCCGGAAAAGCTCTTCGGTGAAGGGATTGCATCCAGTCGGGCGGGGCTGATTTCCGTATTGAAAACCTTTGATGCCCTCTATCATGTGGGGAAACTGGATGAGAAGAAGGTCGGAATCTTTGTTTACGGTGATGAAGGTCAGGGAATGCGTTACAGTGGCGAGACACTAATTAAAATTGCCAAGAGAGCGAAAAACGTGATCGTGATGCACCCCGGGTACAATGAAAACAAAGTGATCCACCAGCGACGGGGAGCAATAAAATTCAAAGTTGTTGTGGAAGGAAGCAGTATGAGAATCGGTTCGCCGACGACGGGTAATGCTTTGGATTTTCTATTGGAAAAAGTAATGGAAATTAAGGATTTGGATCGAGAAAACAAGTATTTAACAGTGGCGGTCCAGGATATTCAGTCTAAAAGATACAGTATGCTTGTTCCCCACAGGGTTACTGCAAATGTTTTTATCACCTATTTGGATCAGGATAAAGCAAAAAAAGCGGAAGGCTCTTTGAGAAAGATTTTCCAAACGAAGAAAAAGGGAATTAAAACCTATTTGGAGAAGCTGGAAGAACGGCCTCCGATGAAGAACACCAAAGCAACATTGGCTTTGGAAAAGGAATTGGAGGATGTGGCGAAGAAGTGGAACATTCCCTTTGGATCGGAGTCCACACTTCTGCCTTCGGCAGCCGGAGAAGTTTCAAAGGATGCTGCTGTGATTTGTGGAATGGCACCAAGTTCAAAGGATCTCTATACCCCAAACGAATCAGTCAATCGGACAGAGTTGATACAAAAAACCCTGCTGATCAGCCAATTTTTGCTAAAAGATTTGGGAAATGGTGAGGCAGATCAAAAAAAGTAGAATCTATTGTTTCCAGGATGTGTCAGCATTCTAACATAAGCAGTGTACGTCTACCCGAAGGAAAATCTTTGGGTAGACGTTCTTTGATGAAAGAATTTTTGCTTGAAAATGGATGAGAAAGAGGGATAATCATGACAACGAGGATCGCACCATCTGATCACAGTAAAAAAGGAATGGTTTCATCAGCTTCACATTATGCCACAGAAGTCGGCGCAAAAGTCCTGGAAATGGGAGGAAACGCTTTTGACGCGGCTGTGGCCGTATCCTATTGCTTAGGTGTGACTGAACCTCAAGCCTCGGGGATGGGTGGTCAATCTATGGCGGTGGTATATTTGGCAGAAGAGAAACGGTTTTTTGCATTGGACGGTTCATCGGTTGCACCCTACCACTTTCAACCCCAGGATATGCCAAAAGCTCCTTGGAAACTGGGGTTAAAAGCGAGTACGCTGCCGTCGACCCCTGCGTTTTACGGATACCTGCTGGATTACTATGGAACCATGGACTTTAAAGATCTCTTAAGCCCTTCTATTAAGTACGCCAAGGAGGGATTTAAAGTGGGTTCTCTCCTTCACTCGCTGATCGAGAGAAGCAAAGACGAGTTGCAAAAAGATCCTCAAGCATCCAGGAATTTCCTCAAGGAGGGAAAGCCATTACCAGAGGGCGAAACTCTTATTCAGCCGGAGCTGGCCCGGTGCATGGAAATTTTAGGGGAGAAAGGCTGGCAGGATTTTTATACGGGATCTATAAGTGATGAAATTATTGAGGATATGAAAAATCGGGGAGGTCTGTTAACAAAAGAGGACTTTTGTCAAATTCCGGTACCCATTGAAAGAGCCGTCCTGGAAAGCCGTTATCGACGTCATGGCATTGTGACTTTTCCTCCACCGGGTGCTGGAAGGGTTTTGGTTCAGATTTTAAATATTTTGGAAAACTTCGATCCGGAAGAACTTGATCTTGATACTCCCTTTGGAAATCTGGTCACGGCATTGGCTTTCCAGTTAACCTTAAGAGATCGAAAGAGAATGCCTCAGAATCCGGATATCTACTTTCAACAGATTGAACGAAGAATGACTGATAAAAGGTATGGGAAAAAGGTGAAGGAAAACATCTTAAATATTATAGATCGCTATCAGGAAGTGACAACCCATCTTCCGCCGGAAACTTCTGGTGAGACCACCCATTTTTCTGTTGCTGACAGCGAAGGAAATATTATTGCGGTCACCCAGTCCATCGAATTGGTTTTCGGATCGAAGCGAAGTGCTGAAAATTTAGGATTTTTTTATAACAACTACATGAGCGCATATGAATATAAAGACAGGACCCACCCTTACTATCTTCTGCCTGGAAACAAACCCTGGTCCAGTGTGGCTCCAACGATCATTACTCGAAGAAAGCGCCCTGTACTTGTCCTGGGAAGTCCAGGAAGTGAGAGGATTTCCACTGCATTAAGTCAGGTTCTCATCAGATACATTGACGGAAATCAGAGTCTGGCCAGGGCAATCGAGGAACCACGCTTTCATACTTCGGATAAAAAGAAAATGCAGATGGAAAAACGAAGATTCACGAAGGAAGTAAAAAGCACCTTTGAAGAAACCGGATATGATATCCGGATGAGAGGATCCTATAGCTTCTTTTTAGGGTGCATTCAAGCAATCGAACTGCCTCAGAAGAAGAACAACTATGAATTTTGCGGAGTGGCTGATCCGAGGAGAGACGGTTCTGCAAAGGGGCCAAGATAAGGAGAAGAAGAAAAAAATGAAAACCAAAATCCCGTTGATTATTTCAATTCCCCATGGCGGTGATCGGGTGCCGGAGGAAGTAAAAGAGAAATTTATGCTGGATCAGCAGGAAGTATTAAGAGACGGAGACACATGGACAAGGGAGCTGTTTGACTTTGAAGTGGAGGTGAAATACCTAATCACAACGGAGGTTCCCAGGGTTGTTGTGGATTTAAATCGTGGTAAGAGGGATTTGCCTCCAGAGAACTTCGACGGAGTGGTTAAGACAAAATCCGTATTTCTCAATCAAGTGTGGAAGGATCCACTGGAAACAGGTGAGAGAGAAGCTCTGTTCAAAGCCTATTACGACCCGTACTTTAATAAACTTCATGATGCAGCCGGTGACCGGGAGGTAAAACTGGGTATTGACTGTCACAGCATGCTCCCTGAAGACCCCTTTAACAAAGATGCTGAGAAAAGACCATTGTTCTGTATCAGTAACAGAGGAGGTCAGATGGGAGAAGAGCTGGATGAACCCTTAACTGCCACTCAAGACCTGATGGTGGAAATCAAAGAGATTTTCGAGGATGTTTTCGGGCAGGGAAGTGTTCGGTTGAACGATCCTTTCAAAGGTGGATACATCACAAAACATATGGCTTGGAAAAAGGGAATTCCATGGATTCAGCTGGAGGTCAACCGGATACTCTATATGCCGATGGAGGGGAAACTATCAGTGCATCCCGGAGGCAAAGACAAAGAAAGAGTCGAAGGCATAAACAGAAAACTGCTGACATGCTTAAAGAGGATTCAAGGGTCGTCAGAAGAATAAGTGAGTGAACTTTTCCCTTCGATCTACGTTTAATTAAGGAGAGATCTTTTATGACGGAGGCAGAGATTCTAAAGCAGGCACAAAACGGGAACGCCTGGGCGATGAACCAGCTGTTTAAAATGAACTATGGAATCCTGAAAGGATACCTTTTTAAGTTGACCCTAAATCAGGAGCTTGCAGAAGATCTGAGTCAGGAGACTATGGTGAAGGCAATCAGAAATTTCAAGAAGTATCAGCCTAAAGGAAAGTTCAGCACATGGCTCGTTGCCATAGGGAAAAATTGTTATATTGACTATCTCCGGAAAAATAAGCTTGAGGAATCTTCAAAAGTTCATACGGATGCTTCAGATCCTGGAACAAACACGGAAATTGAAGCGTTACAGCGATTAGAGATGAATGCAATGAAAAAAGCGCTTGGAGTGCTATCCGATGAAAAGCGAAATGTATTCATTTTAAAACACTATTACGGTTACTCATATCAGGAAATAGCTGAAATTGAAGGATGTCCTCTGGGGACAGTGCGTTCACGACTCCATCATAGTATTATTGAACTGCAAGGTTTACTTCGGAAGGAGGGATTTCATGAATGAAGAATGTAAAAGAGTTCAGGAAAGAATCATCGACGAGTTCTATGATGAGAATAATCTGAAGAAGGATGAACTGAAGCACCTGAATGAATGTGATGTGTGTCTGAACTTCAGAGAAAACCTGGTCTTAATGGAAAACTCCTTATCAAGAAAGCCCTTAGAGCCAGAGGCATCAGAGGATGAACTCATCTTCATTGAAGAGTTAGTGAGAGAACACTTAAAAGAGAGAAATTCAGAAGAACTCAGCAGGCATCTAGTTAATGAACTAGGAACATTTATTGTAGTGGCAACAATTATGATGAGTTTAACAGGGCTGCTTTTTTACTTTGATATCGGACCGGGTTTTATACAGGTTCAAATTTTTGGATTATTTATTTTCCCGCTGATTATACCAATCATAGGCGGACTCGAGTATCGTGGAAGAAACATAAAGGGGGATTCTTAGCATGGAAGAACTTTCAAGTATTCCATTACCACTATGGATCCTATTGGGTCTAATTTTGATTACCCAGGGCTCCTGGATGTTCTATGATGCCAAAAAGAGAGGGGAACATCCCTGGATTTGGGGTTTTTTCGGCTTGTTGAATACCCCTACAAACCTTATCATTTACTTAGTGGTAACAAGAATTATCAAAAAAGTACGCACTTGTCCGTCCTGTGGGAATAAAACCGATGTCCAAGGCAGCTATTGCAGTCACTGCGGCGAGAAACTCAGGTGAAGTTTTTCCTGTATCGGGCCAATTTCAAAACGTTAAGCGGAAGTAAAATGGGTATGAATAGAATAATCATTTAAATAGGCTTTCTAAAGGCAGGTGGGAAAATGAAGATTGAATTGACTGATGAAGCAATAAATTACATCCGGGAAGTGGGGAAATCCGTGATCATCCGGTATGAGAAAAAGGGATGATGTCACAGCGGTTTTCGCTATGTCCCTGTCATCGGATTCAGTGAGGAGAAAGATAATCCGGAGGATTATCACGAGAAAATCGTTGAGGATATCCACATATTGGTGAGTAAAAAAGCAAAAATCGATGGAGAAGTCATCACCATCGATCTTGCAAAGCTTTTTAGATGGAAAGCCCTCACCGTTGAAGGCCTTGAGGTGGTATAAGTCCGAAAATTCCACCTGTATGAATAAAGAGGATTCTTTGATCCTGATCAAAGGATCCTTTTTTAATTTCCTGAACCAAACCATAGAAAGCCTTTCCTGTGTATACCGGATCCAAAAGAAGTCCTTCCTGTTGAGCAATTTTCTTGATGAAATCCCATTCCATCTGAGTGCTTTTTCCATACCCGTCTCCTACGTACCCATCGATTATATTGATTTTCTGTTGAGCGAAAAGCGGATGACTGCCCGACGAATTCACGGCTTTGGTGATCTGATGGTTGGGAATATGTTCTAGTGCCTGTTTGAGCATAAGGGAGATTCTTTTTTGGAAGGTTGGCGCATCTGCAGTGATGTTTATCCCCACCATCTCACCGGGATGTTCGAAGAGTTCCTTCCCAAGAATCAATCCTCCGAGGGTGGAGCCTGAACCTGTGGCAACGACAATTCTATCAAAATGTCTACCGAACTCCTTCTCCTGCATCAGAATTTCCTCTATAGCATAGGCATAGCCGAAACAGCCAAGGCCGTTTGATGCACCCTCAGGAATTAAGTAAGGGTTCAACCCCTTTTTTTCTAACTGATCCCTTAGACGAAGCATAACGTTTCCACGACGGTGGTTATATTCTTCCTCGGTAATTAAGGTGATGCTTGCTCCAAAAAGATAATCCAGCAAATAGTTACCGATATAGTCAGGCTCCTGATTTTGTTTCAACACTAAAAACACAGGGATGCCAAGTTTTGCACCAAGGGCAGCAGTGGCTCTGCAGTGATTGGACTGAACGGCTCCGCAGGTGATAAGGGCATTACAGCCCTTTGAAAGTGCATCCTCTGCCACAAACTCAAGCTTCCGAATCTTGTTTCCGGAAAACTCCAATCCTGTTTCGTCATCCCTTTTCACATAGATTTCCGGCCCTTTAAGCTCTCTGGAAATCCTCTCTAGCTTTTGGATCCTGGTGGGCAGATTAGCCAATGAACGTTTTTTTAACATCTGATCCCTCCTCCTGATGGGAAGTTCCTATTTTCATGTATTAATAGATCTTCATATGCTTTACACGTTTAATGGTACCCCACAAAAGAATGAAAATCAATAGGGTTGTGCTTGCTATAAGAGGAAGGAGGCTATACCGGTTAATGACAAACAAACCGCTCTCCTGAACAAGACCATAGGGCAAAAACCTTTGCAAAGCCTGAAAGTTGAAAAGAAGAGGCATGACGATAAACGACATCAACATTGTGGTTACCGCTGCTGCGATGCTTCGTCTTGTCAGGCTGACGAAGAAAAAAAGCAATGCAAGAATAAACAGAAAGTAGAGTGAAAAAATCAAGCCGCTTTGAAGAGTCCACAGAACTGTTAAGCCTGTGGACTCAAACAGAACACCTGTGTAAAAACGATTAATAAAAAAACTGATCAGAATGACGATGATGATCCCAAAGCTGTAAAGCATGTATTTTGATAAAATTAAAGCTGAGGCATTCCCCCCTTTTGTTCTGGGAAGAATCCAATAATTCTTTTGAATCTCATGGGCGAGGGCCCCGGAAAGAGTTAATGTAAAGACAAGAATCCCGGTTTGTATCATATTACCGATATAGCTGCGAAGCAAACCCTGCTGAGAGGTATCCATCATTCCGAACACCTCAGGATCCAAACCCTCTGAAGCAAGGATACGGGGAAGCATACGGTAGATAACAGGTTCCATCAAAGCAAATATGACAAAGGCAATGAGAATAATAAACAGCCGGTAGGTTCGCAGGTTTTCAATCAGCTCTTTTTGAAAATATGCAGGGAAATTTTTCATTTGTTGTTCACCACCTTCACAAAGATATCCTCGAGGGTTGAACGTTTAAGACCCATTGAAATCATAGGAAGCTCAATTTTACTAAAGGCCTCAAAAATCTGGCGCTGGGATTTTTTTCGATCTTTTACATAGAGGGTCATGCGGTTTTTATCTGTATGAATTTTCTCTAGCCACTGCGCTTTCTTGAGTTGTTCTTTCAGAGGGGTGCAATCCCCTTCCCACTGAATTTCATATATCGGTTGAAGGTATTGTTCTTGAAGGTTTTCAATGGAATCCTCAAGATGAATGATGCCCTCATGGAGGATCGCAATCCGATCACAGACTCTTTCCACATCACTCAAAATATGAGTCGAGAGAAAGACAGTTGTGTTGTCATCTTTCAGTTTCAGGATGATATCAAGCAACTCCCTGCGGCCTTGAGGGTCCAAGGCGGAGGAGGGCTCATCGAGAAAAAGAATTTTCGGGTGATTGTACACAGCCACTGCAAGACCCAAACGCTGTCGCATTCCTCTTGAATATCCGCCGATTCTCCGGTCTCCCGCTTCTATAAGGTCAACTAAATGTAAGAGTGAGTTATTTCTCTCCTGAATCTCTCCAGCCCTCATCCTGCTGATTTTCCCAATGTAAGTGAGATACTCCTGACCGGTCATATAGGGATAAAACTGAGGATCCTCAGGAAGATACCCGATGATTTTTTCGATTTTCTCATGGTCTTGAGAGAGTTCCATCCCATCGATGTATACCTGTCCTGCATCCAAAGGAAGAAGACCTGTAAGCATATTCATTGTTGTTGTTTTACCTGCACCATTTGGGCCGAGAAACCCGTAGATTTCACCGGCTTCAATAGAAAAATTCATGTTTTGTATGACTTCATGTTTACCAAAGCTTTTTTTAACATTTTTTACCTGTATCATATTATCCGTCCTTTCTTCCGAAAATTAGAAAAGCAATAGGGCCAAGGGTGTTCACCAGAAGAACGATCGCCACCCACCATAGCTCGGTGAGGTTTTTTACTCCCCGATTGGCAATGATTGAGAAGCAGAGAACCTTTAAACCCAGCTCCAATACAACGAGGGGCGCAAGCATTAAAAGAATTTCAGATAGAGTAAACCCTGCAAACATAACTTTTCCTCCTATACTTTTTACATTCTTTTCTCTTTAACGTGGGGAAGGTAAAAAAGGTTCAAAAAAAATCCCTCTAATTGATAGAGGGATTTCACTGAGGATTTTTCTGAGGATTTAGAATTAAAGAGCTACTTCTTGTCTTTTTTCACAAGAGTCTTTTCGGTTTTACCGACCCATGCTCCCGCATTAAGGTCGATCTTGTTATTCCACTTGGCAACAACGCTTGTAACAGATAAGTCCCCTGCGATATTGTTCATCGTACGGAAAGCATCCAATATCGGATCAACCCCTGCTACGAAAGCAACAACTCCCAGAGGCAATCCTAATTGGGTTAAGACCATGGATAACATGATCAGTCCGGCCCCCGGAACCCCTGCGGTACCGATGCTGGCCAGTACAGCTGTAGTTACTATTGTTACCTGTTGTGCCAATGTGAGTGATTCGCCAATCAAATTTGCTGCAAAAACCGCTGCAACTCCTTGATACATTGCGGTACCATCCATATTAATCGTTGCTCCAAGGGGAAGAGTGAATGAGTAAACACTTTCATCAATTTTCAGGTTGTCTTCCGCCACTTTCATAGTAATTGGCAGAGTTCCCGCACTGGAACGAGTTGCAAATGCTGTTAAAAGAGCATCCTTTGCTCCATTGAAGAAACGCAATGGAGATGCTTTCAGGAATACCACATTCAATACGAGTCCATAAACTAATGCCATGTGAATCAAAACACCAAGGACGAAGGCAAGAATTAATACGCCAAAATCCACTAAGGCTTCAGGACCTGTATTTCCGAAAGTTGTCGCAAGTAATGCAAAAACACCAAAGACACCAAACTCCATCACACCACGAACGATTTTAAACATAACTTCCGAAGCAGTTTCCGTCATAAGAAAGAGGACATCGACGCCTTTTTTGATTTCATCCGAAGCGGTTTCCCGTAAGAACGCGAGACCGATTCCGAAAATAATCGCAAAGGTCAACACCTGGAGAATTTGTGCCTGAGCCATTGCATTGAAAACATTACTCGGAACAATGTTTAAGAATACGTCGATCATATTGGGAACTTCAGCGGGATCCATGGTGAAGTCACCGGGAAGAGTCAGACCTGTTCCGGGACTGAAAATGTTTGCCATAATCAAACCGATGATTATCGCAACTGCTGTTGTGGCAATGTACAGAACGAGAGTTTGCCCTCCCACACGGCCCAATTGGTTGGGTGTAAGCTTTTTCATAGCTGTAATCAGTGTGAAAATAACGATGGGGATTACGACCATTTGCAGTAGTCTCAGGAACATGGTTCCAATCGGTTGAATGACGGTGATGGGTTCGCCGACGATCAGTCCTGCGATAATTCCCAAGACGAAAGCCACAGCCATTCGTTGAATAAAAGGAATTTTAAAATACGAGTGCAAGAAACTTTGTTTTTCCTGGGCCATACTCTACCTCCTTATTTTTACAATATTTAAAATCCTCAGATTTTAATTAATTATATCAGTGAGCGAATAAGCATGCAATATAAATATCCTCATTAGAAGAAATAATTATTCCATGATATAATAAGTAAAAGTATGGGTGCAAAAAAGGAGGGAAAGCATGGGGATTTATTATATTGACCGGGAAACAGGGGAAAAAATCAAAGAGAAGGTGCCGGGATATCTGGTACTGCGATGGCTTTATGGAAGCATCTCCGGGAATCTTGCTCTTTTCACTTTGTTGAGGAGAAAACTCTTTTCACGATTGGTGGGTGCATGGCAAAATCTTCCCCTCAGTCGCAGGAAAATCAAACCCTTTGTGGAACACCATCAAATTAATATGAGTGAGGCTGAAATCAGTGATATCAAAACATATAGAACTTTTAACGAGTTTTTTATCCGTCGTTTAAAAGAAGAAGCGAGACCGATTGATGATGAACCTGAGAGCTTAGCAGCGCCTGCGGATGGGAAACTGCTTGCTTATCAGGAAATTGATACGGAGAAGGTTGTGCAGATCAAGGGATTGAACTACTCCTTGGCTGAGCTGTTAGGGGATCGGAATAAAGCTCAGCTTTATCAGGGGGGTACAAAAGTCATTGTCCGACTTGCTCCTGCGGATTATCATCGATTTCATTTTCCCGACAGCGGGGTTATTAAAGAAATGAAACAGATCAAGGGCCAGTATCGCTCTGTAAGCCCAATTGCCTTGGAGAAAACCATCCGGCTGTATTGTCAAAACAAGCGTGAGATTACTGAGATCGATACCGATCACTTTGGAACGATGGAATACATTGAAGTGGGAGCAACATGTGTCGGTACAATCTTTCAGTCCCGCTCCGTCGGTGATTCTGTCGAAAAAGGAGAGGAAAAAGGCTACTTTGCCTTTGGCGGGTCAACCGTCATCCTGTTTTTTCAAAAAGACCAGGTCATAATTGATGAAGATCTGATTCATAACACTCAGACCGGTATTGAGACAAAGGTGCAAATGGGGGAAAAAATAGGATCGAAATACAAAACTGACAGTGTCAAAGCATAAAAAGAGGTCATCCCCTTGGGGATGACCTCTTTAACAGGTTATTGCCCGGTTACAAAGGTGGTAAACATATCAGTACGGGCTTTACAGATCGGACAGTCATCTTCAAGCTCACCGGTTAAGGTGTAGCCGCAGATATCACAAACATGAACGGTATCATGATCGAAATCCTTGTTTTGATCCACCTGCTCCTTCGCTTTCCAAAACAAATCCGCATGGGTTTTCTCCGCCTCGAGGGCGAATTGAAAGGATCGGATACTTCCCTTTTCCGATTGCATGTCTGCAACAGAAATGAAAGCCGGGTACATTTGTTCCACTTCGTAATTTTCTCCATCGATTGCTCCCTGAAGATTTTCGGAGGTGGTGGTTAATCCAAATCCTCCACCGGCGGTGACAGAGGCTTCACCAACCTCTTTTCGAAGCTCTCTGAAATGATTCCCTGCGTGGATTTGTTCTGCATAGGAAACAGCCTCAAATAAGTTTCCCACATTGGGATAGCCATCCTTCACTGCGGCTTTCCCCCAAAATATGTAGCGGGTATGGGCCATGGATTCTCCCCCGAAAGCGGATTTAAGATTATCAGCGGTCATTGCATTCATTGAACATCTCTCCTTTTCATGTTATATTTTTATTAATGATTCACCAACTCATTATACCCAGATTCATTCTGACTAATCAATGGTTTCCTGGGAGATGGCGAAAAATAGGAGGAAAACATGAAGCTGAAAGATCTTTCAAAAGAGTATTTAAATCAGACAGTGGAGTTAGTTGTATTGATCGGAGGAGTTACGCTCAAGCGAACAAAGAGTGATAAGGTCTATGCCGATGTTGTGGTTCAGGATTCCACAAAAAGAATGGAAACAAAGTGTTGGGACTATGAACAGTTTGAAGACGTTTTCACTGAGATCTCCGAGGATCAGCCTGTAAAAATCAAGGGGCTTGTAGGAGAGTATAATGACCGGGTTCAGTTAACCATCAAAGATATCCGGCCAATGAAAGAAGGCAGCTATGATTTGGGAGACTTTATTCGAAAGAGCGATTGGGATTTGAAGATGATGGAAAAAAGCCTGAAAGTTTTTTATGATAAAGTGGAATCTCCGGAAATTAAGGAATTAATTAAGCGTTTAATTTTTTCCGAGCCTTATTATTCACGGTTTACCACGTATCCTGCTGCGAAAATGGTCCATCATAATTTTTATCACGGCATCCTGCAGCATACATTGGAAGTGTTGAAGTATGCCTTAACAGTGGCGACCACCAAAAAGCTTACACAAAGGCAGATAGACCGGCTCATCGCCATCGGGCTTCTACACGACTGGGCCAAAATCAAGGAATACCACCCTTTGCCTAAGCTTGATCTCACCGATGAAGGGATTATGCTCGGACATATTTTTCTGGGGAGTTATCAGGTGGAAAAAGAAATTGAGACGA
Organism: Clostridiaceae bacterium; assembly: GCA_003554105.1. Lineage (GTDB taxonomy): Bacteria > Bacillota > Clostridia > Peptostreptococcales > T1SED10-28 > T1SED10-28. The sequence continues at coordinate 14,663 of PWFQ01000080.1, read as the reverse complement.
TTGGAGGATTTTCAAAGGAAGATCGGCTTGTGATCCTGAATGGAATTCTTGGTCATCACGGAGCCTTGGAGTTCGGCTCACCGGTATTACCGAAGACTGTTGAAGCACAGATTCTTCATCAAGCGGACAAGCTCTCCGGAGATGTTGAAAGCATTCTCCAATTCACAGAGGATCACAGTGAGGAGGATGAGTCTTTCACTCCGAAGCTCTGGAATATGGGGACAGGATATTACAAAGGTTAAACTATGCATAAAAAGAGATTCAGTAATGGAGAAAATTCCTCTGCTGAATCTCTTTTGTTTGAGCAGGATTATCGACGCTTAATGATGACCCAAATTCCTGTAAGTATAAGAATAATCGGAAAAACGAGGTTAAAGTCCAGCTGATAGTAATGCTGGAAAATATTCCCCAGGGATAGTAGGGACAAAAGGGCGATGGGCAATAATAAGGACCGGTCCTGGCTGCCAAAGGCATAATGCTGAAGCAGACCGAAGGCAACACCCAGAAGATAATAAGGCCAGATCGGATTTAGAATCGGCCATCCGTAAATGGCATCCAGAAGAAACACCAGACCGTAAAGTGTAAGAATACCTCCGGGTACCAGCAACGCAGAATTTTTCTTTCTGCTGAAAAAGTAGCTGAGTTCAAACAACAGCCCCGGGATCAGTAGGAACAGCGGCCAGATAAAACGAAATGAAAAGTGAATCCAGTTGAAATAGTGAAGAAGCATAAACACTCCGAGAAACAAAATGAAAATTCCAAAAAAGATTCGTCCGGTTGAAGATTTCATAGAATCAGTCCTTTCAAAATGTGCGTCATTCATTGGTCATAGATTTATGTGATATTGTCATCTTATAGAATTCGATAAAGATTCTAATAATCCTGCAAAAAATGATATAATGTTTAGCAAACATGAAGAATAGACAAGGGGGAGTATCATGACGTTTCATTATCTGATCGGAAGAGCACATCACAACCTTCAAAACCAATTATTTCAAAGGATTGTCAAAAGTGGCAAAGAGAATCCGCAAAAAAACATCCTCTGCATCGTTCCCGAGCAGTTCACCTTGCAGACGGAACGGGATCTCATCGATTCCCAAAACCTTCAGGGAATGATGCAAATCGAAGTCTTAAGCTTTACCCGTCTTGCCCAGCGGATTTTCAGTGAGGTGGGGGGAATCACCCGTGTGGAGATTAATGAACTGGGAAAGAACATGATGATCAGAAAACTTCTGGAAGAGTACAAAGAAGACCTTCTTGTCTATGAAAAGCTGACGGATAAACCCGGATTCACCCATACAATGTCGGAAATGATCCGAGAGTTAAAGCAACATCGTATTCAACCCTCTGAACTGAATCAAATGATCTCTCTTATGGAAGAGGAGAGAACGTCAGGAGGCTTAACAAAAAAATTATGGGATATCGGTTTGATTTATGAGCAATTGGAAAAAGCCTATGAAAACCTTTACTGGGACCAGGAAGATCGCATGGAGGCTTTAGCTGAAAGCATAGAGAAATCAGGTTTTATAAAAGAGTCTGAAGTCTTTATCCACGGATTTTATGAGTACACTCCCCAGATGAGGAAAGTGATTGAAGAAATCGGGAAGCATGCCGGGAATCTCACCTTTTCTTTTATTATGGATTCTGCAGCCAAAGCGGAGGAGGGGGATCTGTTTTCAGTGCCTCGAAAATCTCTCCTGGGTTTTCAGAAGATCGCAGCAAAGCTGGAAATTCAGGAAAACTATATGCATGTGAATGAAAAGCAGGAACGACCGCCCGAACTTGCCTATATCGAACAGAACTTTTTTGCCTACCCTTCGATTCCCTATAGTGAAAAACCCGAAAAGATCACACTTTTTGCAGGAAAGAATCCTCAAGGGGAAGTGGAAGGGGTTGCAAGAAAAATCGTGGAAATGTTGAGAGAAGAGGGGACAAGATTCCGGGATATTGCGGTTGTTGCAGGGGATCTGTCGATGTACGGCCCTTTGGTGAAAAGGGTCTTTGATGAGCACGGCATTCCCTACTTTCTGGATCAGAAGCGGCTATCCATGGAGCAGCCTCCAATCAGGTGGATACGATATGCTCTCCGTACCGTGGAGAGTCAGTTTGGATATGAAGATTTTTTCCGCTTTCTTAAAACCGGGTTTCATCCCCTGGAGGATGAAGAGGTGGAGGCGCTGGAAAACCTGGCGATCGAAACCGGATTAAAGGGGAAAAAATGGAAAACGCCATTTACAGAAATTAACCATGAAGGCTTATTTGCAATGGAAGATAACAGAATAAAATTGATCCCTCATTTTATGGATCTCGAAGAGAAATTAAAACAGGGGAAGACAGTTAAGGAGAAAATCGAAGGACTGATACATTTTATGGAAGCCTTTACTCTATCCTCCCGAATCGAAAACTGGCTTGAGGGATTAAAAGAGAAGGGAAATTTTGAAAGTTACAGCTTGAACAGCCAGGTATGGAATCAATGCCTTGAAATATTTGATCAGATGGTGGCAATTCTCGGAGACCGGGAAATGAATCTTCCAATTTTTATAAAAGTATTGGAATCAGCAATGGAGGCAGGGGAAGTGGGGGTTATCCCCTCTACTGCTGATCAGGTTCTGGTGGGAAGTGTGGAACGCTCCAGAGCTCAAGAGATCAAGGGGCTTTTTATTATCGGTGCAAACGACGGTCTGCTGCCTCAAATCAGGGAAGGAAATCCACTTTTACTGGACCGGGAAAGAAAGATGCTCCGAAAGCAGGGGCTGTCACTTGAAGAAGACAGCGAAACAAAACTTTTCGAAGAAAACTATAACATCTATCTGTTATTGTCAAAGCCCAAAGAATCCTTGTGGTTCAGCTATTCCATTGCGGACGGTGAAGGCAAAGCTCTGAGACCGTCGATTTTCACGGAACGGTTTGCCAGCCTTTTTCCTCATTTGGATACTTTGGATGAGCGGTTTGAGCTGAGAGGAAAATATTCTCAGGTCAGCAGCGGGAAAGGAACCTTTTCGGTTCTGACAGAAAAAATGAGGGATTTTGTGGACGGGATCGATGTGCCGGAGATTTGGTGGCATATATATCGATATTACGAGAAGGATGAAGAATGGAACTCCCGGGTGTTGGAAATGAAAAAAGGATTATTTTATAAGAATCAGCAGAAAAATTTACAGCCTGAGATTGCACGAAAGCTCTATGAACCACCTTTGAGAGCCAGTGTTTCAAGATTCGAGGGGTACCACAATTGCCCCTATGCCCACTTTGTTCGTTATGGTCTTCGTCCAAAGGAAAGAAAAACCTTCGAGGTGGAGAACGTGGACATGGGAGAGCTTTTTCATGAATCCATCGACGGATTTGCAAAGAAAACTGAGGGGCAGGGCATTTCCTGGAAGAATATTGACGAAGCTGAAGCGGAAAAGATGGTGGAGCAGGTACTTGAAGACCTGGTTCCTGATTTTCGATATGGGGTTTTGAAAAGTAATTACCGCTATCAGTATTTAACCAGAAGGATGAAGCGAATTGCAAGGAAATCTGTACGAACAATGGTTGAACAGGTAAAGAAAGGAGAGTTTCTCCCCTATCAACACGAGCTCTACTTTAACGGAATGGATCATGATCAAATCCCTTTTGTCGTGGAGTTGAAGACAGGAGAGAAGGTTTATCTGGAAGGGCGAATTGATCGACTGGATCTTTACGAAGAAGGAAATGAAGCGTATTTGAAAGTAATGGATTACAAGTCGGGATATGGCGATTTCGACCTGAGCCGTTTTTATCACGGGTTGAAAATTCAGCTGCTGTTATATTTGGATGCGGCCCTTGCCTATGAAGGAATGATGAGAGGGAAAGAGGTAAAACCTGCCGGAGTCTTCTATTTCAAAATTGATGATCCCATGATTCAGGATCCCACCGACGGGGACCCCGACGTAAGGAAAAGGGAGGCAATAGAGAAATCCATTCAGGATTCCATTAACAAGGAACTGAAAATGAACGGTTTAGCGATTAAAAATGTGGAAATACTGAAAAAGATTGATCGAAACCTGTCCTCCTCCTCGGACATTCTTCCTGTGGGACTGAAAAAAGACGGAGATTTTTACGCGAACGCGTCGGTTGCAAGCGAAGAAGAATTTCAGATGTTGATCGGGTATGTGAGAGGTATGCTGAAGGAATCCGGGGAAGAGATACTCCAAGGGAAAATCGGCATTACTCCTTGTAAAATTGCCAAGTATACTCCCTGTGGATATTGCTCCTATAAAGGGATTTGTCAATTCGACTCCAGGCTTGAGGACAATCAGTATCGTGTGTTGAAAAAAATGAAAGACGAAGAGGTTTATCAAAACATTCAAAGGGAAATCAGCAAAGGAGGGGAAGAGAATGCCTAAATGGACACAGGAGCAACAATCCGCCATTGAATCCAGAGGAGAAAATCTTCTGCTTTCAGCTGCGGCAGGTTCAGGGAAAACAGCGGTACTTGTGGAAAGGATTCTTCGGATGATCCTCAATGATCATGTTGATATAGACAGACTGCTTATAGTGACTTTTACAAAGGCTGCGGCAGGAGAAATGCGGGAGCGGATCGGGAGAGCCATCGTCAAAGCCATAAATGACAATGAGGGCGACACGGTCCATCTGCGAAGGCAGCTTACCCTGCTGAATAAAGGAAAAATAACCACGATCCATTCCTTTTGTATGGATGTAATTCGACAAAACTTTCACCTGCTTGATATGGATCCAGGTTTTCGTGTCGGTGAAATGACGGAAGTTGAAGGACTGCGAAGGGAAGCAATCGATGAGGTTTTCGAGGAGTTTTACAAGAAGGGGAGTGAGGAGTTTTTCCTGTTGGTGGAGAGCTTTGGAAACAACAAGGATGATGCACCCCTCAAAGACCTGGTGATCGACTCCCATACATTTATTCAAAGCCAGCCCGACCCGTTTAAATGGCTCGATGAAAAAGGGAAGCTCTTTGATCTTTCAGGGAATCAGCAACTGGATGAACATCCATGGACCGGTGTTTTAAAAAATGGAATCAGCAATAATCTGGAAGGGGCGGAAGATTATTTTGTTGAAGCCATAAAGGTAACAGAACTTACGGGAGGTCCCTATCCCTATAGAGAAACTCTTCGGGAGGATCTCGATAATATAAAGCAGTTGAGAAATACGATGAGGAATGATTTTGTGAATTTTTACGAAAGTCTTGCAGCATATCATCACCCGAAATTAAAGCCCATTCGCAAAAATAACGGAGATGTGGATCAGGATCTGAAAGAAATGGGAAAAAGGTTGCGGGATCAGGGAAAAAAAGCAATTGATGATCTGAGAAAGAAAAAACTCCCCACCCATCCCGAAGGAATGAAAAGGGATTTGGAAAACATCAAGCCCTTAATGGAGACCTACAACCTCCTGATCATGGAATATCATCATTGCTACAGGGAGAAAAAACTGGAACGGGGTCTGTTGGACTTTAATGATCTGGAGCACTATGCACTGGATATCTTAGGTAATACCGATGTACAAAATGCAATGAAAGAGCAGTTCCTGTGGATTTTTATCGATGAATATCAGGACAGTAATCTTTTGCAGGAAGCGCTCATGAGTAAAGTAAAAAGAGAAGACAATCTCTTTATGGTTGGAGATGTGAAACAGAGTATATATCGTTTCCGACTGGGGGATCCCTCCCTTTTTCTTGAGAAATACGATAATTATAATCGGTCTGGAGAAGACTCCGAAGAAGTGAATCGACGGATTGATCTTTCGAAAAACTTTCGGAGTCGAGGTGCGGTGATCACAGCGGTCAATGACCTTTTCCAGTCCCTGATGAATAAGGAGCTGGGTGAAGTTGATTACAGCGACGGCGCGGCTCTTATTCAAGGAAGGGACGAGGAAAGAATCCCCGATGACCTGCCCGAACTTCATCTTGTTGAAACAGAAGGAAGGGGAGAGGAAGAGCTGGATGAACAGATTGAGGAGATGGAAAATCAGGAGTTAGAGGCACGGATCATGGCGAAACGAATCAAAGAGATGGTGGCAGAGTTTGAACTGTACGACGATGAGTTAAAACAACTCCGAAGAGCAACCTATCGGGATATGGTAATTCTCCTGCGTTCATCAAAATCTGCAGTTCCAATCTATACAGAAGCTTTCAAGGAGGAGGGGATTCCCCTTTATTCCGACGCAGAGGGCGGATACTTTGAGACCATGGAAATTCAAATGTTTATTGATCTTCTGAGGGTGATTGATAATAAAATGCAGGATGTGCCATTATTAGGGGCTTTGCGCTCACCCATCGGAGGATTTTCCACGGAGGAACTGGCTGAAATCCGAATCGGTTATCAGAAGGGACATTTCTACCATGCATTAATTGAGGCATCACGGCTGGATACTCCGCTTGGAGGAAAGTGCAGAAGCTTTCTGGAAAAAGTTCAGAACTGGAAGGAAGAAGAGAGAATTCTTCCCCTGGATGACCTTCTATGGAAAATCATGAGAGATACTGGCTATTACTATTTCGTCGGAGCAATGCCCCAGGGAAAACTGCGGCAGGGGAATTTGAGAATTCTTTTGGAGAGAACGGTGGAGTTTCAAAAGAATGGTGTGCAATCCCTCTTTCATCTCCTCCGAATGATTGAGAAGATCAAGACCGGTGGAGAGGACTTCGGTATGGCAAAAATTGTCGGTGAAAAGGAAGATGTTGTCCGGATTATCAGCATCCATAAAAGTAAAGGTCTGGAGTTTCCTATCGTTTTTTTAGGAGGAATGGGAAAGCAGTTCAATAAAATGGATACAGCGGGAAAGCTGCTGAAGCATAAGGATCTGGGGTTTGGACCCCGCTATGTTGATTTGAGGCAGAGGACGTATCGGGACACCCTTGGGAAGCTGGCAATGAAAGAAGTGATTGAACGGGAAAATCTCTCTGAGGAAATGCGAATTCTCTATGTCGCTCTTACCCGGGCAGAGGATAAGTTGATACTTATGGGGAGCATTAAGGACCTCTCGAAAAGAGTACAAAAGTGGAGTGAACCGATGAATCTGCAACAGAGGATTTCTGCAAAAACTCCCTTGGACTGGGTGGGCCCCCTGCTTCTTCGTCACCGGGACGGTAAGCTCTTGAGAGATTTGATTGAGGGGATCGAGCCGACTCTGATTGAGGGAAAAAATAGTCGCTGGAAGATTCACATTCATACTCCGACCAGCTATATGAACGGTTTGGAGCAAGAGGAACAAAAGGGAAAAGTGACTCGGAGGAGACTTCTTGATGCTTTTGACCCTGTTGAGATATCCCGTAGAGAGAAAGAAGAAATTTATGCCCGTTTATCATGGACTTACCATGAACAGGAAGCGACAAAAATTCCTTCGAAAATGACCGTAACGGAAGTGAAAAATTTGGGAATGAAAGATTTGAACCAGATTCAGTATAAAGCCCCGATGCTTAAGAAAAAACCGGGGTTTATGGTGGAGACCGGGTTAAGTCCCATGGAAAAAGGTACGCTTCTGCATTTCTTCCTGCAGCATCTCAACTTTCATCAATCCCATTCATTAACATCTCTTGAAGGAGAGCTGGAAAGTTTGGTAAAGAAGGAATTAATTCGTTCTGAAGACGGAAAGGCCATTGATTTGAAAAAGGTTCTTGCATTTCTTGACAGTCAACTGGGTAAGAGAATGAAGGACAGTCATGAGATCTACCAGGAAAAGCCCTTTAATCTCCTCAAAAAAGCGAAAGACCTGATTCAGTTAAGGGGAGATACGGAAGAAGAGGTGCTGATTCAGGGTGTGATTGACTGCTTTTTTAAAGAAAAGGATCAATGGATTCTTGTGGATTACAAAAGTGACGCAATATGGGAGGGCAATCGGAAAGCATTGATCGAAACATATCGTTCCCAGATACATCTTTATAAAGAGGCTCTGGAAACCTTAACGGGGATAAAGGTCAAGGAATCCTACATCTATTTTTTCCACATTGGTGAAGCAGTGGAAGTTTGATGCAGTAAATCAGATAAACCCGGATTGTATGAAGGGAGATGAAGAACCATGGAAAAGAAAATGATTGCAATCGTAAACATCCGAAAAGCTATGGAACGCATAAGGGAAAGGGTGATCCGCACACCGATTTTAGCCTGTGAGGATTTGGAGTCCCTGGGGATCGGGAAAATTTATTTTAAGCCGGAAAATTTTCAGCGCACAGGATCCTTTAAAGTTCGGGGGGCAATGAATAAAATTCTCTCTCTTACCGATGAGGATCGAAAAAAAGGCGTGATCGCTGCCTCGTCGGGAAATCATGGATTGGGAGTCGCCTATGCAGCCAAGGAATTGGGAGTTGCGGCGACGATCGTCATGCCTTTGAATGCCCCCCGGATTAAAAGAGAGAAAACGGAAGCCCTTGGGGGAAAGGTGATTCTTCACGGATATACATCTGTCGAACGTTATGAGAAAGTCTACGAACTGATTGAAAAGAAAGGATATACTTTGATTCACTCCTACGATGACGAAGAGCTTATGGCAGGTCAGGGAACTCTGGGTCTGGAAATCATGGAGAATCAGCGAAAAGTTGATCGGGTGATCGTTCCCATGGGAGGTGGTGGTTTAATATCCGGAGTTGCCAGTGCAGTAAAAGGTATCGATCCTTCTGTGGAAGTCATTGGAGTAGAGACCGAGGCAGTTCCAAGATTCACAGTCAGTTTAAGCAAGGGTGAACCTACAATTGTTCCCATGGGTGAAACCTTTGCTGATGGTTTGCGTGTAGTAGAGCCCGGCAGAATTTCCTATCAGGTTGTTTCTTCTATCGTAGACCATGTTCTTACGGTCAATGAGCGGGAAATCCGGGAAGCGGTTCAACTCATTTACTTAAAAGGAAAACTTGTAGTTGAACCTTCAGCCGCTGTAGGACTTGCTGCAGTATTGCAAGGGAAAATCAAAGGGAAGCCGACAGATCACAATGTGTTTGTCATCAGCGGAGGAAATGTGGATCAGAAAAAAATCCTGGAAATTTTCAGTTAGGAGGATTCGATGAAAATAATCGATTTTCACTGCGATACAATCTATCGAATGATGGAGTTGAAAATGCAAGGAAAGAAGGTTCCTGAACTTTTTAAGAACGGCTTCCACGTAGATTTGGAGAAAATGAGGCAGGGACAGGTTGCAGCACAGTTTTTTGCATTATTTATGGATCAGGAAGAGCTTAAGAGGGAAGGAATCGAACTTTTTTCCCATTTTCTTGAGATGGTGGAACTATTCAATGATGAAATCGACAAGAATCCCACAGTCATGAAAAAAGCCACCGGCTATCAGGACCTGGAGAGTAATCTGAATGACAACATCCTCTCCGGCTTTTTAGGAATTGAGGGAGGAGAAGCTCTTGAAGGGAGTTATGAAAATCTGGACCGGGTCTATCAAGAGGGGGTTCGCCTGATTACTCTTACCTGGAATTATGAAAACGAACTGGGATATCCCTCAAAGGATCCCATGGACCGGGACAAACCCTTGAAAGCCTTTGGGAAGGAAACGGTTAAAAGAATGGAAGAGATGGGTATAATGATTGACCTCTCCCATTTATCCGATGGAGGATTTTGGGATGTGATGCAACTTACAAAAACCCCAGTGATTGTCTCCCATTCCAATTGCAGAGCACTGAAAAACCATCATAGAAATTTAACGGATCAAATGATTCGGGCCATCGGGGAGAAAGGCGGTGTCATAGGAGTGAACTTTGCTCCTTATTTTCTCAGCGGAAATGAAGAAGTAAGCAGAATCGATGACCTTCTTCGCCATATGGAGCATATGATTCGATGTGGTGGAGAGGATGTTGTCGCATTGGGATCAGACTTTGACGGGATCACCGGATCTCTGGAAATCAAAGACGCAGGAACTTATCAAAAGCTGATAGAAAAAATGGAGGTTCGGGGCTATCATTATGATCGGATTGAGAAAATCGCATTTAAAAATGCAAAGCGGGTGATAAAAGAGGTTCTTTAGAGCCTCTTTTTTGTCTTTCTGCTTTTAAGATGGTCAAAAAGAGGTATATATGAAAAAACGCGGAAGGGAAGTGAAAAAATGCTAGACCATTTACGATTAAAACCGGAGGAACTAACCAGCCCATGTCATATAGAGGAATTAGACTTTGAAAGCACTTCTGAGCTACGACCTTTAAAGGGAATCATCGGTCAGGAACGGGGAGCAAAAGCTTTGGAGTTTGCCCTGAAGGTGAACAAAAAAGGATATAACGTTTATATTTCAGGCCTGAGCGGAACGGGAAGAAGCAGCTACTCAAAATCAATTACCGAACAGTACGCCAAGGAAATGGACCCGCCGGAGGATTGGGTTTATGTGTACAACTTTTCCAATCCCGATCAGCCTTCTGCATTGTCTTTGGAGAATGGTGTAGCAAAGCAGTTCAAAAAAGACATGGAAATCACGATCGACAAGCTTTTAGAAGAAATTCCCAGTATTTTCTCGGGAACGGATTATGAAACACAAAAAAGCGAAATCTTTAGGAAATATCAACAAAAGAACAAAGAAATTATCAAGGAGCTGAACGAAATCGCCAAGAAGCATGGCTTCGTGTTCCGGGAAACTGAACAGGGATTGGTGACAGCACCTTTAAGTGATGACAAGCCCATGAGTCAGGAAGAATATGATGAGCTGAGCACCGAAGAAATGCAGGAACTGAGGGAGAAGTCTGAAAAACTGAATTTGGAAACCATTGACCTCTTCAATGAGCTTCGGAACATCGAAGACGAGGCCAGGGAAGAGATTAAAAACCTGGATGAGAAAGTCAGCTATGATGTAATTAATTATCATATCAAGGCTTTATTGAAACGCTACGGGAATCGTAAAAAGATTGTAAAATATCTTAATGAGCTGGAAAAGGATATTGTGTCCAATATTAAAAATTTCAAAAATGGAAACAAACAGGGGGGACAAAGTCCTCAAGAGATGCTAATGCTTCAAATGAAGCCGAAGAAGGATTTTTTTCAACGATATCAAGTGAATCTTTTTATCAATAATGAGAAAAAAGAACACGCTCCGATTATTGAAGAATCAAATCCCACTTTTTATAATCTCATAGGAAGAATTGAATATCGAAACGAAATGGGTGCTCTGCGCACGGACTTCAGCCAGATTAAACCCGGTTCTTTGCATCAGGCCAATGGAGGATTTTTGATTCTTCATGCAAAGGATATTCTTACCGAACCCTTTGCATGGCAAACCTTGAAACGATCATTAAAAACCGGTGAAATTAATATCGAAAATTTGGGAAAGCAATATGGCCAATTGGTGACTACCACGATTAAGCCGGAGGCAATTCCTCTTAATTTAAAGGTTATTGTAGTGGGAGATCCCTATCTATACAACCTGCTTTATGCTTATGATGAAGATTTCAAGAAGCTTTTTAAAGTTATGTCGGATTTTGACGTGGAAATGGATCGCAGTCATGACCATGTGATGAAGATGGCAGGTTTCATATCAACCCATTGTGAAGAGGAAGGGCTGAAGGACTTTGACAAATTCGCTGTAAAAAGGGTCATTGAATACAGCTCCCGACTTGCTGACGACCAGAACAAACTTTCCTCGCGATTTAACCGAATAGTGGAGATTCTCTATGAAGCGGATGCCTGGGCAATTGTTGAAGGAGCAAGAGAGATCGGTAAAGTTCACGTTGAAAAAGCCATTCAGGAAAAAATCTATCGGAACAGTAAATATGAGGAAAAACTGAATGAAATGTTTGAAGACGGATCCCTTCTTATTGATGTCGAAGGAGAAAAAGTCGGGCAGATTAATGGTTTGGCAGTAATGGGAACAGGAGAGCCCTCCTTCGGTCGACCAAGCCGAATCACAGCAACAACTTATCGAGGGAAATCGGGGATCATTAACGTGGAACGGGAAGTGAAGCAAAGCGGTACCATTCATGATAAAGGCGTCCTTATCCTCAGTGGATACTTAGGATCCAAGTTTGCACAAAAACATCCAATGGGACTTTCGGTCAGTATCGGTTTTGAACAAACCTACTCAATGATCGATGGTGACAGCGCATCCAGTACTGAACTATATGCAATACTTTCAAGCATTTCGGGAGTTCCTTTAAAGCAGGGAATCGCTGTAACCGGTTCGGTCAATCAAAAAGGAGAAATCCAGCCCATCGGTGGCGTAAACGAAAAAGTGGAAGGATTCTACGATGTATGTAAATTAAAGGGATTAACAGGAGAGCAGGGAGTGATGATTCCGAAGCAGAACGTAAAAAACCTCATGCTGAAAGAAGAAGTGATCGACGCGGTGAGGGAAGGGAAATTCCGGATTTATTCCATCGGTCATGTGGATGAAGGGATTGAGATCTTAACGGGAATCCCAGCCGGAAATTGTGATTGTGACGGAAACTATCCCGAGGATACCATTTACAATAAAGTCTCTGAAAAATTAGAGGGGATTTACAAAGAGGAACTTAAAGAAAAAAAGAATGTGGGAAGCGATAACAAAGTGGAAAGCGATAGCAAAAAAGACTAATCAGGAGAAGAAAAAAGCAAAGAAGGAAGAGAGCTACTCTCTTCCTTCTTTACTTTTTCAGGCACTGTATTGTTTCGGTTTCTGTAAAAATCCATTCCACCGGCAGATCATAATCATCCACCGGGAGAGCGGAAAGAATTTGAAAGTCAAAAACCAGGGAAACTTTGGAAGCCTCCACCTTGGGGTTCGCCAGGAAACGATCATAATATCCGCCTCCGTAGCCTATACGGTATCCCTCTCGAGTGAAAACCAAACCGGGAACAATAATCAGATCGATACTTTGAGGAGCAACAGGACGAAAAGCTGAAGGCTTGGGTTCCAGCACTCCAAAATGACCGGTGATCAGATCTTTCTTCAGGTCTATAAGCTTCGAAGGAATAAGTTTTTTTTCTTTTGGAACTGTCACAGGGATATAAATTTCCTTTCCATCAGCTAAGGACCGTTGAATGAGTAGGTCGGTACGCAGTTCTCTTTGGAAAGGGACATAGGTCATGATTCTTTTGGCATCTTTGTAAAGAGAGGTTTGGTAGAAGCGCTCAAGAATTATCCCGCTTTTTTCATAAATATTTTCCGGCGATAAATCATTTCGCTTACTTAACATTTTTTTTCGCAAGTCTTTCTTATTCATTGGAAAGAGCTCCTTTTATTGATTTTTCTATAGTTTATCGAAGAAATTCTCAAATTACAAATGGAATTTATGAAACTGACCTGTTATAATAGACAATAGGATTGAAGAGTTGGAAGAAAAACCGCTTAAAGTCAAGGTTTTTGCGAAAAAAAAAGGAAATAATCGATTCTTGTCGAATATATATACCATCAGGAGATGATTTTCATTGATTGAATTTCAGAATATAGGAAAAAGCTACGGAAAAGATGTTGTTGCATTAATAGAAATCAACGTACGTATTGATAAAGGGGAGTTTGTGTTTGTCGTTGGGCCCAGTGGTGCAGGTAAATCCACATTTATCAAGCTTTTGCTCCATGAGGAAAGGGCCACCGAAGGAAAGATCTTTATGAATAATGAGGAGATTACCCATGTTTCCAGTCGAAAGATTCCTCTTTTGCGTAGGAGCATCGGGGTGATTTTTCAGGATTTCCGTTTGCTCCCGAATAAAACCGTTTATGAAAATGTGGCTTTTGCCATGGAAATTGTTGAGGCAAAAAAACGGGAAATTCGACGACAGGTTCCCATGGTTTTGGGTCTGGTCGGGTTAAGTGATAAAGCCAAAAAATATCCCAGAGAACTTTCCGGAGGAGAGATGCAGAGAGTGTCCATTGCCCGAAGCATCGTAAACAATCCCAGCTTGGTGATTGCTGATGAGCCCACCGGAAATCTGGATCCGGATACCGCCTGGGAAATCATGCGTGTTCTTCAACACATTAATCAACGGGGAACCACAGTTATCATGGCAACCCACGCTAAGGATATTGTTGATGTTATGAAAAAGAGAGTTATAGCCATAGAAAAGGGACGAATCATCCGGGATGACAGGAAAGGAGTTTATGGCTATGAAGATTAAAACTCTAGGATATATGATTAAACAGGGAATGATCGGACTATGGAGAAATCGGGGAATGTCGGTGGCGTCCATCAGCTCTGTAACCTCGGCATTACTGATTCTCGGCATTATCATCACACTGGTTCTGAATATGAACAACATCGCTCTTCTTGGGCAAAGTCAGTTTGATAATATACAGGTATACTTGGAGGATGAACTGACGGAGAATGAGATCGAGGAAGTGGGAACGGAAATTGAAAAGGTAAGTGGAGTTTCCCATATCGAGTTTGAATCCCGGGAAGATGCTCTACAGACCATGAAGGAAAACTGGGGAGATCAGGGATACTTGTTGGATACTCTTGAAAACAACCCTCTTCCCAACTCCTATATTGTCTACTTTGAAGACATACAAATGTCCTTGGGTGCAGTTGAGATCATAGAAGAGATTTCCGGTGTGGATGAGGTGAAATACTATCAGGAAATCATTGATAACCTGGTCAGCATTGCTGATTTCATCCAACTGATTGGATTCTTTCTGATTCTTATTTTAGGGTTCATTGCCATCTTCATTATTTCCAATACAATTAAGCTCACACTGAATGCAAGACGACAGGAAATCAATATCATGAAATATGTGGGTGCGACCAATTGGTTTATCCGATGGCCCTTTATACTGGAAGGGGTCTTTCT
>PWFQ01000042.1 GCA_003554105.1 Clostridiaceae bacterium | reverse complement strand
TCTCTCATCAGTCGAACTGCGACGACATTACTGGATCGAATTAAACCGTCACGGAGCGGTGTAAGACCTCTAAACCAATTGGACGTCACATTGGTTGGCCAGAGTCGATCAGGCTCATGAGGATCCCATCGTAATGGAACATCGTCAATAATGGATGCCGCTGTATAACCTCTTAACAATGCAGGTCCGTATGCTGAGATAGGCTTGATTGCAGATCCCGGTTGACGAGGAATTTTTGTGGCTCGGTTTAAGGTTCTCCGCCCTTCCACATTCCGTCCACCAACTATACCTCGAATGGCTCCTGTATAGGGATCGACAATTGTCATGCCAACTTGAGGCTGAACGACTTCATTGATAAAAAGAGGCTCGGAGCTCCCATCCTCATAGGTTGCTATAAAGTTATCCGGATTATTCAGTTCCTCTTCCATTTTCGTTTGGATATCACGATCCATGGTCGAATAGATATGGTATCCATTCGTTCTAAGCAGTCGTTTTGCATCATCTTCAGACTCTGCTATTCCCTGTTCCACAAAGTCCCGAACGACTTCATCAACAACAAGTTCAGAAAAAGATGAACTCATGCCGGTACCTGAAAAACGTGATGGATTAATATAGTCAACTAAATTCGCGTCAACAGCATAATCATATTCCGCTTGAGTGATATATTCATTTCTTAGCATGGCATTTAAGACTAAACGATAACGGGGGATGGCTCGTTCATCAAATACTGTTACAAGTTCACCGCGGTCATCTTCAATCTCGTCCTCGGATTCTTCAGGATCTTCCTCCGGATCATCAACGATTTCTCCGTCATCAACAATGTCATCATCCGGGAACTCATCCTGAAACCCGAATACATAGTGATCCTCAGTTATGTCTGATTCATATAGATAGCGAATCGGTGTATATCGGGAAGGATTACGGGTTATCCCTGCAATTAAAGCGGATTCCACAAGACCTAACTCGCTCACGGATTTCGAAAAATATGCCTGGGAAGCTGCTTCAACACCGTAATTTAGACTTCCCATATTTACTGTATTGAGATATGCCTCAAGGATCTGGTCCTTAGAAAGCTGTTGCTCTAGTTGAATTGCCAAGTACATATCCTGAATTTTACGGGTATAGGTTTGATCAAAGGTGAGATAAAGATTTTTTACTAATTGTTGAGTAATTGTACTGCCACCCTGACGAGCTCCGGTAGTCAAATTTGTATAGGCGGCTCCAACAATTCGACGAAAGTCTAAACCGTCGTGCTGATAGAAACGCTCATCTTCAATGGCGACAAAAGCATTTTGAACAATTTCCGGAACTTCTGAAAAATCAACAATTATTCGTCGTTCATCAGTCTGAACCTCTTCGATCACTTCACCTGCAGAATCATAGATGAAAGAGTTGGTAAACAATCCTTCATAAGGATTCTCACCATCAATTTCAATGGTTTCGGATATAATACTGTAAACAAAGCTTGTTGCAGCAGCTAAGACACCGATTGCAAGCACTACTAAAATAATTGTAGTAATCGAGAATATTTTTAAAGCTTTTTTCTTTTTATTATTTTTCTTTGAAGTTTTAGGATTCTTTCCGTTATTGTTTTTTACATTCTTTTCAAAAGACATGGTCTACCTCCATAATAGTTTAAATTCAATTGCCTTAAAGGTCACTTTTAATCATCTAGTATTATACCATATCGATAGCTTAAATGCTATTATTGATAAGAACTGCGAAGTGTATCTATACCTTGGTAAAATTAGATTCTTTTCTTTTTAAAATTCAGAATTCAGATTGAATTTGCCGACAAAATCATGTATCATAAAAGTAAGAAATGAAGGGAGGGTTGCAATTATGATTGTGAGAAATTGTTCAGGTGGGATTGTATTCTATGCAAACCAGGTATTTCTATTAAAAAATGAAAAAGATGAGTGGGTATTACCTAAGGGAAAAATTCGTAATGAGGATTCTCCAACCGAAACTTCGCTTCAAAGGGTGAAGAAAGAGGGAGGCGTCGATGCTGAGATTTTATCGAGCGCTGGAGGTTCAAGTTACGAATTTTATTCTATTTCAAGAAAACAGCCTGTATGCAATCAAATATCATGGTATATTATGAAGGCCAAGAACAAAACATGCCAAATCAATAAAGAGTTGGGTTTTAAGGACGGTGGCTTCTATCCCGTGGACGAAGCAATTGAAATGATCACCTATAGTCAAGATAAATCATTAGTTAGTCTCTCCTATAAAAAGTACAAGGATTTAGTAAAAAATAAAGTCAATGCATAATTTCTTAACTGCCAAATTACACGAAACACTATTTTATGAAAGAAGTAGCTACATTAAAAAGCTGCTTCTTTTCTTATGAAAACCATCATGCTATACTTTTAGGAGAGAGATTAACCGAAAGAGGGATTTTATGAAGGAAATGTATTTTCGAATACACAAAGAGGGTGAAGTGACTTACGAAGTTGATAAGTCCAAGTTCATTGCCTTTGGAAAAGCAGTTGAAGACGAGAAAGATGTGGCGAACTATATAGAGAGGGTTAAAGAAAGCCACCCCGGAGCAAATCATTATGTACACGCTTATGTGATAGGAAAGGATGGATACGCGCAGCGATCTAATGATGACGGTGAACCCTCTGGAACTGCAGGCAAACCGATTCTTGAATTATTAAAACAGGAAAAAGTCGTGGACTCTGTCATCGTAGTTGCAAGGTATTTTGGCGGTATAAAGCTAGGAGCAGGTGGACTTATCCGAGCATATTCAAAAAGCGCACGGATGCTTATGGATAAATCGGGCATCGCCACCATGGAGAAATTTATACATGTTAAAATTCCATTTGAATATCATTTATGGGGCAAAGGAGAAAATTTACTCCATCAACAAAAAGGCTTTTACCTCATGAATATTGAGTACTCCCAAAACATAACAGTAATAGGATACATTCATCCGACTCAATGGGAGAGCATTGAAGGAAATCTGAGGGATCTTTCTGCGGGAAAAATAGAGATTGATCGTTTAGGAGAGAAATATTTGGAAATCTATAAGAAGAAGGTATATATATAACAAAGAGGAGGAAAAAATGTGAGTCAATCAAAAGATTTTAGCTATGATATGTTGAAGATTAAAAAATGGGGAGTTCTTGGAGCGACTCCCGATGAAAGCAAGTTCGGAAATATTATTTTCCAAAGGTTACTTGATGAAGGATATGAAGTGAAAGGAATCAATCCTAAATACGATGAAATTAATGGACATAAGATTTATTCTTCTGTTAATGAAATTGCGGATGAAATCGAATGCTTAAATATTGTTGTAAATCCTAAAATTGCCTACAAAGCGATTGAAAACATGTCCCCTGAAGAAGTAAATAATCTTTGGTTCCAGCCTGGAGCGTATGATGATTCTGTTATAAACTATGCAAAAGAAAAGGGATTTAATGTAGTCAATCATATTTGTGTTCTGGTAGCTCTAGATCGGAGGTAAAGGAATTAATGATGAATGATGAAATGAGATTAAAGAAAATCGATGATTGTGTAGAATGGATTCGTCGGCAAGTATCTGAAAGTCATACTAAAGGGGTTCTCGTTGGCTTATCCGGTGGGATCGATTCCTCTGTTGTCGGACATCTTCTTGTCCGTGCATTTCCCGAAAATTCCATCGGTGTGATTCTTCCCATCGATAGCAACGAAGAAGATGCTAAAGATGCTTATTTGATTGCAGAACAATCAAAAATCAACCATATTGAAATTGATTTAAGCGATGAAAAAAACTTGATTTTAAAGAAAATTGAAGAAGCGATAGAAAATTCATGTTTAACACCTGAATCTCAGAAGAAAATTGTGGATGCAAATCTCAGAGCACGCATGAGAATGTCTGCATTATACAGTATTGCAAACTATTTTAATTATTTAGTCGTAGGGACAGATAATCTCGCTGAACTATATACCGGCTACTTTACAAAATATGGAGACGGTGGTGTGGATATACTGCCGATTGCTTCTCTGACGAAGCAAGAAGTTTTTCAGTGGGCACGTTTGCTGAATGTCCCGAAATCGATATTAAACAAAAAGCCATCTGCGGGACTATGGGAAGGCCAGAGCGATGAAGAGGAAATGGGGATCAGCTACGATACGATCGATCGATTCTTAATGGGTGAGAAAATTTCTTTTGAAAATGAGAAAAAATTGATAAAAATGCATACTCAAACCGAGCATAAGCGGAAAGTTCCGCCAATTTTTGAAGGCTAAAAAAATAACTCCTCAGAAATGATCAGAAATTAATAGTTAAAAGTTTAACTATTTTAAGAAAAGTGTTATAATGCTTATTAAAGAATCGATTAATTTGTTTTGAGGAGTGGTGAACAATGAATTTGTTAACGGTGAAAGATCTTTTGAATGCAGAGGTGCTATGCGGAGAGGAAAACTTAAAGAAGGAGATTTCCAGCGCCTTTGCATGCGATTTAATGAGCGATGTATTGGCATATGTAGAGGATAACACTCTTTTACTGACGGGTTTGATTAACCCTCAAACCATAAGAACTGCAGAAATGATGGATATTAATGCAATTGTGTTTGTAAGAGGAAAATTGCCTAATCAAGCAATCATTGATTTGGCAAAGGAAAATGACATTGTGATTATGACAACAAAACACATTCTTTATGAAAGCTGCGGGATTCTCTTTAACAAAGGATTAAAGGGCGCAAGTATTATGCATAAATAAGAAATCAGGTGAAAACATGAGTACAGTCAATTTAGAATACAAAGTAGCAAAAGAAGATTTCTCTAAAGCGGGAGAAGCTTCAAGTGCGATAAAAAAAACATTAAAAAAACTTGGAGTCAATTCAAAAATCATACGTCGTGTTGCTATTGTGACCTATGAAGCAGAAATGAATATTGTAATTCATTCTTTTGGTGGAAAAATTTATGTTGAAATTGATACGGAGAAAATTAAAATTATTGCTCGAGACACAGGTCCGGGAATTCCTGATACCGAGAAAGCTTTAGAAGTCGGATATTCCACTGCCACACACCAAGTACGGGAGTTAGGTTTTGGAGCAGGAATGGGACTGCCAAATATTCAAAGATGCTCAGACGAGTTCTCCATTGAATCCATAGTGGAAGATTATACACAGGTTGAATCAACAATCTATATTCAATAAATACAATTCTGTAAAAGGAGGGATGAGAAATGAAAGTTAGTGACTTGGTCTCTACCGGAGAATTTCAATTAATTACAGAAATAGACGCGGACCCGTCAATTAAAGGATGCTATATTGGAGATCTCTTAAGTTGGGTTATGGCGCACTTGGAAGAATCACAGTCCTGGGTGACAATCCAAAGTCATGTGAATGTTGTAGCAGTAGCGGTTTTAAATGAAGCTTCCTGCGTGATCCTTGCGGAAGGATCTCAGTTGGACGAGGATGCAAAAGCCAAAGCCGAGGAGGAAAACCTTCCGGTTTTAAGTAGTCGTTTAAGTGCTTACGAAATCGCTGTTCTCATCAACAGGATGCTGATGAAAAATGATTAAACGATGGGATTTTCATATCCACAGTGATCTGTCACCTTGTGCCGATGATGAAATGACTCCGAATAACATTGTGAATATGGCATTAATTAAAGGTCTTTCGGGAATTTCTATCACTGATCATAACAGCATAAAAAATCTAATAGCTATTGAGAAAGTGGCTAAGGATAAAGGGCTGGATTTTTTACCGGGAGTTGAGCTTACGACAAAAGAAGAAATTCATGTTTTAATCTATTTCGAGTCCATGGATCAGTATCAAGCCATGGATACTTTTTTATCTGAAGTTCTTCCGAGAAGAGCAAATCGACCCGGTTTATTCGGACATCAAAGAATCTATGATGAAAATGATCGAGTAATTGGCGAAGAGGAGAATCTTCTTATGAATGCAACAAGAGCATCTTTAGAGGAAGCGTATCGATTTTCGAATGAAATTGATGGGCTATTTGTTCCTGCGCATATTGATCGTAGCAGCTTTAGTATCTTATCAAACTTAGGATTTATTCCTCCTCACCTGGGTATTCGCATGATCGAACTATCAAAGAACACTTCAGTTGAACAATTTTACAAAAATCACCCTTGGGCAAAAACATTATCTTACCTTAAAAATTCTGATGCCCACCACTTGGTTGACCTTTTAGAAGGGACCGAGGCTAACTGTTTTGATATACAAAATGGAGAATCTGTTTTAAAGCATTTAAAAAATCATCAGTTATAAACCTATAAAAGCGACTATGAACCAGAGAGGTGAAAATAGTGAAAGAATTATCTTTACACATCCTTGACATAATTCAAAACTCCATTTCAGCAGAAGCATCCTTTATTCAATTGATGATTGATGAAAAGATTGAACAGGATCAATTAATAATTGAAATTAAAGATGATGGAAAGGGAATGAATAAAGAATTTTTGAGCAAGGTAACGGACCCATTTGTCACATCAAGAACAACCAGAAAAGTTGGGCTGGGAATATCGTTGTTAAAAGCTAATGCAGAGCAATGTGACGGATCTTTTTTTATTGACTCCAAGGAAAATGAGGGGACAGTTATACGAGCGGCATTTAAACATAGCCATATCGATCGTCCACCGATTGGAAATATCGTTGACACCGTTATCACCCTTTTAGTATCTAATGAAGAGATTGATTATCGCTACGCTCATCGTATAGATAACAATGAGTTTGTGATGGACACACGAGAGATTCGTGAAATTCTTGAAGGGGCACCGATTGCGGACCTTGAAGTTTTGGAATGGCTGAAAAATTACTTAAAAGAAAACTTGGAAAGCCTTGTTTAATTTTTTAATCTATTATAATATAGGAAAGTGGAATGATTATTGATTAGTATCTATGCTTAAGATTGACGGAAGATTAACAAACTTCCGTTAAAACAACAAACCATGATAGGGGTGAAAAGCAGTGAAAGTTTTTTCATTTAAAGGGGGTATACATCCCCCTGAGTTTAAGGAGTATACCGCCCATTTGGAAATTGAAAAAGCCAAAGATCCAAAGGTTGTCATAATCCCGTTACAACAACATATTGGAGCTCCTGCAGAAGCAGTAGTGGAAGTAGGAGATTTGGTGAAAGTCGGACAGATGATTGCAAAACCAGGAGGGTTTGTATCAGCAGCAATCCATGCTAGCGTTTCGGGGAAAATATCGGAGATCGGGATGAAACCGGGAACGAACGGAGAAATCTTATGTGCTGTGATTGAATCTGACGGAAAAAATGAAGTTGACGATTCAATTCAGCCACGGAGTGATCTCAGCAATCTTTCAAAGAAAGAGATTGTTTCTGAAATCGAAAAAGCAGGGATCGTCGGAATGGGAGGAGCTTCATTTCCAACTCATGTAAAATTATCTCCTCCGGATGACAAAAAAATCGATACTGTCATCTTAAACGGAGCAGAATGCGAACCTTTTTTAACCTGTGACCACAGATTAATGCTTGAAAAACCTGAGGAAATAATTAAAGGTTTGGAGCTTATTATGAGGGGAGTCGGAGCAGAAAAGGGAATTATCGGAATTGAAACCAATAAACCTGATGCACTTGAGGTAATGTTTGAGAAAGCCTCTAACTATAAGTCCATAGAAGTTGTAGGCGTGGAAACCAAATATCCTCAAGGCGCAGAAAAACAGTTAATTCAAGCGTGTCTAGATAGAGTGGTTCCTTCTGGAGGATTACCGATGGATGTTGGAGTGGTTGTTAACAATGTGGGCACTTCTTATCAGGTGTATGAGAGCCTTTCAACAGGAATGCCGCTAATTGAGAGAGTTGTTACATTGTCAGGGAGTGCATTAGCTGAACCTAAAAACATGAGTGTCAAAATCGGTACATCAGTAAATGACCTTTTAGAACAATGCGGGGGTTTGAAAGAAGAAGTAAGAAAAGTCATAATGGGAGGACCGATGTGCGGACAGGCTGTCAGTTCAACTGAAATCCCAATTATGAAAGGGTCGTCAGGGGTATTGTTTTTCAATGAGGAAGATGGAGATTTACCAGAAGCGAGCAACTGTATTCGCTGTGCTTCCTGCATTCATGTTTGCCCTGTGTATCTTCAACCACTTCATATCAGTGCCTATGCTGAAAAAAATCAATTTGACATCGCAGAAAGATATCGTCCGATGGACTGCATTGAATGTGGATCCTGCTCTTTTGTCTGTCCTGCTAAGATACAACTTTTACAGGGAATCAAAATTGCGAAAAACGAAGTGCAGAAGAAGAAAAACAAATAATGTCATAAAACTTTCATAATAAATTGATTAAAAGGAGGGAAAGAAATGAGTAACCGATTGATTGTGTCTCCTTCTCCTCATTTAAGAGAAAACACAACAACGAAAACAATCATGTTTGATGTTGCCATTGCTTTGGTACCTGCAAGTATTGCATCGATATTCTTTTTTAAAACCCCGGCGGCAATGATCTTATTGATTAGTATAATTTCTGCCGTTTTGGCTGAATATGTTGTACAAAAGATTAGAAAACAGCCTATTACAATTAGTGACGGAAGTGCATTTGTTACTGGACAGTTGCTTGCTTTGAACTTGCCTGCTTCTGTTCCTCTTTGGATCCCTGTAATCGGTTCTGTCTTTGCCATTGTTGTTGTGAAGCAGATGTTCGGAGGCATAGGACAGAATTTTATGAATCCTGCACTTGCTGCACGGATCATGCTTACAATTTCTTATACTGACAGAATGACTCAGTGGGTTGAACCAGGAGTGGATGCAGTTTCAACTGCCACACCTTTGACTTTTGCCAGCGATTTCACATCGGTTCAATCGGGTGCACCGAGTTTCGTGGATCTGGCTATAGGCAATATTGGAGGAAGCATGGGTGAAACTTCTGCAATACTGCTGATCATCGGCGGGATATACTTAATCTATCGAGGAGTCATTTCGGTAAAAATTCCGGGATTGTTTATTTTAACCGTTGCAGTCGCAACATTGCTTTATAGCGGTTTTGATATTGAATATATGCTCTACCATTTACTCTCAGGATCACTAATGATTGGAGCAATTTATATGGCTACAGACTATGCCTCATCACCGGTTACACCGAGAGGAAAAATCTATTTTGCTGTGGGATGTGGTTTATTAACTTCCGTTATCCGATTATTTGGAGCGTACGCTGAAGGGGTAGGGTTTGCCATCTTACTGATGAATACGACTGTGCCTCTAATCGATCGATACACAGCACCCAAAGTCTTTGGGGAGGTGGAAAAGCAAAATGCGTGAAATGATTAAGCTTGGGCTAATATTACTTTTAATCACTGCTGTTGCAGGTTTGGTTTTAGGTATTGTAA
Source organism: Clostridiaceae bacterium (assembly GCA_003554105.1). GTDB lineage: Bacteria > Bacillota > Clostridia > Peptostreptococcales > T1SED10-28 > T1SED10-28. The sequence continues at coordinate 67,964 of PWFQ01000042.1, read as the reverse complement.
ACAGCATGACAGCTGATATTATTGAAGAACGCCTTATCGCCGAAAGCTTAGAAGCAATGGAAAGTTTTTTCCCCGATCTGGATGATGCAAGTATTATTGATGAAGCGGAGTTTTTGGACTATGACCGGGTTGAAGAAGGATTTGAGGTTTTTAGCAACGGAGATGTAATTGGTTATACGTTTAAAACAAACACGAACGGCTACGGCGGAACAATTGAAATGCTGACAGGAATCAATGTTGAAGGTGAAGTCGTAGGCATAGCAATTCTAAGCCAAGCGGAAACGCCAGGGTTGGGAGATGTTATTGAAAGTGACGATTTTAAAGAGCGATTTGTCGGGATCGATGTTGATGGTGAAATAGATGTTGATACAATTTCCGGAGCCACGGTATCTTCAAACGCTGTGATTCAAGGTGTAGAATCCGCTATAGAAGTTTATTTGGAAGTCTTTGGTAACTAACAGGAGGTGTTTTGATGAATTTCGCAACCATTTTAAAAAATGGATTTGTTAAAGAAAACCCCGTGTTTATTCAATTCCTGGGAATGTGTCCTGTTTTAGCGGTTACAGGGACAGCCACAAACGGACTGGGAATGGGATTGGCGACAACAGCAGTTCTTTTAGGGTCGAACACTGTAATTTCATTACTGAAATCTTTGATTCCCAATAAAATCCGTATTCCTTGCTTTATCGTTGTTATCGCAACGTTTGTAACGATGACTGGTATGATAATGAATGCATACTTTCCGGTTTTGTTTGATGCATTAGGCATTTTTATCCCTTTGATTGTTGTTAACTGTCTGATTTTAGGACGAGCTGAAACTTTCGCATCAAAGAATTCTACGCCTTTTTCTATTGTGGACGGTTTAGCAATGGGTGCAGGATTCACTGTCGCGCTGGTAGTTCTGGGGGCAGTTCGGGAATTGTTTGGCAGTGGCAGCGTCTTTGGTTTAAATTTACTGGGTGATGCATACCCGTCAGCAGCAATTATGATTCAACCGCCGGGAGCATTTTTAGCACTCGGAATTTTAACAGCGATTTTCAATGTCGTAATTCTTAAAAAAATGAAATCTTAAGGAGGGGTATCAAATGTTAGATATATCAGCATCGTCACTATTTGTTATATTGGTTAGTGCGATCTTAGTGAATAATTTCGTATTATCACGATTTTTGGGAATTTGTCCCTTCCTTGGAGTTTCTAAGCAAGTTGAGACCGCATTTGGGATGGGAATGGCTGTAACTTTTGTTATGTCCCTTGCTTCAATTATCACGTTTATTGTACAGAAATACATCCTAGACCTATTTGGAATTCAATATATGCAAACAATTATGTTCATTTTGGTGATTGCTTCTTTGGTTCAATTAGTGGAAATGATCATTCAGAAAACCAGTCCCACTCTGTATCAATCTCTGGGTGTATTTCTTCCCTTAATTACTACGAACTGTGCTGTTTTGGGTTTGACGATTTTAAATATCCAGGAGCGCTATAATATTATTGAGACAATATTTCATGCAATCGGAGCAGCAGTAGGGTTTTCTTTAGCAATTGTTTTATTTGCCGCTATTCGTGAAAGAATGGAAGTTGCAAATGTTCCCAACGCTTTTAAAGGATTTCCTTTAGCATTAATTACAGCAGGTCTAATGTCATTAGCCTTCTTAGGCTTTTCAGGACTAGTATAGAGAGGTGATTTGATGAATATCAGTGATATTATAATACCCGTTATCAGCCTTGGAGGATTGGGCCTGATTTTTGGTGGAGGCTTGGCATTAGCTTCACAAAAATTTGCAGTGGAAGTGGATCCTCTCATTGAAGAAGTGGAAAATGCATTACCGGGAGTAAATTGCGGCGCCTGTGGATATCCGGGATGTTCAAGTTTTGCCAAAGCAGTGGTAGCCGGTGAAGTGGAAGTTGACGGCTGTCCGGTAGGTGGGCAATCAACTGCTGAAGCAGTAGCCTCTATCATGGGTATAGAAGCAAAAGTCGGAGAAAAACAGGTGGCAAAAGTCATATGTAATGCTGATAATAAGCAGGCAAAGGAAGATTTTGATTACCAAGGGATTAAAGACTGTAAAGCTGCCAGTGCATTTAATGGAGGCAGCAAATCCTGTAATTTCGGATGTTTAGGTCTTGGAACATGTGTGAGAGTATGTCCTGTTGATGCCATTGAAATTACAGAAAATATGATCGCTAAAATTAAACCGGATATATGTATCAGCTGTGAAAAATGTGTCGCAGCATGTCCGAAAAATGTTATCGACATGGTACCGGAAAGTCAGGAAGTTGTTATTACCTGTAAGAACGAAGAAAAAGGAAAAATTGTACGGCAGAAATGCGACTTTGGATGCATCGGTTGTCAAATCTGTGTTAAAAGCTGTCCTTTCCAGGCAATTGATTTTGACAATAACCTGGCGGTCATCGACTACGATAAGTGTACAAACTGTCATGTATGCGTTGAAAAATGTCCAACAAAGGCGATCGAAGGAGATATTAACAAACGCAAAAAAGCTGAAATTGTTCAAAGCAAATGTATTCAATGCACGATTTGTAAAAAAGCATGTCCCGTCGATGCCATCGAAGGAGATGTGAAAAAAGAGCATATGATCGATCCGGAGAAATGTATAGGGTGTAGTGTCTGTGCTGAAAAATGTCCAAAGGATGCAATTGACATGAAATAATTAAAGAACGTTTACGGCCTCTTGCCAAGTGTTAAGGCAAGAGGCTCTTCTTGTTGAAAAATGAAATATAGCTTGTATAGAAAGAGGTTAAATGTTAAAATCTTTATGAGTTGATCTGGTAAAAGAAGAGAGTGAAATTCATGGAAAATAATATAAAGTTTAAACGAATGATCTATTTGGCGATCCTGGTTTCCTTAGGGCTGGCTTTACACATTATTGAGGGGTTTATTCCCAATCCCTTTGTGGGTATAGCTCCAGGTGCAAAACTGGGATTAGCAAATATTATCGGCTTAATCACTCTTGTGTTGCTTGGGGTAAAGAGTGCCCTTACTGTAAATGTCATGCGATCTTTTTTAGGAGGTCTTGCAACAGGAGCGGTTACTTCAATGATGTACAGTATGGCGGGGGCGATTCTCAGCACACTGGCGATGTGGTTTGTATACCGGTATTTCAAAAAGTATTTCAGTCTTGTGGGAGTGAGTGTTTTTGGTGCTTTATTCCATAATATCGCTCAATTAATTGTTGCCGCTATAATCATAAATAATATTCGGATTTTTATCTATTTACCGATTCTGATGTTAGCAAGTATCTTTACAGGGATTTTTATTGGTCTAACATCCTATTTTACTCTGAAAAAAATTTCAATCAAACTTATTCACCCTTAAGAAAAAGGATGGTGAACACAATGGAATCCATTATTCTCGCTTCACAATCGCCACGAAGAAAAGAAATTTTAGAAACCCTGCATTTAAACTTTACAGCATATTCACGAAATGTGAGCGAACGGGTAGATAAGCGTTTAGCTCCACAGGATACTGTAATGGAAATTGGGAAAAAGAAGATTGAGGCAATCCTGCCACACTTGCAGGACAATGCAGATCTTGTGATTGCAAGCGATACGATTGTTGTGCACAGGGATCGCTTATTAGGAAAACCCCGGTCGAAAGAGCATGGAATTCAAATTCTGGAAATCCTAAGTGGCGATACCCATCGGGTTTACTCGAGTGTAGTGCTGTATGACGTTAAAAATCGACTTTGGATTTTAGACTTTGATTATACCGAAGTGGCTTTTAAAGAACTGGTTCGAACTGAAATTGAATCCTATCTTGAAAAAATACAATTCAAAGATAAAGCAGGAAGTTATGGCATACAGGACTTTGGTGAGGACTTGGTACATTCAATTCAAGGTGATTTTTTTGTTGTGATGGGCTTTCCCGTTGAACGATTTAAATATCGTATGAAGAAACATTTTTCAATTGATATTGATGATAAGGATCTTTGTACATCATATTATGATGAAATTTACCGATTTACCAATAGATCTAGAAAGATTAAGGATGAGTAAGATGGAGAGAAACTTTTTTAAAAATAAATATGCAATTATCATCATGGTAATATTAATCGGCCTGGTTATTTTTATGGGTCTAACCTCTCAGGAAAGAGATGAGATTACCGTGATAGAAAACTGGATCGGAAACATCTATGCACCAGTTCAAAGAGTAGTAACGTACCCCATTCATTTAGCTCAGGATCGTATTTATGATCTGGCAAACTTTGCCCGATTAAATCAGGAAAATCAGGAGTTGGTAGCTCGGATTACAGAATTGGAGAGACAATTAATAGACGCTGAACTTTCCAATCGTGAACTGGATGAGCTAAGGGGATTAAGAGAAGGATTAAACCAAGTGCCTGCCAGGGAACTGGAGGAGATTGTTACAGCAAGAATTATTTCCAAAACCCATGTTGAGTGGTTTAATACTTTTACAATTGATGCCGGTACAATTCATAATGTTGAAATCGGAAGTTTAGTCATTAGCGAACGGGGCCTGGTGGGCCGGGTAATCGATGTGGGAGATTATTGGTCTCGCGTGATGTCAATTGTTGATACAAATAGTTCCGTGAGTTTTAAAGTACTAAGCGATAATTCGATTCAAGGGATTGCCAGCGGTGGACTGGATGAATTTCTGGAAGGATATCTTTTGGATACGAGAGACGAAGTTGAGTTGGGAGACCAGATTGTTACATCGGGGCAAGGGCTTTTCCCATCGGGTATCCTTATTGGGGAAGTCGCCGAAATTACCAGCAGCAGTGGTCAATTGTTAGATCGTATCAAAATAGAACCTGCAGTTGATTTTCGAAGAATCAATCGTGTGACTGTGATTAATTTTTAGAGCAGAAAGGAACCATATGAAAAAAGCGATTATACTCAGCATTATATTTTTCAATATACTCATTCAAACAACAGTGTTGGAGCTGGCAGGCATTTTAGGGGTGATACCGAATACAAGTCTATTGCTTGTTATAGCCTTTGCAATGAATTTAAATCCGAAAGAAATCATTGCTTACTCTCTATTGACAGGGATAATACTGGATGTATTATCCGGAGGAATTGTAGGGATGAACACTTTTGGCTTTCTGGTCATTGCATATTTTATTTTCTATGTGCGGGTAGAACTGGTAAAAAACAGTTATCTCACGTCTTTTATTATCAGTACGCTTTCAATTATAGCATATAACTTCATTACGCTATTTTTTGTATATGTGCTGGGTTTTGCTGTTCGATTCCGATATTTTTTCAGCTATGCGACAATTATCGAAATCGTGTATAATGGAGCAGTAGGGATGATCATTTACTTTTTGTTTACTCAAATGTATGAGTCCCGATTTAAAAAAGAAAAGTATTAATTAAAGGGTGATAAATGATGAATGAAGATAAATCCTATCGGTATCGCTTTACGATAATCGGCTTAATATTTATAGTTCTGTTTACGCTGATTATCTTTCGATTGGTATCATTGATGATCGTAGAAGGTGAACATTACCGTCATCGATCTGAAAGCAGCATTTTACGTGAAATATCAGAATCTGCTCCAAGAGGGGATATACTGGCGTGGACGGATAAAGAAAACGGTGTCAGTGAATTGCTGGCCGGAAGCAAACCTCGTCTTGATGTTCAAATTTTTCGAAGTGAGCTTACAAATGAACAAATTGATACAATGATCATTGAACTTGCTGAGATCCTTCGGCGCAACGGGGATATGGAAAAATCAGATTTTCCCATTCAAGTTGACGATGAGACCGGTGAGTTTTTCTTCACTTTTGACCGAAAGATTGAACAATGGAGAGAAACCTATGGAATTACAAGCAATACTGCAGAAGAAGCTTTTTATGAAATGCTTGAAATATTTAACATAGAGGAAGAGGATCCTGTGGAGGCTCAACGGGCTTTAATTGAAATGCCTGAGGTTTCTTTACCGATCAGTATTGTTCGATGGGAGTTTAGAGAAGAAATTAATAAAAATCGCTGGTTGGATAATTATCGCATTACCGATAAGGATATTTCTGCTGAAGATGCTTATCAGTATATTCGTGATGAACTCTTTAATATACCTGCTTGGATCGATGATGAACGGGTGAATGATATTCTTGTCTTGCGTGACCCGATTCAAAATCAAGGGGCATTTTTACAGTATATGCCGATTACTGTAGCAGAGGGGATCTCAACCCAATCAGCTATAGAAATTGAAGAACACACAAAACTTCCGGGAGTAGCCGTTCATGATAATTATCAACGGTACTATCCACAAGAAAACCTTGCTTCCCATGTCCTTGGTCATGTAGGGCGGATCGCTAGAGAAAATGAAATAGCTAAGTTTGTCGATGAATTAGGATATGATCCGAGCGAGACCATAGGAAAAATGGGTCTTGAATATGAATTTGAAGAAGCTTTGCGGGGTGAGCCCGGGAAACGTGTAATCCTCGTAGATTCAAGAGGGCGAAAACAAAGTGAGATTGAAGAGGAGAAGAAAGAAAGAGAACTTGGCATGAATGTGTACACAAGTATTGATCTGCATCTTCAAGAATACACTGAAAACCTGCTCGAAGAGGTAATTGGAAAGATTCAAACTGGAGCAACCTACGAAACACCATGGGGAAGTACTTCATTTACGAATCGAAATGGTAATTACCCATCCAATGCAAAGAGCGGAGCTGCAGTGGTTCTTGATGTGAATACCGGCAAAGTTCTGGCAATAGCCAGCTATCCTGACTTTGATCCTAACCTGTTTACTACGGGAATCAGTGCAGAAGATTGGCAAAGTCTACAACCCGAGAATCCCAGAGATTCATTATCTCCTGCACCGATTAGAAACATTGCAACCGTTTCAGCGGTTCAGCCCGGATCCGCATATAAAATGGCAGTGGGACTTGGAGCACTTCATTATGGATTGGATCCAAATCAACGTTTGAGTGACACGGGATTTATTGAGGTAGGTAATAATGTTACCTTTGGTAACTGGCTATGGAATCAGAGTCGTCGCAGAATGCCTCCTCAAAATCTCAAGGAAGCCCTGGCTATGTCCAACAACATCTATTTTGGATCCTTGCTGAGAAATTTCAACTATGGAGCTAATCGTCCATTGAATTTTTCAATGAGCATAGATCAGTTGGTTGAATATAATAAGCAATTCGGTCTTGGAGAAAAGAGCGGAATCGAAATTTCTGAAGTATCAGCAAGACTTCCAACGGGAGATCATAAAATTATCGTAACGAAGGGTTTATTGGAGAGTCGTTTGAAAAGGGACCTTCGAGAAGATCATTTCACAGAAGAAATGCTGGAGAGCAATGAGTATCAGGAGCTAAGAGATGAAGCGATTAACGGGATTGTTTCTGTGGATTTAGAAGATAACATTCCGACTCGAGGAGAAGTCTATGCGATGCTTCTGAATCTCGGTTTCAGAAGAGAATATATTGATAGTGGCGTTGAATCACTGGGACGTATAAGCAAAGGATGGGCAGATATCATTAAGTACGATTACTATAACCAGGCTGCCTGGGCTGAAATTGATGAGTTGAATCTTGCAATCGGACAGGGAGAGCATCGTTATACACCTATTCAAATGGCGAACTTCACCGCATCGATTGCAGCAGGAAAACGGCATAATATTTCAGTTATTGATGGTCTTGAGGATCCTGAAACCGGCGAGTATTTTCCCAAAGGCCCTGAAGTTGCCAATACCTTCGATGAAAGCACCTTAAATCATCTCCAGATTATTCGGGAAGGTATGCATCTGATGACAATCAACGGATCCGGATCCACCCATTTCAGCCGCTTTCCATTTGATGTAGCTGGGAAAACGGGAACGGCACAATTTACAGGAAAAATTCAACCGCCGGATGAAGTGGAATATTTAATGGAGCATTTGCATCGATTTGGTGTAAGTGAAGCTGATGTTTTAGAACGCAAGGAAAAGTTACTTGACCTTTCTCATGATGAAGAATCCGAATATTATCGAAGGTTTGCCACTGAAGCAAGCGCGATGAGACAAGCGATCAGAGATTTGCGGCCCGGCGTGAATTTAGATCTTGATCAATTTAAAGAGGATTATGATAACTATGCCTGGTTTGTTGGATTTGCCCCATATGAAGAACCGGAGATTGCAGTTGCCGTTGTTGTTCATCAAGGAGGAAGCGGTGGGTATGCAGCCCCCATTTTCAGAGAAATTGTTGCTGAATACCTTGGATATAACGACTTAATAGAAAGAGAAGAGAGTTCAGAGGGAGAAAATGACTAAAAGATTCAATCAGATTGGCAGGAATATTTAGTTTTATATCGAATAGTATTATAGGTGGTAATTCTCTGTGAACTTGGAGGTTATACTATGGTGAGTCAAAAAGCTGTTGAATTCAAAGGTACAAAAGAAGGTCTTTTAATAAAAATCAGAGAGAATCAGGATTTCATGGTGGTGAAAGACTCTCTGATAAAACAAATTGATAAAGCAGGAGAGTTTTTTAAAGGAGCAAAGATTTTAGATATTGAATGCCCTGATATTGAAGATGAAAAAAAGGAAGAGTTAAAATCCATTGTTCAGCATCATTTTAAGCTTTCTTTTGTGGAAAAAGAAGAGAGGATCGAAATTGATCGACCTTTTGAGGGCATTAAAGAGGGAATGACAAAGTTCCATCATGGGACACTGCGTTCCGGTCAACAAGTGTCTTATCAGGGAAATATTGTTGTTTTTGGGGATGTTAATCCGGGAGCTGTTGTAACTGCCTACGGAAATATTGTTGTTTTCGGAAGCTTAAGAGGAATTGCCCATGCGGGGGCAAATGGAAATAAAGATGCAACAGTTACTGCCATCCATCTGAATCCTACACAACTGCGCATTGCTAACCTTATTGCAAGGGCACCAGACGAGAAGCAAAGCAACAAAAACACCATGGAGATTGCCGGTGTAAAGGGAGATATGGTCTATATTGAATCAATCAATCATAAAGGCAAGAAGAAGGGGGAAAAGTGATGGGAAAAGTAATCGTAATTACATCTGGTAAAGGTGGTGTAGGGAAAACCACAGCAACCGCAAATATTGGCACAGCTTTAGCTAAGCTGGAAAAAACTGTTGTCGTTGTTGATGCTGATATTGGCCTGCGGAACCTGGATGTGGTGTTAGGTCTTGAAAATCGAATTGTGTATGATATCGTTGATGTAGTCGAAGGAGTTGCCAGGCTTCGGCAGGCTTTGATTAAGGATAAGAAGCATCAAGGTCTCCACTTGTTACCTGCTGCTCAAACCAAAGATAAAAATGCAATTTCACCTGAGCAGATGAAGGAACTGATTGGCCAATTAAAAGAGAAGTTCGATTATGTACTTATTGATTGTCCGGCAGGGATCGAGCAAGGATTTAAAAATGCTATCGTGGGGGCTGATGAAGCTGTTGTTGTGACAACTCCTGAAGTATCTGCTGTAAGAGATGCAGACAGAATCATAGGACTTCTGGAGGCAGCTGAAATACATGATCCAAAGTTAATTATTAACCGCCTTCGTTACGATATGGTTAAACGTGGGGATATGATGAACACTGATGATATGCTAGATATATTAGCAATTGATCTACTTGGAGTTGTACCAGATGACGAATCAATCGTGATTTCAACTAACCGTGGAGATCCAGTTGTCAATCAGATTGCTTCTATGGCTGGTGAATCCTTTAGAAATATTGCTAGACGAATCAACGGTGAAAATGTACCCTTTGAAGAGTTTAAAATCGAGTTGGGTTTTATGGAACGTGTACGGGGACTCTTTAAAATCAATTCCCACTAAATTATCGAAAGGAGGCATAGCATGAGTATATTCAAGTGGTTTACAAACAACACGGCAAAGAAAAGCAAAAATGTAGCCAAAGAGAGACTGCAGTTAGTTCTTATTCATGATCGGGCTAATTCATCACCTGAATTTATCGACAGCTTAAAGAATGATATCATGGAAGTGATATCAAAATATATAGAAATTGATGAAAGCAGTTTTAATATCGAAATGGTTCAAACCGATGATGATACCGGTGCTAAGGGCCGCCCGGCATTAGTGGCCAACATACCTATCAAGAAAATGAAGGACCGAACAAGAGAATAAAAAAACTTCTAATTGGAAGGATTTCCGATTAGAAGTTTTTTCTTTAAAGACACTGATTGATTCAATTACAGATTTATGGTAAACTGAATGGTCAAATCTTTATAATGAAGACTCTGGGAGTGATCATATGAAAGTTAAAATAGACGATTTGTTAATGCATGTAGAAAAACCTGCCAGGTACCTGGGTAATGAAATGAATGTAGTGAATAAAAGTAATCCAGAGGAATACATCCGATTTGCCTTTGCTTTTCCTGACACTTACGAAATAGGAATGAGCCATCTCGGTATGCAGATTTTATATCATATGTTAAATGATGATTCCGATATTTTCTGCGAAAGAGTTTTTGCCCCGAATGATGATATGGAAAAGCTTTTGAGGGACAATGAACGGCCTCTTTTCGCACTGGAGACGAAATCAGAGCTTAAAGATTTTGATTTTATCGGGTTTACTTTACAATACGAGTTGAGTTATACCAACATCCTTAACATGTTAAACCTGGGGGATGTCCCTTTTTATGCAAAGGATCGAACCGAGGAAGACCCTTTAATCATTTTAGGGGGTCCTTGTGCCTTTAACCCTGAACCGCTCGCTGATTTTGCTGACATTGTTGTGGTTGGTGAAGGAGAAGATGTCATTCTGGAAATATTAAAGGCATATGGCACGTTGAAGGAAAAAGAATTCTATACTAAAGAGAAGTTTTTGCATGAGATTCAAGATATTTTGGGAGTATATGTTCCATCTTTAAATCACGGAGAGAAACTGGTTAAAAAACGAATAATGGAGGATCTTGACTGCAGTTACTTCCCCAAAAAAATACTCGTTCCTTATATTGATGTTGTTCACAACCGAGTAGTTATGGAGATCTTTAGAGGTTGCTTAAGAGGCTGTCGTTTCTGTCAGGCAGGAATGATCTATCGCCCTGTAAGGGAGAGAAGCATTGAATCCTTAAAAGCGATTGCAAAGGACTTACTGGATAATACAGGGTATGAAGAGATATCTTTATCCTCGCTCAGCACCAGTGATTATACAGAAATTGAAGAATTAATTCGTCATCTTATTGAAATTAATCAGGAAAATCATATTGGTGTTTCCCTGCCTTCTTTACGGTTGGATAACTTTTCAAAGGAGCTGGTTGAAGAAATTCAAAAGGTACGGAAAACCGGACTTACCTTTGCTCCGGAAGCAGGAACACAAAGGCTCCGGGACGTAATCAATAAAAACGTTGAAGAAAAGGATTTGCTTAAGACTGCCAAAGAGGCATTTCAAATGGGTTATAATACAATTAAGCTTTACTTTATGATTGGCCTTCCTACAGAGACTGATGAGGATATACTTGGAATCAGCGAGCTTGTTTATAAGGTCATCGACGAATATCACGATATCCCCAAACCCGAAAGACCCAAAGGGCTGAAAATAACCGTGAGCACTTCAACTTTTGTTCCTAAACCCCATACACCTTTTCAATGGGAGGCGCAAATTTCTTTGGAGGAGATTCACCGAAGACAGAAGATCTTAAAGGAAAAACTCAATCATCGTTATATTAAATATAATTATCATGATGGTAAAACCAGCATCATCGAAGGTGTATTAGCTCGTGGAGATCGTAATCTGTCGAAAGTTTTAGTAACAGCTTATGAATCTGGTTGTAAGTTTGACGGTTGGGACGACCACTTTCAATATCATAAATGGATCCAGGCTTTTGAAAAAGAAGGGATTGCTTATAAAGATTACTGCGAAAAAAAACGGTCTTTTGAAGAACCTCTGCCGTGGGATTTTATAGATTCGGGAGTTCGAAAGGAATACTTAGTTAAGGAAATGCAACGTGCTAAAGATGGGATCATTACTGAAGACTGCCGTACATCATGCTCAGGGTGTGGGATTAGTCATGATTTTCGCAGCAAAAGAGGTGTTTGCTGATGAGTGTTTTAAGGGTAAAATTTAAGAAAGCGGGAGATATCCGATATATTTCCCATTTAGATATGATGCGACTTTTTCATCGAAGCTTAAGAAGAGCAAAGATTCCAATTGCTTACTCTCAGGGATTTAACCCACACCCTGTGATTTCTTTTGCAACTGCTCTCAGCCTTGGTACGGAGAGCTTTGGAGAGTACTGTGATATAAAAATGGAAGAAGACCTCTCGTTTGAACTCATCCAAGAGCGATTAAACTCAGTGCTTCCTGGAGGGATTGAGATCCTTGACGGAAAATACATTGCTGATAAGGAACCCTCTTTAATGTCAATAGTAGAAGCTTCATCCTATCGAGTGATTATTTATCAAAGTGATTTTACTGAAAAGATGATGAATGATTATCTTGAAAGTTTTATGACAGAGGAAGAACTGATTATTGAACGGAAGAAAAAGAAGAAAAAACGTCAAAGATATCCCGAGTTTAAAGAAGTCAATATCAAACCTCTTATTTTATCTCTGGAATTTGAAGCAATTGAAGATTCAAGGATTGTTCTGAACACCACTTTGATTACAGGTTCAAAGGGCAATCTGAAACCTGAAGATCTGGTTAAATGTTTTGAATCATACATTGGAATCAGTGGTTTTTTGAGAGATCACAGAATCCAGAGAATTGATCTTTTTCAAAACATTAATGCTCCGAAAAGAAACTTACTGGAATGATGCAAAGGGTGTGGGAATAATGGAGAAAATGATTATTGACATTGGATTATTAGAAGACCGGGTTGCAATAATTGACGAGCAGAGAGGATTAATCGATTTTAGGGTGGAAGCCAAAAATATCGATAAATCAGTTAATAATGTTTATTTGGGGAAAGTTATGGACGTATTGCCGGGAATGAATGCAGCCTTTGTTGATATTGGTCATAACAAGAATGCATATTTGTCACTGCAGGATGCAAAGGTCGCAAACGGTAATGAAGAGATGATCAATGAAATTTTGAAAAAAGGGCAGGAAATCCTTGTTCAAGTAACAAAAGAGTCATTAGGGGAAAAGGGACCAAAGATCTCAAGAAAGATAGGGATTCCTGGAAGGAATTTGGTTTTTTTACCCTTTGAGCCTGAGGTGCGAATTTCTCGAAACATTAAAAGCTTTAAAGAAAGACAGCGTTTACGATCAGAGGTTGAGAAAATACTTCCAAAGGAATATGGTGTAATTATTCGAACTGCTGCGGAAGATTATAATGCAGAAGATTTTGAGAAGGAACTGCACGACCTTCTTCGTCTTTGGGAAAATATAAAAGTGATCTCTTCATACGAGTATTCACCGAAACTCTTATACAAAGAGATGAATCTCATTAAAGGAATGTTAAGAGATTATTTTCATGATCAAATACAAGAGGTATTGGTGAATGATGGAGAGACTTATGATTCCTGCAAAGCCTTAATGGAGGTTTTCAACCCGGATTTGAAGGAGCGGATTCGTCATTATGGAGACTCCACGCCTTTGTTAATGGAGACCTCAGTTATTTCACAACTGAGCTCCGTTTTTAAAGACCGTGTTTGGTTAAAAAGCGGAGGATACATAGTAATTGACAAAACGGAAGCCCTCACTGTAATTGATGTAAATACCGGTAAAAACATCGGCATAAGAGATGTGGATGAAACGGTCTATGATACGAATTATGAAGCTGCCTTGGAAATCGGAAAACAGATTCGATTAAGAAATATCAGCGGAATGATTGTGATCGATTTTATCGATATGGCTAAAGGCAAACATTATAATCAAATTCTTACTTTAATGAAACACGAGCTTGAAAAAGACCCTGTAAAGACCAAAGTGTTGGGATTTACAAAACTGGGTTTGATGGAATTAACGAGAAAAAGAAGTTATATTCATATAGATGAATATCTAAAAGAACCATGTGATTATTGCATAGGTAAAGGATATCACCCATCAATTAATTGGCTGTATTTAAAACTCGAGGGAGAAATTCTTCTCTATCTTCATCACCGAAAAGAAAAACGATTTCGTTTAAAGCTCTCTGAAAAAAACTATGACGAGATCCTTAAACATCCTGAATTTTTTCACAAAGTGCAATCGGATTTCGGCATCGAGTTTGTACTGGAAAAAGGGTCCGATGTTTCTCGAGGAGACTTTGAAATTGGAAGGATTGAAGAGGAATCTTTTTAAGGACATTTTATTGACTTACAATGAATTCTATGATATTATTTATATTCGTAGTAGCCGCGCAAGTAAGGTTGAAAATCAATGAACCTTTGTTGATTGCCTCTATTTGGCGAGTTTGATAAGAGGAGGTGCTTGATAAATGTACGCAATTATCGAGACTGGTGGAAAGCAATACAAAGTAGCAGAAGGAGACACTCTTTTTGTTGAAAAACTTGATGTGACAGAAGGAGAAAACGTAACTCTTGATCGTGTTCTGGGAGTTGCAAAAGAAGACGGTTTCGTTTTTGGAACACCTGTTATTGAAGGTGCAACCGTTGAAGCGAAAGTTGAAAAACATGGTAAAAATAAAAAAATCATCGTGTTTAAGTACAAGCCTAAAAAGGCTTACAGAAAGAAGCAGGGTCATAGACAGCCTTATACAAAGCTGATAATCGAAAAAATCAACGGATAGTTGATGACCCATGGTAAAAGTGAAATTTGAGAAAAAAAATAATCGAATAACTTTTTTTGAAATTGAAGGTCATGCTGAAGCCGGAGAGCATGGAGAGGACATTGTCTGCTCTGCAATCTCGGTTTTAGGACAAACTGCGATTATTGGTCTTATAGAAATCGCAAAGATAAATCCTGAGTACGTCATAGAATCCGGATATCTTTCTTGTAAAGTTCCAAAAGATCTTTCAAAAGAGGAATGGAAACTTGTTCAACCGATAATTGATACGATTTATTTAGGCTTCATCAATGTTCAGCGAAGTTATTCCGAGTTTGTGGAAATCGAAGAACTGGAGGTGTAATCGATGATAAAAATGAATTTGCAATTATTTGCCAGTAAAAAAGGTGTTGGAAGTACCAAAAACGGTCGAGACAGTATCTCCAAACGATTAGGAGTGAAAAAAGGCGACGGTCAACACGTTTTAGCCGGAAACATTTTAGTTCGACAAAGAGGTACTAAAATTCACCCGGGATTCAATGTTCGCAGAGGTGGAGATGATACTCTTTTCGCAACGATCGATGGATCAGTGAAGTTTGAGCGCAAAGGGAAAAACAAGAAACAGGTAAGCATCTACCCAAACTAATCAAGCAGGGAATAAACCGCCATAAAGGCGGTTTTTTTTTAGAAAGGCCCCGGAACTTGATGCGGGAATGGGTAATAACAGAGTAAAATGATAGATACCATAAAGAATAAGGGGGATAATATGTTTATTGATAAAGTGGATATTAAAATAAAGGCAGGTAATGGCGGTGATGGTGTTGTTGCTTGGCGCAGAGAAAAATACGAACCATCTGGAGGACCGGCCGGCGGAGACGGTGGTAAAGGTGGAGATGTTTATTTTGTCGTTGATGAAGGTACACGTACTTTGGTCGATTTTCGTTATAAGAAGCATTACCGGGCAATGAACGGGGATAACGGATCAAAATCCAATCGTACTGGAAAAAATGGAGAGGATCTTTACATTAAAGTTCCTCCCGGGACGATCGTTAAGCACAAGGAAACCGGAGAAATTTTAGCAGATTTGGTAGAAAAAGATGACTATGCATTAATCCAGGAAGGCGGACATGGGGGTAAAGGAAACACACGATTCAAAACATCAACAAGACGAGCTCCAAAATTTGCAACACCGGGTAAAAAAACAGATGAATTAGAGATTGAGCTAGAATTAAAGGTTGTTGCTGACGTTGGTTTGATAGGATTCCCAAATGTGGGAAAATCAACTCTTTTATCAATGGTGACCAGTGCGAAACCGAAAATTGCGGATTATCACTTTACAACTTTGCATCCTAATTTAGGGATTGTTAACTACAAAGGTGTTGATAGCTTTACTTTGGCGGATATACCGGGTCTCGTTGAAGGAGCACATGAAGGGGTAGGACTTGGACATGAATTTTTAAAGCATACAGCGAGAACAAAACTGCTGGTTCATGTAGTTGATATATCAGGATCGGAAAATCGAAACCCTCTGGAGGATTTTGAAAAAATTAATTTTGAACTTCAAAAATATGATGAAAATCTCATCAGCAAATGTCGGATTGTGATTGGAAATAAATCTGATCTTCTTGATGATCCATCCTTGATTGAAAACCTGAAGGAGAGGGTAGAAAAAGAAGGAATGGTCTTTTATGAAACTTCCGCTTTAACCAATCAAGGGCTGGATACATTTCTGGATGTCGTCATGGCAAAACTAAAGCAACTCGAACAAGAGACACCGGAGTTACCCAAGACTGAAGAGGTAAAAGTTTATCAACATGAGCAGAAAAAAGAAGATCCAATAAATGTCTTTAAAGAAAAGGGAGCTTTCGTCATAGAAGGGAAGAAAATCGAGAGATTAATCGATTCAGTTAATTTTGAAGATACAGAGTCGATGAATTACTTCCAAAAATATCTAAGAGACCACGGAGTGGTTGATCGTCTTCGTGAACTTGGGATTCAAGATGGAGATCTCGTAAAAATTGGTGATATTGAGTTTGATTATGCAGAATAAGGAGGAAGTGTATTGAAGGGAAAAGAACGGAGTTATCTTAAATCACTGGCTAACGGTATTGATGCAATTTTTCAAATCGGCAAGGGAGGAATTACGCCTAATTTTATTGAGCAGGTGAAACTAGCCTTAGAAGCACGGGAGTTAATTAAAATCACAGTTTTGGATAATTGCGATTTAGAAACTAGAGAAGCGGCAGCGGAAGTTGCAGATCTTGTAGAAGGTGAGTTGGTGCAAGTAATCGGTAAAAAGTTTGTAATCTACAAGGAATCAAAAGAGAATAAAAATATCCACATTCCCAAAAGGTAGTCAAAGAATTGCGGAAATCTTTGAAAGAAGGTGGTTAGCATGAAACATATTGGGATCATTGGAGGAACGTTTGACCCTATTCATTTCGGTCACCTGCGCATCGCACAAATCGCTTTGGAGGAACATAACCTGGATGAAATTGTGTTTATTCCTTCGGGGAATCCTCCTCATAAACTGGACAAGGAAATTACCGACGGAAAACATAGATTGGAGATGGTCCAGCTCGCTGTAAAAGATAATCCGAACTTTATCGTGAGTGACTATGAAATTTATCAATCTAAAGTAACTTACACAATTGATACGATTAAAGAAATGGAAGCATGTTATGAAGAGGGTACGAAATTTTACTTTATCATTGGTGCGGATGCCTTCTTAGAGATGGATTCCTGGCGCAATCTCGAATATTTTTTTAAAATGGTTGATTTGATCGTACTTTCACGCAGCTACTATAAAACCAGTAAAGTGGAGGATAAAATAAAAGAGTATTCAAAGCAGTTTGACTGTAACATCCAGACAGTATACGCTAAAACACTTAATGTGTCTGCTACAGTAATTCGCAAACTTGTTGGATGGAATAAAAGCATTAAATACCTTGTCCCTGATGAAGTTGAAGAGTATATTAAAAAGTATAAGTTATATCACAAAGAGGATAGCGAATAATGGAATCTAAAAAACTAATAAACAGACTGTATAAAAAAGTGAAAGCAGACTTATCAGAAAAACGGTTCATACACACATTAGGTGTTGTAGACGCTGCAAAACGTCTGGCACAATTAAATGATGTTAACGAAGAGAAAGCTGTTATTGCAGCATTATTCCATGACTTTGCAAAAGGATGGTCGAAGGAGACATCGCACGATTATTTACTGATGAACAACATAAAGACAACTGAAGAGTTTATGGAAAGTCCGGAACTTCTCCACGGTATTATTGCAGCTCATTATGCATGTTCGTCAAATTTAATTGAAGATCGGGAAATCCTTTGTGCAATTCAGTATCATACAACGGGCCGGAAAGGTATGGGAAGTCTGGAAAAAGTCATTTACTTAGCAGACTATATAGAAGAAAATCGAAGTTTTCATGGTGTTGAAGAACTGAGAATATCAGCTTATCATAATTTGGATCGAGGAGTTCTTCAGGCATTAAATCATACGATTGAACACCTTGTTGATAAGAACCGATTGATCCATCCCGACACTATTGAAGCGAGAAATGATTTGTTGAGAAAGTTAATAAATAAAAAGGAGGGTTCGAATGAATCAAAGAAATAATAAAATGCTAGAAGTGATTTTAAAGTCAATTGATGAAAAACACGGAAAAGACCTTCGGGTAATTGATTTGGAGAAGGTGTCCACCATCGCTGATTATTTTGTGATTACTCACGGTGATTCAGCCAGACAAACAAAAGTTATTGCTGATGAAATCGTGAAGGAGCTTGAAGAACAGGAATTATTTATTTATAATAAAGAAGGGTACCAAATGGGAAACTGGATTTTGCTGGATTATGGAGATATCGTGGTACATATTTTTGATAAAGACACGCGGGAGTTCTATAACCTGGAAAAGATCTGGCAAGATGCCCGAATCATTGATGTCAATAATCAATAGAAATGAGGCGTTAGAATGAAAAACATCCATCCAATTTTAAAAAGTATGATTCCACTTGTTGAAGGAGTCGGCAAAACCTTTGGGAAAAATTGCGAAGTGGTATTGCATGAGATTAAGGACTCGAATAAATCCATCATTGCCATATATAATGGTCATGTAACAGGAAGAACCGTTGGGAGTCCAATGCTCGATGTAGGAATCCAAGCAATACGCAGGGGAAAAAAAGCTGATAATATCCTTAACTATAAAAACAAAAGTTCAGATGGCAAAGTTTTGAAATCTTCAACAATGTTTATTCGCGACGAAAATGAAGATATTATAGGGTGTATGTGTATTAACATTAATGTGTCTGAGTTTATCGTTGCGCAAAAATCCCTTGAAGAGTTGGTTCAAACTGATACAGAAGGAGATACGAAAATCGGTGATTTTGAGACGAACAACGTAAATGATATTTTAGTTAATATTGTGACTGATACGTTGGAATCTTTCGGGCGTCCGGTTGCTTATATGAACAAAGAAGAAAAAGTGAAAATTGTTAAGAAACTTGACGATCAGGGTGCTTTCCTAATTAAGGGAGCAATTGATTATGTTGCAAAAATTCTTTGCGTTTCAAGGTACACAATTTATAACTACCTGGATGAAATCCGAATACATGGATAGGAGAGGAGAATGAAGATGAAAAAAATGATTCAAACAGAGGGTGCTCCTGCTGCAATCGGTGCATACTCACAAGGAGTAGAGGTGAACGGAATGCTTTTTGTTTCAGGCCAAATTCCGTTTAAACCTGAAACAATGGAACTGATATCAGAGGACGTTCAAGAGCAGACCCTGCAATCTCTTAAAAACCTCCGGGCAATTGTGGAGGAAGCAGGATTTGATGTTGAAGATATTGTTAAGACAACCATATTCATAAAAGACATGGATGAGTTCGGCTTGATTAACCAGGTCTACGGAGATTTTTTCAAAGATCACAAACCTGCGAGAGCCTGTGTGGAAGTTGCTCGACTGCCGAAGGATGTTAAAGTTGAAATTGAAGCAATTGCAGTGAAAGAATAATTACTGAAAAAATCATAAAGTGAAATTACAAAAGATGGTGTGATGCGCCATCTTTTTTCTGACAAAGGAGGGTCTTCTTTGAGTGAATTAAGCGTATTTGATGTATTAGGTCCGAAAATGATTGGTCCATCCAGTTCCCATACTGCAGGAGCCTGTAGAATCGGAAAAGTAGCGAATAAAATGACGAAAGGAAAAATTGTTTCAGCAAAGTTTTTTCTACACGGATCTTTTTCAAAAACCTATAGAGGTCATGGTACAGATCGGGCATTAGTTGGAGGATTACTTGGTTTTGATCCAGATGATCAAAGAATTGTATATTCTTTTGATCTGGCAAGAGAACAAGGAGTTTCCTATGAATTTATAGAAACCGATCTTGGTGATGTGCATACAAATTCAGTGATGATTCGTGTTGAAAATCACAAGGGTGAATCAGTGTATGTGACAGGTGCTTCTATCGGAGGTGGAAATGTAGTAATCACAGAAATCAACGGCTTGAAAATTCGGTTCACCGGTGAATATTTCACTTTGGTTGTCCCTCATTTCGATCGTCCGGGAATCATTGCTAAAGTGACTGCGCGTTTAGCGTCAAACACAGTAAATATTGCTTTTATGCGAGTCTATCGTCATGAGAAGGGGCAAGAAGCCTTTATGATTATTGAATCTGATGAGATCATTGACCAGGATTCCATTGATGAAATCAAGTGGATTGATGGTGTAACTGATGCGTACAGTATTAATATTCGACATTAAAAAGCCGAAGGAGGGAGATTATTGAAATTCAATACGGGAAAAGAACTAATAAAACTTTGCAATGATTTGGAGCATAGCATATATGAAGTGATGATCCTTCGGGAATGCGAACTTTCGGGGAAATCAAAACATGAGATTATAAATGAGATGCACTCCAGTTATGATATTATGAAACAGGCTGTAAAAAGCGGTGTCACAAAAGATATTATATCGATTAGTGGCTTGACCGGAGGAGACGCAAAGAAAATATTCGAAAACTCCGCGTCAATTCATGGTCCTGTTTGTGGAGCTTTTATGAAAAAAGCAATGGCTTACTCTATGGGGGTTTTAGAAGTTAATGCGTCTATGGGTAAGATTGTGGCGGCACCCACAGCCGGTTCAAGTGGGATTATTCCCGGGGCATTTATTGCTTTGCAGGAGGAATATAATCTTCATGACGAAAAGCTTATAAAGGCATTATTCACAGCAAGCGGGGTAGGTTTATTGATAAGTAAAAATGCCACTGTTGCAGGAGCAGAAGGGGGTTGTCAGGCAGAAACCGGTTCTGCTGCAGCAATGGCAGCTGCGGGAATCGTTGAATTGATGGGTGGATCACCTGAAGAAGCACTCCATGCTGCTGCTATTGCATTAAAAAATATTCTCGGTCTGGTATGTGATCCTATTGCAGGATTAGTTGAGTCACCCTGTGAGAAACGCAATGGACTTGGGGTTTCCAATGCTCTGATTTCCGCAGAAATGGTACTGTGCGGTGTAACAAGTATTATTCCATTTGATGAGGTTGTTGAAGCAATGTATAAAGTCGGACGATCATTGCCCTTTGAACTCAAAGAAACGGCTTTAGGTGGATTGGCTGCAACTCCTACGGGGAAAAATATCAAAATACAGATTTTCGGTGATGAGTAGGGTATAAATGAAAAGTATTTTGAAAAGCACGAATATTTATCTTGAACCCGCATTCACCCTTCGATATAATGGGATTAAATTATACAGTTGTATAAATAAACCATATATAGAAAGCAGGGAGAATGATATGACAGGTATGAAGAGGGAACAGAAAATTGTTTTGATTGTTCTGGTATTAGTACTATTCGCAGGTTTGTCTTATCTTAGTCACCGCAAAAATTCCCACTTGATTGAAAACGCAGGATTTGTAATGGAAAATCCAATAGAAAACGGAACGATTCAAGGCAGCTCTTTTCCAACCACAGACCCAACTTCTTTAGTGGAAGATCAAAAGTCAATTATAGCAGTACATATTGAAGGAGCAGTCGTAGACCCAGGAATTTATTATATTGATGAGAAAATAATCAGAGTAAATGATGTTCTCAAGCTCGCAGGAGGATTTAAAGAAGAGGCGGATCGGAAAAGGGTAAATTTGGCAAAATTAGTGAAAGACGAAGAATTTATTTATATACCGATGATTGGAGAAGAAGTGGATCCTAACATTTTGCCGATAAGAGAGATGGAAGAGCGGGAAATATCCGGGAAAATTAACATTAATCATGCTTCTTTGGAAGAGCTTATGACATTAACGGGAATCGGTGATGCTTACGGCAGAAGAATCATTCAATATCGTGAGACGAATGGTTTCTTTACAAGCATAGAAGAGATTACCAAGGTTTCGGGAATTGGCCCGGTAACCTTTGAAAATATTAAAGATCGAATCACAGTTAATCAATGAATTTTACAGAGGGAGTGGAAAGAATGAATAAAAACCAGTACTTGAGAAGCATTCCATCAATTGATGTGCTCCTTTTACATGAACGGGTGCAAAAGTTGATCAATCATACATCAAAAGATCTGGTTCTTTATATATTGAGAGAACTTATTGAGGAGTATCGGAAATCGGTATTGAATGAGTCTTTCGAAGGACCAAAACCAATGAGCAATGAGGATTTTATTAATTTACTGGAAAGCCGTAGCAAACAATTCACAGGACAAAACCTGAAAAGAGTCATTAATGCCACAGGAGTAGTTTTGCACACAAATCTGGGCCGAGCTGTTTTCGGAGAGAATATGAAAGAGAAATTTTGGGAAGTTCTCAGTAATTATTCCAACCTTGAACTTAATCTTGATACTGGAAAACGGGGAAGTCGTTATGAACCCCTCGTTGAAAAAATCAAATATCTAACAAAAGGCGAAGATGAACTTGTCGTTAACAATAATGCTGCAGCGGTGATGCTGGTGCTAAGCAGTGTCGCAAAGGATAAAGAAGTTATTGTTTCCCGCGGAGAACTTGTGGAAATTGGAGGTGCCTTCCGAATACCTGATGTAATGGAGCAAAGCGGTGCAAAACTAGTTGAAGTCGGTACAACGAATAAGACAAATGAAAGAGATTACGAATCCAAGATCAATGAAGAGACCGGCGCTTTATTGAAAGTGCATACAAGTAATTATAAGATTTTAGGTTTTACCCAGGATGTTTCTCTTGAAACTTTGGTTAATTTAGGAAAAGAGAACCATGTACCGGTAATTGAAGATTTGGGTAGCGGTGTCTTGCTCGATTTGGAGAAGTATGGTCTTTCCCATGAACCGACAGTGCAGGAAAGTGTCGCTGCAGGGACTGACATTGTTACTTTTAGTGGAGATAAACTTTTAGGTGGGCCTCAAGCAGGAATTATTGTAGGGAAAAAAGAGTGGATCGATAAAATGAAAAAAAATCCTTTGACCAGAGCTTTTCGTATTGACAAAATGACTGTTGCCGCACTGGATATCGTGTTCTCTTATTATGTTCAGGGCAACCATATAGAAGAATCAATTCCAAGCCTTAAGGCCTTATCAATGAACTATGGTGATCTTCAAAAAAAAGCTCAAAAGCTCAAGTCTGTACTTGATCGCATAGGGAATGAAGAGATGGTCATCCACACAAGAAAAGATGAATCTCAAGTCGGAGGAGGGAGCCTTCCCTTAGAACGTATGCAAACGGAAGTTGTAGTGATTGAATTTATTAAGAGTTCAGTTGCACGAGTTGAAGAAGGTTTAAGGAAACTGGAAGTACCGATTATCGCACGTATAAAGGATAAATCCCTGCTTTTGGACGTTCGAACGATAAAAGAAGAGGATTTTCTGCTGATTATGGAAAATTTCACACAGGTTCTTGAAAAGCATGGAAACGGGTAAGGAGGATTCGATGGAAAATGTAATTATTGGTACTGCAGGTCATATTGACCATGGTAAAACCACTCTCATAAAAGCTTTGACCAATAGAGATACTGATCGTCTCAAAGAAGAGAAGAAGAGAGGAATTTCTATTGAACTTGGGTTCAGTTATTTTGATTTACCAAGCAACAAAAGAGCTGGAATCATCGATGTGCCGGGTCATGAAAAATTTGTAAAACATATGCTGGCCGGTGTCGGCGGTATGGACGTAGTGATGTTGGTTGTCGCTGCTGACGAAGGTGTAATGCCTCAGACAATCGAGCATTTAGACATTCTATCGCTCCTTGATGTAAAAAAAGGAGTAATTGTGGTAACTAAAAAATCGATGGTGGACCAGGAGTTCCTTGAATTGGTTCTGGAAGATATAAAAGAAGCTGTAAAGGGATCTTTTATGGAAGGGTCGAAGCTCATTGCCGTAGATTCTATCAACAAAGATGGAATTGATGACCTGATTAAAGAAATTGATCGTCTTTCCACCGAAGTGAAGAAGGATAAAAACACAAAGCCCGTAAGACTTCCGATAGACAGGGTTTTCACAATCAAAGGATTTGGTACGGTGATCACAGGTACTCTTTTGGAAGGAACAGTTCGTGTTGATGATCAACTCGAACTACTTCCTCAACATCAGGAAGTAAGAGTAAGAAATATTCAAACCTATGGAGAAGATTCAAAAACTGCTTATTCCGGACAAAGGGTGGCGATTAATCTTTCAAATGTTAAAAAAGACGAAATTGAAAGAGGAAATGTACTGGCTGCTAAAGCATCGATGGAAACAACGATGATGATTGACGGAAAACTAAGAGTATTGAAGAATTATAAGCGGATTTTGGAGAATCGAACAAGGGTCCGGGTATACAATGATTCAAATGAGTCCATTGCCCGCCTTACTTTACTTGATCGTGAGGAAGCAAAAGCTGAGGAAGAGCTATATGTGCAAATTCGCCTTGAAAATGAGATTGCAATCAAAAAAGGTGACAAAATCGTTTTGAGATTGTATTCCCCTATGGAAACGATCGGAGGGGTTGAGGTGATTGATCCCTACCCCCAAAAACATAAGCGCTTTGATGAAGTGGTTTTAAAGGAGCTGCAACTGAGAGAATCCGGGGATTTGGGTTTTATGGTGGAAACAATGGTGGAAAAACATAGTAGAAACTGTGTCTCTTTGGAATTTTTGAGCATGAGTCTATCAGAAAACAAAGAGGTTATTCAAACGATTCTTTCCAATTTTGTCAAAGAGGGAAGAGTGATAAGTCTAGGTAAACTTGGCTATATTCATCGAAGTTACTATAATCAACTAAAAGAGAAGGTTGAAGGTTATCTTGATGAATTTCACAAAAATTTCCCTCTTCAACCAGGAATGATGAAGGAAGAGCTGAGAAGCAGAATTGAGAAATCGGAAAGCACAACCATAAATGATCATTTTTATCATCTTTTGGTGGAAGAGGATGTTCTTCGTATTGAAGACCAATATGTGGCTTTATCGGGATTTGAAATAAAGTTGACAGAAGAGCAGAAGGCCATTGAAGAATTAATCCTTGCAATTCTTAATAGGGAGCCATTTAACCCTCCACGAAGAAGTGAGATCTTAAAAGAAGTTGGAGAAACCTATTCATTAGAGGAGGCAGATAAAGTGTTTAATATGCTGTCAACCACTCAATTAATGAGGTTAAACGAGGATGTGTACTTCCTGAAAGAATTTTACGATAAAGCAAAAGAAGAAGTTAAATCCTATCTGAAAAAACATGAATCAGTAACAATAGCAGAGTTTCGCGACCATATTCAAACAAATCGGAAAATCGCTATGGCTTTGCTGGAAAAAATGGATAGTGAAGGTATAACGAAACGAAGTGGTGATCAAAGATTTCTTAAGTAATGACAAAGGACAATTAAAATAAAGTGTTAATGCATATGATTAATTAATTCGTTTTTCGAAGAAGCATTGTCAGTTAGTGTTGGTTATGCTATAATTACTAAGGTGTCACGGGAGTAGATGGGTACTGGTGTGCCCTCTGGTCTTCAAAACCAGCACGAGGGGTTAGTAGCCTCTTGGGTAGGTTCGATTCCTATGTACTCCCGCCAATAATAAAGAACAAAGGTTATAACCCTATGAGTTATAACCTTTTTTCAATATGGGTCAATGAAAATTGATATGCTTAGCTGTTTGGAATGAGGAATAATAATTTTTGTCAAGAGAGTTAAGAAAATCGAAGTAGTGCGGTAAAAGAGTCCGGTACAACGACTATAGAATTATATGGAAATGAATGGGAAGATTTTCTTAGATATTTCTGAAACGGAGAGAATAGAATGAAAGACGAAGCTCAAGAAATAAACCTGGGAATTCCAAAAAAAATTCCTTTTTATTATGGTTGGATCATTGTAATCGTATCGGTTTTTGGAGTGTTTTTTTCTGGACCCGGACAAACCTATTCGGTCTCAATTTTCATCGAATCCTATCTGGCTGAATTTGGATGGAGTCGTTCCTTTGTTTCAAGTCTCTATTCCTTAGGGACTTTATGCGCAGGGCTGCTTTTATCATTCGTAGGAAGAATGGTTGATCGATATGGTCATCGGAAAATGATGCCGACAATTATCGTAATATTTTCCTTAGCCTGTTTTTGGATGATGCAGGTACAAGCTCCATGGATGCTATTGGTTGGTTTTTTTCTTGTGCGACTCTTAGGCCAGGGATCAATGACATTAATGTCTACAACAATGGTTCCCCAATGGTTTTATAATAAACGGGGAAGAGCACTGAGTTTAATGGCGATCGGCATGGTGGGAGGTTCATTCTTTATTCCGCCAATTAATGCCCGAATCATCAGGGATTATGGTTGGCAAACAGGATGGCAGGTTTGGGGCATTTTATTGCTGGTGATAATGCTTCCTATTGCTATTGTTTTTATAAGAAACAAACCGGAAGAGATCGGTCAGGAAATGGATGGAGAAATAACACTTCCTGATGATCCAATACCGAAACCCGTAAAGGAAGAAGTTGCTTGGACATTAAAAGAGGCAATGAAAACTAAAGCTTTCTGGCTGCTTCTGTTTTGTGTAACTGTCCCAGCGGCTTTGAATACCGGTCTTACCTTTCATTTAGCTTCAATCATGATCTATCTGGGGTATCCTTTGGAAAACGCTCCGATGATTGCCGCCTTTACATTAAGTATATATGCGGTTTCTCAATTTGCGAATAATTTCATCGCCGGCTATGTCGGAGATCGACTTAAAGACCACAAAATATTAGCATTCACTTTCATCGGATATTTCATTATTACAATGGTTTTTCTGGGAGTGAAGTATTTTAGTTTAGCCTCAGGGGTGATGATTGTTGTCCTGGGAATTCTATGGGGTGGAGTAAATGGCTATTTTGCAATTACCAACAATATGATTTGGCCGAATTATTTTGGACGCAAATATTTAGGAAGCATTAAAGGTTTTACTATGACAGGCATGGTCATCGGTTCTGCAGCAGGCCCTTTACCGTTTGGATTTGCTTTTGATCTTTTCGGAGGGTACACTGAAATATTAATTATCAGTGCTCTTTTCCCATTATTCGCAAGTGTTGCATCTTTCTTATCACCGAAACCACAAAAAACCACTAGTTGAGTCATACACTTATTGGCTTTCTTGACAGGTGGGAATAGGTGTTTTATGATGAAAGGAATAAAATGCGGAATTTATTCCGAAGGAGCGAGAGAGTATGGTTTACTCACCGGAACAGGAGCTTAAATTAAAAGGATATAAATTGACCAGCCAGAGAAAAGCTCTTCTTCGAGAGTTTGTTTTGGCTGAAAATCACTTGCTTTCTGCTGATAAAATTGACAAACGATTGAAAGAAATCAACAAGCCAATTGATCTTTCAACGATCTATCGAAACCTTGAAATTTTTCTCCAAGCGGGAATTATAAAAAAGTTATCGTTTGAAGGTCAGGTTGATCAATACAAATTAAATCATACAAAAGGGCATCATCACCATGTCGTCTGCATGACCTGCGGTAAAACACAGGTTTTTAAGAACTGTCCTGTGATTGCCATAGAAAAGCAACTGGAAAAGGAACTGCAATTTAAGCCAATCAACCATCGATTGGAAATACTGGGTTATTGTAAGGAATGCACTGAAAATAATGATTAAAGGGATGATCCTATGTTTGATTATTTGCGCGGTGAAATTGTAAAAAAGGATTTAAACAGCTTAACAGTTGATGTTCACGGGATTGGATATAAAATTCATACTACTGCACAAACCCTCGAGTCACTTAGAGGTGTAAATGAAGGAACCTTGTTTACTCATCTGAATCTTCGGGAAGATGAGGTTATTCTCTATGGGTTTTCTACAGAAGAAGAGCTTGCAATGTTTCATCAGTTGAGGTCGGTTTCAAAAATTGGTTCTAAAGTAGCCTGTGGCATTCTCTCCCACTATTCTCCCAAAGAGTTGGCAAACTTAATACAGAAGGGAGCTGTATCAATGATTTCTAAGGCACCCGGAGTTGGGAAAAAGACAGCAGAAAGAATGATCGTTGAGCTGAAAGACAAGATTCCCCAAGGACTGTTAATGGACCAATCCCAAGGCGAGTTGTCAACCGATATGAATAAAGACATGGATGAAGATTTGGAGGTTTTACAAGCTTTAAGTTCTTTAGGATACTCTCGACAAGAAGGAGAAAAAGCGTTAAAAATCATTGGTGTTAATGAGTTAACTCTGAACCAGAAGATAAAAGAGGCATTAAAAGTGCTGATGAGATAGCAGGAGTGGAGGGGAAGGCGAGTGGAATTTAATAATGATTTGGACTTTGATTTGGATGACCGTTTACTTACAGGAGTGAAAAAAGAAGAAGATCATGAAATGGACCATGGACTTCGACCTAAATATTTAGAAGAATACATTGGTCAAAGCAAAGCAAAGGAAAAGCTTGAAATTTTTCTGCAGGCCAGTAAAATGCGGAAAGAATCGCTTGACCATGTTTTGCTTTATGGTCCTCCCGGTCTTGGAAAGACCACTTTAGCAAATATCATTGCCACTGAGATGTCTGCAAATATTCGTGTCACTTCAGGCCCTGCGATAGAACGCCCTGGGGATCTGGCTGCTATACTCACCAATTTAAGAGAGGGCGATGTGCTATTTATTGATGAAATTCATAGACTTAACCGTGCAGTGGAAGAAATATTGTATCCTGCCATGGAGGACTATGCGATTGATATTATTATCGGCAAAGGATCTAGCGCAAAAAGTATTCGTCTTGACTTAACCCGATTCACATTAATTGGTGCAACGACAAGAGCGGGACTGCTGACATCGCCTCTTCGTGATCGATTCGGAATTATAAACAAACTTGAACTCTATACAATTGATGAATTAAAGAAGATTGTAACTCGATCTGCTGGAATACTCTCCATACCCATAGTTCAACAGGGGGCAGAAGAGATTGCTTCGCGGTCCCGGGGTACACCGAGAATTGCGAACAGATTACTTAAGCGAGTCAGAGATTTTGCGGAAGTGAAGGCAAAAGGAGAAATTACCAGGAAGGTAGCGGAAGATGCTCTTCAATTATTGGAAATTGATGAGTTAGGATTGGATAAAGTAGATCAGAAAATTATCGAAGTGATTATAAAGAATTTCGGAGGAGGGCCTGTAGGGATTGATACCCTTGCAGCTTCAACTGGCGAAGAAAAAATAACGATTGAGGATGTTTATGAGCCTTTCTTGTTGCAACAGGGTTTTCTTAACAGAACACCGCGGGGGCGCATGGCATCTGCCAGAGCCTATGAGCATTTTGGATTTAAAAAACCTGAAGGTTTTCAGGAAACAATCTTCTAGGAAACAGGAGTGAGTACGGATTAATGAAAACAGAAGAGTTCGATTTCCATCTACCTCAAGAGAGAATCGCTCAGCATCCTCTCAATGAAAGGGACCGGTCAAAACTACTAACATTACAAAGAGAGACAGGGAGCATAAAACATCATACTTTTCTTGATATCGTTGATTATTTGGAACAAGGTGATACCCTTGTTTTAAACGATACAAAAGTGATTCCTGCCAGGCTGTTTGGACGGAAGAAGGACACTGGAGGGAAAGTGGAAGTTCTTTTAGTTAAAGAGTTGGATAGCGATAAGAATCGATGGCTTGCAATGACAAAGCCTGCGAAAAAATTAAAAATCGGAACTGAAATTATTTTTCATGATGAACGATTATATGGAATCGTTACAGATATTAAAGAAGAAGGGTTGCGTGTCATATCCTTTCATGTTCCCGGTGAAGAAAGCTTCCATGAAGTTTTAGAACGACTTGGAAAAATGCCTTTACCCCCCTATATTACAGAGAAACTTGATGATTCCGGACGTTATCAAACAATCTACTCAAAGCATATTGGCTCAGTTGCAGCACCAACCGCAGGTCTCCATTTTACGAATCGTGTGTTTGATGCGTTAAGGAAAAAAGGAGTTAATATAGTATATATCACTCTTCATGTAGGTCTTGGGACATTTAAACCGGTTGAAGCGGATGAAATCAAAGATCATACCATGCATGAAGAATTTTATACAGTCAGTGATGAAGTTGCAAAAATCATCAATGACACTAAAGCAAAAGGGAAACGGGTAATCGCTGTGGGAACCACAAGCTGTCGGACCATTGAGTCGATGATGCGGGATCATGGAAAAATTCGAGAGGGTAGCGGATGGACTGATATATTTATATATCCCGGATATCGGTTCAAAGGAATTGACGGTCTTATTACAAATTTTCATCTTCCAAAGTCGACACTTATCATGCTAGTGAGTGCTCTGGCAGGGAGAGAGAACGTATTAAATGCTTATCAGGAAGCAATTGATCGGTGTTACCGATTTTATAGTTTCGGGGATGCAATGTTTATCTATCCATGATGAGACAGAAGGAGGAAATTATGGAGGTGCGCTACGAACTTATTAGGGAATGCTCAGAAACAAAGGCTCGATTGGGAATGCTGCATACGAATCGGGGGACGATTAACACACCGATCTTTATGCCGGTAGGAACACAGGCCACTGTTAAAACAATGACAACGGAAGAGTTAAAAGGAATGAATGCGGAAATTATTCTCAGTAATACGTATCATTTATATCTGCGTCCAGGTCACGAGTTGATAAAAAAAGCAGGGGGTCTGCATAAATTTATGAATTGGGATCGTCCGATTCTCACAGACAGTGGAGGATTTCAAGTATTCAGTTTGGGAAAACTGCGAAAATTATCAGAGGAGGGAGCAACCTTTCAGTCTCATATTGATGGGAGCCAGCAGGTCCTTACTCCGGAAAAAGCCATTGAAATACAGAATGCTTTAGATTCAGATATTGCAATGGTTTTTGATGAATGTGCACCCTATCCTGCTGACCGAAACTATGTTTATAACTCCATGAAACGAACATCCCGCTGGGCAAAACGATGCATTGATGCAAATAATAACCCGAATCAAAGTCTTTTCGGGATTGTTCAGGGAGGAATGTATCAAGATCTAAGAGAAGAGAGTGCGAAGGAACTCATAGAGATGGATTTTCCTGGTTATGCAATAGGGGGCCTCAGTGTTGGAGAGCCCAAAGAACTGATGTATGAAGTGCTGGAATATACGGTTCCTTTACTTCCTAAGCTTAAGCCCAGATATCTTATGGGCGTTGGTACTCCTGATGCGATTTTTGAGGGTGTTGAAAAAGGGATCGACATGTTTGACTGTGTTCATCCTACCCGAATAGGACGAAATGGGACAGGTATGACAACTTACGGGAGGGTCAATATTAAAAATGCTAAACATCATGAGAGTTTTAAGCCCCTTGATCCTGAATGTGAATGTTATACATGTCGAAATTATACCAGAGCTTACCTGCGTCACTTATTTAAAGCAAATGAAGTTTTAGGACTGCGACTGATGACGACCCATAATCTCTACTTTCTCATTCATCTGATGAAAAAGATAAGAAATTCTATTCAGGAAGATCGCTTTGTATCTTTTAAGAGAGAATTTTTTGATAAATATAACCGCAATGATTAAAACATCCGTGGATAACGGAAAAACCCTCTTGTCATGTTTTTCTAATGGATAAATTATGATATAATTATTTAGGTATAAAAGAAGAAAGGAGCATGGCCATGACATTAATTAAGACATTAGTGAAAGGTAGAACCAATGAGAACAGCGATGGTACCACAGGATGTGGTGAGTGTCAAACATCTTGTCAATCTGCATGCAAAACCTCTTGTACTGTTGGAAACCAAGATTGCGAGAATCCTAATCGATAACAATCAGCATAATGGACAGCAGTTAACACTTACTGCTGTTTTTTAGTGAGGAAGAAGGAAAACAAATGATCTTTAAATTTGAAAAAGATGGGTATCAGATTGTACTTGATATTAACAGTGGATCTATACATGTTGTAGATCCTTTGATCTACCAATTGATTGATGATTATCCTAATCCGGAGGAAGAAAAACTAATTGATCGCTATAAAGATCATCCGGAGTATGATGAGCAAATTGTAAAACTGGGTTTAAAGGAAATTAACCAACTTATTGAAAAAAATCTTCTTTTTTCTGAAAAACCGAAAAAACCCTACCAGTTCAATCATGTTGTTAAGGCATTGTGTCTTCACATCGCACATGATTGTAATATTCGTTGTGAATATTGTTTTGCAGCTCAAGGAAACTTCAAGGGTGATAACCTTTTGATGAACAATGAAGTCGGAGAAAAAGCGATTGATTTTCTCATTAAAAATTCAGGAAACCGTCGAAATTTGGAAGTTGATTTCTTCGGTGGAGAGCCATTACTGAACTTTGATGTCGTAAAACATCTCGTTTTCTACGGAAAGGAAAAGGCCAAATTCCATCATAAGAATCTAAGATTCACCATCACAACAAATGGAACTCTTCTCAATGAAGAAAATCGGAAGTTTATTAATGAGCATATGGCAAATGTTGTTTTGAGTATTGACGGTACAAAAGAAACGAATGATCGGATGCGTTACTATGCGAATAAAAAGGGGACCTATGAGGATATTTTGCCAAAATTGCAACTAATGGTTGAAGAAAGAGGAGAAAAGGATTATTATCTAAGGGGAACCTTTACAAAATATAATGTTGATTTTGCCAAAGACGTCCTCCATTTTTCTGATCTTGGTTTTAAAAATCTGTCGATTGAGCCTGTTGTTGCTGATAAAACAGAACAATATGCCCTTACAGAAGAGGACTTGCCGAAGATCTTTGAAGAATATGATAAATTGGAGGAAGCATACTTTCAGCGATTGAATACGGATAAAACTTTTGAGTTTTTCCATTTCAAGTTTAACTTGGAGAGCAATCCCTGTCAGGAGAAACGAGCCTTGGGTTGCGGTGCAGGAGTGGAGTATCTTTCGGTAACCCCGGAGGGGGATTTTTATCCCTGTCATCAATTTGCAGGGGACCCGAACTTTAAAATGGGAAATGTGATTAAAGGTCAAGAACTTGATCAAAATATCTGCAGTATCTTCAAAAATGCAAATGTAGAAAAAAAAGCAGAATGCAGCAAATGCTGGGCAAAATATTATTGTAGCGGAGGATGTCATGCCAATGCCTACAATGAAAATCAGGATTTGATGAAGCCCTATGAACTGGGATGCGAAATGGAAAAAAAACGGATACAGAATTCAATTATTATTGAAGTGAAGAAAAGAATGGGGGCGAATACTCTGTGATAGTTAAATTTTTGGACAAGATGCCAACCATCCATAAAACCGCTTATGTTGCACCTTCAGCAAATATAATTGGAGATGTGGAAATTCGTGAACATGCCAGTATCTGGTATAATGTGGTACTGCGGGGGGATGATAATTTTATTCGCATCGGAAAGTATACGAATGTTCAGGATAACTCTGTTGTTCATATCAGTAAAAAGTATCCGACTATTTTAGGGAATTACATTACTGTTGGTCACAATGCACTTGTTCATGCATGCACCATTGGTGACAATTGTCTGATCGGAATGGGGTCGATTATTCTGGATGGTGCGACAATTGGAGAGAATACAATCATTGGAGCCGGGGCAATGGTGACCGCAGAGAAAGATATTCCTTCAGGAGTTCTTGTTCTTGGTTCTCCGGGAAAAGTTGTAAGAGAATTAACGGAAGATGAAATCAAAGAGATTCGTGAGTCTGCAGTTAACTATGCCCGTTACGGCAGAGACCACCAATCGAACCAGGAGGTTGAATGATGAATAAAAAAAACTTATCGATCTTTGTCATCATTGTTCTTCTCACAGCAGGCTCTATTTTCACAGCTTTTGTGGGATTGAATATTGGAGGGTTGAAGCTTGGACCTCTAACCGATGATATTAATCAGGGACTTGATTTACAAGGTGGAGTTTATTTGGTATTTGAAGCTCAAACTGAATCGACCGGAGCTGACTTGGACCGGGAAATCCAGCAGGTGATTGAAATCTTTAGAAGACGTGTTGACAGCTTGGGACTTACCGAACCGGTTATTGTCCGGGAAGGTGCTGACCGGATTCGAGTGGAGCTTCCGGGAGTGGAAGAAGCTGAGGATGCTATTGCTATGATTGGAACAACTGCCCGGCTCTCTTTTGTCGACCCGGATGGGGAAGTTGTCCTCACCGGAGAAGGTGTAAGGGATGCAAGAGTTGACTTTCAACAGAACGAACCGGTTGTAAGACTGGAGTTAAATGCCACTGGAAGAGATGCATTTGCAGAAGTAACAGGAAGACTTTCCCGCTTGCCCCAGAGACCGGTGGAAGATCGAGTGATCGATATCCGATTGGACGATGAGATTATCTCCAGTCCATCCGTAAATGATCACATCACAGACGGAGTTGCAGTGATTACCGGGAACTTCACTGTTGAATCTGCAGCAGAACTGGCTGCACTTATCAGAGGTGGTGCTCTACCTGTGGATCTGGAGCAAATACAGACATCCACAATCACAGCTACCTTGGGCGAGTTTGCCCTCCAACGGAGTGTGTATGCTGCAATTATTGGGATATCCCTACTGTTAATTGTAATGATTGTGATTTACAGGATACCGGGTTTTGTTGCTGATGTTGCTTTGTTAATCTATATATTATTGGTATTCACGATTATCACGCTATTAAATGCAACAGTTACCTTGCCGGGGATAGCTGCATTGATCCTTTCCATTGGAATGGCGGTTGATGCAAATGTGATCATCTTTGAAAGGATCAAAGAAGATATTCAAACCGGAAAGACGGTGCGTGCATCCATTGAATCAGGATTTAAGAGGGCTTTTCGGACCATTCTGGACGCTAATGTGACAACGCTTATAGCCGGGCTAGTTCTATATCAGTTTGGTACAGGCCCCATCCGGGGATTTGCCGTTCTACTGATTATAGGAATTTTATGCAGTATGTTTACTGCAATTATTATTACAAGAGTATTATTAAGGTTAGTGGTGAGCATTAACCCGAGAAAAAGCAAAAAGATCTTCGGGACGAAGTAAGGAGGATACTTATGGAAATCGTAGAAAAAAGAAAAATCTTTTTCACCCTATCGGCCTTAATCATACTTATCGGAATAATCTTTGGTGTCGTTCAGGGTATTGAACTGGGGATTGATTTTACAGGTGGTACAGAAATTCAGATCGATCTTGGCCAGTATGTGGAAACCGAAGAAATTCGAATGATCGTCGATGAAATTGATCCAAGTGCAAGCATTAATCACATTGGAACGGATCGAACCATTGTTGCGATTCGAACAATTGAAACAATCGGAACCGAGGAGAGGGCTCAACTTTTTGAGATTTTTCAGGAGACCTATAATCTGCCTGATGAACAAAGGATCGCAGTCGAACAATTTGGAGCTGCAGTGGGAAGAGAAATTCAACAAAGAGCTTTATTTTCAATTTTACTTTCTGCTGTCGGTATGCTTATTTATATTTCTTTCCGGTTTGAGCTTAGCTATGGCTTTGCCTCACTTTTGGCATTAGCCCATGATATTTTAATTCTTGTATCGGTCTATGCAATTCTCGGTATTCCGATTAATAACCCCTTTATTGCAGCAGTATTAACAATTTTAGGTTATTCAATCAATGACAGTATCGTAGTATTTGACCGGGTAAGGGAAAATATTCCTTTTATGAAAAAACGAAATTACAAAGAAGTTGGAAACCTTAGTATTCAGCAGACAGTTAAACGGTCACTGATTACTTCAATAACCACATTAGTGACAATTACCGCACTCTATATTCTTGGTGTAGAGCAGGTAAGAACTTTTGCTTTGCCTTTGATCGCCGGAGTAATCAGTGGTACTTACTCATCGATATTCATTGCTACGCCAATTTGGGTAAGCATTAAAGAATTCCAGGAGAGAAAAAAATCTTATCAAGGAGCATAAGCTATAGAAATACCTGGGAAAAGGTTATTTAATAAGGAAAGGGGTAAGAATACTTCAAAGGTGTTCTACCCTTTTTTTCGTTTAAGGGGGTCGTGTTATGAGTAACAGGCATGGACGGTTTACAAGATACAAAGAGATTGCAAAAATCCTGATGAAATACGGTTTTACTTTTCTTGTTGAGCGGCTAAAGAACAAGGGGTATCTACCCGGAGTCCTTCTTCGCGTACGTAGAAAACACTCCCAAGAGCCTCCCGAAATTCGAGTCCGCAAAGCGCTTGAAGAACTCGGACCAACCTACATTAAGCTTGGACAAATTTTAAGTACAAGAAAAGACTTATTCTCTGAAGAGATCATTCGAGAGCTTGAGAAACTCCAAGATGAAGTTACGGTTTTTCCTCTTGAAGAAGGAAAAGCGGTTTTTGAAAAGAGTTTTGATGAAAGTTTCGATCATGCATTTGAGTTTTTCAATCATGAACCGGTAGCGTGCGGTTCAATCGGACAGGTTTATGAAGCGAGAATGAAGGATGGGCAAGACGTTGTTGTTAAAATACAACGTCCGGGGATTCGTCAAAAGATTTTACACGACCTGGACATCCTTTATACATTAGCGAAGTTGGGGGATGAACATTTATATAAAAACAAAGCCTATAGCTTTTATGACATTGTCGAGGAGTTTCACTATCGAATCAATAACGAGTTGAATTATCAATTGGAAGCAAGAAATGCTGAACGGTTTTACAGACAATTTATTGATGATCCCAATATTGTGGTCCCAAATATTCATTGGAAGTATACGAATCAGTCAGTGTTAACAATGGAAAGGATACATGGTACAAAACTCAAGGAATTTAAAGAGCTTGATAATCTTGATTACTCCACACTAGAAAAGCTTGCTTTAAATAAAAGTAAATGCTTTTTACAGCAAATCTTTATTCATGGATTTTTCCATGGAGATCCTCACCCCGGTAATATCATGATTACTGATAAGTTAAAGATTGCCTACATTGATTTTGGAATTATGGGTTATCTGGATAAAGAGAGCATAGATTTCATTTCAAATCTGTTCCTGGCAATAGGAAGAAAGGATTATGAACGTATTGTCTTGGTTTTACAACAGAATGGATCCTTGTCCACAGAGACAGATCCTCGCAGGCTTAAAGAAGAGGCTTCGTTTTTCATCTCTCAGTATTACGATCAGCCGATTAAGGATTTGCGGCTAAGTGAAATACTTGATCACTTTATGACTATTGCGTATAAGCATCATATCAAATTCCCAAGTCAATTCATTCTCCTTTTAAAAGCAATCATTTCATTAGAGGCATCAGTAAGTAAACTTTCAGCGAATTTTAGCGTAGCTCATGTAGCCCGGGAATTCTTAAAAGAATATTACCGTAATCGCTATCATCCAAAGGCACTTACAAAAGAATATTTAGGCTATACGGAGGATCTGCTATACAGTGTAAAACATATGCCAAAGCAGCTCAACAATCTATTCCGTAAGGTTGAGAGTGAAAAACTGGTACTTCCTGTCAGAAGTGAGCATGGAAAAGAGTCAGTGGAAGCGATTATCATTGCCGGAAAGAGAATTTCACTATCATTAATTGCCGGTTTTTCTGTGATGAACGGTACTTTGCTTATCTTTCAAAATGAGATGAGAACTCTCTTATCACTCCCTATTGCAAGCTGGATGTTTTATCTTATTGGAGGCACGATCATCCTTCGTTTAATTTTAAAGGAATAGTGGCTTAGATGTTGATAATTTAAGATAGAGAAGATATAATGAGTATATTCTATTATTGAATAATCACTCATCGAATACGATATGAAGGAGAGATGAAGTTTGGATATTAAAAGTAAAATACGCGAAGTACAGGATTTTCCTCACGAGGGAATCAACTTTAAGGATATCACTACTTTATTAAAAGACCCTGAAGCCTTTCGATTCGTCATTGATGCAATTGCAGAACAGTTGTATGACTTGAAGGTTGATCTTGTTGTAGGACCGGAGGCCAGAGGTTTTATTATGGGAGCTCCAATTGCATACAAAATCGGGGCAGGCTTTATTCCAATCAGAAAGCCGGGGAAGTTGCCTGCAGAAACTCTTTCTTATGAGTATGAACTGGAATATGGCAGCGACAGGATTGAAATTCATAAAGATGCAGTGAAAAAAGGGCAAAGAGTTGCAATTATT
This sequence comes from Clostridiaceae bacterium, assembly GCA_003554105.1. Classification (GTDB taxonomy): domain Bacteria; phylum Bacillota; class Clostridia; order Peptostreptococcales; family T1SED10-28; genus T1SED10-28. The sequence goes on along the minus strand of PWFQ01000042.1, from coordinate 29,881 downwards.
GATGATTTATTAGCCACGGGAGGAACGGTTCTCGCCACAACAAAATTAATTGAATCTCTTGGTGGAGAAGTAGTATCGATTAACTTTTTAATGATTCTGTCGTTTTTGGAAGGAAGAGATGTATTAAAGGACTATAATCTTCAAACTCTTATTGAATATTAAACATATAACAAGGAGTTCATAGTTGTAGCATAATCGACAAAAACCGGATGGATACTTAATACTAAAGGGGGATGAACATGCTGGAAAATCTCATCTCAATTATAGAAGAAAATAATCCTCAATGTGATGTGGAGTTAATCATTGAGGCTTATAATTTTGCAGAAAATGCCCATGAAGGGCAATACCGGAAATCAGGTGAGAAGTATTTTATTCACCCGGTAGAGGTAGCTAAAATATTAATTGAATTGAAAATGGACAGCAGTACCGTCGCTGCCGGATTATTGCATGATGTTATTGAAGATACGAATTACACTCATGAAAATATTAGCAGTAAGTTCGGAGAAGAAGTGGCAATGCTGGTAGAGGGGGTCACGAAACTGACCCGCTTTTCTTTTAATACCAGGGAAGAGAGACAAGCGGAAAACCTTCGTAAAATGTTTATTGCCATGGCGAAAGATATCCGTGTGATCTTAATTAAGCTTGCTGACCGGCTTCATAATATGCGTACTCTAAAATATCAAAGTGACGATAAGAAAAAGGAAAAAGCAAAAGAAACTCTCGAAATTTATGCCCCGATCGCACATCGCCTAGGTATATCAAGGATCAAGTGGGAACTTGAAGACATTTGTCTGCGATATATTGATGAGGAGGGGTATTACGACCTTGTTGAAAAAGTTTCAATAAAACGGAAAGATCGAGAAGTCCTGATTAATAATGTAATCCAAAGTATTCAACATAAAGTGAAAGAATTCGATATTGAAAGTGAAATCACAGGAAGACCAAAGCACTTTTACAGCATTTATAAAAAAATGGAAAATCAAAATAAATCCTTTGAAGAAATCTTTGATTTTCTCGCTGTTCGGGTCATTGTGGATACCGTAAAGGATTGTTATGGTGTTCTGGGAGTTATTCATACAATGTGGAAGCCAATCCCCGGACGATTCAAAGACTATATTGCCATGCCTAAACCAAATATGTATCAATCTCTTCATACTACAGTGATTTGTGATACCGGCGAACCTTTAGAGATTCAAATTCGAACCTGGGACATGCACAAAATAGCAGAGTACGGGATTGCAGCTCATTGGAAATATAAGGAGTCTAAAGGATCTTCTGAAAGTGCAAACGGTGATATTGAGAATAAACTTACATGGCTGGGACAAATGCTTGAGTGGGAAAAAGAGACAAAAGACCCCCAGGAATTTATGGAAGCGTTAAAAGTGGACTTATTTACCAACGAGGTTTTTGCATTTACACCGAAAGGGCGGGTCATTAATTTGCCGATTGGATCCACGCCAATTGACTTTGCTTATAAAATACATTCCGATGTCGGGAATAATTGTGTTGGAGCAAAGGTTGATGGTCGAATCGTCCCCCTTGATTATAAGTTGAAGAACGGGAATATTGTCACAATTTTAACTTCAAGCAATAGCAATGGTCCTAGCCGGGACTGGCTAAATATTGTTAAAAGCAGCCAGGCTAAAACAAAAATTAAGCAATGGTTTAAAAAAGAACGGAAAGAGGAAAACATTGAAAAAGGAAAAAATTCACTGGAAAAAGCCTTGAAACGGGAATTATTAAATTCGGATAAAATCATGAAAAATCAAGTTCTGCAACCGGTGATTGAACGATTAGGATATAAATTTACGGAGGATTTATATGCTGCCATCGGTTACGGTGGAGTGACAGTTAACCAAGTGATTTCAAGAATAAAGGATACTATTGATGACCGTAAGGATGACTTTATAATTAAAGAGAGGGAGAAAGAAGAGTCAATTATCGGGAAAGTTCAAAAACCAACCAGGAAGAAAAAATCCTCTCAAGGTGTCACTGTTAAAGGTGCAGATAATATTATGATTCGGTTTGCAAAATGTTGCAGTCCTGTTCCAGGGGATGATATTATCGGATATATCACAAGGGGACGAGGTGTTTCAATTCATCGAACGGACTGTAAAAGTCTCGAGCATACCACGGACAATGATGACCGTTACATTGAAGTGGAGTGGGAAGCAGGTAAACAAAGAGACTTTCAAGTAGAAATAGAAGTGAAGGCCACTGATCGCAAAGGTCTCTTGACAGATATGACGTTGTTATTATCGGAATCAAAAATAACTGTAAATTCCTTGAATGCCAGAACGAACAAGGAAAAAGTGGCTTTTATCAATCTGACCCTTGAAGTGGAAAGCACAGAACATCTCCATCGATTGCTTGAAAAGCTTAAGCATGTAAAAGGTGTTTTTGATGTCTATCGAGTACAAAACTGATAGAAACATAAAATTTAAGGAGGCTTAGTCAGTGAGAGCAGTTGTTCAAAGAATTAAAAAAGGCTCTGTTTCAATTGATCAAAAGATAACGGGGAGTATTGAATATGGTCTGTTAGTCTATCTTGGGGTTGAAGATGGTGATACGGAAAAAGATGTTCACTACATGGTGGAAAAAATCTGCAATCTAAGAATTTTCGAAGATGAACAAGGGAAAATGAATCGTTCAGTCATAGATGTTCAGGCAGGTATTTTAGGAATTTCTCAATTTACACTCCTTGGTGATTGCCGTAAAGGAAGAAGACCTAATTTCACAAGAGCCGGAGAGCCGATTGCGGCAAATCATTTGTATGAAGGATTTCTTGAGGGATGCAAGGGCTATGATCTTCAAGTGGCTTCCGGAGTTTTCCAGGAGCATATGATGGTTTCATCAATCAATGATGGACCGGTCACAATATTAATTGACAGCAAAAAAAATTTCTAAGGAAGAATAGGAGGAAAAACAGTGATCTTTTATAAGATAGAAGTCGGTGTATATGGAGTTAATGCATATATTCTTGGTGATGAAGACTCAAAAAGTGCTGTTGTTGTAGATCCCGGAGGTAATCCCGGAGAAATAAAGAAGATTTTACAAAAAGAAAAACTTTCATTAAAAGCAATTATTTTAACCCATGGTCACGGAGATCATATCGGCGGTATACCCGACCTTTTAAAAGCCTATAAGGTACCGGTCTATATCCATGAAAAAGATGCTCGTATTTTACGGGATAAAAACTTAAACTATTCATCCCGAATGCCGATGGAAGAAGTTGAAATCCATAATGCTGTTACCATGAAGGATGGAGATCGATTAGAATTTGACGGACTGGTGGTCGATATTATTCATACACCTGGACACAGCCCTGGTGGTATAACATTGAAGCTGGAAGATCGATTAATTACAGGGGACACGTTATTCAAAGGATCGATTGGTCGAAGCGATTTGGAGGGAGGGAACCACGATCAACTAATAGCCTCCATCAAAAGTAAACTGCTAAAACTTGACAAAAATTATGATATTTATCCCGGTCATGGACCAAAGACTACTCTGGAAAGAGAAAAGTCAGAAAATCCTTTTTTACAATAAGATGATAATGAAGATGTGAGGAGTGATAGTATGAAACTGAAGAGAACACACATGGCAGGAGTTTTACGCCCAAGTCATATAGGAGAGCAGGTTACCTTGAACGGTTGGGTACAAAAGCGAAGAGACCTGGGAGGACTAATTTTTGTTGACCTTAGAGATAAAACCGGGATCGCACAAGTAGTTTTTGATCATACCGTATCGAGAGATGCCTTTGCTGCAGGTGAAACCCTTGGAGGAGAATTTGTTATAGGAATCAAAGGAACAGTGAAAGAAAGAGAATCGAAAAATCCTGATCTCCCCACTGGTGATATTGAAATATTCGTCGAAGAGGTGGAAATCCTCAATTCATCGAAAACACCTCCAATATATATTAAAGACGATGATCCGGTTTCAGAAAACCTCCGACTGAAATATCGCTATCTTGACCTTCGAAAGAGTAAAATGCAAGACAACCTTAAACTTCGACATAAGGTGACTAAACTGGTCAGAGAGTACATGGATGGAAAAGATTTTATTGAAGTGGAAACTCCGGTTTTAACCAAACCGACACCGGAAGGTGCCAGGGATTATTTGGTTCCAAGCAGGGTAAATGAAGGAAAGTTTTTTGCTTTGCCCCAATCTCCCCAACTTTTCAAGCAGCTTCTGATGGTCGCCGGAACAGATCGATATTTTCAAATTGTTAAATGCTTTCGTGATGAAGATCTGAGGGCAGACAGACAACCTGAGTTTACGCAAATTGACTGTGAAATGTCATTTGTTGACGAAGAAGACATCATGGAAATGAATGAAGGGCTGATGTCGTATATATTAAAGCATACAAAGGGGATAGAGCTTGCAACACCAATTCCTCGGATGACTTACAAAGAAGCAATGGAGCGTTTCGGCAATGATAAACCGGATACACGCTTTGGGCTTGAGCTAATCAGTTTGAAGGATGAATTAATAAACAGCGAATTCAAAGTATTCTCAGGGGCTATAGAGCGTGGCGGGATGGTTAAAGGCATTAACGTTGAAGGAAAGGCTGAAGAATTCAGTCGTAAGGACATCACCAACCTTGAGAAGTTCACAAAGGATTATGGAGCAAAGGGATTAGCGTGGATAAAGGTTACAGAGAATGGAGTGAACTCTCCCATTGCGAAATTTCTTTCAGAAGAAGAAATTCAAGGGATTCTTGATAAAATGAAAGCGAAAACCGGCGATTTACTGCTTTTCGTTGCAGACGAAGAGAATGTGGTTCATGGTGCATTGAGTAACCTTAGAAATAATTTAGGAAAAATGCTTAAGCTTTACAATGATGAACAATACAATCTTCTTTGGGTCACAGAATTTCCTGTATTTGAAAGAGACGAAGAAAGCAACCGTTTAGTGGCGAAGCATCATCCTTTCACCTCACCGGTTTTTGAAGATCTTGAAGTTCTGGAAAAGGATCCTGAAAAAGCTCGGGCACGGGCATACGATCTGGTTCTTAACGGATATGAAATTGCAGGAGGGAGCATACGGATCCATACATCCGATATACAGGAAAAGATGTTCAAAGCTCTTGGCTTTACGAAGGAAGAAGCCTATCGCAAATTCGGTTTTTTACTTGAAGCCTTTCAATATGGCACACCACCACACGGTGGAATTGCTTATGGACTCGATCGGCTGGTTATGATTCTTGCCAATGAGGAAAATATTCGTCAAGTGATCGCTTTTCCTAAAACACAAAACGCCAGTTGTCTTCTTACAGATGCTCCTACAGTTATCGATCAGGAACAGTTGGACGAATTGCATTTAAAAGTGGAGAAAAAAATAAGCAGAAGGGCAGATTGAACATCCCTCTAAACTATGGTATCATTATCTTAACAACACCTGCTGTGTGCGTCGAATCGAATATGTTTTGAGCCAACACTATTACATTGGGAACCCGGAGTCGAATTGTGGAGCACATGCCAGTTTCTGGACTTGCAAAGCAATTCGCAGGGTACCCACCTGCAAGCGCAGGTTTCAAAACACTCGACCAAGACGGCATGGCGGGTTTTTCCATGTGATTTTTATAGAAAAAGGTGATAAATTGTGAAGTCTCCCTTTGAACGTACAGAATTATTAATCCAAGAACCAAACATCAAAGGATTCACTGATCGTCATGTTGGTATATTTGGAGTAGGCGGTGTTGGATCGATTGCTGCAGAGGCACTGGTACGAGCAGGTTTAAAAGAGATCACTCTTATCGATTATGATCGTATCTGCATTACAAACATTAATCGTCAAATTCAAGCTACATATGAAACGATCGGCGAAATTAAGGTGGAAGCATTAAAAAAACGATTGCTGTCAATTAATCCTGATTGCATCGTCCATGCAATCCCAGAACGTCTTGATGAATCATCGATCGATGAACTGGTAAATGAAGCGTATGATTATATTATAGATGCCATAGACACGATTTCAGCGAAGATCATGCTTGTTAAAGCAGCAAATGCACTTAAAATTCCGATGATATCAAGTATGGGAGCTGGAAACAAGCTAAATCCCATGGACTTTAAGGTTTCAGATTTGAGTAAAACGAGAATCTGCCCACTGGCAAAGATCATGCGTAAGGAACTCAGAAGACAGGGAATTTATCATCTCAAGGTAGTTTATTCAGAAGAGGAACCCCTGGATGTTCCGAAAATTTCTTCCGATCCCGACTATCCACGTAAAAAAATACCGGGAAGCATATCGTTTGTTCCTCCGACTATGGGATTAATTATCGCCTCGGAGGTGTTTAAGGATCTTTGGAAAGGAGTACAACATGAAACAATTTGGAGAAGTGGTAAATGTGATGAATGGAAAGGCTAAAGTTTCAATGCAAAAACACTCAAGCTGCAGTAATTGCAACGCATGCAAGCTCGGAAGCGAAGCGTATTCTCTGGAAATTGAAGCAAAAAACGAAGCAAAGGCAAGTATTGGCGATCTTGTTGTTGTTGATATGAAGGGTCAGGACGTTTTGTCTGCTGCTTTTATCTTATATATCATTCCTCTAATCGCATTGATGCTAGGAATTCTTCTCGGTACCCAAATCTTTCCCCAGCAAGAGCTTATTGCGGCTTTGATCGGTTTTCTTTTTATGGCGGCAGCCTTTCTAGTCATAAAAAGCAATGACCATAGATTTAAGGATAATCCCAAATATGTTCCAATTATCGTCGAAGTATGCGATGAGGAACCTTGTCAAACTTCTTAATAACTCTTATAATAGATTTGTAGATCATAACAAAGAGAGGAGCAATTTTATGGATTTTAAATGTCTGAAAACTCAAGACCCTGAAATTTTTGAAGTAATTCAAAAGGAGAAGAAACGTCAAGAGGGAAACATTGAACTGATTGCATCGGAAAACTTTGTTACAACTGCTGTCATGGAAACAATGGGAAGTTATTTAACCAATAAGTACGCGGAAGGGTACCCGGGAAAACGGTATTATGGAGGTTGTGAAGAAGTTGATGTTGCAGAAAATCTTGCGATTGAACGTTTGAAAAAGCTGTTTAATGCAGAGCATGCCAATGTGCAGCCTCATTCGGGAGCGAATGCGAACATTGGAGTCTATTTTGCGATTCTTAAGCCCGGGGATACTGTCCTTGGAATGAATCTTTCCCATGGCGGTCATCTTACACATGGAAGTCCCGTCAATATTTCAGGAAAATACTATAATTTTGTGGAGTATGGTGTAGACAAAGAGACACAACTGATTGATTATGATGTTGTTCGTAAAAAGGCCTTGGAAACAAAACCGAAGTTAATTGTAGCCGGAGCAAGCGCGTATCCACGCAGTATTGATTTTAAGAAATTCAAAGAAATTGCTGACGAAGTGGGAGCATACTTAATGGTTGATATGGCCCATATTGCTGGATTAATCGCTGCAGGAATTCATATGAATCCTTGTGAGTATGCAGATTTTGTTACAACGACGACCCACAAAACTCTCAGAGGCCCAAGAGGAGGAGCAATTCTTTGTAAGGCAGAACATAAAAAATTGATCGACAAAGCAATCTTCCCGGGAATCCAAGGGGGACCTCTAATGCATGTAATCGCTGCAAAAGCAGTAGCATTTAAGGAAGCCCTTAGTGAGGAGTTCAATCAATACCAGCAACAGGTTGTAAAAAATGCAAAAGCACTTGGTGAAGAATTAAAAAAACGCGGATTTAAACTGGTCTCTGACGGAACGGATACTCATCTTCTTTTGCTTGACTTAAGGAACAAAAATATTACAGGAAAAGATGCTGAAAAACTTTTGGATGAGGTCAAAGTCACTGTAAACAAAAATACGATTCCCTTCGATCCTGAAAGTCCCTTTGTTACAAGTGGAGTTCGAATCGGAACCCCCGCAGTAACCACAAGAGGAATGAATGAAGAGGATATGGCAACAATTGCAGAGATCATGAATCTGATCATTGAAGACCCTGGGAACAAAGAAAAAGCAATTAAGATGGTCGATGAGCTTTGCAGCAAGTACGATCTTTATGAATAACAATGTAACACATGTAATTTTAAGAGAGTTGCATCATTGTGAGTAAAGGTAGGAGCAGATCGTTCCTACCTTTTTTTAAAATCATACAAAGGGAACAAAGAGGGTGATGAGTTGATATCAAAAAATGAATTAAACGTGATTTTAGATAAAATCCTATACTCTATTGAAGAGGGAGTTCATGTAATCGACAATGAAGGTAATACCATTATTTATAATGATGATATGGGGAACTTGGAAGAACTGCAAAGTGAAGAAGTGATCGGCAGAAAGCTTCTTGCGGTTTTTCCAAGCCTGAATGAAGAAACCAGCACCTTGTTGAAAGTACTTAGAACAGAAGTTCCAATTATCAATCAGAGTCAGACATACATTAATTATCAAGGAAAAGAGATCACAACAATCAATTCCACTTTCCCGCTTTATTATAATGATAAGAAAATCGGTGCTTTAGAGGTTGCTAAAAATATTACAAAGATTAAAAAGCTTTCTGATCAAATTCAACAACTTCAAAGCCAATTGATGAATCCTCATCTTCCTCCGAAAGAACAGAATCGTTATACTTTTGATGATTTGATCGGTAAAGAGCATGCTTTTACCCAAGCGGTGACAGTTGCAAGGAAAGCTAGCAAAACAGCTTCTTCTGTGCTGATCTATGGTGAAACAGGAACAGGGAAAGAAATTTTTGCACAAAGCATTCATAATGAAAGCAGTCGAAGGGATAAGCCGTTTATCGGACAAAACTGTGCTGCCCTTCCTGAAAATCTCTTGGAAGGCATACTTTTCGGTACGATCCGGGGGAGCTTTACAGGCGCTGTGGACCGACCAGGAATTTTTGAACAGGCCAACGGCGGAACAATTCTGCTGGATGAAATAGATTCGATGGATCAGAATCTTCAAGCAAAGCTTCTTCGAGTTCTTCAGGAAAACTATATACGAAGAATCGGAGGCACAAAAGACATACCGGTTGATGTGAGAATTATCGCAACAACGAATCAAGATCCTCGACAGTTAATTGATGAGCATCGATTAAGAAAAGACCTTTTCTATAGGCTTAGCGTCCTTAACATCACTATTCCACCTCTAAGGGAACGACCGGAGGATATTGACCGGCTGGCAGATGAATTTCTGCATCGTTACAATCAACGGTTTCAAAAAGAAGTTTGGCTGATTTCTGACAGTGTGAAAGAGATCTTTAAGAAGTATCATTGGCCGGGGAACGTGAGGGAGCTTGAGAACATGATTGAAGGGGCATTGAATCTTATTCAGGGTGAACATGTTATCAAAGAAGAACATCTGTCAAGTTATCTCTTAAACTACTATCGTAATCGGTCTCAGGAGGATCATGGGTTGCAATATCATAAATCACATGAAAGTTTAGACTCTATGGATCTTACTGACACTATAGAAAAACTTGAAAAGAAGATGATTCAAAAAGCATTAGTAATGAATCACCGAAACATTACTCGAACTGCAAAAGTCCTTAATATAAAAAGACAAGCCCTTCAATACAAAATTAAAAAATATGGATTGCAATAATCCCATCATTTCGAAGAATTAAGGAGTCGACATAAAGCAAAATATTTTGCGGAATACCGCCATATATTTTGCTTTATTATATTTAAATCGGTCTTATGGAAAACGATAATTTTATAGTTGTCTTTCTGATAAATATATTTACTCTGTGATCTCTTGCTATTGGAATAAGTCAGGCTTTCATAGTATGTGTTGTTGAATTAGTAAGAGCAATGATGTAAACTTGGCAAGCTCTTTGCTATATAAATAGGTGATAAGAGTATAATAAATAAGGAGGTACTGTAAATGAGAGAAACGATCAAAGTAATTATTTGGGGATTTGGAGCAATGGGAAGTGGTATGGCGGAAATGTTAATAAAGAAAAAAGGTGTTGAAATCGTAGGTGTTTGTGACCGTCATGAAACTCGTGTTGGAAAAGATATGTATGAAGTTTTAGGGTTGGATCGCGGAGAAAGAAATCCGGTTATAATTACTGATAATATTAATGACATTTCAAAAGAGAAATTTGCCGATGTTGCTTTACTTGCAACAGATTCTTTTACAAGAGGGGCCTATGACAAAATCGTTCTTATGTTAGAAAATAAAATGAATGTAATTTCAACAGCGGAGGAAATGGCTTATCCACAAGCTCAGGAACCTGAACTGGCAAAGAAAATGAACGAAATTGCGAAAGATAACGGAGTAACAGTGTTAGGAACAGGAATTAATCCGGGTTTTGTTCTGGATTATTTGATTTTAGCTCTTTCCGGAACATGCGAAAGCGTGGAACATATTAGCGCATCACGAGTGAACGATCTTTCTCCCTTCGGACACGCAGTAATGGAAGAACAGGGTGTAGGACTAACGAAAGAGGCATTCCTAAAGGGTGTTAAAGATCGAACCGTTGCAGGACATGTGGGATTTCCTGAATCAATCCATATGGTAGCCGACGGTATCGGATGGAATATCGAAAAAATTGATGAAACACGGGAACCGATCATGTCAAATACCGATCGAAAAACAAAGTATACCGAGGTTAAAGCCGGTAATGTGGCAGGTTGTAAACAGTGTGGGTACGGTTACGTAGGCGGTGAAATGAAAATTGATATGGAACACCCCCAGCAAATTCTTCCTGAAACAGAGGGGATCGATACAGGAGATTATATCAATATTAAAGGAGTTCCAAACATTAATATGGCCATCAAACCTGAAATTCCCGGAGGAATCGGAACAATTGCAATGTGCGTAAATATGATTCCTCATGTGTTAAATGCAGGAGCAGGCCTGAAAACCATGTTGGATTTACCAGTTCCAAGAGCAATTATGGGAGATATGAGGGATTTGTTAGATTAAGGAGGTGGCATAATTGTCATTAGTAGAGAAAGGAAGCTGGGTTCGTATTTATGATGTGGTTCTGGAAAAGAAGGACCGGTCACCAAATTTGCCGGAGGACACAAAAAACGTTCCCTTGGAAATGTGGAACAAAGGTTTTCTTCTGGAAGATGCAAACATCGGGGATTATGTAAAGGTAAAAACTCTTACGGATCGAGTAGTTGCAGGGAAGCTTATTGAAATAAATCCAACCTACTCCCACAGCTTTGGGAAGTTTGTTCCTGAGATTCTTACCATAGGAAAACAATTAAAGGAGATCCTTCGGGGAGGTGAATCCAGTGAAGAATGATCGGAGCTATGAAGCTGTGATGGCAAAACGTGGAGAAATCATGAAAAAAGCAGTCGGTATCGATTATGAGGAATTCTCTCAAGGGAAAGTCGCATTTGACTATGAAGGAATGATGAGAAAAACAGGATACTCATTGGAAGAGGTGCAAAATATTCAGCACTCGGTCGGCGTTGGAAATACTCCGCTTTTAGAATTAAAGAATCTTACTGCTTTAGCCCGTAAATTTGCACCTGAAGGAAAAGGCGCACGAATTTTCATAAAAGATGAAGCTAGTAACCCATCAGGCAGTTATAAAGCAAGAAGAGCATCCACATCGGTCTATCATGCCAAGAAAAACGGATTTAAAGGTGTCATTGCGGCGACTAGCGGGAATTATGGTGCCGCAGTGGCATCTCAAGCTGCAATACATGGATTGGATACTATAGTGATCCAGGAGTGCTATGATTCACGGGGAGTCGGACAACCTGAAATCATTGAAAAGGCAAGGAAATGTGAAGCTTACGGAGCTGAGGTGGTTCAATTAACTGTTGGTCCTGAACTTTTTTACACTTTTCTCACCACTCTTGAAGACACAGGTTACTTTAATGCGTCATTGTACACTCCATTCGGAATTGCGGGGGTGGAGACTCTCGGATATGAGATTTCTATGAATTTTAGAGAACGTTTCGGGAAGGATCCCGATGCTGTGATCTGTACCAATGCCGGAGGAGGAAACTTAACCGGAACTGCAAGAGGATTAATTAAAGCAGGGGCAGAGCATACGCGAATTATCGGAGCCAGTGTAGATCTTTCTGGGCTTCATATGGCAAGTGATAATGATTTCAACCGTAAATCCTTTACAACTGGACATACAGGATTCGGTATGCCCTATGCAACTTGGCCTGATCGCACGGACGTACCGAGATCTGCCGCGCGACCGCTTCGATATATGGATGAGTATGTACTGGTAAGTCAAGGCGAAGTTTTTTATATGACCGAAGCATTAGCTCAGATTGAGGGGCTGGAGCGCGGACCTGCTGGAAACACATCTTTGGCCGCTGCTTTCAGTCTGGCACAGGAAATGGGTAAAGATGAAACCATTGTTGTACAGGAAAGTGAATATACAGGAGCAGGAAAACACCTTCAACCGCAACTTTCTTTTGCAAAAGACAATGGAATCCACGTATTTTTCGGAGATCCATCAAAAGAAATACCCGGTCAAAACATCATTCTCCCTGAAAATCCTTCAATGATTAAAGCGCGAAAAGTTGATTTAATGAAAATGAAAAAATCATATATTAAAAATGCAGTTCAAAAGAATGAAGTCCAAAGATTGAACGAACAGGAAATGAATTTTCTACAGGATGATGCCAAGCTGACAAGAGAAGCTCTAACAGAATTTCTTGATGAACTAAAAGTCGAATACGGAGGTGCTTAGATTGAAAAGAACAGATAATTTTGAAGAGAGACGAGGACACTTAAAGAACTTAACAGATGATGAATTAAAAGGCCGGTTTTGGGAGTTGGCAGAAGAAATTGTCGAGCCCTTAGTTGATCTTGCAAAGAAGAATACAACACCATCAATTGAACGATCCGTTCTTCTTCGAATGGGATTTTCCAGTATTGAGGCGAAAGCCATTGTAGAAGGTGTTATGGATCGTGGGCTTATGGGAAAGGGTGCAGGCCATGTGGTGTACAAAGTGGCTCAGGAGAATAACATCGGAATTCGGGAAGCCGGACTTGAATTAATTGACGGAAAGCATTGGGATACAATTAAAGATCTTTTCCAGGGAGGTGTGAAATAATGGAACTTAAACCAAATGAGAAACTGAATGTGGAGAATATTTTAAAAGATCTCGATCAGTACACTCCTAAGAGGAAAGGTTGGATTTGGAGAGAACGAATTGAAAACCAGCAGGTTGGACCGTTTATTTATAATGACTGCTCAAAGCCTCAAGGAAACAGCGTTCCCCTTCCTTCAGCTAAATATTTCGGCAACATTGATCCTCAGCCGGAAAACAATATTACTACAGAAATCGCTTCGGGACGATTTGAGGATGACATTCGAAGAATGCGAATGGCTGCATGGCATGGAGCGGATCATATTATGGTTATACGAACAGCAGGCCAGAGTCACTTTGACGGTTTGATTGAAGGGACACCACAGGGAATCGGTGGAATTCCCATCACAAGAAAACAGGTGAGGGCGCAAAGAAAAGCTCTTGATATAATCGAAGAAGAAGTTGGCCGTCCATTAAACTATCATTCTTACATCAGTGGTGTTGCCGGTCCTGAAATTGCAGTAATGTTTACTGAAGAGGGAGTAAATGGAGCTCATCAGGATCCTCAGTATAACGTTTTGTATCGTAACGTAAATATGGTGCGGTCTTTTGTGGATGCTGCGGAAGCTAAGAAGGCTATGATCCATGGTAAAATTGTTCAGATAGACGGTGCGCATAATGCAAACGCAACGGCGAGAGAAGCATGGAAAGTAATGCCGGAGTTGATGGTTCAGCACGGAATCAATTCCATGTTTTCGGTATTGGTGGGAATGGAAAAAGAAAACATTGCTCTTTCCACGGTACCGCCAACTGCGCCTCCTGCACCTTCAATGAAATTGGATCTGCCATATGCCTTAGCTTTAAGAGAGCTATTTTCTGAGTATAAAATGCGGGCACAAATGAACACAAAATACATTGAGTCGTCGACAAGAGAAGCTACGGTTACCCATGTACTTAATCTTCTTATATCGAAGTTGACCCGCGCGGAAATTCAATCAACGATTACCCCTGACGAAGGACGAAATGTTCCATGGCATAAATACAACATGGAAGCCATTGATACTGCAAAACAGGCCCTTGTGGGTATGGACAGTTTAATGGAAATGATTGAACTTCGGGATGAAGGATATCTTGTGGATAAAGCAAGAGAGCTAAAAGAAAGAGCGGTACTCTTTATGGAGGAAGTCCTTGAAGAAGGAGGGTACTTTGAAGCTGTACAAAAAGGGTTTTTTGTTGACTCGGGAGAATACCCTGAGAGAAATGGCGATGGAATCGCAAGAGACATCGAAAAAGGGGTAGGCACCGGGACGGTCTTTGAAAGAGATCCGGACTACTTTGCTCCGGTTACAGCCCATTTTGGATATAACAATGTGGAACAATACGATTCGTCGATGAAGGATACTCCTTCAAAGCTTATTGACGGTTGTACGTTTGAAAAGCCGGAAAAAATCATCTATATTGATGAGCTCGATGAGAACGACAACGTTTATAAACGTATGGAGGATAATAGAAAATATCGGGAAACCACTAATGTTCGACCGGAAGTAGAGTGGTCTGCAGACGGGTATGTGATGGTGAACCTGTTTTTACCGACAGAACGGAGAGTTGCTGAATTTGCTGCCATAGAAATTGGTAAAAAGATGGGTCTTAAGGATGTTGAAGTGATCCATAGGGAAGTGATGCATCCTTCCGAGGGAACAAGAATCGAATTTAAAGGAAAAGTTGATTTCGATATTGATATATCATCATTAGAGATCCCACCGGAACCCGAAATAATGTCTTTCGATGAGATCCGGGGACTAATTGAAGAAAGACCAATGAAGGTTGTGGCAGGAACCGTCGGTGAAGATGAACACTCCGTCGGACTAAGAGAGATTATTGATATCAAACATGGAGGAATCGAGAAGTTCGGGGTTGAAGTAAACTATCTAGGCACTTCCGTGCCTATTGAAAAACTCGTTGACGCAGCAATTGAAATGGATGCTGATGCAATCCTGGCTTCAACAATCATCAGTCACGACGAAACGCATTATAAGAACATGAAAAAAATCCACGAGCTTGCTATCGAAAAAGGGATCAGAGATCGCATCACCATCGTCGCCGGTGGAACCCAGGTAATTCCTGAAACTGCTGTGAAACAGGGAGTGGACGCAGGATTCGGACGGGGAACAACCGGTACTCAGGTTGCCACATTCCTTGTAAAGCATCGAATGGAAAGAGACAATGAAAGTTAATGTACTTGTTGCGGAAATAGGAAGTACAACGACTGTAGTTAATGCATTTCATGGTGTTGACAGCCCCTTGCCGACCTTTCTCGGCCAGGGGCAGCACCCAACAACAGTCTTGGAAGGCGACGTGAACATAGGACTTGAAGGTGCGATTGAATCCCTAAGAACAAACTTGGGAACGGACAGTATTGACTACGAGGAAATGTTGGCAACTTCCAGTGCAGCCGGCGGATTAAAGATGACGGTACATGGATTAGTGTATGACATGACTGTTCGTGCGGCAAAAGAAGCCGCACTTGGAGCCGGTGCGATCATCCATAAAATTACGGCGGGAAAACTAACTCGGATGGATATCAAAAAACTTCAGGAAATTAATCCAAACATTATTTTAATCGCAGGAGGCGTGGATTATGGGGAAAGAGCCACTGCGATTGAAAATGCAGAGAAAATTGCATCTCTACGCCTTGATATTCCTGTGATCTATGCAGGAAATGTAGAAAATCAGGATGAAATTCGCGAAATATTTGCAGAAGAAAATCAATATAACATTTTTATTGTAGAAAATGTTTACCCTAAAATTGATTACTTGAATGTGGAGCCAACACGAGCTGTGATACAAGATGTCTTTCAAGATCATATTATCCACGCACCGGGTATGAAAAGGGTGCGTGAAATGGTACAGGGACCAATAATTCCTACTCCTGGTGCTGTAATGGAGGCATCAAAACTCTTGAAAAATGACCTGGGAGATCTAATTACCTTTGATGTTGGTGGGGCAACAACAGACCTTCATTCAGTTACAGATGGAAGCGATGAGATTAACCGCATACTCATTAGTCCTGAACCTGAAGCAAAAAGAACGGTTGAAGGAGACCTAGGGGTATATGTAAATATGGAAAATATTGTAGGACGTATTGGTTTGGAAGACTTGCAAAAAGAGTTCTCCTATGATATTACTAAAGTGATGAAAAATTATAAACCGATTCCGACAAATGAAGAAGAACGGTATTTTGTTGAACGATTAACCTATGAGGCAGCAAAAGTGTCTCTTTCCAGGCATGCCGGAAAGCTGCGCTATCTATACGGTGCAAGTGGCAAAACCACTGTTGCGGAAGGGAAAGATCTGACCAGTGTAAAATATATTATTGCTACAGGTGGAGCACTGACGAGGTTACCCAATCGTGTCGGAATTTTAAGAGATGTAATTAAAAATCAGGATTCTACTTTACTTGGGCCGACAAAGGAAGCAAGGATACTGGTTGACAATCATTATATTATGGCATCCTTAGGAGTTTTATCGATGAAACATCCTATTGCTGCTCTTACTCTGATGAAAGCCAGTTTAGGTATAAGAGAAAAGGAGAGAGACGATGAATCCCCGATTGGATATTAATTATGAAAAGCTTGTTCACAACACGAGAATACTTACAAAGAAAGCAGAGCAACAGGGTATCGTCGTTGCCGGTGTAACAAAAGTCTTCCAAGGAAACCCGGCGGTTGCTCAGGCATATATTGACGGCGGTGTTCAACATCTTGCAGACTCACGCATATCAAATCTATCTAAGCTAACTTCACTTTCAGTTCCGAAGATTTTACTTCGAATACCAATGCACTCTGAAATAGGTGATGTTGTAAAATACGCAGATATCAGTCTTAACTCAGAACTCAGCACATTAAAACTGTTGAACGAGGAAGCAAAAATACAAGCAAAGATCCACGGAGTGATCGTTATGGTGGACTTAGGAGATCTCCGGGAAGGAATTTTTTCGGATAAGGAGTTCAATAAAACCATAATGGAAATAAAAGAGCTTCAGTTCATTGATGTAAAAGGAATCGGAGTTAATCTTACATGCCATGGCGGAGTAATACCAACAGAAAAAAATCTCTCGAAGCTAGTTGCATATGGTAAACGGATAGAAGAAATTCTAGGACATGAATTGGAAATTTACAGTGGTGGAAATTCAAGCAGTGTCTACCTGCTGGATCAGAAGAAACTTCATCCGAAAATTAATCATCTTCGGCTGGGAGAAGCATTCGTTTTAGGCACGGAAAGTGCTTACGGAGAAAAAATACCGAATACCCATCAAGATATCTTTCAATTAGTCGGAGAAATTGTAGAGTTAAAAGAGAAACCTTCGGTTCCGATCGGAGAGATCGGTATGGATGCTTTTGGAAATACCCCTTCATTTGAAGACCGCGGCATAAGAAAAAGGGCCATCCTTGCAGTTGGAAAACAGGATTTCGGTAGTTACGATCTTTTTCCGGTTGAAGAGGATATCACAATTTTAGGGTCGAGCAGTGACCATTTAATTATCGATGTTACAAATTCTAAACTTAATTATCGTGTTGGTGATGAAGTTCGGTTTAATTTACGTTATGGTGCACTCCTTTCATTACTGACAAGTCCATATGTGCATAAAAATATCATCAAAGAATTGTAAACAATGAATACTCTTTAGACCCCTAAGAAACGGGGTCTTTTACTTTGCTAAGTGTTTCTGTTTCGATTATAATGATGTATAAGAGAAAATACAGAAGGGAGAGGGCATATAAATGAACATAATTGATTTTAGGAGCGATACTGTAACAAAGCCTACACAAGGGATGATGGAAGCAATTAAACATGCGCCTTTAGGAGATGACGTTTATGGTGATGATCCAACAGTAAATCGTTTAGAGCAGTTAGCAGCAAAGATTATGAATAAAGAGAGAGCATTGTTTGTTCCAACGGGAACAATGGGGAATTTAATTGCATTAATGGTTCATGCAAAACCCGGTGAGGAAGTGATTCTTGAACGGTCTAGTCATATATTCCTCTATGAAGTAGCGGGAGCAGCCAGAGTTGCAGGACTCCAAACTCATATTCTTGAAGGGGTGGATGGTGTGATGGATCCTGAAGATATAAAAAAGGGGATCCGGCGAGAAGATATCCATTTTCCCACCACAGGTCTTATTGCGATTGAAAATACCCATAACATGGCAGGTGGGATGGTTCAACCTTTGGAAAATCTTGCAGCGATTTGTGAAATTGCAATTGAAAACAGGATTCCTCTCCATATGGATGGTGCAAGACTATTCAATGCAGCTGTCGCTCTAAATGTTGACCCATCAGAAATCGGCAAATATTTTGACTCTGTTATGTTTTGCCTCTCGAAAGGATTAAGCTCTCCGGTAGGTAGCATGCTTGTTGGGAATGAAGAATTCATCAAAAAAGCCCGTAAGCTTAGGAAAATGCTAGGCGGAGGAATGAGACAAGCAGGAGTTATCGCTGCATGCGGGATTGAGTCACTTGTTAAGATGCCTGACCAATTAATTGTTGATCACAAACATGCAGCATATGTCGGTGAAGCATTAAATCAAATTGAAGGTTTGAGGGTTGAATTAGAAAAGATCCACACTAACATCCTTAATGTATTCATCGATAAAGAAACTCTTTCCTCAGGGACTCTTGTTGAAAAGTTAAAAGAGAAAGGTGTTTTGGCAAATCCTCGCGGAGAAAAAGCAATTCGTCTTGTCACACATCATGACCTGAATAAAGAACAGGTTGTTAGAGGAGTGAACCTCATAAACGAGTGCATGCTGGAATTAAGGTAAAGGTTTATAAACAGTAGATTGATCAAAAAAGGACTGAAAACTATGGATTTATTTGAAATGGCACAGGAAAAGAATCGCGGTCAAATTGCACCCCTTGCAGATCGAATTCGGCCTACAAAGGTTGAAGAAGTAGTTGGTCAGAAACATCTCTTGGGAAAGGGAAAATTTTTGCGTCGGTGCATTGATGCAAAAAGAATTCCTTCAATGATATTTCATGGACCCACAGGAACCGGTAAAACCACCTTAGCAAAAGTTATCGCAAACGAAGTCTCTATGGAGTTTTATCAGCTGAACGCAGTTACTTCAGGAGTAAAGGATATTCGGGATGTGGTTGGAAAAGCAAAGGAATCCTTGACTTATCATCAAAAAGGAAACCTTTTGTTTATTGATGAGATTCATCGATTTTCAAAAAATCAGCAGGATGCCTTGTTACCATATGTTGAAGAGGGTGTTGTTACACTGATTGGCGCAACAACGGAAAATCCTTATTTTGAAGTGAACAAAGCATTACTGTCAAGATGTTCGATTTTAAGATTAGAAGCCCTTGAACGGGCAGATTTGAAGAGCATGATTCGAAACGCACTGAAAGACACAGAGAAAGGATTGGGAAATACACGGGCAATACTTACCGATGAGGCAATCGAGCATCTGATTGACTCTTCAATGGGAGATGGACGAAGAGCGCTAAATGCTCTGGAAATTGCTGTGCTTAGCACCCATCCCAATGAAGAGGGAGTTACCTGTATCGATTTGGAAACGGTTGAAGAATCAACACAGCAAAATCTTATTCAATATGACAAAGGCGGAGATCAACACTACGATGTGATTTCAGCATTTATCAAAAGCATACGGGGAAGTGATCCCGATGCGGCGCTTCATTACCTTGCAAAAATGATAGAGGCAGGGGAGGCAATTGAATTCATCGGTCGGCGACTGATCATCGCTGCTTCTGAAGATATTGGAAATGCAGATCCCCATGCATTGGGAATTGCTGTCGATGCATACAAAGCTGTTACAATTGTGGGGTTGCCAGAAGCCCGTTTAATCCTTGGCCAATGTGTAACTTATCTTGCATCAGCACCAAAAAGTAATGCCAGTTACTTAGGTGTGAATGCCGCAATAAAAGATATTCAAATGAAAAAAACAGATGTCCCTGCACATTTGCGGGATTCTCATTATGCTTCTGCAGAGAAGCTAGGACATGGAAAAGATTATCTGTATCCCCATAATTATTTAAGACATTATGTAAAACAGGAGTATATGCCTGAAAATCTAAAAGGGGTAAATTACTACAACCCTTCAAATGAAGGCTATGAAAAACAAATAAAGGAACACCTTAATTCTCTGAACAAAATGAAGGGGGAGCATGAATGAACTTAATGGACTTACACATTCATTCTAATGCATCTGACGGTGTCTATAGTCCGGCAGAGATTCTTAAAATTGCACTGGATAAAAATCTTAAAGGAATTGCACTTACGGATCACGATACGGTTGGCGGGTTTTTGGAGGCCCAAACTCTGCGAGTACCGGATCACTTTCATTTTCTTTCAGGAATTGAGTTCAGCTCCGAGTTTGAAGGAGAGGAAGTTCATATTTTAGGATATAACTTCAATGCAGAAGATTCATCTTTAGAAGAACTTCTTGAAAATATTCAAAAGCAAAGAGAAGTGAGGATTTTTAGCATGGTTGAGATGCTATGTGATCTAAAGATACCCATAAGTGTGGAAAGAGTAATGGGAAATGAATCCACTGACTCCATCGGTCGACCCCACGTTGCTCGGGAGTTAGTTCGGTTGGGGGTAGTGAAGGATACGCAGGAAGCCTTTGATCGATTTCTTAAGAAAGGTAAACCTGCATATGTAAAGCGATATAAAATTTCGATTAAAGAAGCGGTTTCTGTTATTAAAGATTTAGGCGGGTTTGCAGTAATGGCCCATCCCGGGTTGTCATCCAAATATGCCTTAGATTATACACTTCGGCAAGGAATCGATGGAATCGAAGTTTATCACCCGAAACATGGGCTTCGCACCATAAAAAAGCTAAAGAATCTCGCAACTGAGAAAAAATGGATTATCACCGGCGGAACTGATTATCATGAACCTGGCAATCATCATGGAGAAATCGAAATCGGAAGTGTGTCGGTGCCTTACGAAAATATAGTGGATGCACTCTAATAACGTTTTACTATAGATTCTCTTCAAAAAATTTGTTAGAATGATAGTTGTGAAACTATTGATTATAGGAGGGATTGTAAATGTCCATCGAGCTGTCCAGAAAGCATCAAAGTTTATCGCCTTCAATGACCTTGTCGATTGCAGCAAAAGCAGGAGAAATGAAAGCACAAGGCATTGATATCATAGGATTTGGAGTTGGTGAGCCTGATTTTAATACTCCCCAGCACATTATCGACAAAGCCGTAGAAACAATGAATAAAGGATTAACAGGATATACTCCCGCGGCTGGAATTCCCGAATTAAAGAAAGCGATTTGTAATAAGTTAAAGCAGGATAATGATCTCGATTATGAACCAAATCAAATCATCGTCTCTAACGGAGCGAAACACTCGATTTATAATGCTCTGCAAGCGATTTGCAATCCCGGGGATGAAGTCATCATCGGGACTCCTTACTGGGTAAGTTACCCTGAGCTGGTTGTGATGGCTGATGCGGTTCCTGTCTATGTAGAGGGAAGAGAAGAAAATGAATTCAAAATGTCAGTAGAGGATATTCGGATGAAAATCACTCCGAAAACCAAAGCTTTATTACTGAACTCTCCTTCAAATCCCACCGGATCTGTTTATACTAAAGCAGAATTAAAAGCGATTGGTGACCTGATGGTGGAGCATGAAATTCTTATAATTTCTGATGAAATCTATGAAAAGCTGATTTATGGAGATGAAGGACACACAAGTATCGCAAGTTTTAATGAAAAATTAAAAGATCTGACAATCGTTGTTAACGGTCTCTCAAAGGCATATGCAATGACCGGTTGGAGAATCGGTTATACAGCATCAAACAGTAAAATTGCAAAGATCATGGCGAATATTCAAAGTCATGCAACTTCAAATGCCAATACAATTGCCCAGTATGCCAGTGTTGAAGGCCTTGAAGGGGATCAAACACCTCTTCATGAGATGAAAAAAGAATTTGATTCAAGAAGAAAATTCATGGTCAAACGCATAAATGAAATTCAAGGAGTTTCCTGCATTGAGCCAAATGGTGCGTTTTATGTGATGATGAATATTAAAGAATTAAAAGGAAAAAAACTTGGCGGAAAAGTTGTTAATGATTCGATAGAGATCTCCGAAGCGATTCTAGAACATGCAAGGGTTGCTTTAGTACCGGGAATTGCTTTTGGAGCCGATGATTATGCACGGATTTCTTACGCAAACTCCATGGAAAATATTGAAACAGGTTTAAATCGCATCCAGGAATTTCTTGAAAAGGACGTGTAAACCTTGGAATATACCACCTATCAAAACCCTTTAATTGAACGATATGCCAGTGAGGAGATGCTTTATACCTTCTCCCCTGAAAATAAGTTCATTCATTGGCGTAGGCTTTGGATTGCACTGGCTGAAACTGAAAAAGAGCTGGGCTTACCCATAACCGATTCGCAGATTGAAGAAATGAAGCAGTATGAGTCAAAGATAAATTACGAAGTAGCAAAGCAGAGGGAAAAAGAAACAAGGCATGATGTTATGAGTCATGTATATGCTTTTGGGGCTCAGTGCCCTAAAGCAAGACCAATTATTCATTTAGGTGCAACCAGTGCTTATGTGGGTGATAACACAGACATCATTGTATATCGTCAAGCCATGATGACGATCAAGAAAAAATTAATCAACCTGATGGAGCGATTAGCTGATTTTGCCCAGGAGTATAAAGGAGAGCCTACCCTGGGGTATACTCATTA
The DNA here is from genome assembly GCA_003554105.1 of Clostridiaceae bacterium. Classification (GTDB taxonomy): domain Bacteria; phylum Bacillota; class Clostridia; order Peptostreptococcales; family T1SED10-28; genus T1SED10-28. Next base: position 7,158 of record PWFQ01000042.1, on the reverse strand, counting down.
TCAGCCGGCTCAAATTACAACGGTTGGAAAAAGGGCGAGTTTGTGGCTCTACGATCTTTACATGGATTACGAGAAACTTACCTATATTCTGGAAAACCTGCGTTTTCGTGGAGTAAAAGGAACTACCGGTACTCAGGCAAGCTTTATGGAGCTTTTCGACAATGACAGTAGCAAAGTTAAGGAACTGGATGTACGAATTGCCAAGAAATTAGGTTTTCATTCAAATTTTGCAGTTACCGGTCAAACCTATTCCAGAAAACAGGACTTTGATCTTTTGTATGTTTTAAGTTCCATCGCCCAGAGCATGCATAAAATGACGAATGACCTACGGCTGCTTCAACATCTTAAAGAAGTGGAGGAACCCTTCGAAAAAAATCAGATCGGTTCCTCGGCAATGGCCTATAAGCGAAATCCGATGAGAAGTGAACGCATCGCATCCTTATCAAAATTTGTGATCACCTCAATACAAAACATGTCCTTTGTGACTGCAACACAATGGTTCGAGAGGACTCTTGATGACTCCGCCAACCGTAGAATCACGATTCCGGAAACTTTTATGGCGACCGATGCAATTTTGGATATCGGGATCAATGTGACCGATGGTTTAGTTGTGAATAAAAAAGTGATTGAGGATAATTTAATGAAAGAGTTACCCTTTATGGCTACAGAAAATATCATGATGGAAGCGGTGAAGAAGGGGAGAGACCGTCAGGAACTTCATGAAAAAATCCGGCAATATTCGTTGGAGGCCGGTCACCAAATTAAACAGCTGGGTAATTCCAATAATCTCCTTGATCTTATCGCGCAGGACGAGTATTTTGGATTTACGAAGGATGAATTACAAAGCATCGTTGATCCGAAAAAATATATCGGTCGTTCCGTTAATCAAGTTGAAGAGCTCATTGAAGAGGTAATCAATCCGCTCTTGGAAGAACATAAAGATCTTTTGGGTGCCATGGTGGATTTAAAAGTGTAAAATTGATTGTTAAAAAATTGAATGTCGAAAGAAAAGTTGGAGGTAATGGAAGATGTATAAGGATTTAAGGATCGACCGAGCAAATGAATTTGAAGATGAAAAAGTTAAAATACAGGGATGGCTTTATAATAAGCGCTCCAGGGGAAAAATTATTTTTCTGCAAATCCGCGACGGGTCAGGATTTATTCAGGGTGTCATGATGAAAAATCATGTGGATCAAGAACTCTTCAACGAAGTGAAAACTCTTCCACAGGAATCATCAATCGAAGTTTTTGGAACCCTTCAAAAAGATGACCGTTCATCCATCGGCTATGAAGTTTTTGTTGATGAAGTAAAAATTATACAAAGAGCCGAGGATGATTATCCGATTTCTTTGAAGGAACATGGAACGGACTTTCTTATGGATCACCGCCACCTGTGGATGAGAACACCAAAGCAAAATGCCATTCTGCGAATTCGTGATGAAGTCAATTTTCTGATTCGGCAATACTTTAGAGAACAGGGTTTTATTTTAACAGAACCACCGATTATAACACCCGCATCCTGCGAAGGAACAACGGATTTGTTTGAAATCGATTATTTCGGAGAAAAAGTGTATCTTTCTCAAACCGGTCAACTATATGCTGAAGCCACTGCAATGGCATTCAACAAAGTGTATACATTCGGTCCGACCTTTCGTGCGGAAAAATCCAAAACACGTAAGCATATGAATGAGTTTTGGATGATTGAACCGGAAATGGCTTTTGTGGATTTCGAAGAAAATTTAAAGGTTCAGGAAGAATTTGTTGAATATGTTGTGCAAAATCTCCTGAAAAATAAACCAAAAGAATTGGAAGTGCTGGAGAGGGATACAACATCGTTAGAAAAGGTAAAAGCTCCTTTTCCGAGAATCACATATACCAATGCCATCAAAATGCTTCAGGAAAATGAGTTTGAAATTGAGTGGGGAGATGACTTTGGAGCCCCGCATGAAACTTTTATTGCTGACCGGTTTGATAAGCCTGTATTTATTACTCATTTCCCGGCAGAAATGAAAGCGTTTTATATGCAGCCCGATCCTAAAGATCCCAATGTGATTCTTGGTGCAGACTTAATCGCTCCGGAAGGATATGGAGAAATTATCGGTGGATCTGAAAGAATCCATGACAAAGATCTTTTATTGGAGAAGATGGAGAAGGAGGGACTGCCGAAAGAAGTCTATCAATGGTATATAGACCTTCGTAAATACGGCTCTGTTCCACATTCGGGATTTGGTCTGGGATTAGAGCGTACAGTGAGCTGGATCTGCGGAATCGACCATATTCGTCAATCAATTCCGTTTGCACGGACATTAAATAGAGTATATCCATAAAATGATTATCAGTACCATATTATACCAATTAATTTTTCAATATCCCAAATAAAAGATAAAAAAAACCCGGAAATATTCTCTGGGTTTTTTTATTTTGGACATATAGATCGAAGTATTGATTGAAGAAATACATTTGCTTAAATTTTAAGATTTGATGCCAATGATTAATTTGGGAAACCTTTAATTGTAAAATCTAGTAATCATAGTGCAGTGAAAACTTAATCAAGTCTAAATATATCAGAACAATTCATATTAAAGTAAAAGATCAGACAGTAGTTTAAATATAGGATCTGTACAATGTATAGAAAGCAATAAATTTGATGTAATCATTAACCACCATTATGATACCATTTAAAGACCATAGAATAAAAGATGGAAACCCAAGGCACAGGAACGAAAGGAGGAAATTTATACTGGACATAAAGGAATAAGTGGTATATAATTTAACTATTAACTATTCCTTAAATGTATATTTTGGGAATAGATAATAAATAAAAAAACAAAGGGTGATTGCTACTATGAACTCTAAAAAACCTTCCTCAAAATCCAATGGAAATCTGACGTTTGAAAAATCCAACAAGCCTCAGAATCTGCTCCTTCAAGAACATGAAATCATTGAACGTTGTAAATCCATTGAATCTCAACTACCGTACTTTCTGGATGATTTCTTTCTTTACTTAAAAAGTTCAGTGGCATTGACTACCCGGCAAGCATACCTGGAAGACATCCTCTTCTTTTTTCAGTATCTGGTCCAACATACTCAAAAAGTCTCAGCAGATAGTCCATCTGAGATTTCGACTGATGAAATTAAACTGATTACAGCAAAAGATGTGAATCGTTTCATTGGAGACTACTGCACACACTACATTGTTGAAAAAGAAACTTCTCAGAAAATAGTTGAGAATCAGAACCGTTCCCTGTCACGAAAAAAATCTTCTTTATCAGTGTTATTTAAGTTTCTCTATCGTGAAGAACTTATGGATAAAAATATTACTGATGGATTTAACCCAATAAAGCTTCCCAAGCCTCAGCCTGATGCGATTAAGCGTTTAGATATCCCTGAAGTTCAGGAACTGTTGAAATTAGTGGAATTTGGACACTTGTTCACAAAAAAAGAACGAACCTATTGGGAGAAGACGAAGTTTAGAGATAAGGCGATTATCGTTCTTTTTATCACATATGGACTACGTATTAGTGAATTACAGCAATTGAACCTTTCATCCTTTAACTTTTCCAGAGGTGAGTTTCGCATCTTCCGGAAACGTGGCAAGGAAGTGGAAATGCCATTAAATCAGTCTGCAAGGCAGGTCATTGAAGAGTACATCAATTTAGAGCGACCAAATTCAATGGAGTTGGAAAAAGTTCATGAGGATGCATTGTTTATCTCTCTTCAGAATCGACGAATGACTATAAAAAGCATCCGTAATCTCATAAAAAAATATACTGCCCACGTATTAAAAACCGATTCCCGAAAAGGTTACAGTCCCCACAAATTAAGAGCTACAGCGGCTACTTCACTAATTGCCAAAGGATTTTCAATCTATGATGTGCAGAATCTGCTGGATCACGATAACATTACGACAACACAACTATATGCTGCACATAAAAAAGATGTAAAACGTGGAATCGTATCGAACTTCGAATGGACCGCAACTTCAGATTCCAAGGATCCGAATAGTTCGGAATCAGATGAAGAATAAAAGGTCAATACAGAACGAATGTTTGATTTTCATAAAACATTTATGCTATAATAAGATTAGTAAATTTGAGGAAATGGAGGCTACACAATGTATGATGATTTAAATAAAAGTCAGATTAAAATCTTAAACTACCTAAAATATCAGTTGCAAAACAAAGGATACCCGCCCTCAGTCAGAGAAATATGTCAGGCAGTCAACTTAAAATCCACATCCACAGTACACGGACATTTAGCCAAGCTGGAAAGCAAGGGATATATTCGTAAGGATCCTACGAAACCAAGAGCAATTGAAATTCTTCATAGTGATTCAAATCAGGATTTAAAAATTCAGAAGGAAATCATCAACGTACCGATTATCGGTAAAGTTACAGCAGGTGAGCCGATTCTCGCAGTAGAAAATATTGAAGACACCTTTCCCCTTCCGATTGATTTTGTAGAGACAAAAGGAAATGAAGTCTTTATCCTTCGTATTAAGGGCGAAAGCATGATTGAAGCAGGAATCTTTGATGGTGATTATATCGTAGTAAGCCAGCAGAATACCGCACAGAACGGCGAGATCGTTGTTGCTCTCCTTGAAGAAGAAGCAACTGTTAAACGGTTTTATAAGGAAAAAAATCGAATACGACTTCAGCCTGAGAACTCGGCAATGGAGCCTATTTATGCGAGAGATGTAGCCATTTTGGGAAAAGTTGTAGGCGTTTATCGGAAGACCGTTTAAAATTACATGAAAGCTATAAAGCACGAGTTTATTGCTGAGAGTGATCGTACAAAAAGTGAACATATAAATAATAAATTTAAAAAATGGCTAAACTGGTCAAAGTTCCAGTTAGCCATTTTTCTATTGATCCAATATTCATCGTATCATGGAAATCAAACGATATTTCTGATATTTCTGATTGCCTTATGATTCTTCAAAGCGGTAAACAAACAGTCCGCTCAAAAGCTTAGGCTCAAACCAGGTGGACTTTGGAGGCATTACTTCGCCTGCATCAGCAATCTGAAAGAGATCTTTAATTGAGGTAGGATAAAGAGAAAAAGCCACAGCCATATCCTCCTCCACTCTTTTCTCCAGTTCTTTGAGACCTCGTATACCGCCAACAAAGTCAATGCGATCATCGGTTCTTGGGTTTTCAATACCCAGTATTGGGGACAATAAAGCATCCTGAAGAATACTGACATCAAGCTTTTTAATCGGATCTCCTTCATGGATTATGGATTTATTCGCTCTTAGTTCATACCATTGTCCCTCCAAATACATTCCGAAACAATGTTGTTCTTCAGGTTTAAATGGTTCATCATCAGTTATGGGTTTTATATCAAAAACCTCTTTTACCTTTTCAATAAACTCCTCGTTGGTTAGTCCGTAAAGATCTTTCACGACACGATTATAGTCCATAATTTTTAATTCCGTGTCAGGAAATACAACAGACATAATATAATTATAATCCTCGTCTCCCTTATGGTTTGGATTTTCTTCCCGTCGTTTAATCGCAGCTCTGACAGCAGAAGCAGTGCGGTGATGACCATCAGCAATATAAAGATTTGACACATATTCGAACCCTTGCCGGATCGATTCGATGATCTCATTATCATCAACAATCCATAATTTATGGTCTACTTCATCTTCAGTCGAAAAACCATAAACTGGATTATTATGTTTGATCCAGAGGTTAACAAGATCCGTTATGGCTTTTTTACTGCGATAGGCGAAAAAAACAGGCTCGGTATTTCCATTGCACACATCAAAGTGTTTGAATCGGTCTTCCTCCTTCTGCGGTCGGGTATGTTCATGCTTTTTAATGACATTATTCATGTATTCGTCAACAGAAGTACGGGCTACAATACCGGTTTGCGTTCGGGCATCCATCGTTTGTTGATAGATGTAGTAATTCGCTTTTTCATCCTGTTGTAAAATCCCTGCTGCCATCATTTTTTCAAGGTTGTTTTTTGCTTTCTGATAAACCTTTTCTTCATATGGTGAAACGTCATTCGGAAAATCAATTTCTGAACGACTGATGTGGAGAAAGCTATATGGATTGCCTTGAGCCATTTTCGCAGCTTCTTTTCGATTCATTACATCGTAAGGCAGAGCAACGACTTTCTCTGCCATGTCAGGTTTGGGGCGTATCCCTTTAAATGGTTTTACCGTTGCCATCGATTACACCTCCTTAAAATAGGATGAGAGAATCTTTACAATTTCTCCTCCGATTCTTCCCTGGGCTTCTTCTGTAGAAGCTCCTATATGTGGTGTAAGAGAAATCTTTGGATGATTCATGATTTTTGCAGTTTTCAAAGGTTCCTCTTCAAAAACGTCCAGAGCAGCGCCTGCTACAATTCCTTTGTCCAGAGCATTTAAGAGGGCATCCTCAGAGAGAACTCCTCCCCGTGCACAATTGATTACCAAAACCCCTTTTTTCATCAGATCAAACTCAGCTGTGCCTATGACAGCACCAACTTCTGGATTAAAAGGCATATGAAGAGTAATCACATCTGAAGTCTTCAACAGCTCTTCTTTTGTAAGGAACTGAAAGTCTTCAAATCCTTCAACCGGACCGGAGCGTTTTGTATAAACGACTTTCATCCCTAATGCATGAGCTTTCTTTCCAGCCGCCTGACCCATACGACCAAAGCCAATGATTCCCAATGTCTTTCCTTCAATTTCACTTCCCTGATATTCTTTTTTTAACCATTTCCCATCTCTCATTGTGACATTCGATTGATGTAGATTCCTTGATAGAGCCAGAATGTGTGCAACTGTCAATTCTGCCACTGCGTTAATGCTGGCTGAAGGCGTATTTTTTACAGCAATGTTGTTTTCTTCAGCAAATTTTTTATCAATATTGTCAAGACCTACACCGGCACGGACAATTAACTTCAATTTTCCGTCGTCTACAGTTGTGGAAAGAATGTCTTTCGTTAATTTTGTTGCAGAGCGCACAATAACAGCGTCATAATTTTTAAGCTCTTTTTTTAAGTCCTCTTTATCCAGATGACTCTCATTCACGTCAAACCCCTGCTCTTTTAATTCTTTTGCTGATTGAGGATCAATTTTGTCGTTTGCTAGTACTTTAATCATTAATTATCCCTCCTATAGTAATTTTTCTATAGTCTTTAACAGATCTTTCAGGTCAT
>PWFQ01000064.1 GCA_003554105.1 Clostridiaceae bacterium | reverse complement strand
TGACCATTGAACAATCAGAGCTTCAGGCCACACACCTCCGGGTGCCTGGGGATATTTCATCGGCGGCGTTCTTTATGGCTGCGGCTGCGGCATTGCCGGGATCGGATTTAGTGATCCGGGGCGTGGGTCTGAATCCCACTCGTACCGGAATCATCGAGGTGCTGAAGAAAATGGGTGCATCCATTGAGATTGATCATGTTACAGAAAGCGGTGGTGAGCAGGCAGGGGATGTGAGGATCCGGGGCAAAAAACTGTCGGGGGTCAGGATCACCGGGGAAATGATCCCGGGTTTAATCGATGAGATTCCGGTGATTGCCGTGATTGCTGCAACAGCAGAGGGCCGGACCACCATTACCGGTGCGGAAGAGCTGAAGGTGAAGGAATCCAACCGGATCACTTCCATGGTCACAGAAATGCAAAGAGTGGGGATCAAAGTGCGGGAGCTGCCCGACGGGATGGAGATCGAAGGGGAAAACCGCATCACCGGGGGGACCGTGGAAAGCTATGGAGATCATCGCATTGCTATGGCCATGGGAATCGCAGGCCTCTTCGCCCAAGAGCCGGTGAACGTCAGGAACAGCGAGTGCATCAGTGTCTCCTTTCCCGATTTCCAGCAGATATTAAAGCAGGTGACGTAGAGCTTGCAACTTATTTCAGAGTTTTTACGTACAAAATCTCAGACCGTAGGACACAGTGGGGAAGGTCCAGAAGCTCTTTATCATAAAAGGGGGTATTAATCTACTGTAAAGAAGTTGATGAAGGAGCCGGGCAAAGGCTGCAGAAACTCCGCCTTTCCTTTTAACTTTGCTTCCATGATTAAAAATGGTTATGGTATGCATGTGATGAAGAAGGCAAAAGAAAAAGAAATGGTGGTTCTAGGTATCAAGTCCATGGCGCTTGCAGAACATCAAGAGAGCGATGACCAAGACCATCCAAAAGCTTGGTATCATCCAATTGAAGACTTTGAAACAGCTCGAAAAGCAGTGAGTTATTCCGTCTCTCAAGGCGTGAACATCATTATACCCCCAGGCGATTTTGAGTCGTTTAAATGGGCGGTTAAAATCGAAGAAGGGGGTCTGACACTGACAAATGAAGATTTAGATGCCTTAAAAGCTATTGCAAATGGTACTGTACCATTGTTCCCTTTGAAGCAACGATAAGAAAGGGGAAAATATCCGGCAAGGAGTTGAAAAGATGAAAATTATCCTATCGGATAGACTGAAACGCTATCTTAAGAAAAAAAACATCCTGCAGTTGACTGTTGAGCAGGTAGAGATCAAGCGCTGCTGACTTGGACCTAATCTTCCTTCGGTGAAGGAAGGAGAGCCTGAAGCATCGGAAAATTATAGGATTGTTGAAACGGACTGTATTCTTTTGTACATTGATGATCGAATTGTTTTCAAACGTGAAACCATCAACATGGATCTTCGGAGATTTTTTCTGATCCATGAGATTACCATCGATGGAGTGGATATGAGCTATTAACATCCAAAGCATCAGAATGAGATACTGACATTTCCATATTGTTTTTACAAACGATACCTGTCCTGTATGGGACATGCCTCCTTCGTTGATTTGATGTAGTGGTGGAGAACCTGCTAGATCTTTTCACGAAGCGAGGTTTTTTTAATACCGTTCAATCGAAAATAACCACCATTTACGCCGAGATTCAGACCAATTATGAATTTATTAAATATTCAGTAAGGTCCTCTTGTATAATAAATTTATTGTTTATACTATACGGGAGTCAGAGGGTGAAAAGATGAGGAAAGAGGAATGCTTGGAAAAAATAGAAGAAAAACTGTCGAAATTTTTTGACATAGAGAGGATCTATCACTATAAGAAATTAGAGTTCGATCTCTTTGCGAAATCCCATGTGAGAAATGAAAAGTATTTTGCCAGCAAGAAAGTAACGGTCTATGCCTTTGAGAACAATGAATACAATTTCACGAAGATCTACAAAGAATTGGATCAAAGACAATTAGAAGAATTCACAGAGCACCTGAAGGCTGCAGCCGGAGATTTTGTTGAACCGGATCGGGAGCATATGTCATCGATTGTGACAGGAGTGATCATAACAGAAAATCCCTTAGACGAAAAACTGAAAAAGGATGTCCGTAAATTCAAGTTTATGAAGAGCTTTTCACTCGGCTTTAAAGGCTGGGTCTATGTAAGACTGATTGTGATAGATCTTCAAAGAAAAGAGGTGACAACGAACAAAAGAGGAGATGAGGTAAAGAAGTTTTATCAGATGTAGAAGAAACATTATAAACGATTAAAGGAGGAAGGCTATGAACGCATTAATTTTAATTCTTATTTCAATTGTTGCATTTCTCGTCGCTTATGTAACCTATGGCGGCTGGCTGACAAAACAATGGGGGGTTGAGGATAAGATAATAACGCCGGCCCATGCCAGTGGAGACGGGGTGGACTATGTCCCCGCTAAATCTCCGGTACTGCTGGGACACCACTTTGCATCCATAGCAGGAGCGGGACCGATTGTAGGCCCAATTGCTGCAGCAATATTTGGATGGATTCCCGTATTGCTTTGGATTATTGTAGGGAGCATTTTCTTTGGCGGAGTACAGGATTATGGATCTCTTATTGCTTCCATCAGACATGATGGAAAATCCATAGGGGAAGTGATCCAAGTCAATATGGGGAAGCAGGGGAAGCGGTTATTCGCAGTATTCGCCTGGCTGACTCTGCTGCTTGTGGTTGCAGCCTTTACCAATATTGTTGCAAATACCTTTGTAAGCGTTCCGGAAGCTGCAACAGCCTCGGTGCTGTTTATCGGGCTGGCTATTCTGTTCGGCTTTGCCATTCACAGAAGAGGGGTTTCACTTAAGATCGGAAGTGTGATTGGAGTTGTTCTGCTCTTTGGATGTATTGCACTGGGAAATCTGTTTCCATTGGAATTAAGCAGAAACCTTTGGATTGGAATTCTATTGGGATATATTTTTGTTGCTTCCGTCACACCGGTGTGGATTCTATTACAGCCAAGGGATTACCTGAATTCCTTCCTGTTATATTTTATGATCGGTGGAGCGGTACTGGGACTTTTGATTACAAGACCGACGATTGTATTATCCGGCTATTCAGGATTCAGCGTTAATGGACAGTATCTGTTCCCGATGCTCTTTGTTTTAGTTGCCTGTGGAGCAATTTCGGGATTCCACTCCCTGGTTGGATCGGGGACAACGTCAAAGCAGCTGGATAAAGAAAGTGACGCGAAGGTTGTTGGCTATGGAAGTATGCTGATCGAGGGAGTTCTTGCCACAGTAGCAATTATAACCGCAGCCTATGTTACCCAGGATCAATTAGGGGCTTTGCTTGCGGCCGGAGGACCTGTAAACGTATTTTCCGATGGAATCGGGGTATTTATGACAAGCTTTGGAATTCCCTTTACTGTTGGAAAATCCTTTGTTGCCCTGGCAGTATCCGCTTTTGCCCTAACAAGTCTGGACACCGCCACAAGGCTTGGAAGATTTATTTTACAGGAATTTTTTGTCCAGGAGGATCCGGGAAAGAAGAATCCCATCACGAATATGTACGTAGCCACAGGAATTACAGCGGGATTAGGCGGACTCTTAGCAGTTACCAGCTGGCAGGCTATTTGGCCAATCTTCGGTGCTGCCAATCAGCTGCTTGCAGCATTGGCCCTAATGGCGGTTGCAGTATGGTTAAAGAAAATCGGGAGAAACAATAAAATGTTTATTTTCCCAATGGTCTTTATGTTCTCTGTTACACTTCTGGCCCTGGGATTCTTAATTCAATCAAACTTTGCTTCGGGGAACTGGATTCTGGTAATATTCCCGGTCGTTCTATTTCTATTAGCATTGGTATTAGCCTACCAGGGATATGTTCATCTGTCCTCGGATAAAATGAAAGCAAAACCGGAGGTATCGTAACACATTCACTCCGGCATGATCAGATTGGTTATTGTTCTGATGGACGGGCAGTAAAATTCGAATTATGATGAAAGGATGGTGTTTTTCATGGCGATTGAGTTCAATGCAACCAAGCTTTTACAGGTACTGGTTCGAAACGAAGCAAGAGTGGCGGAGCTTTACTCAAATCTGGCAAATCAAATGCAGGACGGCAAAGGAAAGAAACTGTTTGAATTGCTGGCGGAAGATGAGCTGAAGCATGAAAAAATTTATGCAAAACTATTAAATAAATTGCCGGGAGAAGGAACTGCTGAAGTTTCCCCGGAAGAAAAAGAATACCTTGATTCCCTGATTGCTAATGACATGTTTGCAGATGCCGAGAAATCCATGGCCAAAATCAAGGGCAAATACACAAAGGACGAAGCTCTGGAAATAGCTGAAAAGGTAGAACGTGACGGAATCATGTATGTATATGAACTGATGAGGCTTTTCCCGGATCTTGCCCCGAAGGAAATGAAAAAGATCCTGAACGAGGAAAGAAGGCATTTACAGGCGGTCTTAAGCAGAGTAGAAGTGGATCTGGTGAAATATCTCAGGTATTAATTGAGATGGAAGCCGAATTGTGAGATAAAAAGCTCTTCCGAAAGGAGGAGCTTTTTGGTGGCGATGGGTAAAGCTGATGGAATCTTCCTGATACAATAAACCTGTTGATGCAAAAAACATGGAAAATCTTTCACCTTTTTAGTATAATAATCTGATAAAGGAAGGTGACATAAGTGATCATTGAAATAATAATTGCTTTAATAAACCGATTGGGGCTGATCATCATCCTGGCGGTGATCATTTCGAAAATCGGGATTTTCAAACGTTTAATCATAAAACAGAATGCGGGACTCAGGGATAAGCTGATCCTTGCCGCAGTGTTCGGAGTGATCGGCATCCTTGGCACATATTCCAGTGTTCCGGTTCAGGGGGCACTGGCCAACACCCGGGTTGTGGGTGTAATGGTCGGGGCCCTGCTGGGAGGACCCCTGGTAGGCTTTGGTGCGGCTGTTATCGCAGGAGGGCATCGTTATCTTATCGATATCGGCGGTTTTACCGCGTTTGCTTGTGGAATCTCCACGGTGGTTGAGGGTATTATGGGAGGATACTTCTACTTCTATCTTCGAAACAAGGAGCAGAAATGGAAGTACGCCCTGTTTTTCGGAATGCTGGCAGAAATTGCTCAAATGATCATAATTCTATTAATTGCAAGGCCCTTTGCCGATGCACTTGCCCTAGTCAGGGTGATCCTTGTGCCCATGGTCTTTGTAAATTCCATAGGAATCGCCCTGTTTGTGGGAATTCTTGAGAACATTTATAAAGAGCAGGAGCGGATTGCAGCGGGTCAGGCGGAAAAAGCTTTGAAAATTGCCAACCTCACCCTCCCTTACTTCAGGCAGGGATTGAAGGAGGAGGTTGCGGAGAAGGTTGTTGAAATCATCTACCGTGATATAGATATTGCAGCGGTATCCATTACCAATGAAAGCAGAATTCTTGCCCATCGGGGCAAGGGCGGAGACCATCACAGCCCGGGAGAGCTTATTGTAACAAGTACGACCAGGGAAGTGATAAAAAGCGGCATACACCGGATTATTCGACAGAAAGAAGAGATGAACTGCAATCACGAAAAATGTCCGTTAAAGGCGGCTGTTGTGGTTCCTTTAAAGGAACAGGACCGAACCGTGGGGACCTTGAAGCTTTACCGGGAAGCCGAGAATTCCATTACTCATCTGGATGAAGAGCTTGCTCTCGGTCTAGCACAGCTGTTTTCCACCCAGATTGAAGTCAGCCGGGTTGAGGTTCAGGAAAAACTGTTGGTGGATGCAGAGCTTCGGGCATTACAGGCCCAGATTAATCCTCATTTTCTCTTTAACGCCATCAACACCGTTCAGTCCTTCATGCTTTTCGACGGAAGGAAGGCGAAGAGATTATTAGGTTCCCTTTCCCTGCTTTTTCGAAGAAGCCTGTCGACCCAGGGGGCTCTTGTGGATTTTGACCAGGAGATCTCCTATATCCGGTCCTATCTGGAGATTGAGGAAGCCCGTTTCGGTGACCGGCTGAAGGTGGAATATGATCTGAAGGAAGGAGAGACAATAAAGGTGCCTCCTCTGATTTTACAGCCTATCGTTGAAAATGCAGTACTTCATGGAATTCTTCCGAAAAAAGAGGGGGGCGTGATTAAAATCACCTCGTCGATTCTCGGGAAGGATTACCTGGTTTCCATCGAGGACAACGGAACGGGAATTGAAGAGAACCGGATGCCAAAGCTGTTAACCGGAGAGCTGAAGGCTGGAGAAAGAACCTCGGTGGGTCTGAACAACATCCATAAACGGTTAACCACTTTGTACGGCGAAGACTACGGAATGAAGATCAACAGTCACGAAGGGCAGGGAACCCGTGTGGAGGTTCGTTTCCCTATGGGTGCTTAGGAGGATGAAAATGCGGATCTTAATCGTTGATGATGAAATGCCTGCAAGAAGACAGCTTCAAGCGTTGATAAAAGAATATGGGAGAATTCCCTTGACCATTGAAGAGGCAAACAGCGGAGAGATGGCCCTGAATCAATTAAAGAAAGAGGCTTTCGATGTGGTTTTTCTGGATATTCACCTGCAGGATTTAACCGGTCTGGATATTGCCGAGGAAATGATCAAGAGGGGTTACTCCTCTAAAATCGTTTTTGTCACCGCCTACGATGACTATGCCCTGAGGGCCTTTGAATATTTTGCAGTGGACTATCTTCTTAAGCCCATTGAAGAGGAGCGTTTCAAAAAGACCCTTCAGCGTTTGGAGGGAGAATTTGAAAACAATGGTCAAAGGCAAAGAGAGAACTCTCTCTCCACAGTGGAAAAGCTTATAAAAGAGCATTTAAAAGAGGAGCACCAGTCCAGAAAGCTGACCCTGGAGAGGGATGACAGGCACTATGTGGTGGATATAAAGGAAATTCTCTATGTGGAAACCGAGGTGGGAAACACCATCGTCAGAACGAAAAAGGGGGATTTCTGCTCCAATCTCACCTTGACGGAATGGGAGGGGAAGCTGCCGGATCCTCCATTTTTCAAAACCCATCGAAGCTTTCTGGTAAATCTTGAGGAGATCCAGGAGGTTCTGCACTGGTTTAATAACTCCCTTCAGCTGAAAATGGAGGAAAACTCCGAGAAGATGGTCCCTGTCAGCAGGAGCAATACCAAACGCTTCAAGGAAAAAATGAACATTTAAATTCATTCCTTGACACAGTGGGGACGGTTCTTTTGTGTCATGCCTTCAAACTTTTCATTATACTAGCTTGCAACACAAAAAGGTCAGGTCTTCCGTGTCATTTCGTGTAAAACGATGATATATGATCATCTAAGAGAACCGAAAACAATATAATCCTTACGCACCGGAAAAAGGTTCCGGGAAAAATTGCAAGTGGCTGAAAGGAGAGAAACATGGTCGGAAAATATGAAGTGGTAACCTTATGTGGAAGTACAAGATTCAAGGAAGAGTTTATGAAAGCCCAGAAAGAACTGACCCTCGAGGGGAAAATCGTGATCTCTGTCGGGCTCTTTGGTCATTCCGGCGACAAGGAAGTGTGGGATGACAACATAAAAGACATGCTGGACGATATGCACAAAAGAAAAATTGATATGGCGGATTCGATCTTTGTCATCAACAAAGATCGCTACATAGGAAAGAGCACACGGTCGGAAATTGAGTATGCAGAGAAGACCGGGAAGCCTGTCCGCTATCTGGAAAATCCCGAGTCCCAGGAGGAAAAGTATGAGAACAATCATTGAGGCCAGTGAAAAGACTCTCGATCAATTAACCGAAATGGCCATGGACCTTTGGCCGGACAATGACTACGA
>PWFQ01000038.1 GCA_003554105.1 Clostridiaceae bacterium | reverse complement strand
CGTTCTCCATCTCCAAGACGCGCCGCTTCATCCCAGGCTTCACCGATCCCTTTAATGTAATTGGTCAGCCTCGCACTCGTATTGAATAAAAGCAGTTTATTGATTCGATCCTGGTACTTCAGTGCAAAAATCATGGCCACCTGACCACCATAGGAGATTCCCATGAGATGTGTTTTTTCTATGCTGAGATGATTCAACAATTCATAAAGGTCCTCTGCATGCTGATTGATTGAGTAGGGTTTCGTCGCCGATGAAGATCTTCCCTGATCCCGAAAATCCATGGTGAGAACACGATAGCCTGCATCTACGTAATCCTGCTTGATGTCCTTCCAGCTGTCGCTGCTCATCATGATGCCGTTCAGGATTGTCAGGAACTCTCCTCGTTCTCCCGAAATTTCATAATTTATTTCACAGTTGTTGATCTGTGCCGTCGTCACACCTTTCACCACCTATAGGATAAACTCCTCCATTTTTTCAATCAACTCTTCTGTAACATCGGTAATGGGTGAATGTCCCGAATTCTTGAACATATGCATCTCAGCATTTTCAGCAAGAGCCTCAGCAGTTTCCTCCACCATGTACTTCGGTACTACATAATCAAGTTCTGCTCCAAAGAGGAGCATTGGCTGTTTGATCTTTTGAATCTTGCCATTCCCCTCTGTCATTCCGTTATGTTCGTTGGACAGGTTGAAGTTGGCAAGTGCCCAATCCACATCGATCAGATTCCGCTGTTGAAGAATTGCTGTGAGGTATTCCTCATATTTCTCTTCAGAGGGCTTTTCCACCACATAAATGGCGGCATCCCAGATCATCCGTATGGTTTCCCGGTCTCCCGACTCCATTGCTTGAAGTGCAGGGACCACCTGAATAGGATCTTTTGCCATCTCTTCCTTTGAGGAATAGAATTCCCCGGGGATCGGCTCCCCTTTTTCGTTCTTTTTGAAGATGGGATATCCCTTGTATGATACCGATTCGATTAAGATTCCTTTTTTAACAAGTTCAGGATAATCCGCAGCCAACTCCATCACGATGCCGCCACCGGTGGACCATCCGACAGCGATTGTCTTTTTTATATTCAGTGCCTTGCAAAAGGCCGCCACATCGTCGGTCAGCTCCTTTAAAGTATCAAAGGAGTTGTGGTAGCTGGATTCTCCCATCCCTCGCAAATCAACCGCATAGATTTTATAACGGTCTTTCATTTTTTCATACACCGGCTCCCAGTGCTTTGATGAGGACATGTTACCGTGAATAAGGAGAAGGGTTTCATCTCCCTGTCCCATTTCCCGGTAAAACATGGTTTCCCCGTTGGGTAGCTCAACCGTTCCTTTAATCATCCTCAACTCGACCTCCTTTATACAATATCCATGACTCTTCAGGATTTTCTTCTTGCTGGATTTCTAAGATTTTCCTACGGCAGATTTCTGTACTTTCGCCTTTTGTTTATCTGTAAGGGTATAATACAGTCCTACAAATCCCCTAGGCATAAAGATCACGACAATGACATACATCGCTCCGAAAAAGAGCAGCCAACGCTCAAATACCGGGTGGACACTTCGAAAGTTCAACAGCTGACTTTGAACGATATTTACAAATCCGCTCCCGATAATTGCTCCGTAAAGGGTTCCTGTTCCACCGACCAGAGTCATGAGAAGTGCATTTAATGTCTGCTGAACACTTAAGAGTTCAGTATTAGCAAAGCGGTTTAAAACACCGAACATAACACCGGAAAGGCCCGAGGCAATTCCCGCCACCTGAAGACCGATCAGTTTGTATTTTTGCGTGTCATATCCTAAAAATTCCGCCCGCTGTTCGTTTTCGCGAATACTCATCAAGACTCTTCCCGTAGGTGATAAAACGAATTGTCGAAGTACAAGGGTCATAACAATCATAAAAATCAAAGCGTAATAGTAAAACAAGATACGATTCGAGAAAATCTCAGGAATCCGATAACTCAGACCGTCCGCACCCATTGTTACCGATCTCCACCGCTCTGCCGTATGACGCACGATCTCTCCAAGAGCAAGAGTGGTCATGGCGCCTGCAACTACCACCACAGGGCCTTTCCCTCCACTTCGGAATACGATCTTCCCCATAATAAACGCTGCGATGGAGGAGAAAACGACTGAAAAAACAATTGCAATCAGAAATACCGGCAGTGTGCTTCCGAAGTTTCTAAACATTACACCAACAGCATACGCTCCGGTTCCGAAAAACATTGCGTGTCCTAAGTTGATGAATCCCATATAACCACGTAAAATATCGTAACTCATGGCATAGATTGCCATAATAAAGATCCGGCTGAACAATGTAATGGTTGACAGACCTGACACATGAGGGATCACTGAGAGCCCCGCCAAAAGTAGTGCCAAAATGATTAACCGTTTTTTTGAAAAATCCTTTGTGATCATCATTTTTTCACCGCCAATCCGAAAAGTCCACTTGGTTTAAAAGCAAGAACAATCGCCATTAAACCGACGTTTGCCACTGATGCGAAGCCCGGTGCAAACCATGCAATCCCTGACCCCATTAAGCCAAGAAGAACACTTCCTCCCGCAGATCCCATAAAACTTCCCATTCCTCCTACAACCACAACGATAAATGCCAGAACCTGATTATGCATACCTGCAGTGGAAGCCATGCTTCCTACAAGGGGTGCGTACAACGCTCCTCCGAGACCCGCAAGTGCCGCTCCTCCAGCAAATACAAAGGTGAAATAGGTGTTAATATTGATTCCCAACGCTCTTACCATATCCGGTCTTTGCACGCCGGCCCGAACAATCATCCCTATTTTTGTTTTGTTCAGCAGAAGATGAATTCCAAAGGCTACAATAACCCCTACAGCAATTAAGAACACACGATACTGAACAATCACGATTCCGCCGACAATCCATGTATCTGCCAGAAAATCCGGACGTCCGATGGTAAGCGGCGTTGCCCCCCAGATGAGACGGACCAAATCAGTGAAGATCACCTGCAGACCCAATGTGATAAGAATTTGAGCCGGAACATTTCCGTACACCCGACTGACAAAAAATTTTTCAAAAAAAACACCCATAAGAAAGGTTACACCTACAGCAGCCAGGATTCCGAGAAGAAAACTATCCGTAAGGGTGAATATCCAAATGTACACATACCCTCCCCAAATAAATAAGGTTCCGTGAGTAAAGTTGACTACGCCCATCAACCCCAGAATAATCGATAAACCCGAGGCTAAAAGGAAAAGCAGAGCCCCCTGGGCTAAACCATTTATAACTAATGTAATAAAAATATCCATAGTGCCCTCCTTTACATCACACCAAGATGCTTATGCTGAAGTTCTTTATTCTGCATTAAATCCTTGATATCACCATTATTCACTGTTCTTCCTTCACTGATGATATAATATTTGTCTGCAACTGCGCATGCCATTGCAAAGTTTTGTTCCACAAGTAACACGGTTGCATCCTTGCTGATGGCTTTTAATGCGTGGGCCAGCTTCTCAATCACTACCGGAGCAAGACCTTTACTGGGTTCATCAATGAGGATGATCCGGTTCTCATTGACCAGAGCACGGGAGATAGAGAGCATCTGTCGCTGTCCACCACTTAGGGTGCTTGCCATCCGTTTGTAAGCAACTTTCAGATCCGGAAAGAGATCCAAAACAGAGTCCACCCGTTCCAAAGTCTCTTTATCCTCTTTCCACATAGCCACCCGCAGATTTTCTTCAATCGTCAACGCGTCAAACACCCCGTAGTCCTCTGGAACATAGCCGATCCCCATTTTAGCAATTTTATGGGTGGGAACTCCGACAATGGAACGACCTTCCAATTCTATACTCCCTTTTCTGGTGCTTACCAGGTTCATCAGAGTCTTTAAAAAAGTGGTTTTCCCTGCACCGTTCCGCCCTAAAAGAGCCACAGCCTCACCCTTGTTGATCTCAAGATTTACATCATGAAGGATGGTGTATAAGCCGATATAGGATTCTACGTTACTAGCCTTCAGCAGCGAGCTCATCCAGCACACCTCCTCCTAAATATGCTTTTAAGACTTCTGGATCCTTTGAAACCGTCTCGGGATCCCCTTCAGTCAAAAATTTTCCGTTAACGATGATAATCAGCTTATCAGATAAGCTTTTCACCATATCGATTTTATGTTCAATAAGTATAATCGTGGTTCCCGACTTCTGAATGTTCTTCATGATTTCAATCATCACCGGAACTTCTTCAATTGCCATCCCCGCCGTCGGTTCATCCAGGAGAAGGATCTCCGGTTCAAGAGCCATTACCATGCCCAGCTCCAACTTCCTTTGCTCTCCATGACTCAACTCGCTGGCAAGAAAGTCCTTTCTTTCAAAAAGTAATACTTCCTCTAAAATTCTTTCGGTTTTCTCATTTAATTCACTAAATCGACGATGATCGGTAAAGATTTTGTATCCGATTTCCGCCTTGGATTGAAGAGATAAGCGAACATTTTCAAACACGGTTAATGCACCGAACACATTTGTTAACTGAAAGGATCGACCCATCCCCATTTTAATTCTTTGAAGGGGGGACAGAGAAGTGATCTCTGTCCCTTTAAAAAATACCTGCCCCTCTGTAGGCTCCAGAAGACCGCTAATTAAGTTGAACAGCGTGGTTTTTCCCGCTCCGTTCGGCCCTAAGATGGTTGTGAGTTTATCTTTCTCCAGTTTAATGCTTACTTTATTTACGGCTTTATGTCCGCCAAAACTGATTCCTAAATCCTTCGTCTCGATTAAGATTTCGCCCATTGCCTACATCCTTTCTTACGGTCAAATTATCTAACCGCTCCATCAGGAACTCTGATCGGCGGTGCGATATCTTCCGCTTCAATCGTTCTAATATGAACAGGCACCGGATGATCCACCCCGTCAACTTCCGTCAATTCAATTTCAAAAAGAGGTTGAATTGCTTGATGATCTTCTGCTCTGAAATATCTTCGTCCTGTAGGAGAGTCAAACTCCATCCCTCTCATAATTTCAATCAGTTCGTCGGTATCTGTGCTGCCGTTGTTCTCTTCGATGGCTGTTACAATTGCAACAGCTGCTGCCATTCCACCGGATGTAAATATGTCCGGAGGCATGTCATATCTTTCCAAATGCTTTTCAACCAACCAGTCATTCATATCATTTTCAGGTACACTGTGATAGTAGACTGTAAATCCGGTCATACCGATCATCGGACTCATCATACGTAAAGCTGCAATTTCAGGAGCTCCTGTTGTAATCTGAATTCCGAAATCCTCTAAATTAAACTCCATTAACTCTCCCCAGGGGTTGTTTGCTCCCGCCCAGATCACATATACATAATCCGGTGCTTCTTCCCGGATTCGTAAAATGTATGAAGAAAAGTCGGTGGTTTCAACAGGTGGGAATTCCTGGATAACCAGTTCTCCACCCATGTCAGCGAGTGCAGTTTCAAAAGGATCAACCATCGCTCTACCGAAAGCACTGTCAGGCGCCAATGTTCCAACCCGTGCTTCAGGGTTTTCATTGAGGATGATTTCCACCATTGCCCTTGCATCCTGAGCTGAGTTTCTACCGGTTCTGAAGACATACCGGTTCCACATTTCTCCCGTTAAATGATCCGCAGCAGCGGGTTCAAGCATCAGGATGGTTTCAAACTCTTCAGCCAAACTGATTAATGCTCCTGCATCGGCAGATGATGCGGGACCTACTAAAATATCAACGTTTTCATCCTCTAACAGGATCAGTCCCCGTTCTCTTGCAACGTCGGGCACTGTTGTGGTGTCTTCCCATAGAACTTCGATGGGTCGTCCTGCGATTTCCATAGTACCGTCAGTAGCGTACTCCAAACCTAACTCAAATCCACGTTGCATTTGCTCACCATAATCCTGCAATGCACCACTCAAAGATGTAATCCCGCCGATCTTGATGGGACCTTCCTCAGCATCCTGAGCATCGTCTCCGCAACCTGCTAAAAACATGGTTGCCGCCATCATGATCATAATCAATAAAATCAGGGCTTTCTTTTTCACATTAACTCCTCCTTTAATTGTTAAATAAAATTTCATACACTCCTATATAAGCAATTGCTGTGCCAAAAGTTAATATACTTGACATTGTGTTCATTTTGCTGACACTCCTATCGCCTTTATCCATTGATAGGTAAAGGGTTCAGTTTTAAATTGATTTTTTATAATGATCTTTTACAAGATTTTCTTCAGAGGCAAAAAAAGAAAGTGACTGATTTTCAGACACCTTCCCCAATCTATGTGTAGGTATTTCATACACGTGTAGTCATTTCATACACAAATAAGGCTTCCATATCAGTGGCTCTCTTCATCAATTCCATAGACCTCTATTTTGTCATAAAGACTTGATCGTGCAATTCCTAAAAGCTCCGCGGTTTTTGCCTTGTTTCCTCCTGTATACTCAAGAGCCTGCTCTATCAGTTCCTTTTCAACATTCCTTACCACATTCCGCATCTCAGGGATCTGCTTTTCAGGCTCAAGGACCTGAAAGTCCTGTCCCAGCAGATACATTGGCAAGTGTCTTCGTTTGATTTCATCGCCATCGCAAAGGTTGATTGCCCGTTCCAAAACATTTTCCAGCTCCCGGACGTTCCCCGGCCACTGATGGCGACGAAGGACTTGCAGGGATTCATCAGAGATAGCATTCACATGTTTTCCCAGCTTTCTCGAAGTTTTCTCCACCAGGTGACGGGAAAGGTCTTCAATATCAGAGATCCTTTCCTTTAAAGAAGGCACTTCAATGCTCATAACATTCAGCCGATAATAAAGATCCTCTCTGAAATCTCCTTTATTCACCATTTCCAAAAGATTTCGATTGGTAGCAGCAATGATCCTGACATCTACCTTGATGGACTTAAGACCTCCCAGGCGTTCGATTTCCTTTTCCTGGAGAACTCTGAGGATTTTTACCTGCATATTTTTCGGCAGTTCACCGATTTCATCGAGAAAAATACTTCCCTTATGGGCAAGCTCAAACTTTCCGATTTTCCCTCCCTTTTTCGATCCAGTAAAGGCTCCTTCATCGTAGCCGAACAGCTCGGATTCCAGAAGTTCATAGGGAATAGCACCGCAGTTGACCTTCACGAAGGGCTCGTTTTGACGACGGCTGTCGTTATGTATTGCATGGGCAAAAAGCTCTTTCCCTGTTCCGCTATCACCGGTTATCAGGACGGTAGAGTCGGTTTCCGATGCCTTCGAACCCAGATACTTTGCCGTAGAGATCTTTGGACTCTTTCCGATAATATTCTTCCAGCTATAGTTGGCTCCCTGTATTTTTTTCAGAACCTTTTTATAGTGACTCAGCTCTGTCATTAAAAGCTCGTTTTTATCAATGACCCTTTTAAACTCCTCCATATTATCAAAGAGAACCATCCCAAATCCATAGGAGGCTTCTCCGGCAGCATTCAAGATCGGAATCCGGTGAACAATAGCAGTTTCTCCGTTCTGGAAGGTATGCTTCCAGGCAATCTCCGATTTTTTGCTTTTCAGCACATAGGGAAACCGGGTATTTCGGTTGATCTCCTCCACGTTTCTGCCGATGGCCTTATTTTTCTCCACACCAAGAAAATCAGCAAAGGATCGACTGATCATTAAGATCTTTCCTTCATGATCGATCAGGATAATGGAGACGGGGATACGGTCAAAAATGCTGTCCAGTACATGGATGACGTTGTCGTCCACCACCACGTCTTTAATAAATTCTTCCACAAAAATCACCTCGTAATCGTCATATAGCTTGCCTGAAAACCTGTTTTCCGGTCACCCACATAAAAATAGTCGTTGTCAAAGGTTCCGATGTAGTCTTTTCCAAGTAGGTCGTTAATATGGCCGCTGATGCTGAATTCCGGTAGTTTCCCCAGAATCTTCTCACCGTCATAGAGGAAGCTGACTTGCACCGGTGCACCGTATTTCCCGTCCGGGGTAAAATCTCCTCCTGAGCTGATCAATACAAGAATTGCAGCTTTTCCCCCCAGAGCTTCTTTGAGATTTTTCGTATCACTCTTCAAAGTGAGATGAGGAAATCCCAAAACAGGAAGATCATCGTAATCCCCTCCTGCAGATCCGGTTTCCGGAAGATCGTATTTACTTGCAGTTTCCTTATCGGTATAGACTCCAACAAGGAAGCCATTCTCAATCAAAGGGTACTCGTCCCCTTCATGATACACACCCTCCATATCAAAGAAAGGCACCGGCATGGTTTCTCCTATTCGATCAATCACCAGGTTAACCCGGCCGTCAAAGAGCTTATCCTTCATTTTTCCAGAGTAAAGGGAGCTTCCCGTTCCATATCGCTCACCGTTCAGTTGTCTTCCCAGGAACATCAAGAGATGCTGTCCGTTTAACGTCAACACCGGAAGTTTTTCTCCTTCGGGAAGCTCCGCAGAATTTCGATAAGCTTCCAGATAAGGCCGGTTATATTTCCAGAAGGCCTCTTCATTAAAGGATCTTCCGGAACAGAGAAGAAATCCGTCAATCAGATTGGCAGTGGATTTTTCCTTTATGGCAAGCTCAATGGAATAATATGCATCCTCATAGGAGAGATCCAGATTATCATCCCCCTCCATTTCATATCTTAAAGTGTTGGTGTAGATATCTTGGCTGAAATCAAAATCTGAAAAATCCCTTCGAAGAATTTTCAGGATTCCCTCTGCTTTTTCATTTAACGTTCCAGGATTCATAACCGCTATGGGATTTTTCTTATGTCGGCTTTTGTTCTTCTCCAAATCATAGGGGTAATCGATCCCCACCTTAAGATGCTCTTTTGCCTGAGCTTCCAATTCCTCAAAGGTCACCTTGCCCAAAGCTCCCGCAACACCGATTTTTCCGTTCTCAAAGAGACGGAGTCCCCTTTTCTCGATGTCTTTCATGCGGATTCCTTCAATTTTCGTATTTTGAACTTTTATCATGGTTTGCTGTTGTTTAATGGTGATTGTCTGTTTTTTCATGAGTACCTCCCCTATTGCACCTTTAATCGTTTAACCCTTGTATAGGGCCCGCCGAAGCCAACAGGCAACGGAAATTGTTCTCCCTTACCGCAGCCTCCGCCCACAAAGCTTAAAAGCTCGAACTCTTCACTTAAAGCGTCCACTTCCATTAAAGTTTCAAAAACATTGCCCGTTACAACAGACACCTTTACCGGTTTTGTGATTTTTCCCTCCTCAATGAGGTAGGATCTTGCCGGTGCAATAGTAAAGGTGGACATTCCCGATCCGTGACGGATGCTTTCCACATATATTCCCTTCGAAATTTCTTTGATGATCTCCGATAGTGGACGGTCTCCCTTTTCGATATAGGTGGTGGTCATCCGGACAATGGGTTCATACTGAAAACTGATGGATCTGGCATTTGCTGTTGGTGCTTCCTCGAGCAAAGCGCCGGTCATAGCACTATGCAGCCTTCCTGTCAGCACACCCTTTGTAATGATATTCGTGGTTCTTCCTTTCGTGCCTTCATCATCATATGGAACATAACCGTTTCCTTCGATCTCTCCGCTGTCAACGATTGAGAGAATTTCCGGTCCCACCACCTTTCCCAGTGCCCATTCCCGTTTCATGGTTTCGTCTCCCACCATAAAGTCAGACTCACTTTTATGTCCGAAGCTTTCATGAGTAAAGACGCCCGCTGCCTCAGGGCTCAATAAAACTGTATATTCTCCCGGCTCTATGCCCTCAGCACTCTTAATAAATTCTATATTTTTTTCTATCTCTTCCTGAATGAAGTTCTCCAACCCTTTCAGCTGGTGGAAGTACACCTTTCCCTTCGAAATTGAACCTTGATTTTTGTTTTCTCCGTAGGAAAGCTCCATATCAAAACGCAGTCCACAGGTCTGCTTATCAAAAGTAATTGAAGATCCTTTAGAGCTATATAGGGTTTTTATGATTTTTCGGTCCACATAGAGTCCCTTATAGTGAACAATGGCAGAATCCTCCAGTAGTGGAAGATATCCTTCGAGAAGCTCCTGCTTTTCTTTAACAGGAATGTCGGTGACGGAATTTCTCTCATAGTGATTTATTTTCTCCTGATGCACTTCAAAGGCTTTTACCACGGGATGGCTCTCTATGTCCTTATGAGGCGTCGCCATTTCAGCTAAGACATCCATTTGTTCCTGAATTCCGTCAAGATCAGTAGAAGAGCTGTAATACCAGCGATTTCCATCAAAGACTCTGATAAAGACCCCCTTTCGGTGTCGTACTTTATGATCCTGCAGATCTTTCTTCTTAAAACTGATTTTTGTCGTAAAGACCTCTTCGATCCGAACATCGCTATACAGACCCTTGGGAAATTTTAACATCGGCTTCACCCTCTCAAATTCAATTTTGAACGAACGTTTCATTATAATTCATATTAAGTTCCCCACTATATACTGTTCTGGATTCCATATAAAAAATCCTGCATGAACAAAATAATTTATCCAATTAACACATACGATTCACCGGTTCTTCCCCAGGATCTTCAAACCATTTAAAGTAGGTTTCCGCCCCTTGAATTCCTTGAAGGATCAAATCCTTTTTCTTTTCATCAGTCAAATCAAAATCCGTTGTTTTCACATCCAGAGTGTTAATATAGATCGTGCGCTGCCAATCATCGCTATGAAGATGCTTATTTTCCTGAACCTGCATAAAGGCGGCGATTAATGCTCTGGCATAGCTTGGAAATGTTTTTATTTCTCTTCCCTGTCGAGGTTCATTATAACGGAATAATCCGATCTCTTCCTGGGTATCAAGGCGCATTCCAAGGGTTTGCCGATTGTAAACGTAAGGACTGCTTTCCGGACGTTCCAGTAGAAAACGGGCATTTTCCCGATTGTAATACTCTACAAAACGGGCTGCTTCCTCCTCGGATTCCATATCAATATAGCGTTGCCGATCAAAAAGCTTCACAGGATAGTTCATCATCACTCCCCCGTCAACATAGACATCCTTTCGTTCTCCGAATCGCTTTGCCCGAAAGAAAAGAGGGAGGGACATACTGATTCGCAGTG
Organism: Clostridiaceae bacterium; assembly: GCA_003554105.1. Classification (GTDB taxonomy): domain Bacteria; phylum Bacillota; class Clostridia; order Peptostreptococcales; family T1SED10-28; genus T1SED10-28. The sequence goes on along the minus strand of PWFQ01000038.1, from coordinate 18,155 downwards.
CCGATACCAAGGGCATATCAGGTACCCGTTCACAGGAAAAGATCTCCGAATAGCCGGTGGAAAGGTTGGTACCAATCACATAGAGATCCGGATATCCGGCATTTTTTAAATCCTGAAAGGTCGCACGGGAATCGCCCAGCTGTTCCTTCACCAGAGCGCCAATCCATTCGCTGAAAAAATCTCCCTTATTCCATCCGAATTCAAACCAGAGTCTTTTAAAATCCCGGACATACCCGAAGGAATTATCCATAAACTCCTTGAAGTCCGTTGAATTCAGTATTTCTTTTTGAGTTGCTATATCGTAGCCCAAGGAATAGATCAAAGCATTAATGGCACCTGCACTGGCACCACCAACACGATCGATGTGATCCAGCAGCCCTCTTTGTGAGAGAACCTGCATTGCTCCGATATAGGCAATTCCTTTTACTCCTCCACCTTCAAACACCAGATTTCGAAATTGGACACTCATGATCATCCTCTCCTTTCGTTCAGTCCGCAATTATCTACATTCCCTATATACCCCTCATTAAGAATCAGTAGCAATCTATAAAGTAATTCTGAATTTCTTCACCTTTTCTTCATACCCCTTACTTCTCTTTTCCGATTATTAATCAATTATTTCTTACTTCTTTGATTACAAGATCACCGTTACTCCCGTCAATCGGCTTTCCAGTTCACCACATTCAACCTGTTGACATTGGTAAAGGGACGCACTACGACGTCCCTTTTTTGACCCAATGAAAATCCTAATCATACTTCATAAATACTAAGACGACCGCACCGATGACAATCCCTATTGCTGCACCGATAATCATACTCACCGCAGTGTCCAGTCTTGCAAATACCGATATTATTAAACCAATCCCTGCACCAATAATGAGACCCAGACCAACTGCGGGTAAATTAAACTCATTCAGACGTTTAAACATGGAAATTCTCCTTTCAATGATTCCACTGCTTAAATCGGATTAATCTTATTGTAATTATTACCATATAATTCCCTCGTTTAAACCCCTCTTTTTACTTATTCGCTAAAAGCTTCTCATCCCTGAATTCTTTCACTTCCTAAACACCCAGAAGCGACAGGGTGAAATTCTCTCAAGTATATGTTCCGGCTCCTTGGCCACGTCGGTTGAAGGGATCGTCTCGATCAGATGAAAGCCGCTTTCCTTCATCGCTTCTTTCATCTCTTTCTGATTGGGAAAATGAAGATACACCAAACGATATTTTTCCTCCACAATTCGGTCGCCAAACTCAAACAAACGGGGGTCCTGCTCTCCCTTTTCCCATTTATTCTTCTCATCCTCCCAAAAAGGAAACCATTCCTCGTTAATTTCCCGATCATGGGTGGTAAAAAGAAAAATTCCTCCTTTTTTTAGAACTCGGTGAATCTCCTTCATGGCAATAATGCGATTTTTCTGTAAGGGGATCTGCATAATCCCGTTAAATGAAAATAGGCAGGCATCGAACTGTTCGTTTTCAAAACGCAAATTCATTGCATCTCCCACTTCAAAGGAAATATCAGATCCGAATGCCCGATTGTTCTTAATCGCATTTTCCACCATGGATGGAATTAAATCCACCCCAATCACATTTTTGTATCCCATTTGATGAAGACCAAATGTGGTTCTTCCTGTACCGCAGCCCAAATCCAAAATAGAATCGCTGACTTTAAAATGTTTCTTAATCATTTCCTTCTCGCTCTCCCACAAACCGATTTTGATTGTATCATCTGTGTAGCGCTCCACAGTTTTGTCATGGGAAAAAGTATCATACACAAACTCTTTTATCACTTCATCAGTTTTGTTTTTCCTTGCCATTTTATTTCTCCTTTTCTGTAAAAAAGAACTAATAACACGACTGCTCCGTACTATCCAATATTTATTGACGATCTTAACGTTCAAATCGGTACTCCCAATAGCCTACATCTCTCCAATGACCAAATTTTATACCTACCTCCTTTAAATGCGCCACCTTTTCAAACCCAAGTTTTTCGTGGAAGTTGATGCTTTCATTATTAGGAATAACAATCCTGCAAGGGCTGCATGGAATCCATGGACCTTCACCTCTTTGATTAAGTCACGATATAACTCGGTTCCGATTCCGGCGCCGATGTTTACAGGATTCGCTTATACTGTAGTTTCCACCGTGTAACGATATCCTGCTTTCATCTTCCATTGTGAAGCATAGTCATATCCTACAACCACACCCTCAAACTCAAACACCAGATAGGGATAATCCGCCAGAACAGTACTGATCCTACTTCGCATCTTGTCTGTTGTAATCGGTTCCTCTTCCAAGGTTACAATGGTGTTTCCAATATAATAATTATAGATTTTACAAACATCATTAAGATCTTTAAAATTGAATTTCCTTATCATCATCTCATAACTCTAATCGCTTTTTCAAATTTCGAGCTATTCAATTAAGAGGAAATGAATTGCTTTCCTATTTGATCTGTTATGATTAAAACCAACAACCTTGGGTAAATACCAACCTATATGATAATGTTTATCCAATGATAATATGGAGACAAAAAGGAGAGATTCTAATGTTAAGAGTCAAGTTAGCAGTGATTTACTATAGTACAACCGGCACCAACTATCAAATGGCAAAGTGGGCTGAAGAAGGTGCTCAGGAGTTTGGAGCGGAAGTGAGACTTCTGAAGGTTCCTCATATTCAACCTCCCCATGACATCGATACCGACCCCGTAAAAATGGCTCTTGAAGAAGAGTCAAAAGATGTGCCCGAAGTAACCCTTGAAGATATCGATTGGGCTGATGCGATTATTTTCAGTACCCCTGCACGATTTGGAGTTATGGTAGCTCCAATGAAAAATTTGTTGGAAACAACCGGTGGTCTTTGGGCAGAAGGAAAACTGGTGAATAAGGTGGTCAGTGGAATGAGCTCTGCTCAAAATCCACATGGCGGACAAGAAGCTGTGCTTCTTTCCCTTTATACATCCATGTACCACTGGGGAGCCATTGTTGCTGCGCCTGGATATACTGATCCGGTAATCTTCGGATCCGGTGGGAACCCCTATGGGACCACCGCAACGGTTTCTCCGGAAGGTGAAATGCTTGATGACAAAGACTCCATTCGAAGTTCGGCCATTCATCAGGCAAAAAGAACCCTTACGATTGCATCCGCAATTAAAACTCTATAAGATGACACTTACCGGTGGATCGACATCGGAAACATCGACCGCCTTGAGATGAAAATAATCACTCTCAAGGCGGTTTTATTATGCCGATCATTTAAATAAAATCATATCAGAATGCTCAGTCTGACAAAGTTTCAAGAAACTCTCCCATTTTTCCCAAACCTTCCTTCAACTCTTTTGTGGAAGCTGCATAGCCGATTCTTACACACTTCTCCATTTCAAAGCAGGATCCCGGAGTTAAAAAGACCCCCTTCTCCTTGAGAAGTGAAATGCAAAAATCTCTTGAAGGAATGTCAAAGTCATAGCTCAGTAAAGCAGTTGTTCCCGCCTTTGGTTTGACGTAAGAAATACGGGGTTGATCTTCGACCCATCGATCCAGAATTTCCAGATTTCTTCTCACAATTTCTCGACTTTTCCCAAGAATTATCTCTGCATGTTTTAAGGCAAGGGCCGAAAAGGCCTCATCAAAGATCCCGCAACTGATCATATTGTAGTCCCGGTGCTGTGAGGACTTTTCCATTACCTCCCTTGATGGCGAGGCGATCCATCCCATTCGTAGCCCTGCCAGGGAAAAAATCTTTGACATACTGCTGACACTGATGCCTTTTTCATAAAGATCCGCAATGGATTCCTGATATTCCTCATTCTGACTTAAGCCCCGATACACTTCATCGCATAGGATATAAGCGTCCACACTTCTTGCAATTTCCACAATCTTCATTAACATATCCGTCGGCATCAGAGCTCCGGTTGGATTATTGGGGTTGTTGATATTGATGATTTTCGTGTTGGAATTCACAAGAGATCTCAGCTCTTCCAAATCCGGCAGGTATTCATTTTCCTCTCGCAGTTTAAGAATTTTCAGATCCGCTCCGAAGGATTCGGGAATGGAATAGAGTTGTTGATAGGTAGGAAGAACAGAAATCACTCGATCACCGGGCTCAACAAGTGAATAAAGAAGAAGGTGATTGGCTCCGATAGCTCCGTGGGTGGAGAGTATATTCTCCTCTTTCAGCGTTTTATAGAGAGCTGCCACTCCTTTTTTAAAATCCGGAGAACCCTGAATGTGGCCATAGGTTAATCGTTGATCACTGAGTTTTTCCCAGAACTGTTCCCGGTTTACTCCCGTAAGATCCATTAATTCATTCAATGTAATGGAATAGACACAGGTTTCAGCAATATTGTATACTGCGTCATTCTCGTATTCGTTCATCCATTGTTCGACTTTAAAGGGTTTAATTTTCAAACGGTTTCCTCCTCTTTACTTAAAGAGTTTTTTAAAAAGCTTGAACAGATCAAAAGACGTTCTTCGATAAACCTTGTTGTAGGCAAACTTTTTGGGATTTCTCGCCCAGCCGGATCCTCGCGGCATTTTAATCCCGGCACGATGCACAACATTTCTTTTGACGCTGGTTCGTGCTTTAATCCGTCGTTTCAGACTCGGTTTTCTGATTCCAATTTTCATAGTAACATCCCCCTTTATTGTTCTTTCAAAACTAGTTCGACATGAAAGCATTGAACTCCTTCTTTATCTCTTTTTTTCAGCCTTGAGACTAAAGACTACAGGAAGCTTTCCCTCTAGCTCAGGATAATACCAAAGTCCCTTCTCATCGGCTTTACTTCCTCCCATCCCAACTACGCACCGGTCATATTCTTTAAGGTAGGTTACATAGAGATTTCCCTTCAAAAGTCCATTAATGATTGTACTGAACTGATGGCCCCAATAATAATTTCCGGCTTCCTTGGCATCGGAGGCATATCCTCCAATCATGGGATCATAATCCGCAGTCATTTGAAAGTATGGATAACGGGGATCCAGTTCTCCCCGGTCCAGGGCTTCCTCATCGAAGATCATCATGAAGGGATGTCCGTCATGAAGATAGAAAAATCCGTCCTCTTTAAGAAAATGTGAGATGACTCTTCCCCATTGATCGAGATCCGGAAGCCAGCCGATGACTCCATCAGTGGTAAGAACAATATCATACTCCTCCTCGTGAATTTCCATTAACTTCAGTACATCTGCTTCGATAAACTGAAGATCTTTCATTCCGAAGTCCTCTGCGAGCTTCCCTGCATAATACACATTATCAGGTACAAGATCAACCCCTGTGACAGTCGCTCCCTTTCGTGCTAAAAGGATGGAATCCGCCCCGGTATTACACTGAAGATGGAGAATTTTCTTGCCTCGAATATCTCCCAACTCCTTCTCCACCATGGGATTCAACTTAAAATCCTTGTCCGCCAGCTGTACTTTAAAATTCTCATAATGCTCTTTTGAAATCTTTCCCCAGGCTTCTTTGTTTGCCTGAATCTGTTCCTCGTTTTTTCTCTCTTGATGATTTTTATCCATGATATTCCCTCCGTTTTCTTATTTTTGATATGACACCTGTATTTTTTTTGTTTCCGTTTAAAACGAAATACCTGTCCCACCTGTTGCATTCCGACTTCAGACTGAGAGGAAAAGGCTCTGAAGGATGACTCAAAAGGAGTCTTTCGACGGTTTATTGATTCTTGCATCCATCTTATACTGAGAACATGAAAGAACATTTTGAAACAATCATTGAAAGGAGCGGGTACTGTGGAAAAAATACTGACTGCCGATCAACTTGAATCCATTTCAGTAAAAGTCGATCAATTGAAAGCGGGGGAAAAGGTTGAAAAAACCTTTAAATCACAAAACGAAACTTTTGTCATCACTATCGAAAAAGATCAATCTCATAAGCTGATTCTTACTTTTAAAAAAGCTCAGGAGAAAATTCTTCAAGCACTGCGTCATAAGGAAGTGGAAAAAGATATTATGAAAGCAAGAGAAAGTTATGATCATGGAAGCTTTTTCGGATAAAAATATTTCCAATCATACTCCGACAGCAGGTGAATAACCGCCTTAAAGGCTTTTATTAAGCCATTCGGGCGGTTTTTATATCTTCAATCTTATCGAGAAGTTATTATTTTGAATTACTTAATAAAATTTTGTGTAGAAGGTTCGCTTTCCTGCATGGAGTTATCGAATAAAAACACATCCCCAAAGGTTCCGTCATCATACTCTGCCTCAGGATGGTTTTCAAACAGCTCGTAGCTGCCTTTTGTGTACTCATCGATGATCTTGTTCCAGAACCTCACCGAATCCTGATTATTGGGGTGCCGCTTAACCTGCCACTTCCCCCGAAACCGGTTTAAAACTTCCAACGCTGCAAACCGTCCCACTCCTCCTCTTCGGTATTTGTGCATCACAAAGAATTCCGCCATACTGTAGTCCGTGTCACTTGTTACATCTGGATAATTGTTGATCATTACAAACCCCGCAAGCTTTCCTTCTACAAGAATGAAGAAGGCCCAACGGTTTTCCTCCGTCCAGTAGTGATCCAGATACTCATATCCATAAAGCCCTAGAGAGTTGACATCCCGTTGATCATACTTGGAAAATTCGTAATCATATTTTTCCAGAAGATTTCTTAGAATCTCTTTTTCTTTCAATTTCACCTGTCTTAGTACCAAGTTCCGGTTCTCCATCGTTTGTACCTCCAATGATTTGTGTTTCACTTTTTTAAAGAATGGTCTTAATGATTTTTGCCATCGCACTTCCTGCATACTGGTGCCCTTTTCCGTTGATCTGGTTAGTTGTACCACAGAAGAATAGATCTGTTTGAGGGTTATAAAATGCAAAAGAACCGGTTTGACCCCAGAATCCCAAAACCTCTTTGATAGGCTTTGCAGGTGATGTAATTCTTGGGGTATAGAGTTTTTCCAATCCGACTCCGAAATAGAAAATCCCCGGGGGAGGCAATAGTAGATTCCACTTCTTCAAATCTTCAATGTTCTCCTTCGGAAAGAAGTGCCCTTTGAAAAATGCTTTCAGGAAGGTCATCAAATCCTCTGTGGTGGAAACAATACCGCCTTCCACTGCAATGGAAGTCATATAGTTTGGAAGCAAAAGCTTCCTTTCCTTAAAATAAAAGGGGACAGGACGTTGATCTTTCACATCAGAATACACATAAGTGTTGTCTATGTTCAGTTTTGAAAAAATCCTCTCTTGAAATACTTCTGCGATTGGCTTTCCCGTAATATTTTCAATGACTTTTCCAAGCAGCTGATAGTTGGTATCGGAGTATGCGGCCTTGCCCTTTTTCCCCGGCTTGAATTTCGGCCGAAGATTTTTTACAAGGTCGATGGTCCTTTCCAGATCCCAAGGTTCATCCTTTCCCTCCATCAGTTCATCAGCAACAGTCCGTCCGTTATCCTGTTTATGAAAGAAGTAATCAGGCAAGCCTGAGGTGTTGGAAATCAAATGAAGCACCTTAAGCTCAGGAGAATAATCCACTCCTTTAAAAACATGAATACTTTCCCAATATTTCTCTGGCAGATGATTAGAGATGAGATCATCAAGACGAATCCGTCCTTCTTCTATAAGCCCCATTACTACTGCTGTAACAAAGAGTTTGGTTACACTTGCTATAAAAAAATAATCCTCTTCTTTCATTTCACCGGTAGCCCCTACCCATGAAAACTTGTCATCACCACTTTCGATCCGTAGTACAGCACTCTTTATCGACGAATGTGACCCCATTTTATTCAAAACACTCTGAAGAAGTTCTTCCTTAATCATTCTTGTCATTCTCCTTTTCAATATAATTTTACACCTCTTCAAGTATAATCAATGTTTTCCATTGCAGTAAGGGTCTCGGGATTGTTCTCTTCTCCGCCCCGGGAATGATTCAACATGATCCCTGCAATCATTGAATTTTCAATTAATTCGCCTCCGCCTAAAGACTGAGCGAAAAACACCCTAAAGGATGAAAGAGAAATGGTCTTCGGGCGGTTATTCCTTCTTTTGTTCTATTCTATAATAAACTTAAGATACATGCAGTACATAGTATCAAAAAAATATACGAAAGGAGCGGTCACTGTGGAAAACATTCTTGAAATGAACGGATTTGAAGCAATTGAAGCAAAAATCGATCAGTTAAAGGAGGGAGAACATATGGAAAAGACACTTAAAGCCCAGAACGAAACCTTTATCATCACCATCGACGAAGAAAAATCCAACAAGCTTACCTTGATTTTCAACAAGGCGCAGGATAAAATCGCTCAAGCCTTACTTCACAAGGAAGTTGAGAAAGATATCCTGAAAGCGAAGGAGAGCTTCGATCATGGGATCTTTATGGGATAAGAAAAACACCGGAAATCAACACCAGATCATAAACCGAATAGATTAACCGCCTTCAGGTTCAACGATGCAACCGGAGGGCGGTTTTTGATTTCTCTTTTTGTGTTTTATAGATTGATGAGATTTTTTCTTGAAAATGGGTAGAAGATAAATAAGGCTCCAGCAAATGGCCAATGAATGAAGTTAATCGATTATGAGACATTTCAAGGAGGGTTTTTTTATGAGTAAACTTGCGGATCAAAAATGCATTCCATGCAGTGTGGGTACACCCCCAATGGAAAAAGATGAAATTGATAAGTATGAAAAAGAGTTGAATGAGGAATGGCAGGTTATCGATGAGCACCATCTGGAAAGAGTCTTTAAATTCAAGAATTTTAAGGAAGCATTGGACTTCACTAATAAAGTGGGAGAAGTGGCGGAAAAGGAAGGTCATCATCCTGACATTTCCCTCGGTTGGGGAAAGGTAAAGCTCACCGTTCTCACCCACAAGATTGACGGCCTCAGTGAAAGTGATTTTGTCTTTGCCGCAAAAATTGATAAGATCGAATAGAACAAAAACTTGTAAACCGCCTTTAAGAAATCCTCTCGGAGCTTAAAGGCGGTTATTCTTTGTCAAATTTCTTTGTATGTTTCTACGCTCGCTTTGATGGGAGCATTTTCAGAATCATGCCCATTGCTACAAGCAGCATCACGCCAAACATGATCACTAATCCGTATTCCTGGGTTTCCATGAAATAACCCGGACTTTGAATGAGGGTATAGATCAGCATTCCCATTGATAGAAAGTACATCTTTTCCCCCCAACCTTTTCCGGTTAGAACTCCATAACCTCCGAGTATTAACAGTATTGCTGTGAGCCCTTCGGCTATAATATGCATACTGATTCGGATCGGTTCTGTTTCAAGCTCCGGAATTCCCCCGATGAGATAGAAGAAAATCCACATACCGATCATGGAGACTCCGATCACCATGGAATAAGCGGAAACAGCTCTTTTCAATCCCATTGACTTCACCCTTTCTTTTTCTATAGTGTGAAATACTCTTTGATTTTTTCTGCAGTTTCTCTCGCTGAGAGTTTAGAGTTATCAATCTTGATATAGTTTTCAAAAGGGATCTCCCCCTCATGACTCACACAGCGGTAAATCCGACTATCGTTGATCAGCCTCTCTTTTGATATTTCGATATCCCTCTTTGATGCTTTATGTTTTAGTCGGTTTTCCGACACATTTCTCTGCAAACGGACATCTTCAGGCGCTACCAGCTCAACATAATAGATTTCAGCCCCCTTCTTACGAAATATTCCGGACACATGCTCCACATACTCCCAATCCTCTTTCAAATCAAACGCCCACATATATGTAAAAATCATCCCTGCATTTCTGCTTATGGAGAACTCTTGGAATATGACTTCTCTCAACTTTTTGATGGTTTTTCCTTCATAATAGCCGAAAATCTCAATCACCGGTTCAATGGTCATGTGATTATGGAAAAGTCTAAGGCCTGTCATTTTCATCAGTTCCTGTCCCACAGTCATTTTTCCTACCGCTGCGTCTCCGATCAAAAATACAAATTTCATCATTAATCCTCCTTATGATCTTTAAAATCATGTCACTTTTCTGTCTGTGTCCTTAATTACGAGTAAATCTCTGCTCCAGTTTCATTTCTAATTGACAATCGAAGGGCTCTTTTTCAATTAATCCCTTGTGCTTGAATGTTGATTCACTGCAACCGAGATTTTGATAAAACCTTTGTGTTTCCTCCGAGGAATGGGCAGAAATATATAGACTCTTCGCTCCTTTTTCCCACGCCAATCGGCACATAATGGAAAACAGTTCAGTACCGATCCCTCTTCCCCGTTCTTTATTTGAAACGTGAAGACTCGATAATTGGAGATATTCTCCATGATCTCCGAAAAAATGATTCTCCAGAGATGCAAAACCTGCCAGCATTCCATTTAGAAATGCTCCAACAACTTCCCCACCGGTTTTTACAGTGTTTTTCAGATCCATCGTTAAATCTTCAAAGTCGGAGTCTGTCCATTGTTCTGTAAAAGCAATCTTCTTTAGAATCCATTGACCTTCCACTTGTCTCCAACATCTCTTTACTTCCTGATAACGATCAAACTCCTCAAAAAGATTTAAATCTATTTCACCTTCAGTGAGACTTTTATAAAGAACTCCATTCTTCCATCTATTCATACATCTCCGCCAGCTTTCCAAGTTGTTTTCCTTCAACCCGATACACCGTCCATTCATCCATAGGAATTGCTCCCATTTCCTTGTAAAATTCAATCGATGAGGTATTCCAGTCAAGACACCACCAATCAAGGCGTCCACAGTTTCGGTCCACTGCGATTTTTCCTAAAAACGATAGGAGGGTCTTTCCATACCCCCTTCCCCGATATTCCGGCTTTACGAAAAGATCCTCGAGATAAAGATTCGCCTTTCCGAGAAAGGTGGAATAGTTATGGAAAAACAAAGCAAACCCTACGGGTTTTCCTTTTTCTTCCCCAATGACGACCTCCGCCTGTTTTTTTATAAAAAGAGATTCCTTGAGGTCTTCCTCCGTTGCAACAACCTGATCCAACATCTTTTCATATTTCGCCAGACCTTTGATCAAGTCGAGAATCAGGGAAACATCCTCCTCATCTGCAAAGCGTATAGTAAATCCGTCAATCTTTGTTTTATAAGACATTTTTTGCAAACCCTCCTTTTTGTAAACTGATATTTGTCGACTATAATCTGCATTTCTGAGTTCTGCAGTGCATAGTACTCTTCCGTTCTTTTCTTTTTAATACCCTGTAAAAAGTCCCCTTTATCTATTATACCTCAAAGGCTGTTTTGTGGTAAAATCAAAAGTAAATATCGTTTTGGGGGTTATAACTGTGATTATTGCTGAAACTCATCGATTGATTTTAAGAACATTGAATGAAAGTGATCTTGATGCTCTGATGAGTGTCTGGGGAGACCAGGAAGTCATGCGCTACTCCGGAGGTGCCGGAACCCGGGAAAGGGAAGAAAATGCGTTGAAGTTTTACATTACACTCTATAAGGAAAATGGGTACTCTCCTTACGCGGTCATTGAAAAAAAGAACCAAGGGTTTCTTGGAGTCTGTGGATTTAATCCGCCCTCGGAGAATGGTGAAATAGAGTTGGTGTACCACTTTGCGAAAAAACATTGGGGGATGGGATATGCCACAGAAGCAGCCGAAGCCTGCATTGATTATGCAAAAAATCATTTTCTTACCGATAAAATCGCTGCATTTATCGACCCGGAAAACATCGGGTCTGAAAACGTACTGAAAAAGCTCGGGTTTGAATACAAAGGAGCAAAGTTTCATCAGGGAAGTCAAAAAATCGAACCTTATTTCGTACTCACTCTTTAATTCTTTGGGAAATTACTCAATCTGGATGCAGATTTTCCTTTGTGTTTTTCTTTGGATAATCGCATACTATTGTTTGAAATATTCGACAGGAGGAGTTGAAATGAAATTCTTTTCATTGCTACGGATTTTCTGATGCTTGCGGGTTTTCTTTTAGGTTTCGCAATCATTGCCGGTATATTTGGACTGGAATGGGTGATTAAAGCATTGATCATCTTACTATTTTCCCTTTTTAAAGAGATACGTGTTCTCAATGAAACTATAAAGCAACACATAAGATAAGCAGGGACTTTAGAAGACCCTGCTTATTTTATACCTAAATATTGCCGCTTGAGTTATTATATTCGTTTACGGAAAACATAGAGCCAAAGCCCAATCCCTGCTCCAACAACGATGATCAAAAGCCACAGGATGCCTCCTGCTCCCTGGTCTTCATCTTCTGGAATTTCTTCCTGGAGATCATCTGAAACCGGTTCATCCTGATCTCCTTCAGTTACACGAATGATTGTTGCGGTAAGGGGCGCCAGGTTAACCGCCTCAGAACTTACTGAAACTCCCACAGGATTGGAAATCTCCCGGGTTCCCGCCTGTTCTGCATCAACTAAAATCTGTGCAGAGCTAAGATCTCTTGTAACCGAAAAGGTTCTTTCGATTTCATCTGCATTGATAAAGATATAGTAGGATTCTTCTTTCTCATTGCTGTGAGCTCGATATGCAATAGCCAGATCATCATCCTCAATTTCCGGAACCTCCAGCAACACGACAAGTTCCTCAATCTCTACCATTGTTCCATGATTAAACGCGTCTGTGGATCGCCGAAGAGCGATCATCCCCTGAGTGAATTCTTTCGTTTGAACATTAACCGGATATGCATCAGCATCACTCACTTTCTCCCACTCAAAACGATTAATGGCGTCAGTGGAGTCATAGGAGTCATGGATGAAGTAGGGATATTCAAAGGAACTCCCTTCCCCATCGGTCATAAATGTGGATTTATAAGGTGCATTTTCTTCAGCCACTTCCCCGATGAAATCCTCATGACGAAACTGTTTCGTCCGTCCGTATTCCTGTCCTCCGTGAATAAATGGAGTTCCCTGAGATGTTAAAACCATAAGGTTCCCAAGGCGGATCCGCTGATGAATCTCTTCTTGATGATCCTTCGGATCCTTTTTGATGGAATAGGCGATGACATCGTGTAGTGTCAGATTATCATGGGCAGCAATATAGGGCACCACATCACCGGGATTTGTCGCCACAAAGTTTCCGGGAGCTGCGGTCAGGTTTCTGAATATCCTGTTAACATCCCTTGCTCCACCTGTGATAAACCGGGGTTCACCCTCACTTCCAAATCCTGATTTCAGTTCATTGCGAAAATCATCAGAGAAGGATCCCACACTTTCCGTATAGCGCATCCACTGCTGATCCGCAGCCTGTATATCTTCGTGACCTTCATCTCCTACATAAGTGACCCAGCCTTCTCCGATCATGAGGACGTCGGGATTCACTTCCTTCGCTTTATCATAGGCCATCTGTATAGTTTCCGCATCATGGTCTCCCATCATATCAAAACGGAAACCGTCCACTTTATATTCTTCAACCCAGTGCATGATAGAATCCACAAGTATACGCCTTGACATAAAATGAGTGGTTCCAAGACGACCTCCTCCAAAGCTGACTCTGGATGTTCCATCTGCGTCCATAAAATGATAATAGTTGGGCTCAAGATCTTCGAAAATATGCACCCGGGCTGTGTGGTTATACACCACATCAAGGATGACTCCCATTCCCCGGGAATGAATGTCATCAACGAGAATCTTGAACTCTTCAATACGCTTTGTTGCATCATCAGGGTCTTCCGAATACATGCCGCTTAGAGAAAAGTAGCTGTGAGGATCGTATCCCCAGTTATAGTTGTTCTGCGTGGAGGAATACTCCATAAGACGTTCCCCCGCCTCGTATTCATTTGCAAAAAAGTAGCTCATCACCGGCAAAAGCTGAATGTGGGTGACACCTAAATCCTCAAGATAATCCAATCGCTCTTGAAAGGCTGCAAAGGTTCCGAAGCGATGTTCAAGCTCACCTTCAATGGAGGGATCGGAAGTAAAGTCCCGGACATGAAGCTCATAGATTATTGCATCCTCACGCTTTTCAAAGCCTTCAATGTCGGCAAAATCCAGTTCGGGACCGATGGTTGAAGGATTCACAATCGCAGCTTTCCCGATATAATTATTATCGGGATCCCCGGAGTTCCATGTGGCCATGGATGGGGCATAGGGATCCAGTGCAAGGGTTGTTTCCCCGCCGCGGGTAATTTGGTAATGATAGTAGTATCCTTCAAGATTTTCAACGCCGGTGTTTTCCTCATCAAGGGTTACGGACCAAACTCCCCGATCACCCATGGTCAGCTCCGGTTCTTGAGTAACCACTTGGTACTGATCATCCCTGTCATAGAGAACCACTGATATGGAATCCGCACTGGGAGACCACAGCTTCAATTCCGCTGTACCATCTTCAAATAAAGCAACGCCCAGATTTCCCTCATAGGCATAGATCTCATCTTTCAAACGCCATCCGATTGAAGCCTGCTGCTCATATTCCTCATATCCTACGGTAAATGGAGCTTTTTCAATCGAAAAGTCACCGCTTACCCTCACTCTCCTGCTTCCCTCCATAATAAGCAATGCTCCGGGTTCCACAGGATTGCCATCAACGTCTTCAATTTCAATTATATCAAGCATTTCCTGTCTCGTCAGACCGGAAGTTGTGGTAAAACCAAGCTCCATCAATTCTTCAGACAGGAGCTCAGCCCTCTGAAGAATAACATCCAACGTGTAATCAGAGCTTGTATATACGGTTTGATCTCCTTCTCTCAAAAAAACCTCGTTATACTGATCCAGATTGCCAAAGCCCATATCTCCCGTCTGGGATCCCGACTCTCTGTCTACCAGGAGAAAGCCTACCTGCTGGGCCCCTTCCGCCAAAGGAATATCAAGATAGGCACCAAACTCGCCAACCTGATCGCTATCAAAGGGTATCGCCCCTTCGGGCCAGTTTCTTGAAGGTTCCTCCACATCATCCCAGATCCAAAGACCCCAGGGCTCGTAGGGTTCCTCATCTTTTTGAAAATGCACCCTGATATGCCCTTCGGGCACTTCGGTTTCAGCTAGTGCCTCCAGTTGCACAGGAGCCATCACTGTAAAAAGACTGAGCAGCATCAATAAAATTATTCCCTGTACCATTCTGACTTTTGTTTTTTTCTTCATTACTATTCCCATCCCTTCATCAAACGATATAGATTTTTCTCTATTTTATCATTGATTGGCTTCTTTTGGTATCCGTTGAAAAATATAACCGCCTTGAGCTCTCATCAATAGCAATACAAATCTCGGGGCAACTTCTTCTTATGAAAGAATCTGTTCACACTAAAACTATCTTCAGGTGATCGGTTTTACCTATGGAACTTAGTCAATATCCTCCCTTGGATTCCTAAACTTATGGTATAATACTCTTTAAACAAGCAATTCATTTCGCTTATCACTCATAGGGAGGTCCGGTCATTGAAAAAAATAAGATTTCCCCACTCCTATGTATTAATATTTTACGTCATCGTTTTTGTGACGATCCTTACATATATCCTCCCCGCCGGAAGCTTTGAGCGGTCTGTTGATAAAGAAACGGGGATTACTTATGTTGTGGCAAATTCCTATGAAGGATTGGACCGCAATCCTGTAAACCCCTTCGAGATGTTTGAAGGCATCCTGGAGGGAATGCTTGATGCTGCCGATGTAATCTTTTTTGTGCTGATTGTGGGAGGTGCCTTCGGGATCATTCAAAAGACCGGTGCATTAAACATCTTTCTGGGACATGTTGCCCGGCTGAATCAACGGCGGGGAAAGTTTTTGATCATCCTGATTATGGTAGTTTTTTCCCTCTTTGGAACCTTTTTCGGAACGGCGGAGGAAGCCCTCCCCCTTTACCCCATTTTCATTTCTGTTGCTTTGGCTTTGGGCTACGACTCATTCACGGGAGTTGCCATGATCCTCCTTGGCACCGGAGCTGGTTTTGCTGCCGGGATTCTTAATCCTTTTACCACAGGAGTTGCACAAATTTTAGCTGAATTGCCATTATTTTCCGGCTATCAGTTTCGAATTTTGGCCTACGTCCTCCTTCTGGTTCCCACGATTTATTACGTTCTCCGCTATGTAAAGAGAATTGAAAAACATCCTGAAACAAGTCTTACCTATGAAGGTGATCAGTTTAGAAATAAACAGCTGAATTTTGATGAAATCCCAAAGCTTGAAAATAAACATATACGGGTTTTAATTGTTATGATCTTCTCAATGCTGTTTTTAATCTATATCGTCTCCTTTTGGGAGTATTCCACCACACGAATGGCGGCAGTGTTTATCATGATGGGGATTCTGTCAGGCATCGTTGCTAAGCTTGATTCATCCATGATTGCATCGGAATTTATCAAAGGATCCTCGAATATCGTCTATGGTGCGTTGATTATCGGTCTTGCCAGGGGAATTTCCGTTATCATGGAGAACGGGAATATTTTGGATTCTCTGATTTTTTACTTAACATCGGGCATTGAGGGCTTCGGAAAGATCGGTGTAGGTGTAAGTATGTTTTTTGTTCAAAGCTTTATTAACGTCTTTATAACCTCGGGAAGCGGTCAGGCCGCAGCTGTGATTCCAATTATGAAATCCATTGGAGATTTAACGGATTTGTCACGACAAACCGTAGTCCTTGCTTATCAGTTCGGCGATGGTTTTTCCAACATTATCAGTCCAACATCAGGTTATTTTATGGCGGCCCTTGCCATTGGTCGAATCAACTGGAAAAAATGGGCGAAATGGGTGCTACCCTTATTTCTCTATTGGAGTGCTGCAGGTGCTTTTCTTATTGTCCTTTCAATACTTATACATCTGGGTCCGTACTAGAAATCTACGATTATTGGGGTGTTACTATGTCCGGAATTAATGAAAATGCCATTGATACCGAGGTTATGAAAGCCTTGTCCGATGAAACACGAGTTGAGATCCTCTATTTAATCGGGAATAACGAACTGAATGTCAACGAAATTGCAAAAAATTGCAGGGTCTCCCGACCAACCATCTCTCATCATTTACAGATCATGAAGAGAGCAGGAATTCTTACGTCCAGAAAAAACGGAAAGGAGATCTATTATTCAATCAATAAATATAAGTTGACCTCCCTTGCCGAAACGATCCTTTCCTTCATATCCTGGTAGAAGCCCCGGAAATTTCTATAACCTGATTCAAATAGTGAAATTTTTCTGACTATTTTAAAATAACCGGTTGATAAACTTCAACATATGCAGTATAATCGTTTTTAAGATCACAATATCACTAAATTGTGATTTTTTATCAACCAACGCGTTGATATACTTAAACATATCATATTATAAGGAGGTGAAAACAAGATGGAACAATGGATTAAAAAAGAGGAAGTGATTGCACTGGCTGAAAAGCTGGTTGCCATCGAAAGTCATAAACACTATGACAACCAGGAATCGGATGTCGCAAATTTTATCAAAGATTTCTTGCATGAAGAGGGCATCACGACAGAAATGGAAGAGATTGAACCTAAAAGACCCAATATTTACGGCTTTCTTCCCGGAGAGGAAGATGAGCATTACTTAATGTTCAATGGACATACTGACACAGTTCCGGGATTTAATATGGACTATGAAGCTTTTAAGCCTTTTATCAAAGATGGAAATCTTCACGGCCGGGGCTCAGTAGACATGAAGGGAGCTATTGCGGCGATGTTGGGAGCAATCATTGCGATCAAGCGAAAAGGTGACACGTTGAAAAAAGGAGTAGTCTTCGCAGGTGTCATTGATGAAGAGCAGGCCTGTAAGGGGACTGAGCAGATCGTAAGAAGCGGGAAGATAAAACCGAAACTTGCAGTCATCGGAGAACCCACCAATCTTGAAACGGCAATTGTACACAAAGGAATGGAGTGGATCGAGGTCACCTTCAAAGGGCGGGCAACCCACGGCAGTCGTCCGAAAGAAGGCATTAATGCTATTTATCTGGCCAATGAATTTTTAAGCAGGCTGCGATATGATCTTGAACCCAAGATTTTTCAGAAGACCTATCCTTTACTTGGAACTGCAACAATCAACCCCGGTGTGATTAAAGGTGGAGATGATCCAAATATTGTCCCTGACCGATGTGTAGTGCAAATGGACCGCCGATGGCTTCCTAATGAGACCATCGATGAAGTTTATCAGGAAATCGAGGATCTGGCCCAATCAGTGGTTAATCGCATGGAGGGAAGTTTTTCCATTCGACGGATGGATGAAGAAACCGCTGCACTCTACAATATGCCCCATAGTATTGACCCTGATCATCCTCTTGTAAGAGAAGCTCTTCGAATTACTGAAGAGATCACCAAGATCAAGGGAGAACCGG
>PWFQ01000045.1 GCA_003554105.1 Clostridiaceae bacterium | reverse complement strand
CAGGTTTTCCCTTCTCTGACCAAAAATCAACCGACCCTTTTACCGGTCGGCTTTTTAGCGACTCACTTAATATATCATCTCAGCTTTTTTGTGTCAATAGGTTTTTTTCTCCTTCTCCAAAGACCTTCCTTCCTTTAAATCCTGTAATAAAAATCCCTAAAATAATAATTAACCCTCCTGCAATTTGCAGGGGATAAAGTTGTTCTTTTAAGACAATATACGCGGTCATGACTCCGACGAAAGGCATAAGATTTATATAAACATTCGTAACAGTGGGTCCAAGACTCTTAAGTGCAGTTAGATACATGAATGTGCATAGTGCTGAACAGAATATTGTAAGGTATAGGATGTTTCCCCAAGATAGCAAAGAAATTGCTCCCCATTCAGAGTACTCGGATAAGGCAAAGGGGAAGAGAAGCATACTGCCAAAAATGCTTTGATATGTGGAATTAAAAAGGGTTGAGTATTTTTTGTCTAACGCTTTATTGGCGATGGAGTAAATCACCCAGCTCACTGCCGCACCAATCAAAAGCATACTCCCTATAACCTCTTCAAACGCTCCTTGCAGACTAATTGTCTTACCGATCACCAGACCTACTCCAAGTAAAGTTATGAATGCACCGATACTTTCCACCGGTTTTATTTTCCTTCTAAGAGCAATGTGTTCGCCGAAAAGAGTGAAAATGGGAATTGACGCTAATAATATAGTGGCATTTGATGCACTAATTAAGCTGATTCCATAGGTCTCAAAAATGAAATATGCGGTTATTCCAATTGCTCCACAAAAAAGCATTCTCTTTCTATCTTCTCTTTTCAGCACAACCTTCGGATGCACCATATGGTTAATTACCCATAAAAGCCCTGCAGCTAAACTGAATCGTATAAATGCCAAGGTTGCCGGCGGTACTTCCTGGAGTACAATCTTGGTACTCGTAGCTGAAATTCCCCAAAAAAACACCGTCAGCAGTATTAAACTATTCGCTTTCAGTCTCTCTCTATTCATGAAATCACTCCTAATCAAGTCCTTCTATCATATAATTTCCCATGGTAAATCTCTATGCTTTCTCCATTATAATGCCCAAACTATTCGAAGTAAATTCTTTTCTTTTTCATTGCTGCAATTTCTTGTATACTGTTATTGACACAAAAAGAAAGGATGGATTGCTATGAAAGTATTGGCCATTATGGGAAGTCCCGTTCGGAAAAGAAACAATGAGGCTTTGTTGAGCAGTGTTTTAAATGGACTTAGAAGTGAACATCCAGCTCCGGAGAAAATTGATGTTCAGTTGTTTTGCGCCAGTTCATTAAAAGTCTCGCCTTGTATCGCATGTGATCGATGTGCTCGAGTGAAGGGTTGTATATTTGAAGACGATATGCAGACTCTTTATAAAGAGTTTGAGAGCTCCGATGTAATCATTATTACCTCCCCTCTTTATTTTAATAGTGTTAGTGCACAGTTAAAAGCGGTCATCGATCGTTGTCAAGCCATCTGGTCGAGCAAATATGCATTAAAGGATTCTATGATTAGTCAAGAAAAAAAACGCTTCGGACTATTCATCTCTACCGCCGGCGTGGATCTTAAAGACGATCCTGACTTATTTTTAGGAACTCTCCCTATTATGGATTTATTTTTTAAATCAATTCATACCGAGTATGTAGGTAACCTTTTCGTTGGAAATGTGGATCAGGTTCCGGTTTTAGAAAACGAAAAGTCAATTAAAGATGGTTTTCGCTGGGGACAAAAGCTATATAAGCATGCATGTTCTTAGCCATAAGGAAAGGAAGCATTCTCCAGACAAATAAATGCTTCCTTATTATTATTCTTTTGAATCACGGCATTTGCCTTGCTTTAAAGATGTTTGTCTCCTTCTTCCCAATCAATCGGGCATAAACCCCCTGATTTTAAAGCTTTTAAGACACGCAGGGTCTCGTCAACGCTCCGCCCTACATTTAAGTCGTGTACAACCGAGTATCGCAATACACCTTGAGGGTCAATAATAAAAAGTCCTCTAAGTGCCACTCCATCTTCTTCAACTAAAACCCCATAGTCACGGGCTGTTTTCTGAATCATATCTGATGCTAATGGAAAGTGCAATTCTCCCAATCCGCCATTTTCTTCTGCTTGATTGATCCATGCCTTATGAGAGTGTTCGCTGTCTGTGCTCGCTCCTAAGATCTCTGCTCCCTCATTCTTAAATTCTTCAAGCTTCTTATTAAATCCCTTAATCTCAGTTGGACACACAAAAGTAAAATCAAGAGGATAGAAGAATAAAATCAACCATTTGCCCTTATAGTCCTCTAGTGAAACCTCTCCGAAATTTTGTCCTTTCCCGTCCACTGTTTTCATCTTGAAATCCGGTGCTGCTTTACCTATCATTCTTTCTGGCATATTGTTCCCTCCTATATTATCATTTTTATACTACCAATATATAGTATACCACTGATAACTGTTATTATTCAATAATTTTTATTTATTGCATATTTCGTTAAATCCTCTGATTATTTGCTTTAGCATAAACTTTGTAGAGTTCTCCTGCACCACTACTTAACTGATGAAGAACTGAGAGCTTTCTTCTGTCCAGGTCTTTATACAAGCTCTTTAAACCTCTTGGTCTTTTTAATATACTCTCTCCTGACAGAGTATTAATTGGCATGAACAACATAAAAAATTCACAGGTTATTTGATTTTAATTGACCCCCTTGGGTAAGTATGATTTATAATATGAAATAAAGAACATCAGAGAGGATGGTTTCTCATGAAATCTGTAAAAATCTACTCAAAAAGTTTTTGCCCTTTTTGTCATCAAGCAGTGGATTTGCTTGAGAAGAAAAACGTACCATTGGAAATTATTGACGTAACCGAGGATGAGGAGACACTTTCAAATCTTTCCGCAGAAACCGATTGCACTACTGTTCCTCAAATTTTCATTGGAGAAAAGTTTATCGGAGGGTGCGATGATCTCATGCATCTTGAAAACAACGGTGAACTCGATAAACTTTTGGGAGTTTGATGGACTTTCCCTTCCAAGCAAGCCTATTTATTCTAATAAACCATTCTAAATTACAAGGAGGAATTAGTATGACTGATCCGAAAAAATTAGAACAATGCCTTGAAACGATTAAAGATGTCCGCAGTGTCCGTTCTTATCTTGACAAGCCTATTGAAAAAGAAGTTCTAAGAAATATCGTAGACTGTGCAAGAATGGCGCCTACCGCCAGAAATGTTCAACCTTGGGAGTTTGTTGTAATCACTGATAAGGATTTACTTGGTAAGCTTTCCGAGTATGTGCCACAAGGAGCTTTTATTAAAGATGCTCCCGCTGCAATCATTGTTTTCTGTCACAAAAATACAGAGTACTTTCTTGAAGATGGTTCCGCAGCAACTCAAAACATTCTTGTTTCAGCACGTTTCCACGACTTGAAAAGCTGTTGGATTGCCGGTTACCAAGGTGCTTATTTTGAGAAAGACAAGGTTCCCATGTGTGAAGGGATTCCCTGCACACCGATTCCTGACTTGCACAAAATGCAAAGACTCATTCGAGAGTTATTCGGAATGCCTCGAGATCTGGAACTGATCTCTGTTGTTTCACTGGGATATAGTGATGAAAATCCTCCTGCCGATAAACGCTCCGTTGATGAAGTGATGCACTGGAATCGCTTTGAGGAAAAGTAGTCTATTACGAAAAACCCTTATCCAAATTGGATAAGGGTTTTATTTTGGATTTATGGCTTCCAACAATAGTTTTTCCGCCTCTTCCACATTTTTTGGTAATTTTAAAGAATATCCTTTTCGATTCAGTCGGGAAAAGAGTTCCATCAAAATAGGAATATCCAGGTTTGCTTTGATCATCCCCTCATAATTACTAAACACTTCCTGATAGTTTCCTTTGGCTACAACATGACCTTGATCAACAACATAAATGAGATCTGCAATTTCAGGAACAAGGTTAATATCATGAGTTGTGATAATCATCGTGGTTTTATATTGTTGGTTAATTTCCTTTAATCTCTTGACCATCTCTTGCTTTGATCTTGGATCCAGTGACTCGAACGGTTCGTCCAGAACTAATAATTTAGGATTCATAACCATTGCACCTGCTAAAGCAACTTTTTTCTTTTGTCCTCCACTAAGATAATGAGGGATTTTATTTAGCAAGTCAGTAATGCCTAGCTCCTGTGCAATTTTTTTTACTTTTTTATCCACTTCCTCTTTACCCAACCCGTCGTTTCGCGGGGTAAAAGCGATATCATCGTATACTCTGGGCCCGATGATTTGCTCATCCACATTTTGAAAAATTACGCCGATATTCTTTCTGATTATATGAAAATCCTTTTTCGGTGACATACCCATCACCTCCACAGTACCCTCTAGCGGACTTAAAAACCCAAGAATATGATTGATGAGAGTTGTTTTACCGGCACCGTTTGAAGCAAGGATCACAACTCTTTCTCCTTCAGGCACAACAAAATCCAAACCACATAGATCGACTTCAGTTCGGTCGGGATATACATGTTTTAAGCAATTTACCCTTACTGTGGGATTCATAAGATAAAACCTCCTAACAATGAACTGAATCCTAGTAGAAACAACAAATAATCTCCTCCTCTTAAGGGAAACAGCTCAATCTCCGATCGGATTCCCCCTTCTTTGTATCCTCTTAATGAATAGATCTTGTGCATCCTTTCGCTCATATCAAATGATGTGATGATTAATACCCCAAGAGCTCCTGCTATATTCTTCATGTTTTTAAAAATATTGAAGGAGGAATACCCTCCTCTAAGTTTCATGCTTTTCATGAGATTCGATAGTCTATCCAGTAAAATAAATACCGATCTGTATGTAAACATGAATGTATCAATGAGAATTTTGGGCAACCAAAGTGACAAAAAAGAAAAAAGATCCGTATATGGAGTTGTGGTTATGAGGAGAACTAAAGTTAACGCAGCTCCTACAGCACGTATAATAATCATCAGTGCACCGATTGTCGACGATCTCAGTTCCATTAGTGCAAAAATACTGCTGAAGAAAAGAGGATATAGAGCTAAATTGGCAACTGTTTTAAAGGGAACGGCCCCAAGCCAAAACAGAAAAAGGATTACTCCCAATAAAGCGAGGGTGAATTCAACCCGATTGCTTATAATAAACGCACTTATCATGAACACCGTAAAAATAAACTTACTCAAAACCCTTGCGCTATGAATGCTGCTATAGGTCCCATTGGCAAGACGATCAATTTCAGCAAAATGCATGGCTTTCCTCCTAATGTTTATACAAAGCTACTCAACACAATAGAACAATAGATCTAATAGCCTCACTATTAATAAATGCATATCATTTGCATTTATGAAACTATTGTACTGATCCCTCACGTATTTGTCAACAAACTTTCATTGTAGGTTTTAGTGTCGATCTTTGTTATAATAGTGCTAGATGATAAGAAGGAGGAAAACACAGTGAACTATCATGAGATTTTCAAAGCCTTTGGAGAGCTGTCACGAATCAAAATAATTAAACTCCTCTCCATAAAAAAAATGTACGTGTGCGAAATCGAAGCAATATTAGATATGAGCCAACCAAGGATTTCTCAACACTTAAAAGTCCTTCGACAAGCAAAACTTGTTAATATGGAAAAAGATGGTCAAAGAACAGTGTACTCCCTTGATAGAGATATGATTAACTCCTTTCTCTTAGCCTTTAATAATTTTCTTGATGCCCCTTTAGATGAACTGACATCTTTTCAAGAATATGGTGAACGCATGAAAGAAGTTGAGCAGGATCCTTCCGTAACACTCTGCAAGTACCAATAGAAGCCTTTGAAATCCCCACGAGTGGATTTCAAAGGCTTCTCTAATGGTTTCTATGCATTCAGTTTTTCTTTAATCTCTTCTACACTTAAGACCTTTCCGCTTGAAATGACTTTTTCGTCTACAACCAATCCCGGTGTCCTCATAACACCATAGTTGGCAATGGATTTGAAGTCCGTTACTTTCTCGAAAGTCGCTTTTAATCCCTTTTCTTCTACGGCTTTTCTTGCGTTTTCCTCTAGAGTACAGCAGTTTTTACAGCCGGATCCTAAAATTTTAATTTCCATCTTGATCCTCCTTTTGTATAATTGTATTCTTATATGTTTATCATATCGAACTTCCCGGTTTGCGTCAATGATTAAACAAGGTTTTCTTTCTGAATCATTTCTTTTTCTCTCCGAGTATTTTTTTTGCTATAATGAAAGTTAACCAGTAAATCAATGGAGGAAAAAAATATGGTTTTAATCCAATGCCAAACAAGAAAAGAAGCACAGCCCATTATCCGATATTTTCGTTTGATGTACGATTCTTCTTTTAAGTCTTATCCAGTTTACTCTAAACAGGAAATGGCTTTAATTATATCAGGTGCCGGTGCCTTTTGTGCCTGTTCGGCTTCCAGTTACTTGCTTTCCCGATACGAAGAGCAAATAAAAAATCTACTATATATCCACATTGGTTTAGCAGGTAGTTTTGATACATCCTTCGAGACTGGGGAGATGGTCATTGGAAACAAAGTGACCAGTACTCTAGGAAAAAGCGGTTATTACCCAGATCTTCTGATGAAAACCCACCTCAAAGAGGCGCATATTGTAAGCTTGAACAACTTCCCTTCAAAGGTTACGCCAGATTTAATAGATGCAGTATATGACATTGGTGCCTATGGATTTAGTGAAAGTGCCTTCTCTTTCTTGGGACCTCATCAGATTATCGTTGCAAAAATTATTTCTTCACCTTACAAAGAAAGACATCCTTTACCTTCTTTCGCCACAGATGAACTTCTTTTTAATAAACTGGAATATTTGGACTTACTAATCCACAAGTACTTTTTAGATAGGGATAGTTGTTTGAGTTTACAACAAAGTACCGCCGAGTTGTTAAAACTCCACCGGCATTTGGTTGAACATCTGAAATTGAGTGAAACCCTTTCAATTGAGCTCAAAAAACATCTATCATGGTCCTTTAAAGCCCATTTACATCATGATTCAGTCACTCAGTCACTAAAACAGGTTGACCGGATCGTTGAAGAAACATTACACTCCCGTGTTTTATCGAAAAAGGAGGGTATCCGTGAATATAAGAGACTCAAGGATCAATTACTTTCATTCTAAGTATAGTCATGTCTATATAGAAAAGGAAGCATCCCAGTATCCGCTTACTTTAAAAATTTTAAAAAGTCTCCCTCAATCAAATATAATCATGATTGATCATTATAAAGATGTTTTTTCCCGTGATCGCCAATCTTACGATCGGCAATCCAAAAGTCAAAATCTTATTTTGGCTGTAAAAAAGCACCCTTATTTATACAAAGGCTCACCACTCTGTCATTCTTTTGGATATGATAATTTCTTCTACACCTCCACCATCCTTAACTGTCCATACGGTTGCTCTTATTGCTTCTTAAAGGGTATGGTCCCCTCTGGTAATCTGGTGATTTTTGTGAATTACGAGGACTTTTTTTCATCGGTGGCTCAACACCTAAATAGACATCCTGTTTATCTTTCTCTTTCCTATGATACAGATTTGATGGCCCTTGAGCCTTTGCTCGGCTATGGGGAAAAGTGGTTTTGGTTCAGTTATGAAAAACCAAACCTGACCATTGAGTTGCGTACAAAGAGTACTCAGATTAATTTTTTGAAATCGCAACCTGTTCATCCTCGCCTTTTATTGGGATGGACTCTGTCACCCCAATCAGTAATTGATACTTTTGAAAAAGGTGCTCCATCTCTCAAAATGCGCATCGAAGCAATTCGAACTGTAATCCTGATGGGATATCGTGTTCGTTTATGCTTTGATCCATTACTGTATTTTCCAGGTTGGGAAAACGCATACAAAGAAATGATCGATGAAGTTTTTAATGGACTCTCCTCCAATGAGATAAGCGATATCAGTATAGGTGCATTTCGAATGCCTAAAGACTATTTAAAGCGATTTAGACGAAGCTCAGATGATCTAATCTCTTCTTTTCCTTATGTGGTAAAAAAGGGTATTGCAGCCTATCCCCATGAGATCGAAATACAATTAATCGAGACAATTCGAAGTCACTTGTTGCACTATATCGAACCTTCAAAAATTTTCACACTTCATAAGTAATGCTATCCAAGTCCCCGTCTACTCTCATGGAATCGATAATTAATATATGCTCCCGATAAAATTGCTCCAATTCCGATGAAAGACAACAGGTTAGGAATTTCAGTCCAAAGTACAATACCGATCACGACAGAAAAAATTGTTTTTCCATAAGAATAAATGGACAAGTCCCCTGCTTCTGAAAATCGATAAGCATAGGTCATTAATAACTGTCCTGAAGTGGCAAAAACACCTACCGCCAAAAGGCTTGCAGCTTGTATGGCTGATGGCTTTTCAAAATGTCCCAGAAGTAAAAAGGGAAAGGTGACAATCACAGAAAACAAGGTAAAGTAAAAAACAATTATCTGTGGACGATCCGTTAACCGAAGATGGCGGATCGTTGTGTATGCTGTTGCCGCAAAAATTGCTGAGAAAAGTGCCACCACAGCAGGAAGAACACTTGCATCAAATTCCGGCTGAATAATCAATGAGACTCCCAACATCGCCATGAGAATTGCAGGTATTTGGAATCTTCTGATGCGCTCTTTCAAGAAGACTGCTGACATGATCACAACAAAAAACGGGCTGGTTTGATTCAAAACAACCGCATCAGCCAAGGGAATGTGATCGATTGCATAAAAATAGAAAAAAACACCGAGAAGACCGAAAATCGATCGACTAATTAATCCAAAAATATTTTTCCCTGTGTATGTTCCAGGTTGAAAATAAATCATTGCACCAGACACAATCAGGCCGACAAAATTTCTAAAAAATACTTTTTGAACAGTTGGAAGTTCTCCTGAATATTTTACTGCAGACGCCATCAAGGCGAAGGATAGGGATGCAAGAATCATAAGGAGAATTCCTTTGTTTCGCTCTTTCATACTGTCATTCCTCTCTATAATGGTCTTGCCGAAATCATTGAGCTCCGAAAAAAAGAAAACCCTCAAGGTCTCCCTTGGGGGTTTTGAGTATTCTATCTCTTTGAGAATTGTGGAGCTCTTCTTGCTTTTTTAAGACCGTATTTTTTACGTTCTTTCATTCTTGAGTCTCTTGTTAAGAAACCTGCTTTCTTAAGTGGTCCTCGTAATTCTTCGTCTGATTTCACAAGAGCTCTAGCAATACCGTGACGTAAAGCTCCCGCTTGACCGGTAAATCCGCCACCTTCAACCGTTGCGATGACATCAT
Organism: Clostridiaceae bacterium; assembly: GCA_003554105.1. Lineage (GTDB taxonomy): Bacteria > Bacillota > Clostridia > Peptostreptococcales > T1SED10-28 > T1SED10-28. The sequence goes on along the minus strand of PWFQ01000045.1, from coordinate 20,350 downwards.
ACTTGCTGAGAGTATCGGTCAGCTCTAGAGGTCTTTTCACTTCAGTTCTGAGTGTTTCATAACATAAGTACTCAGACAGGTCTTTATTATTTATCGTGACGTTTCCGTTTCCGGCAACGAGTCTCACTCTGGCAGTTGAGCTTTTTCTTCTTCCTGTTCCTTGAATCGATAGCTTTTCCATTGTTAATCCTCCCTTCGATTTTATAATTCTAAGGATTCTGGCATCTGTGCTTCATGATGATGATTTGGACCAGCATATACCTTTAATTTTTTGATCATTTGTCTTCCTAAACGGTTTTTCGGCAACATTCCTTTTACCGCATTTCGAATGAACATTTCCGGCTTCTCATCTCTCATTCGACGATAGCTGATTTCTCTCAATCCGCCGGGATAGCCAGTATGATATCTGTAAAATTCTTTGTCTAATTTTTTCCCGGTCACCTCGATTTTTTCAGCATTTACGACAATTACAAAGTCGCCAGTATCAATATGTGGTGTGAATTCCGGTTTATGTTTACCTCTTAAAATTTTTGCTATTTCTGAACTAAGTCGTCCTAGGGTTTTACCTTCTGCATCTACAATAAACCATTTCCTTTGAATCTCATTTGGCTTCGCCATGTAGGTTTTCATTCTTTTCCCTCCTTGTTAATCTAAAACTCTCTCAAATTATGATCTTCTTCGATCGTCTATATGAAGATCCGGGGCTAATGGATCTCTTCATCATTTTATACACTAAATCATTGTAATACAAGGTGCCTGGTGTGTCAAGGTTTTTTTGGTTTCCTCATCTGTTTTCTTTCAGCTTTTCCAAAGGATTCACTGGATAAAGAACCTCTTCTAAAACCAGACCTTGTGGGGGTGCTGTGTGTCCTGCTAAAGATCGTTCTCCTTTTAATAATGCCTTTTGAATATCACTAATTGATCTCTTGCCACACCCTACATCAACTAATGTTCCCACAATAATACGGACCATGTTATACAAAAAACCGTTACCGGTGATCACTATTTCCTTTTGGGAGTTACTCATCGACTGAAAATCAATCCTATAGATCGTCCTTATCGTCGACTTAACTTCCGATCCTGTTGACATAAAACCTTTGAAATCATGGGTGCCCTTAAAGACCCCTAAAGCCTCCTGAATGCTTCTCAAATTACAAGATCCTTTAGGAGTATAGCTGTAGTTTCGAAGGATAGGATCAGGAAATTCATCAAAATTCATACGATATCGATAGGTTTTTTTTATTGCATCATAACGTGCATGAAATTCGGAATGAACCTCTTCAGCTTTTCGAACTACAATATCATCTGGTAAAAAAGGGTTCAGAGCAAACGGAATTCTCTCTACCGGAACTTTTGTGTTGAGAAACACATTCGCCTTTTGTCCGCTCGCATGGACTTTTGCATCAGTCCTCCCCGATCCTACTATTTTAATAGGATTATCAGCAATACGGCTCAATGCCCGCGACAATTTTTCTTCGATTGTCACACTATTTGGCTGCACCTGCCATCCTCCATAATTTGTGCCGTCATAAGCGATTGTCAGTAGAGTATTTTTCATTGAATTCCACCACCTTATAGCCAAACTCGATTCACAATTAATATAGAAATCAGCATTACCCCTACTCCTAATGCAAAATAGTCCCTTCCATTCGTTTTCAATTCTTTCATCCGTGTCCGATTCTCTCCTCCGCGATAGCAGCGTGCTTCCATTGCCATTGCCAGTTCATCCGCACGACGAAAAGAACTGATAAAAAGAGGGACCAGCAAAGGAACCAAACCCTTTGCCCGGGAAATGAGATTCCCGCTTTCAAAATCAGCTCCCCTTGCAATTTGAGCCTTCATGATTTTATCAGTCTCTTCCAGGAGAGTCGGTATGAAGCGAAGAGCAATTGTCATCATCATTGCCAGCTCATGCGCCGGTACTCCAAGTTTCTTGAATGGATTCAACAGATGTTCTATCCCGTCTGTCAGTGCAATCGGCGACGTAGTCAATGTAAGGAGTGAGGTTCCCATGACTAAAAGAATCAATCTCAATGCCATGAAGAATGCTTGGTAGAGACCTTCTTCCGTTACTGAAAAGGGTCCGAACCGAACAATTACATTTCCACTTGTCATAAAAATATTAATAATAAATGTAATTCCGATTAGTACCATTAAGGGTTTCAGTCCCTTTAAAACGTATTTCACAGGGATTTTAGATAAAAGGATTGACCCAAAAACAAAGATAACCACAAAAATATACCCGAAAAAGTTGCTCACAATAAAGAGTGAAACAATGTATAAAAATGTAATAATGATTTTTATCCTCGGATCAAGCCGATGAACAAAAGATCCCGTTGGATAATGTTGGCCTATGGTAATGTCTTTAAGCATCTTTATTACTCCTTATCCACTTCAATATTTCCGATTTTGCTTCTTCCAAGGTAAAGATATCCGGATTAAAATCTGTGTCGATTTCCCTAAGCCTTTCCATAAGTTTTGTAATCTGAGGAATTCCCAACCCAATGGATTCAAGTCTTGCTGACTGTCTAAATACTTCTTTTGGTGTTCCTGAGAGTTCGATTTTTCCTGCATGCATAACGATAATGCGATCAACTAATTTTGCAATATCTTCCATGCTATGGGAAACAAAGATTACCGTATTGTTATACTTCTCATGTAAAAATTTCACCTGTTCCAGGATTTCATCCCTTCCTTTAGGGTCAAGGCCTGCTGTCGGTTCATCAAGAATTAAAACATCAGGCTTCATCGCAAGAACTCCGGCAATTGCAACTCTCCGCCGTTGCCCTCCGCTTAACTCGAAGGGTGACCGATCTTTTAAAAGTTCAAAATCCAAGTTTACAAGTTCCATTGACTCACGCACCCGCTCATCTACATCTTCGTCAGACAGTTTAAGATTCTTCGGACCGAAAGCAATATCCTTATACACCGTTTCTTCAAACAATTGATGTTCAGGGTATTGGAAAACCAGCCCCACCTTTTTACGCAAATCCGCTAATTTTGCCTTTTCGTTGGTCATGACAAATTCACCCACAGTAATCTTGCCTGTTGTGGGTTTAATGAGTCCGTTCATATGTTGAATTAAAGTGGACTTCCCTGATCCTGTATGTCCAATCAGACCGATAAACTCTCCATCTTCAATATCAAGATTGACACGATCAAGGGCTTTTGTCTCAAAAGGACTCTTTGGATTGTAAATATATGTGAGATCTTCTATTTTAATCGACATAATTCCATCACCATCTCGTCAACTGTTAGTATGTCCTCGGGAAGTTCAATTCCTTCGGTTCTCAATTCATGGGCAAGATCTGTTACTTGAGGTACATCAAGCCCTAATTTCTTAAGAGTGTCCACTTTTGAAAAAACTTCTTTTGGAGTCCCTTCGAGAACAATCTCTCCGTCTTCCATCACAATCACTCGATCGCTATCCACAGCTTCTTCCATGAAATGTGTAATATTGAGGATCGTGATTCCCTCTTCTTTGTTCAGTTTCTTTATCGTTTCTATTACGTCTTTTCTTCCGGAAGGATCCAACATAGCTGTAGGTTCATCGAGAATAATGCAATCCGGTCTCATAGCAATGACTCCAGCGATAGCAATCCTTTGTTTCTGTCCTCCGGAAAGTAAATGTGGACCTTTCTCTCTGTATTCAAGCATTCCAACAATTTTCAAGGAATCTTCCACTCTCTTTCTGATCTCATTAGGAATGATCCCCAGGTTTTCGGGTCCAAAAGCAACGTCTTCTTCCACAATGGTTGCGACAATCTGGTTGTCCGGATTTTGAAACACCATTCCTGCAGTTTGCCGTATTTCCCATATGTGTTCCTCATCCTTGGTGTTGAGACCTTTTACCAAAACATCTCCATCTGTAGGCAATAATAAGGCATTAACATGTTTTGCCAATGTGGACTTTCCCGATCCGTTATGTCCTATAATCGTTACAAACTCTCCTTGATCAATCTCTATGTTAATATCTTTTAAGGCTCTTAAAGCCTCTTCCTGATCGTTGCTTTCGTAGAGAAATGTAACCTCTTTAATTTGTACAATTTTTCCCATGGAATAATCCCTTCTTTATGAGTTATTCAAGATTCAGATTTATTATATCGTATATTGGTGATTTTTACTATCAGTTACAAGAGATAAATTTCTTTCCCTCCATTGATTTATCTTGATAAGATAAGAAAAGGGACTAAGTCCGCACTTAATCCCCAGAGTCTTATCTATACCAATTCGATAATGGCCATTTCACTGTTATCGCCTTTTCTTGGTCCTTTTTTTATAATTCTTGTATAGCCTCCATTACGCTCAGCATAACCCGGAGCAATCTCGTCGAATAATTTCTTCGTTACCGTTTCATCAGTAAGATATGCTAGAGCTTGACGTCGAGCATGCAAATCACTTTTTTTCCCAAGGGTAATCATTTTTTCCGTTACTCTTCTGGCTTCTTTTGCTTTAGAAATTGTCGTTTCAATTCTCCCATGCCTTAGAAGGTCAGTGGTCATGTTTCTTAACATTAAGTCTCTATGGGCACTTTCACGTCCTAATTTTCTATTCGCCATGTGTTCATCCCTCCTTGCTACTGAACTATTCGTCACTTGGTCTTAAACCGAGACCTAGGTCTTCCAGTTTTTTTTGTACTTCCACTAAAGATTTTTTACCAAGGTTCCGCACTTTCATCATTTCGTCTTCGGTTTTGTTGGTCAGCTCTTCAACGGTGTTAATGCCTGCACGCTTTAGACAATTATAAGAACGGACTGAAAGATCAAGCTCTTCAATTGTCATTTCAAGCACTTTCTCTTTTTCGTCTTCTTCTTTTTGAACCATAATTTCCACTTCTTCGGAGTGACTGGTTAAAGAAATAAACAGATTCAAGTGCTCGTTCATTACTCTTGAGGCTAAAGAGATAGCCTCTTCAGGGTGAATACTTCCGTCGGTTTCCATTTCCAAAATCAGTTTATCGTAGTCTGTCATTTGACCAACACGGGTATTCTCAACAGAGTAACTCACCTTTTTCACAGGAGTGTAGATTGAATCCACGGGAATCATTCCAATCGCAAGTTCCTCTGATTTGTTATTCTCAGCAGGAACATACCCGCGACCTTTAGCAACATTGATTTCCATATACAACCGGGAGTCTTGATCCAGCGTTGCTATATGCATATCCGGATTTAGAATTTCCACATCTGCATCCGCAATAATATCACCGGCCGTGACAATTCCTTCCCCTTCTTTTTCGATTCTAATTGTCTTCATTTCATCGCTATGAAGTTTAATTGATAAGTCTTTGAGGTTCAAAACGATTTCCGTTACATCTTCCTTTACACCGGGAATCGTGGAAAACTCATGGAGAACTCCTTCGATTTTAATCGAGGTTACTGCTGCTCCTGGTAATGATGATAACATAATTCTTCTGAGTGCATTTCCCAGAGTGATCCCATATCCCCGCTCCAGAGGCTCTGCGATAAACTTTCCGTAACGATTATCACCGCTATTTTCAATCATTTCAACCTTTGGTTTTTCCATTTCAATCATTATGAAACCCTCCCTTGTTTTCTGGTCTTAATCGATCTGAGGGTAACGAATTGATGAGAAAGTCTACTTAGAGTACAACTCTACAATTAGATTTTCTGCAATCGGTAGGTCTATGTCATCTCTTGAAGGTAGTGATACTACTTTCCCCTCTAACTTTTCCACATCAACGGTTAACCATTGTGGTGCAGTTCCTTTTAGTCCTTCACTTAGCTCTTTAAACTTGTTGGATGCTTTTGACTTTTCCTTGATTGTAATTACTTCTCCAACACTTACTAAATAAGATGGAATATCCACTTTCTTACCGTTAATGGTAAAGTGACCGTGTTGCACCAGTTGTCTGGCTTCTTTTCTTGAAGAAGCAAATCCCAATCTGAATACAACATTGTCTAATCGACTTTCTAAGATCGAAAGTAGGTTTTCACCGGTGATTCCTGTCTTTCTGTCTGCCATTTCGAAGTATTTTCTGAATTGAGACTCTAGAAGTCCATAATATCTCTTTGCTTTTTGTTTTTCACGTAATTGTAGTCCATAGTTGGATAATTTTTTTCTGCTCGTTCCATGTTGACCGGGAGCATAGCTTCTTTTCGTCAGAGCACATTTGTCAGTATAACAACGATCTCCTTTTAAATAAAGCTTTTCTCCTTCACGTCTACATAGTCTACAACTTGGGCCTGTATATCTCGCCATTTTCCATACACCTCCTAATCTTCTTTCTTAAACTCGTCTTCTTTTCGGTGGACGACAACCGTTGTGAGGAATCGGAGTTACGTCCTTTATGGACTGTACTTCTAATCCTGCTGCTTGAAGTGCTCTAATTGCAGCTTCTCTTCCTGATCCCGGTCCGTTTACAAAAACCTCCACACTTTTTAGCCCATGTTCCATAGCCGCTTTGCTGGCTGCTTCAGCAGCCATTTGCGCAGCAAAAGGAGTGGATTTTCGGGAGCCTTTGAAACCTAGCTGACCGGCACTAGACCAAGCAATTGTGTTTCCCTGCATATCCGTTAAGTTAATAATAGAGTTATTAAACGTAGATTGAATATGTGCCTGGCCACGCTCTATATTTTTTCGTTCTTTTTTCTTTCGAGTAACTCGCTTCTTTGTAGCCTTTGCCATTCTCTTACCTCCTTACCACAGTTTACTTTTTACGACCTGCAATTCGCTTCGGCCCTTTACGGGTTCTTGCGTTGTTTTTCGTGTTTTGTCCTCTTACAGGTAAATTACTTCGGTGTCTTAAACCTCTGTAGCATCGAATTTCTCTTAGTCGTTTTAAGTTTAAGCTGATCTCTCTTCTAAGATCTCCTTCAACTTGGTATTTTTCATCGATGGCTTTTCTTAAAGCATTTACTTCCTGCTCTGTAAGGTCTTTTACCCGGGTATCCAAATTGATCCCTGCATTTTCAAGGATTCCCTTTGAAAGACTCTTCCCAATTCCATATATATAAGTTAATGCTACTTCTACTCGTTTGTCTCTTGGTAAGTCAACTCCTGCGATTCTAGCCATTTACAGTTACACCTCCTAATACTCTACTCCTGCTTTCAAATTCTTTTTATTGATAACTTTCGGGAAGTCATTTCATGACTCAGCCGCTCCCAAAAATCACAACTACAATATTTTATTATAATACAAACTCCTGTCAAATACCAGTGTATTTAACCTTGTTTTTGCTTATGCTTTGGGTTGGTGCAAATCACCATTACCTTCCCTTTTCGTTTAATGACTTTACAATTTTCGCACATGGGCTTAACTGATGTTCGTACTTTCATATCTTTCCCTCCTTACTACTTCTTTCTCCAAGTTATTCTTCCTCGAGTTAGATCATAGGGAGAAAGCTCTATGGTTACCTGATCTCCAGGTAAAATTTTTATATAGTGCATTCTCAGCTTCCCCGATAGATGGGCAAGTATTTCGTGTCCATTGTCCAACTCCACTTTAAACATTGCATTCGGCAGTGCTTCTTTAACCACACCTTCGACCTCTATCACATCTTGTTTTGACATTAACAGATCAAACCTCCATTCTAGGTTATTGTTTCATCCCTAATCTCTCCAGTTCTTTTTTGATAAAAGCGTTACTTACTCTTCTACCGCTGAGAATGGATTCCCTGATTTCTTCTGATAGAACATTGTACCTTGCAACATGCTTGCGTTTTTTCTTTTTGGGTTTTGATATTTTCCTGAGTTTCCCATCGGCAATAAGGATATGGTCTTTGTCATATTCTCCGATCACGACGAAATTTCGACCTTTATCTCTTCCTTGGATGGATTTTACAATCTGACCGATTTGTATATTTGGATCTTCCACTATGTCACCTCTTTTTATTCATTACAGAACCGTTAATAATTCAGGCTCATCCTGGGTTATTACGACGGTGTGTTCATAATGTGCGGAGTACTTTCCGTCTAAAGTGACTACTGTCCAGCCATCTTGCAAGACTTTCACTTTGTATGTCCCTATATTGACCATAGGTTCAACTGCAAGAACCATACCTGCTTGTATTTTAGGGCCTCTTCCCTTCGGACCATAGTTAGGGATCTGAGGTGCTTCATGCATTTCCCTTCCAATTCCATGACCTGTGTAATCTCTAACAATTGAAAACCCGTGAGCCTCCACATAAGTCTGAATTGCATTTGAAATATCTGAAAGCCTAAACCCTTCTTTCATTACTTTAAACCCTTCATAAAAGCTTTCCCGCGTCACATCTATCAGTTTTTGAGCTTCGGAGTCTACATTCCCTACAGGATAAGTCCGCGCTGCATCACCATAGTATTTTTCTTTTATGGTTCCAATGTCAATACTGATGATATCCCCCTCCTGCAATCTTTTGCTTCCAGGGATTCCATGGACCACCTCGTGATTGATCGAGGTGCAAATACTTGCTGGGAAACCACCGTACCCTTTGAAAGCCGGTGATGCACCTCTTTTTCGAATGTACTCTTCTGCGATTTTATCCAGCTCGATTGTTGTGATCCCAGGCTCAATATATTTCTTTAAAATCTCGTGGGTTTCAGCAACAATTCTCCCTGCTTCTCGCATAAGTTCAATTTCTCTTTTTGATTTGATTTGAATCATTTTGTATTACCTTCCAGCACTTCTACTATTTCATCGAACACCTGCGAAATCGCTTTTGCGCCATCCAATGTTGACAGCTTGCACTTCTCATCATAAAAATTAATGAGAGGTTCAGTTTCGCTCAAATACACTTCAATTCTCTTTGCTACAGTTTTTTCATTATCATCGTCTCTTTGATATAGCTCTCCGGAGCATAAATCACAAACTCCTTCTTCTGCAGGGGGGTTGAACCTTATATGATAGGTGGAACCGCAATCTCTGCAAATCCGTCGTCCAACTGCTCTTTCTACAAGGATTTTCTTGTCAACTTGGATATTAATCACTTTGTTGAGCTCTGTATCCATTTTCCCAAGGACGTTTTCCAATTCTTTAGCTTGGTTTACAGTTCTCGGGAATCCATCGAGAAGAAATCCTTGCTTGCAGTCGTCATTTTTTAAGCGATCTTCAACGATTTCAACAACAACCTCGTCAGGAACTAAAAGTCCTTTGTCCATATACTCTTTTGCCTTTAGTCCTAATGGAGTATTGTTTTTTATGTTAAATCGGAAAATATCTCCTGTGGAAATATGAGGAATATTGTATCGATCTGAAATTGATACAGCTTGTGTCCCTTTTCCCGCTCCGGGCGGGCCAAGTAATATGAGCCTCACGTTATCATCTCCCAGTTTAATGTATTCATTCCCTCGGCGAGAATGTGTTTTCCGGGTTCATTATTTTAAGAATCCTTGATAATGTCTCATAAGCATTTGTGCTTCCACTTGCTTAACCGTTTCAAGGGATACACCCACAACAATTAAGAGAGCTGTTCCTCCGAAGGCAATCGGAAGATTAAATACGGCAGAAATTACAATTGGAAGGGCCGCAATTAGTGCTAAAAACAGACCGCCTGCCAACGTAATACGGTTCAACACCTTGTTTAGATAATCTACCGTAGGCTTCCCTGGTCGAATCCCGGGGATAAATCCTCCTTGCTTTTTCATGTTGTTAGCGACATCAACAGGGTTGAACGTAATCGCTGTATAAAAGTACGTGAAGAACACAATTAAAACTGAACTCAAGAGCGTATAAAAAATTGAACCTTGTAAAGTTGCAGTCGATAACCAGTTCGTCACAAAACGTGCCAGACCGCTATCCTGGCCAAATACCATGCTAAGAGTTTGAGGGAAAGCCAATAAACTCATGGCGAAAATCACAGGGATAACTCCTGATTGATTAACTTTCAGGGGGATATGTGAGCTTTGTCCGCCATACATTTTTCTTCCAACAACCCGTTTTGCATACTGTACAGGAATTTTTCTCTTTCCTTCAGTGATATATACAACTCCCGCAACAATGACTACTGCAATAAGGAGAAATACAATAACTGCAATGATCGATATTTCATTCTGCTGTAGCAATTGCAGAGTATTAGCTATCCCACCGGGAATTCCGGAAACAATTCCCGCAAATATAATAAGGGAGATTCCGTTCCCAATTCCGTTTTCAGTAATCTGCTCTCCTAACCACATTAGAAAAGCTGTTCCTGCTGTTAGTGTGATAATTACTGTGAAAAAACTAAAGGCACTTTGATCTAAAATTGCCTGTCTAAATAACCCTACTGTGATTCCGGTTGCTTGGATGAGAGCTAAAACGATGGTCCCGTATCGAGTGTACTGTGCCATCTTTTTTCTTCCCTCTTCCCCTTCTTTAGCTAATTGTTCTAAAGATGGAATTGCAATCGTGAGTAGATTCATAATAATTGATGCGGTAATATATGGTGTAATACTTAAAGCGAAAATCGTCATGTTTCCAAAAGCTCCACCGGAGAACATATCAAACATTGATAAAATACCACCATCATCAATTACGCCTCTTACAATATCGACGTTGATCCCCGGCACTGGAATCGCTGCCCCTAATCTGAAGATAACCAACATCATAAATGTATAGGTCATTTTACTTCTTAGATCAGGAATTTTCCAGGCATTTCGTAAGGTTTCTAACATCCTATATCACCTCTGCCTTTCCTCCGGCAGCTTCAATTTTTTCAGTAGCTGACTGAGTAAATTTATGGGCTTTCACAACAAGCTTTTTGTTCAAATCTCCATTGCCTAAAATTTTTACTCCACCCTTTTCAAGCTTTCTCACAAGCTTTGATTCAATAAGTAATTCCGGTGTGATTTCAGCTCCATCTTCAAATCGGTTTAAATCTTCAAGTTTAACAATACTATAATCTGTTCTGAAAATATTTGTAAACCCGCGCTTAGGAAGTCTACGTATTAAAGGCATTTGACCTCCTTCAAATCCCGGTCTGGTTCCGCCTCCGCTTCGTGCATTTTGACCGTTTGCACCTCTTCCGGAAGTTTTACCAAGTCCACTGGATTCTCCACGGCCTACCCTTTTGCGTTTTTTCGTAGAACCCTCAGCAGGTTTCAGTTCATGTAACTTCATACTTTGCACCTCCTATTTAAGCTTCTTTCACTTCTACAAGATGTTTTACGAGCTCAATCATTCCTCGCGTTGCACCATTATCGGGTAATTCAACAACCTGATTGATCTTTCTTAGTCCCATTGCTTCAATGGTCTTTCTTTGTTTAGGCAAAGTGCCGATAAGGCTTCTTTTAAGAGTAATATTTAATTTATCCGCCATGTTTTTCCCTCCTAACCTAAGAGTTCTTCTGTAGTCTTTCCTCTTAGTTTTGCTACGTCTTCCGCTCTTTTCAATTGTCGCAGACCGTCCATCGTAGCATTTACCATGTTTCTTGAGTTGTTAGACCCTAATGATTTTGCGCGTACATCTTGGAATCCTGCCAGTTCAAGAATTGCTCTTACGGGTCCACCTGCAATAATCCCTGTTCCTTCTACAGCTGGCATAATAAGAACTTTTCCTGCACCAAAGTGGCCCTTAACCTCGTGAGGCACCGTTGTTCCAACCATTGGAACTTCGACCATACTCTTTTTGGCATCTTCAATTCCTTTTCGAATTGCATCGGGAATTTCCATGGCTTTTCCGGTTCCTACTCCTACACGGCCATTTTCGTCTCCGACAACGACTAAAGCAGCAAATCGGAAGTTTCGTCCACCTTTAACTACTTTCGTTACTCGCCGTATATCAACTACTTGCTCTTTAATGTCTAATTGACTTGCATCAATTCTTTTATCTTGTGGCATTAATTTACCTCCTTTTTACTAAAATTTCAGTCCGCCTTCTCTTGCACCATCTGCTAAATTTCGAACCCGACCGTGGTAAAGATATCCTCCCCGATCGAAGGTCACTACTTCGATTCCTTGGTCAAGCGCCCTTTTAGCAACAATCTCTCCGACTTTTTTAGCAGCTTCCTTGTTGGCAGTTGATTCTAGTCCACCCTTTACCTCTTCATCAAGAGTTGATGCAGAAACCAAGGTTTTTCCTGCCGTATCGTCAATAATTTGTGCATACATATGCTTTGAACTTCTAAAGACATTTAGCCGTGGTCTTTCGGAAGATCCGGTAATTTTATTTCTTACTCTGAATTGTCGCTTTCTTCTTGTAGAGCTTTTACTTGGCTTTTTAATCACGTTGAACTCACTCCTTTCTTACTTCGCTGTTTTACCTTCTTTTCGTCTGATGTATTCGTCAGAGTACTTAATTCCTTTACCTTTGTACGGTTCAGGCTTGCGTAATTCTCTAATTTTTGCTGCGAAGTTTCCAACTTGCTGTTTGTTGGCACCTTTTACGATAATTGCCGTTTGTGACGGAACGTCCAACTCAATTCCTTCCGGCTGCTCCATTTCAATAGGATGAGAAAATCCAAGGTTTAACACCAGTTTTTTCCCTTGCATAGTTGCTCGATACCCGACGCCGTTCAACTCCAGTTTTTTCTCATATCCTTCCGTCACACCAATAACCATATTGTTGATTAATGATCGCGAAAGCCCATGTAAAGATTTGTGTTTCTTGTTGTTCGTTGGTCGTTTTACAACAAGGGTGCTTTCTTCTTTTTCTATCTTGATCTCCTTAGGAATTGCTTCTGATAAAGTTCCTTTAGGACCTTTTACAGTAACAACATTTTTATCATCGATTGTTATTTCAATGCCTTCTTTAATTTCGATAGGTTTAATACCGATTCTAGACATCCTTACACCTCCCTTAAGTCTACCATTTTACCAAACGTAGGCCAATACTTCTCCGCCGACGCCTTCCTGTTTTGCCACTTTATCAGTTACGACCCCTTTAGAGGTTGAAATGATAGCGATTCCAAGGCCACCAAGAACTCGTGGGATCTCATCTCTTTTTGCATATACCCGCAATCCAGGCTTGGAGATCTTCTTAATTCCTGTAATGATCTTTTCTTTATTCTCGCCATATTTTAACTGAATTCTCAAGATTCCCTGCTTTCCGTCCTCGATCACATCGAAACCCTTAATAAATCCTTCTTCTAAAAGAATCTTTGCAATTTCTTTTTTCATATTCGATGCAGGCACCTCTACACTTTCGTGTTTTACTGAGCTTGCATTTCTAATTCGGGTTAACATATCCGCAATTGGATCAGTCATTATCATTGAACTTGCCTCCTTCCTGTTCCTACCAGCTCGCTTTTCTCACTCCTGGAATTTGTCCTTTATATGCCAGTTCTCTAAAACAAATACGGCAAATACCAAACTTTCTCAAGTAACCGTGAGGTCTTCCGCAGATTTTGCATCGGCTGTATTCTCTTGACTTATACTTTTGCTTTCTTTGTTGCTTTACCTTCATTGACGTTTTAGCCACGATTATTCCTCCTTCTTACTTAGAGAACGCAAGTCCCATAAGTCTTAATAATTCCTTGCTTTCCTCGTCGGTCTTTGCAGTCGTTACGAAAACAATGTCCATGCCTCGCACTTTATCGATCTTATCATATTCGATTTCAGGGAATATCAATTGTTCTTTTACTCCCAACGCATAATTTCCTCGTCCGTCGAAGGCTTTATCACTTACTCCTCGAAAGTCTCGTACTCGAGGTAAAGCGATATTGAATAAACGGTCAACAAACTCATACATCTTTTCTCCGCGCAAGGTTACTTTTGCACCCACAGGCATTCCCTCTCGTACTTTAAAGTTTGAAACGGATTTTTTCGCCTTGGTGATTAACGGTTTTTGGCCTGTAATTGTTGTCATATCTTGTACTGCTAGCTCAAGATTTTTTGCATTCTCCCTGGCGTCACCTACTCCCATGTTTACGATGACTTTTTCTAGCTTAGGGATTTCCATAACACTGCTATAGTTAAATTTCTCCATCATTGCTGGAGCAACGTCGTTTTTATACATTTCTTTTAGTCTGGCCATAATAGACGTACCTCCTTTCTTAATAAATTAGTCTAAAATTTCTCCAGTTTTTTTGCTTATACGTACTTTCTTACCGTCTTCAACTTTATATCCTATTCGAACACCTTTGTTCGCTTTTTTGTCAAAGAACATTACGTTAGAAATGTGTACAGGCCCTTCCTGATTGATAATCCCACCTTGTTGCATTTGTTGTGTGGGTTTTTGATGTTTTTTTATCATGTTTACACCTTCAATCAATATCCTCTGGGTTTTAGGAAATACTTCAAGGACCTTGCCTTTTTTATCTTTGTCTTTTCCTGAAATTACGACGACTGTATCGCCTTTTTTAATATGCATCCTTCGCACCTCCTTAGTTATAGTACCTCTGGAGCAAGTGAAACTATTCTCATAAAGTTTTTATCTCGAAGCTCTCTTGTCACCGGTCCAAATATTCTTGTTCCTGCTGGAGTTTTATCATCTTTAATGATCACTCCTGCATTTTGATCGAACTTAATGTATGTTCCATCTTTTCGCTTAACAGGGTTTACAGTACGAACAACTACAGCTCGAACAACATCTCCCTTTTTTACAACTCCACCTGGTGTTGCGCTTTTTACAGAACAAATAATTTCATCCCCGACATGCGCATACTTTCTTCTGGTTCCACCTAAAACCTTTATACATAAAAGCTCTTTCGCTCCTGAATTATCTGCAACTTTAAGGCGTGATTCCTGTTGAATCATGTGAATACCTCCCTTCGTTATTTCCCGTTATTTCGCTTTTTCTATAATGGACTCAAGTCTCCATCGCTTATCTTTTGACAATGGTCTTGTTTCCATGATTCTTACTAAGTCGCCGACTCCGCACTCATTGTTTTCATCATGAAACTTGAATTTTGTGGTTCGCTTAACTGCTTTACCGTAAAGCTTATCACTGACCCTATCCACTACTTCAATAACTCCGGTCTTGTCCATTTTATCGCTCACAACTCGACCTTCACGTACTTTTCTGTTATTTCTATTCACTGGGTTAGCCTCCTTCCGCTAAAACCTTTTTTTACGCTCGTTCCATGCCTAACTCTTTTTCCCTAATTACTGTTTTAATTCTAGCAATGTCTTTGCGTACATTCCGAATTCGTACAGGGTTTTCAAGCTGGCCTGTTGCTAATTGAAAACGCAAGTTAAACAGTTCGCTTTTAAGATCTGTTAACTCTTTGTTAAGCTCTTGCTGGTTCATATCTCGAATCTCTTTAGCTTTCATTAGCTTCACCACCCCTACCTTCTTGTTCGCTTCTTGTCACAAACTTTGTTTTTATTGGTAGCTTGTGCATTGCAAGTCGCATAGCTTCTCGAGCTTTTTCTTCCGTCACACCTGCAAGCTCAAACATAATTCTTCCAGGCTTAACTACAGCGACCCAGTACTCAGGTGCTCCTTTACCGGCTCCCATTCGGGTTTCAGCAGGCTTCTTTGTAACTGGTTTATGTGGGAATACCTTGATCCAAACTTTACCACCTCGTTTAATTGAACGCGTCATTGCAATTCGGGCAGCTTCTATTTGATTGGAAGTAATCCATCCTGGTTCTGTTGCCATGATTCCATATTCACCATAAGAAATTCGATTTCCACGGTTTGCCTCGCCTTTCATTCTTCCTCTGAAAACTCTTCGACGTTTAACTCTTTTTGGCATTAACATGCGCTATTCCTCCTTCCTACGAAAGCAAATGACTCTTATTTACCGCTTTCTTGTTTATTGTCATTGGGTTTTTCTTTTTTTTCCGGCAGAATTTCTCCATTATACACCCACACTTTAATTCCTAGTTTTCCGTAAGTTGTATCTGCTTCCGCAAAGCCGTAATCAATGTCTGCTCGTAGTGTGTGCAGTGGTACGTTCCCTTCGGAATACCCTTCAGTTCTTGCCATATCTGCACCACCAAGTCGTCCGGCTGTTGAAACTTTTACTCCCTTTGCTCCGGATCTCATTGCTCTTTGCATTGCTTGCTTCATCGCTCTTCTGAAAGAAACTCGTCGCTCAAGAGAGAATGCAATGTTCTCTGCCATTAGCTGTGCATTCTTTTCTGGTAATTTTACCTCCACAACATTAACTGCAACACTTTTACCCGTTAGTTTTTCAAGGTTTTTACGAAGTTTCTCAACGCCTGTACCACCTTTACCGATTACCATTCCCGGCTTTGCTGTGTGGACATTAATTTTAACCCGATTGGTTGCTGCTCTTTCAATTCCAATTCTTGAAATTCCTGAAATATATAGTTCCTTCTTAACGAATTTTCTAATCTTATGGTCCTCGATTAGGTAGTCAGAAAAGGTTCTTTTATTAGCATACCATTTCGTATCCCAGTCTTTTATTACTCCTACTCTTAAACCATGGGGGTTTACTTTTTGACCCATTTTTGTCCCTCCTTAATCCTAAATTTCTTTTAACGTCACTCCTATATGGCTCGTCCGTTTTCTGATCATTGTTGCACGTCCCATAGCTCTTGGTCTATATCGCTTGATTGTCGGTCCCTGATTTGCATAAATGTCGGTGATTATAAGGTTTTCTCTGGACAGATCATGATTGTTTTCTGCGTTAGCGATTGCTGAATTTACTACTTTTTCAACGATCGGTGCAGCTTTTCTTGGTGCATGCTTTAAAATCGCCAGAGCCTCATCCACTTGCTTACCTCTAATTAAATCAACTACCTGTTGAGCTTTTCTAGGAGATATTCTTACAAACTTTGCTATTGCCTTTGCTTCCACTAAGACAACCTCCTTTCGATTATCAATCTATTTTTTCACTTTACTGGTTCTTTCTGAGTTTGCATGACCTCTGTAAGTTCTTGTAGGAGCAAATTCTCCTAGCTTGTGACCGACCATGTCTTCAGTAATGTACACAGGAACATGTTTTCTCCCGTCATGAACCGCTAATGTATGTCCGATCATTTGAGGGAATACCGTCGAAGACCTGGACCATACTTTGATGACTTTCTTTTCTCCATTTTTGTTCATTTCTTCTATTTTCTTCAATAACCTTTTGTGAATAAAAGGTCCTTTTTTAACAGAACGACTCATTTACTTTGCCTCCTTCCAGAAACGATAGTTATCGACTGGTTTCTGTTCAACACTCTTATTTCTTTTTCTTGCGGGAAATAATCATCTTGCTTGATGCTTTTTTCTTTTTTCGTGTTTTGAATCCTAAAGTAGGTTTACCCCATGGAGTAACAGGAGAAGGCATACCAATTGGAGCACGTCCTTCACCACCACCATGTGGGTGATCGTTTGGATTCATAACAGACCCTCGCACAGTCGGCCGAATCCCTTTATGTCTGTTTCGCCCGGCTTTACCGATTGTAATGTTTTCGTGTTCAACATTCCCAACCTGACCAACTGTTGCGCGACATTCGAGACCGATCCTGCGCATTTCTCCTGAAGGTAACTTTATCGTCGCATACTTTCCTTCTTTAGCCATTAATTGAGCATAATTTCCTGCAGATCGAACTAATTGTCCGCCTTTACCGGGTTTCATTTCAATATTGTGTATAATTGTACCTGCGGGCATGTCTTTTAGTTTCTTTGAATTTCCGGCCTTAATATCTGCCGCTTCCCCGGATTCTATCATGTCACCTACCTGTAGGTTCTTTGGTGCAAGAATGTAACGTTTCTCTCCATCTACATAATGCAATAAAGCGATGTTTGCACTTCTATTGGGATCATACTCGATGGTTGCAACCTTTGCAGGGATTCCATCTTTGTTCCTTTTAAAATCGATTATTCGATATTTTCTTTTTGCTCCACCACCAATGTGCCTTGTGGTAATTTTACCGTGGACATTTCGTCCTCCAGATTTCTTTAAAGGTGCCAATAATGATTTCTCTGGTTCAACCTTTGAAAGTTCTTTGAAGTCAGATACTGTCATCTGTCTTCTTGCCGGAGTTGTGGGCTTAAACTTTTTTATCGCCATTTCATTTCCCTCCTTTGTGGTTCAGTTTATTCCATTCCTTCGAAGAATTCGATTTCTTTGCTATCTTCGGTTAATGTAATAATGGCTTTTTTCCAATCTGCTCTTTTCCCTTGGGTTCTGCCCATTCTTTTGATTTTACCCTTCATATTCATCGTGTTGGTTTTTTCAACCTTCACGCCAAAAATCTTTTCAACGGCTTTTTTGATTTCACTTTTGTTAGCATCTTTCGCTACCTTGAAAGCATATTTTCTTTCAGCCATTTCTTCCATACTTTGTTCCGTAACTAGGGGTTTGATAATGATATCATGTGCATTTTTCATTATGCGTACACCTCCTCGACCCTTTCTACCGCGTCCTTGGTAATGATAAAGTGGTCGTACTTTAAGATATCGTAAACATTCAAAGTGTTTACAGAAGTTGTAGCTACTCCAGGAATGTTTCTCGCTGATCTTATGACTGCTTCATCATTGCTGCTTAATACGATTAAAGCTTTTTTTTCAGCCTCTAAATTTTTAAGGATTTTTACCATTTCTTTCGTTTTTGGTGCATCAAGTATAAACTCATCCACCACTTTAATCTGTTCGTTGGCAACTTTGCTTGAGAGCGCAGACTTAAAAGCAACTCTCTTTAGCTTTTTAGGCAATGTATAGCTGAAGTCTCTGCTTTTAGGTGCAAATACAATTCCGCCTCCTACCCATAATGGGGATCGGATGGTTCCATGTCTTGCTCTACCTGTACCCTTTTGTCTCCAGGGCTTTCTTCCTCCACCTCTCACTTCAGATCGAGTAAGGGTTCCTTTTGTTCCTTGACGTTTATTCGCAAGCTGATTTTTCACAACTTGATGCATTGCATGCTCATTAATTTCGACTCCGAAAATGTGATCATTTAATTCCATTTCACTTACTTTCTCTCCTGCCATATTATAAATTGGTACTTTTGGCATTATAATCCTCCTCTCTGCGATCAGCATTATTTGCTTTGCTTAATCGTTTCTTTTATTGTGATTAATCCTTTTTTCGGGCCTGGAACTGCACCTTTAACAAGGATCACATTTTTGTCTTCCATTACTTTTACAATTTCAAGATTTCTCACTGTTACTCTTTCGTTACCCATTTGTCCAGGTAGGTTTTTACCTTTGAAAACCCTTGCTGGGTCTGCAGAAGCACCCATAGATCCGGGTCTTCTGTGGTATCTGGAACCATGGGTTTCCGGTCCTCGGGATTGATTGTGTCGCTTAATATTTCCTTGGAAACCTTTTCCTTTGGAAGTACCCATAATATCAACCCGGTCTCCTGCTTGAAATACTGAAGCGGTGATTTCTTGCCCGATACTAAAACCTTCAGTGCTTTCAACGCGGAACTCTTTTAGAAATTTCTTCGGAGTAATACCGGCTTTGTCAAAGTGTCCTTTTTCAGGTTTTATCGTTCGCGACTCTTTCTTTTCGTCGTATCCAACTTGAACTGCTTCATAACCGTCTTTCTCAAAGGATTTCACTTGAGCAACTTCATTTTTGCCAATCTCAATTACCGTTACTGCCGTAACTTCACCTTCTTCGCTAAATACCTGTGTCATACCAACTTTTCTTCCTAATACAAATTTCATTTCTTTACACCTCCTAATAATCTTACAGCGGATTACAGCTTAATGTAATCATCCTAAGAAATAGGCAATCTACTCTATATCTTAGATATACTGTCTTATAACTTAATTTCAATATCCACACCGGCTGGTAAGTCCAGTCTCATAAGCGCATCTACTGTTTTTTGAGACGGTTCAAGGATGTCGATTAATCTTTTATGGGTTCTCATCTCAAATTGTTCTCTTGAATCCTTGTACTTGTGTACCGCTCGAATGATGGTAATAATCTCTTTACGAGTTGGCAGCGGTACCGGACCCGATACCTCCGCACCACTTCTTTTTGCAGTCTCCACGATTCTACTTGCTGATTGATCCAATGTTTTGTGATCGTAAGCTTTTAGTCGAATTCTGATCTTTTGACTTTTCTTTGCCATTCACTTTCCCTCCTTTATCGCACGTAGTTTTCTTTTTCACGCACGACAGGGTTTCGCTAAACGCTTCCAGGTGTGTCTTGTCTCCTTGCGCGTTTCGATCCCTTGTCGCCCGATTCATTGATCTGGCATGCTCCACGAAAATTCCCCATTTTAAACAGGCTACCTTCCGCTTCATCGCTATTTTGCACACTAGATAATTTTATACTATTTCAAGCTATATTTCAAGGTTTATTTCGTTTTTTTTCGTTGCATTGTAACTTAAGAGTTATTATAAGTATATGTTCCTATAAGCATTAAACGATTTTGAGAAAAAAAGAATTTAGAAGAAGGAACTCATCCTTCCTCTAAATTCTGTCTTGTTTTCTAGCTATATTGGTTTATCTCCTAGTAAAACTACTCAATAATAGAAGCTACAACTCCGGCTCCTACCGTTCTTCCACCTTCTCGAATTGCAAACCTCAATCCTTCTTCCATTGCGATCGGGCTAATCAATTCGATCTCCATCGTTACGTTAT
>PWFQ01000020.1 GCA_003554105.1 Clostridiaceae bacterium | reverse complement strand
GGATGATAGACAAGATCTGAAACCACCAGGTCTTCTCTTAAAAACTCCGGATCTTCAATTACGCTTTTCTCTTCATGAGGACCCATTCCCAAAGGTGTGCAATTAACGAATACATCCGCATTTATTAATTCTCTTCGTAGAAACTCATCGTTCAGTTCCGATGTTTTTACTTCCACGTCATGAAAGTTCTCCCTGATGATTTGACAAATTTCATCTGCCTTATCTCTATCGCGATTAAAAATCACAATCTCTCTGACACCTTCAATGGCCAGTTGAATTGCAACGCTTCTGGCTGCTCCTCCGGCACCGACCAGAACAAACTTCTTCTTGCCAACCTCAAAGCCTTCCTCATTTAAAGATTTGACGTATCCCATTCCATCTGTATTGTAGCCTTTTAGCCGGCCATTGATGTTTTTTACCGTATTTACAGCACCGATCAGTTTAGCTTCCCTGGATAGTTCATCAAGATAGGGGAGGATTGACTCTTTGATCGGCATAGTAACGTTAAATCCAGAGGCGTTCAAGGTCTTCATGGCTTTAACCCCATCCTCCAGATTTTCGGTATCAACATCAAATGCCAAGTATGCATAATCCAGTTCAAGTTTTTTAAATGCTGTATTATGCATGAGTGGAGACAGACTATGTGTAACCGGTGAACCTATTAAACCTATCAGTCTTGTATTGCCGGTAATTGATTGATTCATGGTTTCACTCCTTTGAAGTCATTATAAAAAAACTACCTTGACAGGTAGCTGATTAATCTTTGTTCCTGATTATGCTTGCCGCCGCTCTGATTCCAAGTATATAACTCTCTACACCAAAGCCGATGATTTGCCCTTTCACCACTTCTGAAAAAATCGAACGTTTACGGAATTCTTCCCGGGCATGTATATTGGACATATGGACTTCGACGACGGGAGCATCCAATATCTCTAAAGCGTCTCTGATTCCATAACTGTAATGGGTCCATGCGCCTGCATTAATCACCACGGCATCCACTTGTTCCTCGTAGGCTCTATGGATCCTTTCGCACATTTCCCCTTCATAATTACTTTGGAAAAACTCAAGTTCAACTCCCAGCTCTCCAGCAATATCCAATGCCTGCCGGTTGATTTCATCCAGAGTGATTGTTCCGTATTGTGCGGAATTTCTTTTCCCGAACATGTTATGATTTATTCCGTGAAGCAGTAAAATCCGATGCATATCAAGTGCCCTCCTTATTGAATATCTTATTATAACATGATTCTATTTTTACGGTAAAATCTCCTCTTCCCGTTATAATTTTTTTATTACTCATTTTATGAGAGGCGCTCAGTGGGTAATAGATATGTAAGAGGTGATTTAAATGTCTGATGATCGTAGATTGTTGGTAATAAAAATCGAAAACAGCGGTGTTTTGAAAACCCCAAACATTAAGCAGGCTCTTCTTTCTGTTGATCGAAGAGATTTTGTGCTTCCTCAGTATGAAGGCTATGCCTATGATGATCGGCCCCTTCCCATTGGAGAAGGTCAAACCATTTCCCAACCCTTTACCGTCGTGTTTATGTTGGAGTTGCTGCAGGCCCAGGAAGGTCATAAAGTTTTAGATGCCGGCTCCGGTTCAGGCTGGACTACAGCTCTTCTTTCAAAAATCGTTGGCCCAAAAGGTAAAATCATTGCAATGGAGATAGTACATTCCTTAAAAACATTCGGAGAGAGTAATTTTAAGAAAATCGAAGAGGAGAACGCGATCTTTGTCCATGGGGATGCCTCTCGCGGTTATCCCAAGGAAGCACCTTATGATCGAATTTTAGTCAGCGCAAGTGCAAGTGAAATTCCCAAAGAATTACTGAACCAATTAAAAGTTGGGGGGAAGCTGGTCATTCCTTTGCGTGATTATCGGGGAAGCATGGTGTTGGTTGAGAAAAACGGTGAAAACAAGTACAAAAAAAGCGAATATCCCGGATTTGCCTTTGTTCCTTTTATACAAAGCCGGGATAATGAATAAATATATTCTCCTTCTCGTTATTATTTAGGAATCCACATCGATTGATCGTTTTGTTGAAATCCACACTTCTCATAGAACTGACGATTCCCATCAGTATAAGTAAGGAAAAAATAAGTCCCTTTAAATCGATCGGTCAGCTTTCCCATCATCGTTTTTGCGATCCCTCTCCCTTGAAATCGGGGATCCAC
This sequence comes from Clostridiaceae bacterium, assembly GCA_003554105.1. Lineage (GTDB taxonomy): Bacteria > Bacillota > Clostridia > Peptostreptococcales > T1SED10-28 > T1SED10-28. The sequence continues at coordinate 6,308 of PWFQ01000020.1, read as the reverse complement.
AATAACATCATAGATGCCTGTATAAAAATATCCATCAGAAATTGCTCTGGCGAATCCCACCAGATCATCCTCAATATAGGCCAAAACATAGCAGGAATTTTTAAAGGCTTTTAGAATGACTTTTTCGTCTTTATTCCAGCCAACGCTATTAAATACTTTTATCAACTCATTAGCTGAGATATCACTGTTCATTCGATACTGTACATTCATGGTCTCCCCTCCTTAAGTCATACTCCAACTGAAGATCTCTTGGATCTTCCTCATATATTTCCTGATTGATTTCCACCGCATCTGCACAACCAAGATTACGGTAAAATGCAATGGTATCCTCAGCTGAACCGGCACAAATATAGAACTTATCTGCATTCCATGATTTTACAAGACAAGCGGCTCTGAAAAACAGCTCTCTCCCAATTCCCTTGCCCCGTAATTCCCTTGTAACAAAAAGTTGATCCAAGAGAACATAGCGGTATTTCTCTCCAAATGGCTTCCGGTTTATAGAAACAAAACCGGCCATGCGTTGATGCCGATCGAATGCGCCTAAGATTATTCCATTGCCTTCATACGTCTTATACAATGCCTCTTTATGGTCATCCAATCCGCCGGGGAAATCCGGGTCCTCATAGTTGATTTCCACAAGATTTCTTGCTCCGTTTACCGGCCTCCATGCCCGGTGTATATAGTGTAAGCCGTCTACTTCCCTTATTTTGTCAATTTCTTTCTTTTCCAATAGCCGATATTGATACTGTTCAGATTCCATAGAATATCTCCTTTTTCCATATTAGACACTTAGGTCTTTGGTTGTTTTTAATGTTTGTATTCATGAAACCATGATTGTTTCAAAAGGAACGATTGACTCATAATGGAACATTCCCAAACTCCATCTCGTCATAATAATGTATTAGCCATCAATACAGTGCTCTTCAAAGAAGAATCTTTAAAGGAGGTTATAAGATGAAACTTCAGAAAAAATTACTTCTATCCTTCATCCTTGCTCTTCTGATTATTGTATCTGTCTCCTGCGGCACCGCACTTGATCCCACTGCTCGACATGTTCAGGAGGGATATATTGTGGACTATTCCGATGAGCGGATTTTCGTTGTGAGTCATATTGACCAGGAAGATATCAACGAATTAACCGAGGATGAGCTTCTTGAGAAAAGCATGGAGGGATCGGATGACCGCAACCTAATTGCTGTCTGGTATACAGTGAACAATCCGGAAGATTATGAGTTGGGACAGTATGTTCGTGTTCGTTCCCGGGAGCTTATGGATAGCTGGCCACAACAGGCTTATGCTGCCAGAGTGACAGTCATCGACGAACCTTAAAGATTAAGCTCCTCTGATTGGTAAATTCTCGACTGTTCACCCCAGGGATGGTAGCCGTCTCCAATGTAACTGAATCCGAACTTTTCATAGTAACCGATATGATCGGTGCAAAGATAAAGGTGGGGAAACCCGCCTTTTCTTGTATCATCCTTTGCCTTTTTAAGAAGGAGCTCACCATAAGCGGAACCCCGATAAGCTTCTTCAATATATAAAGCGCAAATCCAGGGGTAAAGATCCATACGACTGATAAAATCATTGGTAATCAAACCTGCACAACCGGCAATTCTATCCTCCTCATTCATTAGTAAATACCATTGGGGTAAAGGATTATCAGTCTTCGTGCTGTGTTTAATACAATCCTCATATACCATCATTGTATTTTCAGTGGCCCATATCTTCTGAATATATCGAATTATTGTCTCTTCAAACTCCGGCTGCTCTCTTACAGAAATGATTTTCATCGTCCACGCTCCTTCTCTTATACTAAAGGTTTTCCGTCACTTCAAATCATCACTTTCACAAAATTGAATGAGACCGGAAAGTATTAAGCAAAAAAGAATAGCCATATTTCTGAATGACTACTCTTCTTAATCATGGTTTATGCAAGCAATTGGTTATTTCACAACAAGAACATTCACTTTTGCTTCATGAAGAACTCCGTTACTGACACTTCCCAGCATAAACTTCTTTAACCCTCCAAGCCCTCGACTTCCGATCACAATTATATTGAAGTCTTCTTTTTCAGCGATTTCCGTAATTTTTTGAACAGGATTCCCTTTGATGATTCTCTTGCTAACCTTTACTTTGGTTCGATCAAATTCTTTGTCGGCTTGATTCATCATATTTTTAATAGCAATAAATTTTTCAACCTGCAATCGTTCATGGGTTGAAAGAGCTTTTGGTGCTTTCGCCTTGTTTTCGTTTACAGCCTGCCAAACCGATGCCTCTTTTTCCGGATAAACGTGAATCAGTGTCACTTCCTCCGCCTCATAGGCTAAAGCCATTTCTTTCGCAGTTTTTAATGCTTTGTAGCTTTGTTCCGAACCGTCAAAACAAACTAAAATTTTCATGATATCCCTCCCAAGTAGATAATAATGATTAAATTTTGATCGCTTTCGACCATATACCCGTTTCAAGATTTATTTCACAGTATATTATTCGACATTTCCTGTCACAATTCCTTTAATTCATGACCGATCCGCCAAACCTCTTTTATTAATCGATTAAGTCCTTTATGTTTTCAAAGTTGTCGATGACTAATAATACTGCGATGATCAACGTTAAAAATCCAATCACCAATCGCAGCTCAGTTTTTTTCAATCTCAGTTTCTTCATAATACTTACCTCCCAGTTCCAGACAATATTTGCTTTGTGTCGTTTACTCTATTCATTACGCAGAAAGGGGGGAGCAGGTTGCAAAAGATTCTCTCCAGTTAAAGTGTTGATCTTCCTCCATCCACACCGATGATTTGGCCTGTCATCCAGGATGATTCATCGGATAAAAGGAATAGTGTCATAGCAGCAATATCCTCCGGGGTTCCAAGCCGCTGCAAAGCATGGGATTTACTCGTTTTTTCACGGTTCTCATTACTCTTCAGTAAATCCGCTGAAAGTTGGCTTTTATCAAGGATTGATGGTGCTATTCCATTTACACGGACAGATGGTGCCAGTTCAGCTGCTAAAGAAACCACTAATCCCTCAACCGCTCCTTTTGCCATTCCTACCGATGCATGAAGAGGAAAGCCTCTTCTCACTGCCACACTTGAATAGAGTATAATGGAAGACTGCCCGTCTCCTTTTTTCAGCGCAGACAAAGAAGCTTTAATGGCCAATGCTGCACCCAGAGCATTGATTCTGAAATCATTGATATAATCATTATACTCAAGTCTTCTGATTGACTTCAGATTAATTGTTCCTACCGCATAAACCAATCCTCCTAATTCTTTCCCCGTCTCTAAAGCTACCCGTTTAAAACTTTCAGGATCTGTCACATCTGCAATTGTGTATGATGCATCAAACTCTTTTGCGAATTTTGACAACTCTTCTTCGTTTCTTCCCACTAAATGAAGAGGATAACCTTTTTCATGAAGTTTTGAGACTATCGCCTTTCCCACTGATCCGTTCCCGCCATAAATCAGTATTTTTTTCATAACATAAGCCCTCCTTTTACAATTTGCGATTATTTGTAATTCTTCTATTGATGCGTTCTTCGTCACTGATTTTTTACTTCATTATTGAAATTTAGCTTTGTCATTCACCTTCTTATACTTATACCTCTTTTAGACACAGAAAAACACACCATTGCTCCTTCGCCACGGAAGCTCTGATGTGCTTTTCTTTCACCAATATTTCAAGGAGGTTGTTACCAAATCATTAACTTCTCCGCCTCTTCCTGTAATGCAGCCCGAAAATCCGGATGAGCAATCGCAATCAAGCGCTTCACCCGTTCCTTGATCGGTGTCCCTCGAAGAGATGCCACTCCATATTCACTAACCACAAAGTCCACGTCGTTTCTTGATAAAGTGACTGCTGCACCTTTTGTTAAAGAGGGTACGATTTTGGAAATAGTCTTTCTCTCTCCTGTTAGAGGGTCTTTTACCCTGGTTGTCGAGTAGAGGGCTATAATGGATTTTCCACCTTCAGAGATTTGCGCCCCTATGGCTGTATCCGCCTGTCCTCCCGTACCGCTAAATTGTCGATGTCCAATGGATTCCGAGCAGCACTGACCTGTAAGATCGATCTCGATAGTGGTGTTGATAGACACCATTTTATGGTTCTGTCCGATCACATTGGGATCATTCACCCAGCGTCCCTTTATAATTTGGACTCCAGGATTGTCGTCAATAAAATCATAAAGCACCTTACTGCCTAAAGCGAAAGTTGCAACCATCTTTCCCGGCATAAGGGTTTTTTTCCGGTTGGTAATGGCTCCGCTTTCATAGAGATCCACCATACCGTCAGTGAACATTTCCGTGTGAATACCTAAATCCTTCTTCGTTTTCAGTTCCGATGCTACCGCGTTGGGAATCCCGCCAATACCCAGTTGAATTGTTGATCCATCCTCCACCAGATCAGCAACATTTTTTCCGATAATTCGATCTTTTTCACTGGGCTCGATAACGGGGAGCTCAGGAATAGGATAATTGTTTTCAACGAGATAATCAATTTCACTGATATGAACAATGGTGTCACCAAAGGTTCTCGGCATATTTTTATTGACTTCAATGATTGAGATTCCGCAATGTTCAATCATCTCCCTTTCGTAAGTTGCACTCAGTGAGAGGGATAAATAGCCATGTGGATCCATTGGGCTTGCTGTGCCGATAAAAAGATCCGGCATTTTATAATGCAGGCGTTTTTCTGCCGCTAAATGCAGATGGTTGGGTACGAAGGAGACATTTCCGTTTAGATGGGCCTTCCGAATTTCCGGGCTGTAGAACCAGCCGTCCATGGAAAAGCTTTCTTTGTATTTTGGATTTTGAAAGTATTCATATCCTCCCATCGGCAGGCACGTAACAACTGTCACATCCTTTACCCGGTCAGCAACTTCGTGGAGCCGGCTGACAATTCCCTTCGGTTCCGCTGCCCCTAAGGCAGAGACAATTTCATCTCCGCTTTTCACAAATGATAGGGCTTTCTCAATTGTAATCTTTCGGTCGTTGTAGAGCTTTCTGACATCCATTACTTCACCTCCGGTACTTTTCCCCATTTTATCGTACAGGCATCCCAAGCATATCCGATCCCTGCGCTCACCCAGGTAACAAGATCTCCGTCTTTGATTTTCCCTTGTTCCAATGCTAATTGGGAGGAAAGAATCTGGTCCACCTGGCCGATATGTCCATAGTCTTCAAGATAAATCGACTTATCGAGGCTGAGCCCCAATTCTTCCATTACAAACCGGTGAGCAGAACGCTTCATATGAAGGATGGCCAGATAGTCAATGTCCTCCCGACTGTAGCCGCTCTTTTTCACCGACTGATCAATTACCTTGACAAAATTGGTCATGCTCACTTTCTCCAACCCTGATTTCATATGATCCGGATCAAACACATCGAGGGATTTGCTTCCCTCTTCCACATTTTCCTTCGTAATCGGAAGAGATGTACCGCCATATCGTACTCCCACATCCATAGCAAAGGATCCGTCACTGATAATTGAGCTTTCAAGCAGTATGTTTTTTCCATAGTTCTTCTTTAATATTACAGCACCTCCACCAGCTGCCAGGTTAAACATGAAGCTGACTCTGGGGTTTTGATAATCGATCAGATCGCCGTTTCTGTATCCGCCTGCGATGAGTACGGTATTGATGGTCTCATCCTCCAGCATCATGGCTTTCGCAACCTTCATAGCTGCCACACCTGTTCCACACCGTTGAGCTAGGTCGAATGCCCAAGCATTTTTCGCTCCGATTTTCTCTTGGATATAAATCCCTGTAGTAATCAAAGGATGTTCCTTGTATTCTTCACCGATGGAAATGATCAGATCAATCTCGTCAGCTTCAACACCGGTTTGATTAAGACAATCTGTCGCTGCCTTTACGCCCATTTCCATCGTTCCGTCATCAGGACCAGGTACAGGTTTTTGCCTGAAGCCGAACTTATTCTTAATAACATCAACAGGGACACCGGATGCTTCAGCGATGTCTTCCGCTGTTTCTTTTGTTTCAGGAATGTAGGTGCCGAAACCGACAACTCCCACATGCTCTTTTTTCATTGCTGATCCCTCCACCTGAATTTTCATAAAATATCAGTGTTCCATTCGTTTTCAATGTTTGTTATCTTACTTCTTTCTGAAATACCTCATTATTTGATTCCGCTTAAATACCCTAACACCTGTATATTGTAGGCTGCCGTTTGTTCATAACAGGAGGCATGTCCGCAGTTAGGAATCACTGTGAAAACAGAGCCTTTAATTCTTCGATGGATCATTTCCGTTTCACTGTATGGAGTCACAACATCTTTGTCTGCAGCCACCACCAG